>JBAUAN010000118.1:0-31423 GCA_049675725.1 Candidatus Sulfotelmatobacter sp. | reverse complement strand
CCGACCGTGTCCGGCAGTTCGATGTCGATCATGGCTTCCCGCAGCGACCCGTCCCGGACGACCAGCTTGATGTGCATTTCAGACTTTCCACGCAGCCGGGCTACGCTCAACCCAAAAGCGCGCCGGTTTACTCGAACCGCCTGCCGCAACGCATCGTCGCTCTCAAAAACGGTGCCGAAACGGAACGGAAGTACGGTGGAGTTGCGGAAACACGAACTGACAACGCGCGCGTGCTCGATTGCGGTCTTCTGGTCGAGTTCGCCGGCTGTGTGGTCAAATTCGCTCACAATCACCGCGAATTCACCACTGGGATAACTCAGAACTGCGGCTCCATTCACCCCTTGAACGCCCTCTAGCAGGAAAGGGCGGCGGGTGCGGGTTCCATTTGGGAGGGTTTGATGCTCGGTGAGGCAGTACGCGTACCACGCCATATTTTGAACTCTCCGAAACCGGGAAACGGAGGCGGACCGAGCCACCTCTCGTGTCAAAAAAAAGCTTTTGAATAGCTCTTTGGAAGTGTTGGACGGGCGGTACTGACTAAGTTTCAGAGGCCAGTTACGATCTCAGCCTCCTCTTTCATATTACTTCGGACACCTTGCAAAAAGCAACTATTTCCTTTCGAAAGGCATCGCATTGCGTTACTTCGCCGCAACCGCCTTGGTTGCACGCTCTTGCAGGGCCAGCAACACCACTCGCAGCATTTCGTCCCCCGGCGCCGGTTTCCCGGTCCAGATCTCAAACTGCCGGGCTGCCTGCTGGACGAACATTTCGATCCCCGGAATTACCTGCGCGCCCCGTTCCCGGGCTAGTTTCAGCAGCCTGGTTTCGCCCGGATCATAAATCATATCAAAGACATAGCGGGCATTGATCTCTTTCTCTTGCAGCGGAGTTTCGTGCGAGTTCCCCATGCCGACCGGGGTGGCGTTAATGATTACGTCGAAGGCTAACTTCTTCATATCCGCCCGCTTGATCGAGCGCGCCCGGGCCTGCCGCGCCAGCTTTTGCGCCGGACCAGCGCTCCGGTTCAGGATGTAAACCTCCGCCCCGCGCTCTTTCAGCCCAAAAACTGCCGCGCGAGCCGCTCCGCCAGCTCCCAGGACAAGGATTCTTGCACCATCCAGCGTGCTGAGGCGGCGTTCCAAGGGACGTACCACGCCGGCGGTATCCGTGTTGAATCCGTAGAGTTTACCGTCCTGCGCGCGCACGACGGTGTTGCAGGCCCCGACCTTGGTGGTGTGGGTGTCCGTGTTGTCGAGGTAGGGCAGAATCGCCTGCTTGTAGGGCATGGTCACGCTGAGACCGTGAATGGGGATCTCCCGCACGCAGGTAATCAGGTCTTTAATGGTTTTGGCATGCAAAGCCAGGTACACGGCGTTGACGTTCTCCCGGCGAAAGGCCGCGTTCATGATGGCAGGGGAAAGCGAATGCGCCACCGGGTCGCCAGCCACGCCATACACGCGCGTGGCGGGGTCGACCTGCTCGATGCGGTAGACATTGCGCAGTTCCTGCGCGGTGACCTGGCCCGGAGCGGTCTCCTCGCCGGCAATAGCCGAAGCGAACGTAAAGACGCTGCCTGCCCGCACTCCCAGCACGCGGCTGATAAACCCCTGTTCTCCCATGCTCATACAGACCATGGAGTGCCGGTCGCTCTCCTTGGCGAGGAACTTGATCACGGTGACGTTGTCGGAGAGAGTAGTGGCGGTGCTGGCGATTTTGTAGAAATCAGCAGGAATCGGCAGCATCTTTTCCAGGGTCTCGTCCAGCTTCCTGGTGCCGCGGAAGTCGTGGAAAGACAAGATCATAGCGGCGCGGCCCCGCAATTTCTGCAACTGCCCGGGCTTGCACTGGCTGGCGGTCTGCACGTCGATATCAATCATCTGGCAGCCCGCGGCAGCAGCTTTGGCGAGAACCTCGAGCTGCGACGCCATGGAACCGTGGAACTTACCTCCGTTAGCCACGCGGCGGCAGGTGGCGATGACTACCGTTCCGGGATGGGATTCGATGAAGCGCTTGAGTTTGGGAAGGGCCAGGGTGGGCTTCGAAAGATAGTCCAATCTGAACTCAAGAAAGGAGTTATCGCGAACCAGCGCTTCCGCCTTTTCCACCATCTCCGCCGGATCGGAGCCAATCACAGCCACACAAACCCGCGGCAGCCGCAGGGGAAGCAGTCGAGGTGTAAAAGCGGTCGGGGAAGAGTTCATGGAACCAGTTGAATGTGTGCGAATTATGACGGCGAATTATTACAGGGGCTTAATTGCATATGCAACAACCGATTAACAGTAGAGGCCAAAAACTTTTGCCACGGATTGGCTAACACCGTCGTAACCTTGACCCACCCTTACCCTGTTGTTACCTTCCGGCTGAGGCCTTTCCTTTCTGGCACTTAACTGGACTGGCAATTAGGAGCAGGCGCGCTGGAGGCGTCGTTCCGGAGGTAACATGAAGAAAACATTAGTGTTAATGTTGCTGATCGCCACTGCCGCATGGGCCCAATCGGGCAGCGATAGCAGCGCCACCGACGCCCCGCAAGGCACCGTTCCGGTGTCGGCGAGCTTTCCCATTGAGCGCGTGCCAACGCCCACCTACGCGGACGTGTACTGCGCAGGTTTTATCAGCAAACGGACCCTGCCCGACGCCAACTTCATCTCCGGGGGCCTGGAAACGCCCACCACGACGAAGTTTGCAAAAGGCGACATGGTGTATCTCAAGGGATCGGGATACACGGTGGGAGCCGAATATGAAATCATCCGAGCTCTGCGCGATATCAACGAGTACGAGATTTTTCCCGGGCAGAAAAAACTGCTGAAATCTACGGGACAGCCCTACGAGGAAGTTGGCCGGGTGCGCATCATCGACACGCGCAGCCGAACCCCGATCGGACAGATCGAGTATTCGTGCGATGGAATTAATCCCGGCGACACGGCGATTCCGTTCACGGAAAAGGCGACCTTCAACTTCCGTGGACCGATTAAGTTCGACCGTTTCCTGCCTGCCAGCAACAAGCTCACGGGCCGCATTGTGATGGGCAAGGATTTCGATTCCGAACTGGGAACGGGCCAGAAGGTCTACATGAACGTGGGAGCGAACCAGGGCGTGAAAGTGGGGGATTATTTCCGGGCAGTGCGGTCCTACGAGGCCGACCTGAGCGATCCCGTGGATTCTCTCTCATTCAAGGCTGCGCTGGCCGAAGATACACAGCTGAAAACTCCTTCGGTCGACCCGCGCATGTTTACCAAATCGAACGGGCCGGTGATTCACGTACGTGATCTGCCGCGGCGTTCCGTGGGGGAAATCCTGATCCTGAGCGTGACTCCTACGACCGCAACTGGAATGATTATTTTCGCGCTGGAAGATGTGTACGCCGGCGACGGCGTGGAACTCGACCAGGTGCAGTAAAGCAGGGGCCAGGGATCAGAGGCCAGTGCTTTAAGCTTTCGGCAGCCGGGAGCGGGAAACCGTTCCCGGCTTTTCTTTTGCGAGGCGACGGCTCTCCAGCGCTTGGCCATCTCGTGAACGTCGTCGGCGGGGACGGCAGCGAAACCTCAGAGGCTAAAGCCCGCATCGTTAGGGCTCTTTACGGCACGGCTGGGAGCCGTGCTCCCGAACCCATTTATCTCGAACCGTGCCTGAGGTGGCTTCTACCAGCCACTAGCTACTAGCCAGTGCCGTCGCCAAACACTTCGGCGGTGAAGGCTTCGATGTTCGCGCCTTTTTGCCAGGCGTCGAGGGGAAGGCCGGCTTTGCGGCAGGTTTGTTCGAGGAAGGTGATGCGGTTCCAGCTACGCTCGGCCGGAACCTGCGGCAAGAGGAGTCCGCGAAAGCCTGAGGAACTGATCAGCAAACCGTGACGGCCGACCTCAATGGCATCGGCCAAGATGGGCCGCGGGGGCGAAAGGACGCTCAGCTCAACTTGCAGGCTGGCCGCCTCATCGAGCTTCACCGGATGGAAACGAGTGTCTTCGAAGGCGGCGGCGCATGCGGTTTCCGCCACGGCGCGATAAAGCGGGGTGGTGGGAAACACGTAGCCCACACAGCCGCGCAGCGCTCCCCGCAGGTAGAGCGAAGTGAAAACGCCGCGCAGTTCGGCAAGATGGGCGGTGGGCGGGTTGAGCGCGACCTCGCGTTGGTTCGGTCCGTGTTCGAGCGCAGAGAGGATCGCCTGGTGCGCGAGGCTGAGCAACTGAGTGCGTTCTGCGGGAGAAAACTCTGGGTCGGGCGCCACTGGGCGAGCTATTTCTGCGCCAGCGGAAGGCTCGATGGAGACAGCGGGCGAGCTATGTCGTAGTAGCGACATCGCGGTCAGCCTGGGGCGGCGGCACCGGTTTCCTGCGCCGGCTGAGGATGAAGGCGCGGCGGCGGCGCTTCACCACGCGCTGGTCGATCTTCGACCAGAATGCGACAAAGTAGTCGATGGCCGACACCAGCGAAACGCAAACCATGAACCAGATGGCCGCGAACGCGATCCAGTGAATGGGCAAAACGTAGGGGCCGTCGACTGGCCACACTGGCCAGCGATGATCCAGAATCACCGCGACCGCGGAGACGATCTGCACCACCATTTTGAACTTGCCGAGTTCGCTGGCTTCAATGGTGAAACCTTCGGACGCGGCTATAGAGCGGAGGCCGCTCACCAGGAATTCGCGGCCGATGATAATGACCGCGACCCACGCCGGAACCAGGCTGGGATTGAACTGCACCAGCGTTACAAACATCGCCGCGATCAGAAGTTTGTCGGCCAGCGGATCGAGCAGAATTCCGGTGGTCGTGATCTGTCCGCGCTTGCGGGCGAGGTAGCCGTCAATGCCGTCGGTGGTGGCTGCGGCGATGAACACGGCCGATGCCAGCAATTCCTTTTCGCCATTCTGGCTGCTGAAGCGGCTGCTGGAAATAATCCAGATCAGCAGAGGAATGCTGGCGATGCGGATCAGCGTGATGGAGTTCGGCAGGTTCACTGCGCGGGGTGGTTCCGGGGATCGGCCGGAAGACCAGTTGATTATGCTCCACGGGAGTGGGGAACGCAATGGAAGGAAGTTGCCGAGAATATGTCGTAGAGACGCAGCTTGCTACGTCTCTGCTGGAGGCTGCAATTGTGGTGGTGCCGGCAGAGACGTTGCAAGCTACGTCTCTACGAATTATTTCGCCGTGGCCGGCGTCATTGCGCTCGGCTTCGCTTGTTTGGCGATGATCAGGTCCTTGCATTTGTCGTAAGTGGCCTGGGGAATGATTTTCTTGTGCACGAGATCGAGCTTGGTGCGGTAGGGACGGCCGTCGATGATCTTCTGCGAATAGGCATCGCCGATTCCGGGCAGGGACTTGAGCTGATCTTTCGTCGCCGTGTTGATGTCGAGCTTGTCGGCCTTGGACGGCCCGGTCATCGCAGGACCGGCCTGCATGCTGCTGGAAGCGGCGGCGATCTCGGGCTTGCTTCCCGGCTCGTTCGTTTGTGCGGCGCTGGTGCTGCCCAGCAGAGACAGGGCAAAGATTAGAACTGCAATTTGCGCCAGTAACTTTTTTTCAATCGGCTTCATCAGGCTCTCCTTCGGAATGGGGGTGCCCCATTCTCGCGCGCTGTTTGCGCGAGAAGTGGGACTCTTGGCCAGTTACGCGTAAATGCCACGCTGGCGAATGGTGTAGGCCACGCGGTCGATGGCCAGCATATAGGCCGCAATGCGGTTGTTGACGCGGTGCGTTTCCGCATAGCGGACCACATCTTCAAACGACGATACCATGATGCTTTCCAGTTGCTCGTTCACCACCGACTCTTTCCAGAAGTAACCTTGGCGGTCCTGCACCCACTCGAAATAGGAAGTGGTGACGCCGCCGGCGTTGGCGAGAATGTCGGGGATCACGAACACGCCTTTGTCGGTGAGCACGTCATCGGCTGCCGAGGTTGTGGGGCCATTCGCGCCTTCGGCCAGAATGCGGCACTTCATGCGATTCACGTTGCGGCTGGTAATGACGTTTTCTGTGGCCGCGGGAATGAGAATTTCGCACTCCGCGGTGAGCAGGTCCTCGGTCGCGGCCGTCTCGGCGCCGGGGAAACCGTGGACGGTTCCGTTCTTCTGGCGGAACTCGGTGAGCGCCTTCAAGTCGATGCCGTTGGTGTTGAGCAGGCCGCCGCCGACCTCCGCGATGCCGATCACTTTGTAGCCGGCTTCGTGCATCAGCAGCGCGGCGTTCGAGCCTACGTTGCCGAAGCCCTGTACGATCACGCGGCTGCGCTCGCGCTGCAGGCCGAGTTTGCGGATGGCTTCATCGCAGACGATCATGATGCCGCGTCCGGTGGCTTCGCGGCGGCCCCGCGATCCGCCAATGTTGATGGGCTTTCCGGTGACCACGGCCGTAACGGTCTGGCGCATGTGCATGGAATAGGTGTCCATCATCCACGCCATGGTTTGCTCATTGGTGTTGACGTCCGGGGCGGGGACATCTTTTTCCGGGCCGATGAATTCGATCAGCTCAGCGGTGTAACGGCGCGTCATGCGCTCCAGTTCGCCCATCGACATTTTGTGGGGATCACAGATGACTCCGCCCTTGGCGCCGCCGAAGGGAATGTTCACCACGGCGCACTTCCACGTCATCCACGCGGCGAGGGCGCGGACTTCGTCGAGCGTGACGTCGGGCGCGTAGCGGATTCCGCCTTTGCTGGGACCGCGCGCAATCGAGTGCTGGACGCGGAATCCGGTGAAAACTTCGAGATGACCGTCGTCCATGGAGACGGGGATGTGCACGATCAGCTCGCGGTTGGGATAACGCAGCACCCGCCACAGGCCCTCATCAAGGTTGAGCTTCTGGGCGGCCAGGTCGAAGCGCGCCCGTTGCGATTCCCAGGGATTGGCTTCGTTGGCGGACGGTGGCGGAGCGGCGACTGTGCTCATAAAAGAATTCTCCGGAACAGTGGCATCAATGATGCGAGCCGGCGCCGGGACGCGTTCCCGGTGTGGGCGGGCAAACGTTCAGAAGTATATGAGGCTGGGCGGGGCAGAAGCAAGGGAGGGACGTGGCGAGCGTGGGTCCGGCTACGGCTTTACATCGAGTCCATACGATGGGTGGCCGAAGGTTCCGCCGATCTTGATGGGCACGATCTCCCCGGCATTTTTCTTTCTGAAAAATGGCTCCACGGATTTAAGCAGAACTGATTTCACTCCCTTCGATCCCTTCGAGAGCTTGTTGTCGACTTGCAAGGTTCCGTGAAGATCCAGCTGTTCCGTCAGCAGGCCGTATGTGCCATGCAGACGAGCCAGCGCTCCCGGAACGCTGAACGATAGGCTGGAGAACGTCGCGATCGCGTGGTTCAGCACGACATGTCCCTTCAGATTCTCAACCACGCTCGCCGGATCATCGTTCTTTTTCTCGCCCTGAGCCAACTGGCTGAGATTGTCAACTTTTTCCTGCGTCGCCGAGCGGTTGAAACTCGCCGCATCGATTCCAAAGTCTCCCAGCAGATTCACCCTTTCAATGAAGCTTTGCTTCCCAGGAGGAACCTGGACTCGCACTCTGAAGTTCATTGCTCCGGTAAAAGCAGGAGGATCCCCCTTAGAGAGGAGCCGTAACCAGTCCTGTATCCGGCCCTGCTGCTCGGTCGCGTCCAGCGAAATGGTCTTGCCATCCGAGGCTGTTTTCTTTGCGACTTCGAGGTGCGATTCAACCGAGGTCCGCTCAAGTTGGACTTTCACCGACTGCAGAGTGACATCTCCATTCAATCCGTTCACAATCCCCTGGAATTGTGTTTTCAGCGGCACGGCGTGATGGCTCCGCGTTACCTGGAAATCGGGCGTGTCGGTACTGCCCTCAATCTCGATGCGTTCGAGCACGCCATTGAATTTGCCGGTGGAGGCCAGCGTTCCTGCGATGCCCGGAAAGACGCCCAGATTGACGTCTTGAAACGTATAGTCAGCGGAAAGAGCGGTTTGGCCGAGATCCTGCACTTGCAAGGGACCGAAGTGCCCATCCGCGCGAATCTCTCCGGGAGGCTTCGGATTCAGCAGCGCGACGTGGAACGACAGGGGCCGGTCATCGGCCACAGAGTTCAGCGTCAATTCGTGAATCTCAAACTTGAGAGGTTCTGTTCCAGGTTCGCTGGAAGCAAACTCCACCACGGCTCCGTCCGCGATGATCTGGTCGATAATCAACGCGGACTGTTTCGGGCCGCCGGCAGGTTGCGCTGCGTTCCCGATACATTCAGTTCCGGGTGACGCGAATATATGCAAACCTTCGATCCTGACCTGTCGAACACGGCTGGGAGTCCTGATAAGAGCGCTGAAAAACTCCCAGTAAGCGCCCTGGATCGTGAGCTTTTCGATGGTGGCGATCGGCGGAGCGTCGGGATCACTGTTGCGGCGGACAGTCACTCCTTCGGCGACGAACCCGGGCGTGAAATATGTCCCGTGAAACGTCTTGATTTCGACGGTGCTGGAGAACTTTTTCTCGAGCGCCGTGACGATGGTATCGTGCGTGAACGGCCAGCGGCTGACCATAAGCACAGCCGCGGCGCCGATTAAAACCAAGGCCAACAATCCGCCAATCTTGATCCAGCGAGGCGACACCTAGACTTTCCTTTCAATCCATCGAAGTGGATGGAGATTCTTCAATCGGGAGCTCTCCAGCCTGTGCGAATCGTGAAAGTTCTCTTTGAAGGCCTGAGTGTTAAGACAGTCTAACGGGATGAGGCTGAAGAATCTGTTCACAAAGGAACGCTTCAGTATCCCCGCTTGCCGCTGCGGTTGTGACTTCGATAGACTCGAAGTTCCTAGTCAGTGATTTCATGCGGCAGGCTGCGTCTAGGCGCGGCGCTCGCCGACGACTGACAATTGAACGACTGACAATTAACGACTGACACTTAACGACTGACAATTGCCGGCATGATTACGATTACTGATAACGCGCATGTCTGATTTTTCCCAGGTTTCGGTCGAGCAGGTTCGCAGTTACTGGGACCAGCGGCCCTGCAACATCCGGCACTCGCCGAAGCCGGTGGGGACGCGCGAATATTTCGACGAAGTCGAGGCGCGGAAGTATTTTGTGGAGCCGCACATCCCGCGGTTTGCAGATTTTGAGCGCTGGCGCGGCAAGCGCGTGCTTGAGATCGGATGCGGCATTGGCACCGATACCGTCAACTTCGCGCGGCACGGAGCGCAGGTCACGGCGGTGGATTTGTCGTCGCAGTCGATCGAGGTGGCGCGCAAACGCGTCGACGTTTTTGGTTTGAGTAATCAAGTCCGCTTCTACAATGGCAGCGCCGAAGAGCTGGCGCGGTTTGTGCCGGTCGAGGCTTACGACCTTATTTATTCTTTCGGCGTGATCCATCACACGCCGCATCCCGAACGCGTGGTCGAGCAGATGCGGCAGTACGCGCGGCCCGGGGGGCCGGAGAAGACCACGGTGAAGATCATGGTGTATTACCGGCCGTCGTGGAAGGTTTTCTGGATTCTGATGGGATACGGCAAGGGACAATTCTGGAAACTAAAAGAATTGATCGCCAAACATTCCGAGGCGCAAACGGGATGCCCGGTGACGTATTCCTACACGCGCGGCGAGGGACGTGCGCTGATCGAGCATTCGGGATTCCGCATGACCGACGCGTTTGTGGACCACATTTTTCCTTACCGCATCACCGAGTACGTTAAATATGAGTATGTGAAGGACTGGCCGTGGAGTTGGACGCCGCCGGGTTTATACCATTGGATGGAGCGGCACTTCGGCTGGCACTTGTGCCTGACGGCGGAGGCGGGGTAGAAGGCGCGTTTTGGGGGATGGTTCGGGAAGGGCACGGCTTCAGTCGTGCCGCTGAGGCGCCGTGCAAGTGGCGGCTTTAGCCGCTGAGGTTCGCTCTTGTCCGCCAGCCCGAGCATTTGCGGGTTCGCTTTTGAGCCGATTCACTTCGTAAGAAACGAGCGACAGGAAATACCCACAAATAAATGATGAGCGCTTCCGTAATCGGGTTGGGAAAACTAGGCTCGCCGCTGGCGGCGTGCCTGGCCGCGCGCGGACTCACCGTGATCGGCGTTGATCAGGATCCGCGCAAGGTGGAAGCGATCAACTCGGGCCAGCCTCCGGTGCACGAACCTGGATTGGCGGAAATGCTGGCGCAGAGCGAAGGCCGGCTCACCGCGACGGCCGACATTGAAGCCGCGGTCCGCGACACGCAGATTACTTTTATCGTGGTCTCCACCCCGAGCGACCCGGCTGGCGGATTTTCGTTGCGCTACGTCGAGCCGGTGTGCCAGGCCATTGGCCGCGCTCTTGCGAAGAAGAGTGAATATCATCTCGTCTGCCTGACCAGCACGGTTATGCCGGGCACCACCGGCGGCCCGGTGCGCGAGATGCTGGAGAAGGCCAGCGGCAAACGCATGGGCGGGGATAAGGGTAAGGATTTCGGCCTGTGCTATAGCCCAGAGTTTATCGCCTTGGGCAGCGTGATACGCGATTTTCTGAATCCGGATATGCTGCTGATCGGCGAATCCGACGCGCGCGCCGGCGACATGCTGCAGGCGCTCTACGCACAGGTATGTGAGAACAAACCATCGGTGGCGCGCATGGCATTTGTGAACGCCGAGGTCACGAAGCTCGCGGTGAACACCTACGTCACGACAAAGATCAGCTACGCCAACATGCTGGCGCGCATCTGCGAACGGCTGCCCGGCGCGAATGTGGACGTGATTACTTCGGCCCTCGGCCTCGACACGCGTATCGGCGCGAAATATCTGAAGGGAGCGGTGAGTTACGGCGGCCCATGTTTTCCGCGCGATAATCTTGCGCTGGTGCAACTGGCGCAGCAGCTGGGCGTTCCGCCCGACCTGGCGCAGACGGTCGACCGCTTCAACCGCCTGCAGGGAATCTGGCTGGCCGATCTGGTGCAGCATCGCGTGCAACACCGCAAGCAAGCAGAAGGCACGGTCGGCATTCTCGGCCTTACCTACAAGGCCGGCACCGATGTGGTGGAGGAAGCCGTGGGCTTTCTGCTGACCAAGGAACTGGCGAGCCGCGGCGTGAAAGTTTTGGCATTCGATCCGGCGTATGGAAAAGTTTCCGCTCCGGCCGCGATCGCGAACGTGAGCTTCGCGGCGACAGCGATCGAATGCATTTCCAGGTCAGACGTGGTGGTGCTGGCCACATCGTGGCCAGAATTCAGCGCGATCCCCGGCGGGCAATGGGTGCGGAGCGGCGATCCTCGGACGGTGATCGATTGCTGGCGCGCGGTGAAGTTTCTGCACGACACGCCCGGCGTGGATTACCTCGGGCTCGGCATTGGGGAAGGCTTCGTATGAGCGCGGCTTCGGCTCCGCTGACCATCTTCGCCGTCCCTAAAGCTTTTCGCGGACACATTGCCGTGATCCAGCGCAACGCCATCGCCACCTGGACGCGCATGAATCCGCGGCCCGACGTAATTCTGTTCGGCACCGACGAAGGCACGGCGCAGGTCGCGGCGGAGCTGGGAGTGCAGCATGTTCCCACGGTGCAGAAGAACCAGTGGGGCACGCCGCTGGTCAGCGACTTGTTTGCGCAAGCGCAGGGACTCGCGCGCGGCCCGTGGCTGTGCTATGTAAATGCTGACATCATTCTCTTCGATGATTTCATCGCGGCTGTGTCGCGCGCCGCGGCGTGGAGTGCGCGCTTCCTGATGGTGGGCCGACGCATCGACCTGGATATTACCGAGCCGCTGCGTTTCGAAACAAACTCGGCGGCTCAACTGAAAGAATCCGCGCGTGCGAAAGGCCGCCTGCAGATTGCCCGCAACATCGACTATTTCGCATTCTCGCGCGGACTTTATCCCGCGATGCCGCCACTCGCCATTGGCCGCTTCTGGTGGGATAACTGGCTGCTCTGGAAAGCACGGTCACTCGGCGCGCCGGTGCTCGACGCCACAGCGGTCGTGACAGCGATCCATCAGAATCACGACTACTCACATACCACCTACGGTCCAGGTAAGGCGGAGATGATGGCGAGTGAAGAAGCCATCCTGAATTGCCGCCTCACCTGCGAACAAAATCCCGCGGACTTTGATGAGGGTCTGTCATGGCGCTACATCTACACGATTGACGACGCCACTCACAAGGTCACGGCGCGAGCGATCACGGGTAATCCTCGCCATTTGTGGAAAAGTTTCAAGCGGCATTCGTCGCGACCGGTGGGGATGGTGAAGCTGGCGAGGCGGGCGATCTTCGGTTCGCGGCAAGTGCCAAGCACCGCACAGTTGCGGGAAGTGAGCGATTCGAAGCGCGGACACGGAACCTCATGAGCCTCCTGCAGAAAATTATTGGCAAGCGCCACGGCCCGCTCGACGGCAAGGCGGCGGCACCGTTGCCGGGGCAACTCCCATATCCGGTGCAGGTGCAGCGGCGCCGCTACGAAAGTGAAGACGTGCGCAAGCGCGGCGGCGTGCAGGTCTTCGATACCCCCGGTGCGCTCGCCCTCAATACAGCCCGCATGGATCATCTGGAATCGCTGGGCCTGCCGCTCAAGGGAAAACGCGCGCTGGATCTGGGTTGTGGTGTGGGACACCTTGGCATTCGCCTGCAGCAGATGGGCTGCTCGGTGGTGTGCGTCGACGGCCGCGCGCACAACATCGAGAACCTGCGCGCGCGCTATCCGCAACTCGAAGCTCATGTCGGGGACGTGGAGCAGGACCTCTCGCGCTTCGGACGCTTTGACATCGTTTTTTCTTACGGCCTGCTCTATCACCTGGAAAATCCCTTGCAGTCCATTCGCAACATGGCCGCGGTATGCGGAGACCTGCTGCTGCTCGAAACCATGGTGAGCGATCACACGCTCCCGGTAGTTCGCATCGAAGACGAGAGCACGGACTTCAACCAGGCCATGGCGGGGATTGCCGGACGGCCCACGCCGCACTATGTTGTGCTGGGCCTGAACCGCGCTGGGTTTGAGCATGTGTATGCGCCGGTCACGCCGCCCACGCACGAGGATTTTCGTTTTGCGTGGGCGAACGATCTGGCGTGCGTGCGAGACGGGCATCCACTGCGCTGTGTTTTCGTGGCCTCGCGAACTGAGCTGAAGAATCCAAGTCTGGTGTCGCTGCTTAAGGACTAAAGACGGATGGCAAACATGAGCCTCAGCGGCTGGCTGGGACCTCGCCTGTCGGCGAAGCCGATCGTGGAGCTTTTTCCGGGATGGGTTCTGGGATCGGGCCAGCGCGCCGACAATGCGAGCCGGTTTCGCAGAGAACTTTGGCCGTTGCTGCGCCGGCCATTCCCCGTTTCGTGGCTGGATAACTCAAAGCTATTCCTGTATCCCGGAAATGAAACCAGCCGTTCGGTGTTCGTCACCGGACGCTACGAGCCTAACGAATTCTTCCTGCTGCAACGGATTCTCAAACCCGGCATGACGTTCATCGATGCCGGCGCAAACATGGGACTCTATTCCATATTTGCCGCACGCCGGGTCGGTCCGCGGGGCAAGGTGCTGGCGCTTGAGCCCAGCGGACGCGAGTTCGAGATCCTGCAAAGGAATGTGAAACTGAATCTGCTGACCAACGTGATCACCATACGCAAGGCGCTTGCCGATCGCGCGTCGGACGTCGAGTTGTCAGTCGCGCCTCTGGGAAAATCAGGGCACAATACGCTGGGAGCTTTCGCCTACGATACTCCGCTCGATCATCGCGAGCGGGTGCAGGCGGATCGACTCGACGACGTTGTCTACGGCGAAGGCCTGGCGCGGGTGGATGTGATCAAAATGGATATTGAAGGCGCCGAGATGGCTGCACTGCGAGGCGCGGAGGAAACTTTGCGGCAGTTCAAGCCGGTGCTGCTGATCGAACTCTCCGATCGTTCATTACAACATCAAGGCACAAGCAGCCGTGATGTGCTCGCCTGGCTGGAGCAACAGGGATACCGAACTTTCTGTTTCGATCCCGCCACCGGGTCGCCCGTGGCGCTGAAGCAGCGGCCTCATTTTGATTCCGAGAATATCGTCGCTGCGGCGGGAGAAGCCACGCCTTGGTAGTCTCGCCTTCGAACAATTCGGCGTCGGACAACGCAGCCTCAGCCCAATTGCCCTCAGCCAACGTTGCGGCGGAAACTCCCTGCGAATGGCCGAGAATCGTGCTGGTCACGCCAGTCTTCAATTCGGCGCGCTATCTGGAAGCAACGATTCGCTCGGTGCTGAGCCAGGGTTATCCGAATATCGAGTATGTGATCGCCGACGGCGGCTCGACCGACGGCAGCCTCGAGATCATTCGCAAATATGAGTCGCAGCTGCACGCCTGGTTCAGCGCGCCCGACCGCGGCATGTATGACGCCATCAACAAAGGCTTCGCGCGGACGTCGTGCGAGGACAAGAGCGATGCGATGGGATGGATCAGCGCCACCGATCTGCTGCATGCGGGTTCGTTGTTCGTGGTGGGCAGCGTGTTTCGTGCGTTTCCGGAAGTGGAGTGGATCACCAGCCGCCCCACGGGGTTCAGCGACGAGGGCATGGCGGTGGAAACTCTTCGGCTGCGGCGATGGTCGCGCATGAGATTTCTGGCGGGCGCGAATCGTTACATTCAACAGGAGTCCACGTTCTGGCGGCGCAGCTTGTGGGAGCGTGCCGGCGGCCGCGTGGACGATGCGCGGCGCAGTGCCAGCGACTTTGAGCTATGGGTGCGATTCTTCCGCTTCGCGAAACTTTATCCGGTGGACGCACTGATCGGCGGCTTCCGTTCGCATCCGGATTCGCTCGGTCTGCGCAACCTGGAAGAATGCCACCGGATTCACGCAGAAATTCTGGCGCAGGAAGTTGCTGCGTTGCCGGATGCGTCCCTGCTGCGCGGGTTTCGTTCTCTGAGCGCGAGCGTGCAAAAAATCCGCGCGCTGGCGAAGCCGTGGCGCAAGCTGGCGATCGGAACACTGATGAAGTGGCCGGGGAAGGATTTGCCCCCGGTGATTCGCTATCGCGAGGGCCGCTGGGTGATGACCGGATAAGAGTGGCTGTGCCGCATTTCTCCGCGCTCTCCGCGGTTAAAAGCTTCGAAAGCTTCAGCGATAACGAAAGAGCGGAAATCAGAGCAGCCTACAGCTTGATCTCCATCCCCTCAGCCGCGGCCCGTACCTTGGGATAATAATTCCTTGCTTCCTGCACCACTTTGTCGACGATGGCGTCGGTGTGCTCGGGATCGTGATGGAAAAGAACCAGTTCTTTCGCGCCGCTTTCCATGACCACGTTGACGCCTTCACGCCAGTGGCTGTGTCCCCAGCCATGGCGGCGGGCTTCGTATTCTTCGGGCAAGTACTGCGCGTCGTAGATAAGCACGTCCGCGCCTGCTGCTAACTTGCGCACGGCTTTGTCGAATTCGGCGTCGCCCGGCTCGTTGTCCGTGGCGTAAACCAGAACTCCATCTTTGGTTTCCAAACGGAATCCCATGCAGCCCTGCGGATGATTCAGCCACGCCGTCTGCAACTGGACTCCGTCTTCGAGCTTTACGCTGCCGCTCTCGATATCGAAGAAGTCCTGCTTGGCTTTCATCTCGTTCAGGTTGACGGGGAAGTAAGGCGCAGCCATCTGCTCGGCCATCACCTGCTTAAGACTGCGTATGCGGCTCGACGAGTGAAACGAGAAATGTCCGCCGGGGTTGTCATACAGAGGCCGGAAAAACGGCATGCCCTGAATGTGGTCCCAATGAAAGTGCGAAACGAAAACATGGGCGTGAAACTGGCGGTCGCCAAATTCGTGCTTCAGTTCATTCCCCAGCACGCGGAAGCCGGTGCCGCAATCGAAGATATAAATGCGGTCTTCCATGCGAACCTCGACGCACGAGGTGTTGCCCCCGTAGCGCATGTTCTCGGCTTGTGGCGTGGGCGTAGAACCACGTACGCCCCAAAACTTGATCCGCATCGGTTTGGTTGGATTTCGCTTTCTAATATTGGACGGCTAGGAAGCTTCCGTCAATTGGATTGGTGGTTCGCTGGCGTTCCTTCAGAAACTGCCCACTCCGTTCGCGTTCTGGATTTTGAACCATTCGTAACGCAGCCCAATCATCATCAGGTCGTTGCGGATCTTCATGAAGGACTGCTGGATGCGTCCGGTGACGAAGCCGTCGTTGCGAATTCTGCTTTGGTCGCTGCGCACTCCGCGGGCATCGGCCAGCCGCAGCCTCTGGCATTGTTCCCAGTCGCCGCTATCCTGGCATAAGTCGTTGCTGTTGTTGACGTTAGACTCTATCAGGTCGCGCAGGCTGCTGCTCTCCCGGAGGGCCGCAGTCAGCATGTCGTTCGTCTCGTCAAACCAGTCCCGAAACGCCGCCTCGGTCTGCTGCGGCGTGTGGGATTCCTTATATTTCTTAACCGCGGCCACGATCTCGGCAGTGTTATCGGCGCCTTCCAGGCTGAGCCGCGGAATCGGACTCTTGTGCAGCTCCAGATCATCGTCGTCGATCACCCTTTTGGCGTGGGCCACCGGCTTCTTCGAGGTTCGCGCAGCGGCTGCCACGGAGGCGCTTTGATCTGCGGCGGGCACCGTCGTTGGCGGACAAGCTGCCGGGGCACTCTGGGCGAACGCGCCCAGCGCGCCAAATAACCCGCAAATCACAGCCGACACGGTGAGGCCGAGACGCAAGCAACGCATAAGAATCCGGAGCAACTTTCAGTCTTCAGTCTATGGACCTTCTAATTCTAGCGCCGAGCCCGACCGCAGCAAGGTGACCAAAGTTCGCGGTACGCCGGCGTGAAGGTAACGGCCAGCAGGGCCTTGGACCCGCGAAGCTGGCAGCGAACATCCGAGTTGGCTGGTTCCCCTGGCTCGTTCCCCTATAATGAAGGCCCGCGAGCGCTCGGCGCTGTTGGTGCGAAAGTATGCTGCAACCGGATTTTAAACAATTCTCCCGGCTGGCCCGTGAAGCCACGCTGGTGCCGGTGGTGAAGTCCGTGTCGGCGGACTTGCTCACGCCCGTTTCCGCCTTTCTCGCCATCGCCGAGAAAGAGCCGCACGCATTCCTGCTGGAATCCATTGAGCGCGGGGAGCAGATCGGCCGTTACACATTTCTGGGGGCCCGGCCCTACATGCGAGTTCGGGCTTCGGGCGGTCAGGTTGAAGTGGAGCGCAACGGCCGCACCGCGAAGCGCGAGGGAAATGTGTTTCAGGTGGTGAAAGAGCTGCTGCGCGCACACCACCTTGCCGCCGTGCCCGGACTGCCTCCATTTACCGCCGGGGCCGTCGGATATTTTGCCTACGACGTTGTACGCCAGCTGGAGAAAATCGGCGAGCACGCGAAAGACGACCTTGGACTACCCGACGCCAAACTCATGTTTTTCGATCGCCTGCTGGCCTTCGATCACTTGCGCCATCAGATTCACATCATGGCCGCGGCCGACGTTTCGCGAGAAAGCCCTCGTCAGGCTTATGATCGCGCGGTTCGCGACATTACCGCGATTGAGAAGAAGCTGGCGTCCGGCCTGCGTCCCGGGTTGTGGCGGAAATCTTCTACTGCGAAGTCGACGTCCGCGAAAGCGAAGCTCAAGATTCATTCCGGCACCAGCCGCGAGCGTTTCCTGCAGGGTGTGGAGCGCTGCAAGGAGTACATTGCCGCCGGCGACATTTTCCAGGTCGTGCTCTCGCAGCGGCTCGATTTTAAGCCCGAAGTTGCGCCCTTCGATCTCTACCGCGCGCTGCGCCAGGTGAATCCCTCGCCCTATCTTTATTTCCTGCGCATGGAGGGCACCCACATTCTCGGCTCTTCTCCGGAAATGCTGGTGCGCGTCACCGGGCGCAAGCTGGAATATCGCCCCATCGCAGGCACGCATCCCCGCGGACGCGACGAAGCCGAAGATGCGCGCCTGGAACAGCAGATGCTGAATGACGAAAAAGAACGCGCCGAACACGTGATGCTGGTCGACCTCGGCCGCAACGACCTGGGCCGCGTCAGCGAATATGGTTCCGTCAAAGTCAAAGATCTGATGTACGTGGAGCGCTACTCCCACGTCATGCATCTGGTTTCGGCGCTGGAAGGAAAGCTGTGCAAGGATCTCGACGCGCTCGATGCTTTTGCCGCCTGCTTCCCGGCAGGAACGCTCAGCGGCGCACCGAAAGTTCGGGCCATGCAGATCATCGAAGAACTGGAGCCCACCCGCCGCGGCATCTACGGCGGGTCGGTGCTGTATGCGGATTTCGCCGGCAATTTGGATTCCTGCATCGGCATACGCACGCTGCTCATGCAAGGCAAGAAAGCCTATCTGCAGGCAGGGGCCGGAATCGTCGCCGATTCTGATCCGGCTAGTGAATTTCAAGAAAGCATGAACAAAGCCCAAGCGGTACTGCGGGCCGTGGAGATGGCTAGGAACGCAGGTCGATGAAAAGATCAGTGGTCAGTGGCCAGTCTGCCATTTCGGGAAATCCACAAAAGTGTGTGATGTACGTCACACTCCATTCAACATCCGCCCGCTTAGTCTGAGCAGATGCAATGCTCAGTCAGTCCCATCGTTCAGTCGTATCGCGACCTCGTCGTTTGGAAAAAGTCGATGACCCTGGTGTTAGACGTCTATCGCAGCACGCAAGCGTTTCCGAAGCCCGAAACCTACGGCTTGGTCGCGCAGTTGCGGCGCGCTGCAGTTTCGGTCCCGAGCAACATCGCGGAAGGCCAGGCGAGGATCTCCACAGCAGAGTTCAAGCAGTCTCTGGGCCACGCCCGGGGATCGCTAATGGAGGTTGAGACGCAGATTCTCATCGCTCGCGAGTTGGGCTATCTGGAAAATGATCAGACCGAGCAATTACTGAGTGCGTCCGCTGAAGTTGGAAAGATTCTCAACGGCTTGCTGAACTCGCTAGTGAGAGAGCGAAGCCAATACTGAAACATGCCTGACCACGGATCACTGTCCACTGCCCACTGCTAAAAAGTTAGCCACCAGCTTCTTCCCCGCGTCCGTCAGCACACTCTCCGGATGAAACTGCACTCCTTCCACGGGATACTGCCGGTGGCGCAACCCCATGATCGTCCGTGTGCCGTCTTTCTCGGTGGTCCAGGCGCTGACTTCCAAATCTTCCGGCAGATCTTTTTCCTCGACGATGAGCGAGTGGTAACGCGTGGCCGTCATCGGCATCGGCAGGCCTTGAAAAATGCTTTTATTGTCGTGCATCACGGCGCTGGTTTTGCCGTGCATCACGTGGCCCGCCCGCACCACGCGGCCGCCGAACGCTTCGCCGATCGCCTGATGCCCCAGGCAAACGCCCAGCACGGGAACCTTCCCGGCAAAGTGGCGAATCAGATCGATGCTGATGCCGGCTTCATGCGGCGTGCACGGTCCGGGAGAAATCACGATCCGCTCCGGCTTCATCTTTTCCACTTCAGAAACCGTGACCTGATCGTTCCGGCGCACCTCCACCTTGGCTCCCAGTTCGCCCAGATACTGGACCAGGTTGTAGGTGAAGGAATCGTAATTGTCGAGTACGAAGACCAGAAATAAACCTCACTGACGAAACTGCCGCGCATTGCGGGCTTGCCGCGGCTTCCCGCACAAGGTCAACGGGGAAAGCCTGCCATCTTCCCCTGAACGGGCCATGCTTCGCACGATCGTGGTATTGACGCTACCCAGATCCTTGCCCATTATGGCATAGCGTTCACTACGATCAGGATTGGAGATGTACATGGCTGATGCCCAGGAAAAACGGGCCGCACGACGCTTCGCGCTCCGCATCCCGGTTGCCGTCAATCGCAACGGGAATTCCGCGCAGGTGGAAGCAGCCCACATCCGCGACGTGAGTGCCCGCGGCATTTGCTTCTATGTAGATTCCGCCGTCGCGCAGGGATCACCCATCGGATTCACCCTTACGCTGCCTCCCGAGATCACTCTCACCGAGAGCATCCGCGTGCAATGCAAAGGACGCGTGGTCCGCGTGGAAAACGGCGCCGGCGATGGCCGCATCGCCGTCGCGGCCGTGATCGAGGAATACGAGTTCCTGCCCGAAGCCTAAGCTCGCGAAGCTAAGCTCTGACCTAAAATGTTCTTTCACCACGGAGTCACAGAGGAAGCGAATGCTCAGTTTTTCTCCGTGTCTCTGTGACTCCGTGGTGAAAACACGGTTCCCGATGTCATCCGCACTTCCGCAATCGCGCCGGCAAGCCCGCCCCGCCCTTTCACCCCTCCCGCTCCGAGTGGTATGTTCCTTTCATAAGCTCTGCACTGCTTCCAGGAGTGGTTTTTGCCCCGATCCCCCGTTCAATTGGCGTGTGTCGCACTGGCAGCGACGGTAGCATTGATGGCGTTGATTCCGCCTGTTCAGGCCGTCCCGCAAAATTCCAGCCGTAACAGTGCTCGCGGCCAGACCTCCGCCCCCGTGGCGCTGGTGAACAGCGTGCGGATTGTAAACGAGCACGGCGCTCCCGCTCTTGAGATCATGGCCACACACCCCATCGTGCCCGACATCCAGACTCTCGACTCCCCGACGCGCCTGGTGGTCGATCTGCCCTACGCGCGATTGGGCCAAGTGCAGAAGCGCATTCCCGTAAACGGGGAAGCAATCGCGGCCATCCGCACCGAACAATACCGCCAGAAGCCTCCCGTGACCCGCATCGTTGTGGATCTCTCCGGACCCTACGGCTACACGTGGGACGCAGCCGGAAATCGCCTGATGATCCGCCTGAAGCCGCCTGAAGATGCGAATCCCGCCGAGAATACCGGCCAGAGCAATTCGCTCCCGCCGCTTGCCGCGCCTACCCTGGCCGGCGCAGATGCTCCCGCGGTTGTGCCCGTGTCCGGCGGCCCGGGCACGGTCGTGCTTGCCGGAAGCCGCATCGGGGCTGGCGCTTCAGTCACAGCAGGTTCCGAGACGGCGGTTCTGGCTTTGTCGCGGGGCGGAGAAATCCGAGTCTGCCCCGGCACCACAGTTTCGGTGACTCCGTCGAAGAGCAAACACGAATTGATGCTGGGCATGAGCAGCGGCGCGCTGGAGGCTCACTACGCGCTCGATGCCGCCGCGGACTCCATCCTCACGCCCGATTTCAGAATCCTGCTCGCCGGGCCGGGCGAGTTTCACTATGCCATCAGCGCCGACTTGCACGGCAATACCTGCGTGCGGGCCCTGATGGGCAACACCGCTTCGGTGATGGTCTCGGAATTAATGGGTGACCGCATCTACCAGGTGAAACCGAACGAGCAGGCGGTGTTTCGCTCCGGGCGAATCGACAAAGTGGATACCGACATTCCTCTGGAGTGCGGCTGCCCGCCACCGGCGCCGGCCATGCTCGCGAATACGTCGCGCGCCAATACGCCGGCTCCCACGCCAGCGCCTGATGCGGATCTTCCCGAGAAGGCGACGCTGGGCAGCGCCTCGGCTCCAGCTGGAAACCTGCCCGCGGAAACCGTGCCAGTCAAGGGCGATCCACCAGACCGGGATCCATCAGACCGGGAGTCGTCCGGCGCTGTGCTATCGCATGGCCCCGAAACCGATCCATTGCCTCGTTCGCAACCCGGCGAGGTCCACATCCAGGTCGATGCACCCTTTGTTTTCAGCGGCCGGAAGAAATCCGCAGAACTACCCGCGGTGCTCGTGCATGAGATCGCCAGTCTCCCGCTGGAAGACTCCTCCCGCCGGATGCTACTCGAAACCGTGGTTCAGGCACCAAGACAGAAGCACCCGCTCCTGCATCGTCTGAAACGGTTTTTCGTAGCGGTGTTCGGTTAAGGCAACTCACACGTAGCGACAGCCGCCTCGGCTGTCCGGTTTTGGCCGAGGTCCGAGGTCTGCGGTCCTGCGCCCGCGGTTCTGCATCGGCAGGATCCGCTCACTAGTCGCGGTTAATGACCCGCCGCAGAGGTTCCACTTTTTCGCGAACCGTCTCGTGCAAATCTTCTGCCAGGTCGACGCCGCGCTTGGCAACGTCGCGTACGCGGTCACGGGCCTCGCGGGTGCGATCCTTGGCCTCGTCGGCCCAATCCCCGACCGTGTCTTTGGCGTCATCGTAGCCCTTTTTCAAATCGCGGCGAAACTGCTTGCCAGTCTTGGGAGCGAGCATCAGTGCCGCCAGCGCGCCCGCGCCCAAACCGATCAGCAAGAAAGTCACTGCCGTGCCGATATGGCTGTCGTCTGAAGATTCATACCTTCCTAATCGCATAAAGACCTCACTTCCGCCCGGCAGAATACACCACCAGGCTAAACTGCGGATAACGACGAATAGCACCTGCTCCGTCAATTCTAGTCCCGCGCGAGGCTGGCCGCACAATCTAGAAAAACCAGGCTGAACAGTGGAGTCTCAGTTTCGGACACACTCATGTGGGGACAGCCGCCCCCGGCTGTCCGGTCGAGCGAAGCTCGACTGTGGTTTCCTTTCCCGCGCACGTCCGTGTAAAATAACGCTTTAGCCCCGGTAGCGGCGGAATTGTGGCCTGCCCGTCTTCCGCTGAGTCTTGCCGCTGGCTCTTGCAAACCGCAATCGTACAAGGAGATTTTTCTAGCGATGTCGATCCCTGCCACCCAAATGCGTCCCGGCATGATCATCCGGCACAACAATGATCTGCACTCTGTGTTTGCCGTCGAACACCGTACGCCCGGAAACTTGCGCGCCTTCATCCAGGCCAAGCTGCGCAACCTGCGCACCGGCGCCATGTTCGAGCACCGTTTCCGCTCGCCCGATCCCATCGAGAAGGTCACCGTGGACGAAGTTGACATGCAGTTCCTCTACGCCGACGGCGACAGTTATTACTTCATGGACACGGCCAACTACGAGCAGACCTACCTGACCAAGGAAATCCTGGGCGACGCCGTGGAATACCTCATCCCCAACCTCGAAATCAAAGTCGAATTTTTCGACGGCAAAGCCGTGGGCATCGAGCTTCCTCAAACCGTGATTCTTACCGTGGTCGAAACCGAGCCGGGCCTGAAGAGCGCGACCGCCAGCAGCGTGACCAAAGCCGCCCGCACTGAAACCGGCCTGGTGGTGCAGGTTCCGCCGTTCATCAACGAAGGCGAGAAAATCAAAGTGGACACAGCCGAGGGCGCCTATCTGTCGCGAGCATAATCGCGACCTCCCTCACGGAACGTTTAAGGAACCTCAAGGAGTGTCATCCTGAGCGAAGCAGACGTCCGCGAAGCGGACGGCTGCGTAGTCGAAGGACCCCGTGTACGCGGCTACCACGATGAACTCGTCGGGGAGTTTCCATCAGAGGCCGTCGGTTGCATCGTAAGAACGCCTTGCTGCGCCGTGGGTGCGAGTGGAACGAGAAGGGATCCTTCGACCGCGAATCAGCCTCGCGTTCGCGAGGCTGATTCTTCGCTCAGGATGACCCGTGGCAAGAGACACGTGGCAAGGGACACGTGGTAAGAGCATGACCTCTACCGAAAAAGCCGCCGAGGCTCGCCGCTTCATCGTTCGCGGGCGCGTGCAGGGCGTGGGGTTCCGCTGGTTTGTGGAGCGGGAAGCGCACATCCTCGGGATCGCCGGATGGGTGCGCAACAACGCCGATGGCAGCGTGGAGATTCTTGCGCAGGGAACCCGCGATCAGCTGACGGCTCTGCGTTCGCGTCTGCGCGAAGGCCCGCGCGCGGCTCGCGTCGATAACGTGGAGGAATCGGAAACCCAGCCCGCCGCCGGACTGAATTTGTTTCGCATCGAAGGAGCGTGGTAAGTGCCGCCCAGCTCGAAGAAGAAAAGCTCGCAGAAGAAAAGTTCGCAGAAGAAGAGTTCGCACAAGAAACAGAAGACGAAGTCGAAGCCTCGTGCCGGCCTGACCGCCAATCAACTGAAGCGGATGATCCGCGAGGTGCCGGATTTTCCCAAGCCCGGCATTCTCTTCTACGACATCACCACGCTGCTGAAAGACAAAACCGGCTTCGCCGCGCTCATCGATAAATTTTTCGACTACTACGCCAAGGAGAAGGTCGATCTCGTCCTGGGCATGGAGGCACGCGGCTTCATTTTCAGTCCCGCGCTCGCCTATCGCCTCAAGGCTGGATTCGTTCCCGTGCGCAAGCCCGGCAAGCTTCCCGCCCCAACGATGAAATACGATTACGCACTCGAGTACGGTACCAACTCGCTCGAGATTCACAAAGACGCCATCCAGAAGGGCCAGCGTGTTCTCATCGTCGACGATCTGCTGGCCACCGGCGGCACCGCCGAAGCCACCGCCAAGCTGGCCTCGTCCCTAGGCGCTGACATCGCCGGCCTGGGCTTCGTAGTCGAACTCGATTTCCTCCACGGCCGCGACAAACTGAAAGGCTACGACGTGATGTCCCTGCTGCATTACGACAAATAAGCGGAAAAACAGTTTGTCACCCTGAGCGAAGCGAAGGACTCCATGCAAGCCGGCGCCGCCAGCGGCTGCGCAGGGAGTTTTCACCACGGCCTTCAGTTCTCCGTCACCACTAGCGCCGCCCCCTTCCCCAAATATCCCTTCCGTCGAAACCAGTCCTCCATCGCCTCTTTCAGCTGATCAAGCGGCACGTTCTTTCCAATTTCCATCTGTCCGTCAGAAACAGGCAACGTGTCGTCAAAGACGCTGGCATTCGTAAAGTTGCGCATGGAAAAACTATCCAGCCACTTGATGGGGCAGGGAAGTTTCCGCCCGAGCTCTTCATACTCCACGCGAATCTTGCGCGCGAACATGAATTGATTTAACCACAGAGGCCGCGCGACAGGAGCGTGGGAAACCATACCCGATCTCAGCTCGGGAGACAGGTCATGTGGGGACAGCCGCCCTCGGCTGTCCAGTCGAGCGACGCTCGACCGGCTTTCCTTAGCCGCCAAACTGGACGCTTCCGCCAACCACCTCATCTTGACAGCTTCGCCCCGCGGCCATAATCTCCTCTCCACCATCTCTCGGGCCCGATCTCTCGCGTCAGAAGAAAGAAGTCTTAAGGAGGCTTCCATGCTTACAAGTTTGATTTGGTGGGTTGTGGTTGGGCTGATCGCCGGTTGGGCTGCGGGCAAGATCATGACGGGCGGCGGCTACGGCACCATCATGGACATCGTGCTCGGCATCGTCGGCGCCGTGATCGGCGGATGGCTCCTGGGCGCGCTCGGCATCCACGCCGGCGGCTTGATCGGCACAATCGTAGTTGCCATCATCGGCGCGATTTTCCTGATCTGGCTAACCAGACTGCTGAAGAAAGCATAAGCCACTGATGTGGCGACAGCCGCCTCGGCTGTCCAGCGTGGGCGAAGCCCCGCTGCATTGCAATGGCCACGGCTGCCACGCAAATGTGGCGCGGGCACTCTTGCCCGCGAAATGCCGCCGGCTCCAAACGGTAAGAGTCGTCCACACCGCCCCCCCACTTCTCGCAAGTGCGCGAGAAAATGGGGCACCCGAAGCCCTCAGCCATCTCAAAACTCAGAGTCTGCATCCGACCGCCCAGACGCCTCCGCTCGGTGTCTAAATCCCTGCAGGGCAGCGACCGTCGCACGAGCACAGACGCAAGTACGCGCCAGCACGATGCAAGTGCTGACGCGCTTTGCGTTCTATCTGTGACGTCCGGCCCTGATCGACGGAGGAATCATGCGCGCTTCGAAAATTGCAGTCCTGTGGTTGCTGCTTGTTACATTTTCATTTGGCCAGTCTTCTTCTGTAACCCCAAACCCCGGCGACGCGGCCGCACGGCTGCCCGTAACCCGCGTCATCCTTTACAAGAACGGCGTCGGATATTTTGAGCACGCCGGCCATGTCCACGGCAGCCAGGACGTGAACGTGGATTTCACCACCGCGCAGCTCAACGACGTGCTGAAGTCGCTCACCGTGCTCGATCTGGGCAAGGGACGCATCACCGGCGTCAGCTACAACTCGAACGCGCCGCTGGCCAAGCGCCTCGGCTCGCTGCATTTGCCGGTGGGAGAGAATCCCACCACGGCGCAATTTCTCGACGCCCTGCGCGGCGCGCGCCTCGAAGTGAAGAGTGGATCGGAAAGCGTCACCGGCCGCCTGCTCAGCATCGACGAGCGCGAGGTTCCCATCAAAGGCGATCAGAAAATCACGGTCGATCAGATTTCCATCGTCAGCGACGCCGGAGAAGTTCGCGTGTTCGATCTCACGCCTTCCACCAGCGTTCGCGTCGCCGAAAAAGAAGTGAACGAAGAAGTCGGCAAATATCTCGGCCTCGTCGCCTCCACCCGCGATCAGGATGTCCGCCGCATGACGATTTCTACGGCCGGCGACGGAGACCGCGAGCTGCTGGTCAGCTACATCAGCGAAGTTCCGGTGTGGAAAAGCACCTACCGCATCGTGATTCCGAACGAGGGCAAGCCGCTGCTGCAGGGCTGGGCCATTGTCGACAACACGGTCGGCGAAGACTGGAAGGATGTGGAGCTGGCGCTGGTGGCGGGCGCGCCGCAGTCGTTTGTGCAGGACCTCTCGCAGCCGTATTACACGCGAAGGCCGGTGGTGCCGTTGCCGGAGAATGCGATGCTCTCGCCGCAGACGCATGAAGCCACGCTGGAGGAAACACCCGCGCCTCCTCCGCCCTCTGCGTCTCCGAATGACTCCAATGCCGCCTTGATGAGTCCGAATGCCGGCCTCACTATGTACGAGCACATGGGCATGGCATCAAAGAGCTCCAGATACTCAGCGGCGGGCAGCGGCGTTGGTTCAGGCAGGGGCTTCGGCGCTGGCAATGGCGGCGGCGCCGGCGGCGGAATGTACGAATCCATGGGCATGGCTCCTCGCCCCAGCGCGTCCGCAATGGCCGATTCTCTCGAATCCGCGACCTCCACTGCCGAGACCCGCGACCTCGGCGATCTCTTCGAATACAAACTCAAAGACCGCGTCACCATTCACAAGAATCAGTCAGCGCTTGTTCCGATTCTGCAATCGCGCATCGACGCAGAAAAAGTTTCCGTGTGGAATCCTTCCGAGAGTTCCGTCCTGCGCGCGCTCTGGGTCAACAACACCACCGACCTCACACTCGATGGCGGCAGCTTCAACGTGCTCGAAGGCGACGCCTTCGCCGGCGAGGGCCTGATGGACCCGATCAAGCCCGGCGAAAAACGTCTGCTCTCTTACGCGGCCGACCTCGGCGTGCTGGTCGACGCCAAGCAGAAAGCCGAGAACCAGCACGTCACCAAAGTGATCATCGCGCACGGCACCATGACGCAGATGACCCAGGAGCGCCAGGAAAATACTTATACCATCCGCAACCGCGACACTTCCCCGCGCACAGTGGTCATCGAGCATCCCGCGCGCCCCGGATGGAAGCTCACCGACGACGAAACTCCCGCCGAGAGTTCCGCGTCGTTCCACCGCTTCCGCCTCACCGTCGAGCCGAAAAAGACCACGGAGTTGACCGTCAAAGAATATCGTCCCATCCTGAACAGCTATCAGTTGACGAACGTCACCGACGATCAGGTCAAATATTTCCTGGTGCAGAAAATGATCAACACCGAAACGGAACGAGTGCTGCGCAAAGTGATCCTGGAGAAAAACGACATCGCGCAGCTCGACGCCACCATCGCTGGGCGAAAAACGCAGATCTCCAGCATCTCCGACGATCAGCAGCGCGTGCGTGAAAACATGAAAGCCCTGAAAGGCAGCGCCGAAGAAAAAGCGCTGGTCGAACGCTACGTAAAAGAATTGAACGAGCAGGAAGACCGCATGCAGTCCCTGCGCCACGAAATCACCGACCTGCAACAGAAACGCGAGGCCGCGCAGAAGACGCTGAACGAAACCATCGAAGCCCTGCAGATGGAGGTGACGCTGTAGCGAAAAAACTCATGTGGCGACGGCCGCCTCGGCCGTCCAAGCCTGGGCGAAGCCCGGCGCCCCCGTCGATGCCCACGCCCGGGAACTGCCCCACTCAACACAAAACCAGGCTTGAGTGGGCCACCGTCTCCGCTGTATCCGGCTAGTCTCAGGAAGCCCACGATGCGGCGATTCCGGTGCCCGCTGGCGAGCGTGGAAGGTGTGGGTCGAACTGCAGGACTGGGCAGCCGTGACCGCCCCGCAGCGGCCAGTTAAACCGATTCAGTGGCACTATTTAAGTGCATTAGTTTCAAGCACTTGCGGTGCGTTTTTGGCACAGGGGCGGAACCTCGCAAGGCCATGAAACTGAGTGGGTTCGGGAGGATCGCTCCAAGGGCGGTGCAATTCTACGAAAGGATGCCTGGCAGAAGCCAAGACCGAGGAATTTTACCGCTGCGCCCGCGGCCCGGCCGCCTTCACTTCCGGCGGTGCGTCAAAGTTCTCGAAGTTCTTGGCAAAGCGGTTGCGTAAATCTTCCGCAGCTTTATCGTACGCGGCTTTATCCGCCCACTTCCCGCGCGCATTCAGCACTTGCGGAGGCACGCCGTGACAATACTTGGGAATGCTGAATCCAAAGGTTGGCTCGATTTCGAATTCTTCGCGAGCCAGTTCGCCTTCCACAGCCGCGTCCACCATCGCGCGTGTGTAGGGAATGTCCATGCGCCTGCCCACGCCGTAGGGTCCACCCTGCCAGCCAGTATTCACCAGCCAGCATTGCGCGTTGTGTTCGCGCAGGCGGCGGCCCAGCATTTCGGCGTACACCTTGGGCCGAAGCGGTAAGAACGGCGACCCAAAGCAGGTGGAGAATGTTGCCTGCGGTTCTTTCACTCCGGTTTCTGTGCCGGCCACTTTCGCGGTGTAGCCGGAAAAGAAGTGATACATGGCCTGCTCCGGAGTCAGGCGTGCGATCGGCGGCAGCACGCCGAAAGCGTCCGCAGTCAGAAACACCACGTTCTTCGGATGCCCGCCGATTCCGGGAATCACCGCGTTGTCGATGAAATCGACGGGATAGGCGGCGCGCGTATTTTCGGTTTTGCTGTCGTCGTTGTAATCGGGAATTCCCGTCCGCGGATCGAGCGTCACATTTTCCAGCACGCAGCCAAACCGCAGCGCATTCCATATCTGCGGCTCGTTCTTTTTCGAGAGCTTGATGCACTTGGCGTAGCATCCGCCTTCGAAATTGAAGACTCCGTTCGCGCTCCAGCCGTGTTCGTCGTCGCCGATCAGATCGCGCGAAGGGTCGGCGGAAAGCGTGGTCTTGCCCGTTCCCGACAGTCCAAAAAATAGCGCGCTCACCCCGTTATGCCCCACGTTGGCGGAGCAGTGCATGGGGAACACGTTGCGCGGCGGCAACAGAAAATTCATGATGCCGAAAATGCATTTCTTCATCTCCCCGGCATAGGACGTTCCGCCGATCAGCACCGTCTTGCGGGAAAAATTCAGCAGAATGAACACTTCCGAGTTGGTGCCGTCGCGCCTCGGATCGGCCTTGAACTCGGGCGCCGCAATTACCGTGAACTCCGCCTGATGCGCTTTCAGTTCCTCCGCCGTAGGCCGCAGAAACAGCTGCCGCACGAACAGATTGTGCCAGGCATACTCGTTCACAACGCGCACCGGCAGGCGATAGGCCGGATCGGCTCCGCAAAAAAGATCCTGCACAAAAAGTTCCCGTCCGCGCAGGTGTTCCATCACCCGCTCATACAGCGCGTCGAATTTTTCCGTCTCGATTGGAGCGTTCACCGCGCCCCAGGCGATTGTGTTCGCCGTGGTTTCGTCCTTCACAATGAACTTGTCTTTCGGAGAGCGGCCGGTGCGGTTGGTGTAGCCCACCAGCGAGCCGTTGGCCGCCAGCTTGGCTTCATTGCGACGGATCGCGTGCTCCACCAGAAGCGCCGGAGACAGGTTGAAGTGCGTCCTGCCTTCGCTCAGCAACTCAGCGACGTTGCTGATGTGCATGGTCGTGGCCATAAAATCTCCTCAAGAACCCAGAACGACGACAGCCGAAAAGGCAAACGCGGTATTGTGCCTCAAACCCCCCGGTCTGCCAAGTGAGCGTAATCACGGCAGTCATCAGCCACGCAGGGGCCGCGCGAAAAATCCTGCGTTATCAAATACATACAAAATGCGCAAAATGGGAAAAACGCTGAGAGAAGATGAGTGACAACGGTTTTGAACATGCGCTGACCCTCTCAGGAAGCGGACAGCAAAGACCTTACGCCGTCACTTCCGCTTGCATCGCCGAGACGGCGGCATCCAGATGCGCCAGCGTCTCCTCCACGGTCAGAGAGTACATCTCGCGCCCGGAGCCTTCGCCGGACTCGATTGCCGTTTTCAAGTAATGCCCCGCAATTTCCAGAGCCAGCGAGTCGGTAATCATCTTTCCGGTACGGTTCCTGTATTCCACCCACGCCGGATGGGGCAATGCCACGCAGGCTTTTTTCCCGTCCACCAGAAACTTGATGTCCACGGCGTCGGCGTGCCGCGTAGAAATCGCCACGATCATCGCCTGGTAAACGCAGTGGACCTTCTTCTTCGTCCAGCGATCCGTAGCCGTGAAATTCTCAAACATAACCAACTAAAACTATATCGGACGAACGTGGCACGCGTCCACGTGTGGGGACGGGCACTCTTGCCCGTCCAGCCGGCGCGAGCCGGCTTGGTGTAGGCACGGCCGCCTCGAGTAACATAACCCTGTGTCAACCCGAGCTCCCAAACGAATCAGCAGGCGACCGAAACTCAGCATCCTTCGCGCGCAGAGTCTGGAAAAGATTTCGTGGCTGGTCCACGGCTTTTCCACGCGCACCGGCGGATTCTCCCGCGCCTATGGCAAAGCTGATCTGAACCTTGGCTTCACCAAAGATGATCCCCGCGCCACGGTCGACCGCAATCGCATCGCCTTCTTGCGCGGACTCGAAGCCCCCAGCCCCCGTCACAACGAACGTAATCATAATGACGGAAGTAACGGGCAGCGCTGGAAGCTCATCACCCTCCGCCAGGTCCACTCCGACATCATTCATCACATCGACTCGCATCAGGTCGCATCGGAGCCGGGCGAACCGCTAACCGGAGACGGTCTGATCACCACAACTCCCGGCCTGCTGCTCGGCATTCAGACTGCGGATTGCCTCCCCATCATACTGGTTGACCCCAAACACCATGCCGTGGGCGTGTTCCACGCCGGCTGGCGCGGCACGGTAAAACGAATCGTCGAAAAAGGTGTAGGAGAAATGCACCGCTGGTTCGGCACCCGACCTGAGGATGTGAAGGCCGCGATCGGCTCCGGCATTGGCGGCTGCTGCTACGAGGTGGGCGAAGAAGTTCGCACGAAATTCGAATCTCAGTTTTCGTACGCCGCGAAGTTGTTCCGCGAAGTCAAAGATTCCGATCCCGTCCGCGAAAAATATCCGCTTCTCTTTCTCTCAGCCCGCGCTCCCGGCCACGGCGAACTGCCGCCTAAGCTTTTTCTCGATCTCGCCGAAGCCAACCGCCGCCAACTGCTCTCCGTCGGCGTCCCGGCGAAAAGCATCGCAGCCTCGCCGCTCTGCACCAACTGCCGCACCGATCTGCTGTTCTCCTATCGCGCCGAAAAAGGGAAGACGGGCCGGATGCTGGCAGTGGCCGGAATTCGCCGTTGACGATGAGTGAAATCGCCTGGTCTATAAAAGGGGATGTCAAGAACATTTTTCTCCCTCCGCCGGAGGCGCGGGTTGGTTCGCGACTTCCAGCCCCTCTGACCATAGAAGACGCTCGTGTGCTGTCGTGCCCCTGGGTCATTCCAT
>JBAUAN010000117.1:0-3870 GCA_049675725.1 Candidatus Sulfotelmatobacter sp. | reverse complement strand
GTCTCAGGGTTCGGGTTCATGCTGGAATTGCGATCGGTGTCGGGCTGGGAGCTAACTTCACCTTTGTGAGTCAAATCGTTGTTACTCATGTAATCCTCGTCAGAAGCAGTCTGAATTTGCCGCGGATGATGTCCCAGATTCGTGGGACGTCCGTGGCTGGTGCTTCTTTTTCAAGGGTTCTGGTAGTCATCAAATCTCTTAGTTGTAGATTTCGCTCCGGTCCGCCGCCGCGCGTCGGCCTCCGGCGGTGTGCATCCGGCGCGCGCTCGGAGGTTGGATCTCGCGGCCGGCTTGACGAATGGCTCGGTTGGGTTAGCGGGAGCCAGGTCGTATCGGGGCTGGTTCCGCCGGCGAACCAGGTTGGCCGTGCCTGGCGGCATCGGCATTGGCCCTGACTCCGACCGGATCTCGATTATTCGCCCCTTCGCCGGCAAATGGGGCCCGACCCCGGCAGGACTCCAAGGCCGGCTCCAAAGCCGGTCCATTCGGAGGAAGTCGTCTCTCACGAGGAGCGCCACTCCTCCGGGAGCTCTCGCTCCTAGAAATCATGATGCAGCTCAGGCGAGACCAGCGCGCCCGGAACAGATTTCTTATCAGGCTTTTTCCAATCGTTGGGTATTAGAGATTGAGGACGCGGTTACGTTGTTCTGCGGCTACGTTCTTTTTGTTAACTTTCAACCTCGAAAAGAGAATTCAGATGAGCAATAGCACTAACAAAATAGATGGATACACAGTCACCTTCTTCAACGATGAACGTGCTGACCTTTACCCATGTTTGTCTTCCAACCACCAGCAAGCTCTGGAGACGGCATATGCTCGCCACTTAGATGCAGGTGCCCCTCTGCCGCTTGGCACTCGCTGCCTTGTGTATGGCATGTGCCACGACACTACTTGCAACTGTCACGGCAAGATTCTTGTGATTGATGGCGTCATTTCCCCCGAAGGCCTCAGCGTCACGAATTACCAACACATCTAATCGTTCGATCAACAAAAGGCGGCGGTGGCCCCGCCGCCTTTTTTCATTGCCCCACGAGTTTCGCTCGCCCTGACAGCCGGAGGGGCCATGCGCCGGCACAATCCCGTCCGCGAATCTCGCTCGCGTCCCACGTCCAAGGCGTATGTTTCCTGCCGGAACATGGACTGGGACTCAACCTCGACCCAGGTCCCCCTGATGTGCTGTCGTTTCTTCTACCGGGCAGGTCGGCACGGCTGGGTCCGCGCGCTATCGACCCGAGCGCGGATTACTCGCTGAGAACAAGCAACTGCTTGACGTCGTTTCGTTGCTCTGTGCAGGGTGCCGGTCTCTCTCTTCTAACCCCGAAGTCTCTGGTCTTCGGGGAAGGGGCGGCACTCTCGATCCCCCGGGGGTCGTTGACCCCTCTCCGTTCCCGTCGCAAGTGTTTCCTTCGAAGCCGGTTCCAGGGTTTTTCCGTCAACGCTGGGAAAAGCCGGGCTCCCCGGGCACACGCCGGAGGCACATCCCGTCGAACCGCCTGGCATGGAGAATTTGCCCGGTCGCAATTCCCGGCAGGGCAGTCCAAGGTGGACAGGGTGCTAAATTCCCCCAACTTGGGCTCCCCGGCTTTTCCAGCCCGCGCTTAGCAAAGATCTTGCCGAGATATGAACCTCTTCGTGGATGGGGCCAAAGACGGTCCTCAGCTTTGCCTGCGAACCTCGCCCGGTCGCCTCTGACGGCTTGAGGACCCGAGGACCAACTGGCGCCCCACGCGTCGCGCCCACTTCCCGGGCCGTGGCTGTGTATAGGTTGCCGGGTGGCGTGCCCGGCCCACCGCTGCGCCCCAGGAAAGGAACCAATTTCGCGAAATTAAGGGGGAATTCCTGCGCCACGCCGGTATTAGGACGTTAAGGGCGGCCCGAACTGAGGGTCGCGCACAACAAAATCACCGCGAAAGTAGAGCAATACAATCATGTTCTATCAAGAGGCTGTAACCGCAATAAACGACAACGGGAAGGATGCACCTTCCTCAACATCAACCCCTAACTCGCCTCAAGTTGAGGCGAGTTGCGAACTGGCCGCAGTCCAGGAATTTTCATCTCGGATCGCTGGGATCAACTACGAGGCTCCCACCTTCGCGACTGCTGAGGAATTCAAGGAGGCATTCGAAGAGGCGGAAGAGGGAGCACATAAGGCGGCGGAGAAAAAATTCGATGTGGAAGCTGAACTGATTCTCTACCTTGCAATGGTGCAGTCCTTCTTGTCCGAGCGTGGTGCAAATGCGGGGGTCCGCAAAGCAGCGGGCATCAAGGCTGGATTCGAAGAATGGTACGACAATTTCTGTCAGCAGTATGACGTGGAATACGCATTCAAGACCATCCAACATAAGATCGCCCAGCTTCGTGGCGGATGTCCCGATTGTGGTCGCTTGAATAGTGACCACAAGAAGTCATGTTCTCTGTTCTCAAAAGGCTTCCTTGAACAGACTGCTGAGGACGCCAAGACGAATGGCAAGACGGGTAGGGAACGTAAGAAAACGATCAACCCCACGGCATTGAAGAATGCCTACTACGCCGACCGCTACATCGAGGTCATCGGCCTGGTGACCAACAAGCCAAAAGACGCCAAACCCGAAGAGGTACTCGCATTGATTGAAGCCAACGCTATCTTGGCCTACGAAGACATGGATGCTGACGAAGCCAAGTCTCTGCGAGTTCCCAAGCCCCAGCACACGAAGCTTGAGAAGATCGGCATCAAGATCGCGAAGGTCATCGCTAGCAATGTGGACCTCAGTCGCAGGCTGCCTCGCTCCTCATCGAAGGGCTGGAAGCTCTTCGACTTCGCTTCGGACTTGCTGAAAGCAGCAGGCGAAGAAGTGACCATCGATGCGACGGCCCTCGAAGCCGCAGGGAAACCGAAGTCCCTTACTACCTGCAAGAGCATGGGGATTCCGTTCGAGATTGACCCAAATCTGGTCAACGAGACGATCAGCACCTTAACTGCGGTAGGCGAGCAGCTTCAACAAGGTGAATTAGCGACCCGCGTTCGCAGCCTTCGCAACACGTTAATCCATCGCACTGATGGTTCTGGCGTGACCCCGAAGGTTATTCCATCCCTTAAGACGGCGAAGGTGAACGGCAAGGCTGCCATCACTCTCGAATCGAAGGCAGTGGATCAAGCGGGACCGTCTCAGGCAGCGGAAGCTGTCGCTAGCAAGAATGCTTCCGTCATCGTAATGGGGAGTCGCCGCTGTTACGAGAAGAATGAGCTGACCGTAAAGAAGGGCAGCATTTACGTAATCGGTCGTCCCGAACTGGGTGCAATTGACAGCTTCGAGGGCGAGGACGCGAACGATCTGGCTTGGGCAGAAGTGGAACGTCTGACGCAACCAGTGACAACGGCAGCGGCAGCTTAATGGCGTAACCACTGTGGGGTGCAGAATATCGCACCCCCGCAGTTTTCAATCCTTCCCTGAACGGCGCGCGGCAATAGAACTGTTCGAAGCGAATCTTTGCCGGCCTGCGCGTTCCCGCCGATTGGACCAGGCCCCAAAACGTTCCTGGCTACGAGGGCCAAGAGCGAACCGGGCTGCTACGACCGGATGGTTGGCATTGCAAATTGTCGGGTGCGATGTCCAATCCGGAGTCCATCACGAGCATTTCGGCAGCCGCGGGGGGCAGTAGTGCACTACCCCTGTGTTAGTAACAACCCCCTCAATCTCTAGGGACACTCTGAATAAGCGCTCGTGCCAGGTCGACTAACAACAGTGTTCAGGGAATTGCGCTGCCGGTTGCGGTCTCGGATGCCGGAACTGGTCAGCACCGCCGTTGCAACCGCGCGGAGGAGCGAAGCCGGACGCGCCTACGCTACCGCGAGCAGTTTTCTGCGGCTCACAAACAGATTCACCAGCGCGC
>JBAUAN010000116.1:0-6653 GCA_049675725.1 Candidatus Sulfotelmatobacter sp. | reverse complement strand
GATGATCATCCGCTGGCTATCGACATCGCTGACTTTGAGATGGGCGAGTTCGGAGCGTCGCATGCCGGTGGCGTAGAGCGTCATCAGTAGCGTCCGTCGAAAAAGGTTTCCCGCCGCATCGATCAAGCGCGCAACTTCCTCTTGGCTGAGCACCGTCGGCAGCCGGCGCCGGTCCCGAGGGTAGGGCAAGAACTCGCGAAACTGATGGCGCTTGAGCGTCTTAATGAAAAAGAAGCGCAGCGCAGCGACCCGGTTGACCACCGTGCCGGGCGTCAGTTTGAGTTCTGTCAGTAGGTAGGCTTGATACGTTCGAAGTTCGTTGGGACCGAGCTTGTCGGGAGACTTGCCAAAATGCTTGGCGAAGTCGCTTACCACCCGCAGGTAATTGCGCGTGGTGATGGCAGAGTAGTTGCGACGCTGAAGTTCCTCCAGCATCATCTTGCGTAAACGGGTCACAGGAATCTCCTTTCCCTATGACCCACACTATGTCAGCTGCTCCTGAACTCTCTCGGTCTATCCACGCGGTAGCGTCCGCCGCGCCAGCGGCTTAGTCCTTGTCGGCTAACCTTCCTTTGCAAGATTAGGGAAGAGTGGCCCGTCGCTCGCCAGTTGAGTCGGAATTCCAGTAGCATTAATGTTCTGTGAAGCGAGCCCGCGCGATACACCCGAACATCTTCGGCCCAGCCCGTACTCTACTTTTCTCATTTATGTGCCACTCTGCCGTGCTCATGGCAGTTGTCGCGCAGGGTCCTGCTGGAATTCGTGTCCAGGGCCCGGGATCTTCTCCTGAAATTGGCTTTGCCTGTTGCGACAAAGGTGTCGAGGAGATGCAGTCCCTGTTTGCCGATCGTAACTTGTTCGTTTCGCTGAACGAGCTGCACGCAGAAGTCGCCGTTGCTATTCTCGACTTCGCGCCAGAACGAAGCGCCTTAGTACGTCGCTTGAATCAGGCTGGGATTCGTGTCACAGCATGGATAATGCTGCCAAAAGAGGAGGGATATTACCTCAATGCGGATAATTTTCCTGCGGCAATGGCTCGCATAGCTGCCTTCGAGGAGTGGACTACCGAAAATGGTCTGAAATGGGCTGCGGTCGGGCTGGACATCGAACCGAACTTTGCTGAACTCGCGGCTCTCAAGACCCATCGGTGGCAACTGATCACCACGTTGATTCGACGGAGCATGGATGGCCAGCGAATTGAACGCGCACGCATGGAATACTCGCGACTAATCTCAGAGCTTCAATCGCAAGGATATGTCGTTCAGACTTACCAAATGCCATATCTCCCCGCAGAACGCAGTGTCCACTCCACGCTTTTGGATCGGCTTTTCGGCACCATAGATGTCCGCGGAAACGAAGAATATCTGATGCTCTATACGAATGTTGCCCGCCCGATAGGGGCGGCGATGATCTGGTCATTGGGTCGTGGAGCGCAAGGCATCTCGGTGGGCAGTACCGACGGCGAAACACCTCCGGGAGTTGGATCGGGGCCGCTTGACTGGGATGAATTCTCTCGCGACTTGATCGTAGCAAGTCACTACTCCAGGCAACTCGGTGTCTATGACCTTGAAGGCTGTGTGCGCCAGGGTTTTTTGCCTCGCTTAAAAACTATGGATTGGAGCAAATCCGTCGTCATTCCTGCGGAATCCGTTAGAAGAGCCGAGCGTCTCGGTCTGATTCTCCGTACCGTTCTCTGGACTAGTTCGCACATTCTGTATCTCATCAGTGGGACTCTAGCCTTTTGTGCTTGGCTCGTATGGCGCCGGCGCATTCGCAAGAAGAAAAAGATTATCGCGTGATCCGCACTACGAACTTCGTCGGAACGCCCTTCGAACCTACCCTCGTAGAGAATCGATTCCGGTTAGTCGGCAAACCTTCCCTAATCGGTAGGATAAGGGTTGCTCGTGACTCGTGGGCTACGCGGAAGTGTTGAGCTTGTAATTGAATGTGTTTTGCATTGGACTGACCGACTTGTCCAGGACCCGAACGCATGTTCGATGCAATTCAACCTTCCGTTTAAGGAAGGCAGCATTCAGTTCATTTCCCAGAGGCACTGGCATCCTGACTGCTCGTTATCGTCTGCGCCTTCGCCAGCATCGCATCTAGCGCTGCGCGCGGATAGAGCTTACCGCTGAGCACAACCGCCTGAATCGAGCGTGTGTTATGAATGTCGGCGAGTGGGTCCTTATCGAGTAAAACAAGATCGGCAGTCTTGCCAACCTCAATGGTTCCGCGGCGGTCAAGTTGCCCCATAAACTCAGCGGCATTTCGAGTGGCGGCCTGGAGAGCGGCAAGCGGAGATAGTCCGGCATCGACCAGCAGCGCGAGCTCATCATGGATGCCGAAGCCAGGGAAGCACTGCGGATTCATGGTGTCAGTCCCGGCGAGGATGGGGACGCCCGCCCGGTACATGAGCCCGACAAGCCTCAAGGATTCGTCAAATTGAAGCCTATTCAATCTGGCAATTGCGGCCCGAGGCTCGGGAGGAACGTTCTTGTAATAACCGGCATCCCATTTTGCTCGCACCTCTCTGCTCAAATATTTCAATCGTGGGTCAGTCGCGAGCAGCGGATCGTCGATCTGCGCTCGCAGCAAAGTGAGGGTGGGACATTGCCAGGTTCTATTCTTCACGAACAGAGCAAACAAAGACTGGGCGGTAGCTTCGTCAAAAGTTTCAACGACGCGCATGTTAAGGCGTATGATGCTTTTCCCTAAGTCGACCTTTGCCGCCATCGTCGCGCCGGGCGCCCGGAACAATGCTTCCTGCTGCTGCATCTCAGAATCGATCGACTTTTCTTCTTTTGAGCAGCCGTCAGCCACGCGTGTCAGATGCTCAATGCTTTTCTGGCCAGCGTCGGACGCTTCTGCAGCGGTCACTGATTCCGGAACATGCCCTTCGAAGGGAATATGACACTTGTTGGCCTCGTCGGCGATCGCGAAGTAGGCGTTGCGGGATAACCTGCTGTAGACCTTGATGAAGTCTGCGCCATGCTCCCGCTGTTGTTCCACCACTTCGCGCCCTTGAGCTTCATCGGTGACAACAATGGATTCGGGCCAGACGGGATTTGGACCATCGATGATGGGACTGCCGAGGTAGATGGTCGGCGACGGATTTTCGTTCGAAGCATGCGCAGCGCGCCACGCATGGGCGTCAGGCGGACCTGACATGTCACGGACGCCGACAACTCCGTTAGCCAGAAAAAGAAGGTGGCTCCAGGGAGCGCGGGCGTCTGACGAGCCGTGGACATGCATATCCCACAAGCCGGGAATGAGAAACTTGCCCTTGCCGTCGACGACTACGGCTTTTCTTGGGATATGTGTCTTTCTCCATGGACCAACTGCGACGATGCGACCGCCATCTGCGATCACCGTCATGTTAGGCTCGGGGCCACGGCCAGTGGCGTCAATCACTGTCACGCGTTTGATCACAAGCGATTGAGACCAGGAGCAGGAGACGAACAGAGTGAGCAGGAGAATCAGATGCAGTCCGCGAGCTGCGGGAGGTCGCAACAAAGGCCGTAAGCATTCGCACGCAGATTCCGGAGTTAGAGAGCGAGTGATTTGACATTTCATGCGCGCTTGCGAGTATAGACAATTTCCTGCTCACCCACATGCCGTCGAAATTCGCCAGCTTGCGCGGACATCCGGAGCTAGGAGCGGTCACGCGCATAGCATCTCGACTGGCGAGAATAGGGCAATGCGCTTATCGAAGAGCCATTTGTTCGGGTTCCGGCTGGATTGTCGGCAATACTGAAGTTGGGCTCTTGCTAGCTGGTTGTCGCGCAGGGCGAGAGCGATTCAATCGGTGAGTCAGTCAAGTCAAGGTCGGACTATTGCAGATTATGCGAAGCTGTCACTCTAACGATCGGTCTATCATGCTGGCCCTAAAGAAGTTCATCCCCTGCTACGCTGCCGCACTCTGCATAAAGACGCACACCGCATTATTGGCTGCGTGGATTGAATCGAACATCTTGCTACAACTGACGTCTGCACCGTTTGACAAGCAGGATGAGACACTCGTTCCAGAAGCAGGTTCGTGCGTGAACTGCCCGAAGCGAACTGGTTTCAACAAACTACTTTTTCCCGACGTGCGTAAAGATTCATGCACTTCGCCCGACTGTTTCCGGGCCAAGATTGACGCTTCTGTGAAAAAGACTCTGGAAACCAAGCCGCAGCTGATCCAGATTTCGGCGGCGTGGAATTCCCGCGAGGGCGCTCCCTTGGGACGGAATCAGTATGTGGAGTTGGAGATCAAAAAGCCGAAAGCAAACGGCGCAAGCACGAAGCTATCGGCCAACGAGAAGCCATGCGACAAGATGGCCGAGGCCATCGTGATGGACGGCGGCAAGCGCGGACAGGTCGTCAAGGTTTGTGCCGATCCTGCTTGCCGCGTCCACCATCCCAACACGCCTTCACCACAGCAAGTCGAGCGGGAGCGGGCGGAGGAACGGAAGCGGATCGAAAAGGAGAAACTGGCCATTACGACTCGGCATCGTATCTTGGCCACGATCCTCCAACGTGCGTCGGCTCCGTTGAAGAAGGCCGACTTGCTTACGGTCGCACACTACCTGATCGGTCACCTCTCCTACAGCCAAGTTCCGGCTCTGGCGAAGCGGCACAAGGCCGAGGCGAAAAAGGACTCTGCTTCCGCGCAGGAGCTTCTGGCGAAGCAAGTGGGCACCTATGACGAAGCCGAACTTTGCAAGCTGCTTCTGGAAATCAGCCTTCTGGATTCGGCTTATCAGCGATCCACCACAAGCCGCGACGACGTTCTCATGGACGCCGCCAAACGCTACCGCGTAGACAGTGAGAAACTCCAAAAGGCTGTAGCGGAGGAACTCGCTGCTAAACGAGATAAAAAGACAAAGGCCACAGCAAAGCCGAAGGGCCGAAAGACGGCGGCTTAGTTCAATCGCCATCAGATTTCTGGGCGGAGCGCAAGTTTGCACTCCGCCCTTTTCTTTTCTGCCGTTCATCCCGCCCGGAGAGGTACATGATCGTCAAGCTTGGTGTTACGTGTCGGAACGAATTCTTCCGGCACCGATATGCCGGACCTCACCTCTACATCGAGGGATTCAGCGAACGTCAGAAGTTCGGTAGGCAAAGGAGCGCCGCACGCGAGCAATACTCTTGGAATGGTTCGCTGCAACTGGACCTTGCCTCCCAGAGCCTCATATCGCAGTTGTGCCTCCAAAATCACCTTGTACTTTACACATTGAAAGATTCCGCGAACCAGGTCGGCCAACGGCGAGTGCTTGCCCTTCACCTCTACGGCGATCCACCTTTCGTCGTCACGAAAGCTGATATCAAGGCGATCCCCGGAGAGAAGGACGCGTTCGATATCACCGCCACTCTTCCATTGAATCCCAATTATCTTGGGATTCTGAGCAAGAAATAACTTCAGCCGTTCATGCTCTTCACCTTCTCCTGTGGCGTGCTGCTCAAGTTCCCGTATCTTCGGAAGGATGCTCTCAGGGGCAGGCAATTTCAAGGTTACCGGTTTCAACCCGAAGGCTTTTAAGACATGCTGCCAGCGTGGGTACTCAAAGATATTCTGGTGTGCACGCGATACGATTGTATCGAGCAGTGCCTCCGACATTTTGTCGGTTTCGGATTTCTTGTATCCGAGAAAGTTCAGGCCGAGATTCCCTGGTCTGCCCGTTCTCTGGTTGCAGACCAATAACTCGATAGGAGGAATTTTCCCGTATTTCTTGGGCTCAGCTTCGTTCAGCGACTCTAGTGCGCGGCCCAACCTCCCTAAGGCGCTCATTAGGGGATGCCCATACCTCTTGTCCCCCAGAAGAATCTTCGCGAGTTCCGTGTAAGTGGTCGCCCTGTGGCTCTCGGCAAGACTGACAAGAACCGGCAGTGCTTTCTTGGCGTAGGTCTGCGACCAGTCAGACCCAGCGAAGTAATCGCTCATATCGCCTTCTGAACTCTTCCGTCTCCCATGCGTTCGCAATTATACGCGGCCTTCGGCAGCTGCACCCGTAGTTGCTGCAATCAGATAGCGCTCAAACGATGGGGCGGATTCTGGTCGCGTAACGGGCAAACCAGTTATGAACGTGACAGCGCCTCACTTCGCGCATCTACGTGTTTTGAGTGGTTACCCTGCGGCAACTGGGTTCCCGCGACACCGCTGCGTTACCTGACTTTTCCGAGATATAGCCGGGATTTGCAGTCCTTACAACCGCCAAGGGCGTTCGGCCCATTCGAGCCGGGTATTGTTTTGTCGAAAACAACCCGCACATCATCGTTTTCGTTCCATGCGTCGATTGGAAAAATGGCAACCAGACCTTTTCCTTCCCCACTAAAGCCAAGTAGGTTCTTGTACTCTTGAGACGCATCTTTCATTTCCGTCGGATGTACCGCCTGACTCGCATCTTTGCTGTTGTGCGGAAGCACCACGATTGTCTCAACGTTGGCAATATCGGTACCCAATACAGCGTGCGACTCGGCATACACCAAAATCTCGGGCTTGATCATATCCGGAGTTACATCGGCTTCCGTAAACGGCTTGTACTGCTTCTTCGCAGCATTGGCTGCGAGGGCTACTCTCAGAAAAGGAGTCGTATAGACGGCGATCAAGGGGGGCCAAGTGAAGCGCGCTTTTTCTTGAATCCTGTACCATCCCAAGTCCTTACTCTTGGTAC
>JBAUAN010000115.1:0-25036 GCA_049675725.1 Candidatus Sulfotelmatobacter sp. | reverse complement strand
GAATTGGGGTGCTTGCCTTCAGGCCCATCGCCTGTGCCTTCTCCACTTCCTTCGCCAGTCCCGCAATCGTCGGCGCCTCAAATACAGTCCGCACCGCCAACTCCACTTCAAACATCCGCCGGATTCGGGCTGTCACCTGCAGCACCAGCAACGAATGTCCTCCCAGCTCGAAAAAGTTCTGCTCCCTCCCCACTTGCTCCACTCCCAGCAAATCCCGCCACATCTCCGCCAGCTTTGCTTCCATCTCATTCCCCGGACCCGCCAGCTCTTCCTGGTCCACCAGCGGTTTTCCTCCACACCCCGCCAGCGCTCTCCGATTCACCTTCCCACTCGCCAACAACGGCAACCCGTCCAACCGCCAGTAACTCGCTGGCACCATGTGTTCGGGCAGTTTGCCCCGCAGATAGCGCCGCAGTTCTCCCCCCGATGGCCCGGCCTTGCCCTCCTCCTTCATCACCACGTATGCCACCAGCTTCTGCTGCTCCCCTTCCCCGCTCACCACTACCGCCGCTTCCCCTACTTCCGCATGCCCCGCCAGCACCGACTCGATTTCCCCTAACTCGATGCGCAGCCCAAGCAGCTTCACCTGGCTGTCGACGCGGCCCAGATACTCGATTTCTCCGTTCCCGCGGAAGCGCCCCATATCTCCCGTGCGATACAACCACGGCGACTGCTCCGGCGCCAGCCAGTTTCGGACAAAGCGTTCGGCCGTCAACTCCGGCCGGTTCAGATATCCCCGTGCCAGCCCGTCCCCACCCACAAAAATCTCCCCCCGAATGCCCACCGGCACCGGTTCGCCATACACATCCACCAGATAGATCTGCGTATTGCTGATGGGCTTGCCAATGGCCACGCTGCCAGCCAGGTCCCGCTCCCCCACCTCGTGGCAAGTTACATCGGCAGCCACTTCCGACGAGCCATAGATATTCAGCAAGGTGGCTTCCGCAAACCCGTCGCGAAAGCGTTTGGCCAGATCCGCCGGCAGAACCTCGCCGCTGCACGACCACAGCCTCAGTTCCGGCACCCGGTCCTCCAGTTGCGGAGCGTAATCCAGCAGCGTGCGCAACAACGATGGAACCAGAACTATCCGAGTCACATGCTCCCGCGCCAGCACCTGCAGCATCTCCTCGGGATCGCGTACCGCCTCTGGCGCTATAATCACGTTCGGAATTCCGGCCAACAGTGGTCCAAAGATCTCCCAGATGGAATCCACGAATCCCAGGTTCGTCTTCTGACAGCAAACCTCTCCCGCTCGGAACGGATAGCTCCGCCACATCCAGGAGAACCGATTCATCGCCCCCCGATGCGTTCCTTCCACCCCTTTGGGCGTTCCCGTGGAACCCGAGGTGTAGATTACGTAAGCGCGTTGATCGCTGGAAACTAATATTGAAGGATTGGTCGTGGGCTCGCCGCCAGGGCGATCGCCCTCCGTATCGAATGCCACCACGTTGCGCGCGTTGTCCGGCAAACCATTCTTAATCGAGGAGTGAGTAACGATGCTGCACAGCGAAGCATCGTCGATTAAGAACCTCAGGCGTTCGAGTGGATACGCTGGATCGAGCGGAACATAGGCAGCTCCGGCCTTGAGTACACTCAGAAGGGCCACCACCATTTCCGCAGAACGTTCCAGAAAAACTCCTACCAGAGAGCCCGGCGTGACGCCTTTCTTGACTAGCAAATCCGCAAGTCGGTTAGCTTCGTCGTTGAGCTGCCGATAGGTCCAATTTCTTCCTGCCCACAGAAACGCGGTCGCGTTAGAAGAGCGATTCACCTGACTTTCGAATGCTCGGTGAAGGGGCACGTCCCTGGAATAGTCGGTCGCGGTCTGATTCCAGTCCATCAGCACCTGCTGACGCTCCTGGACGCTCATGATCGGGATTTTAGCCAGACTCAGATCGGGATTCTCCACCACAGCGTTCAACAGATTTTCGAAATGTCCCAACATCCGGCGAATCGTCGCCAGCTCAAACAGATCTGTGTTGTACTCGAACTGGCAGTGGAACTCGCTGTTCTCCCACACTTCGACCGACAGGTCTAACTTGGCGATCCCGGCCTCGAAGGGCATCTCCTTGATTCTGAGTCCTGGAATCTCAAAAACCTGCTTGGGAATGTTCTGGAAGGTGAACATGACCTGGAACAGCGGATGCGTGTCCAACGAACGCTGTGGGACCAACTCCTCGACGAGCTTCTCAAAGGGAAGATCCTGATGCATGTAAGCTTCAAGAGCGAATGATCGAACCTGCTGAATCAGATCGCGGAAGCTCATGTCGGTCGAAAAATCAGTCCGGAAGACCAATGTATTCACGAACAGACCGATCATGTCTTCAATTTCGACTTCATTACGCCCCGCGATGGGAGCGCCGATCAGAATGCTTTCCTGGTTGGCGTACCGCCAGAGCAAGGACTGAAATGCAGCTACGGCAACCATGAACAGAGTGGAACGCTCGGCCCGCGCGAGGGCCTTCAGTTTCCCCAGGGTGGCGCTATTCAGGCTGATTTCCGCTCTGGCGCCGTGCCAACTATGTGCGCTGGGACGCGGATGGTCGGTTGGTAGATCGAGCAACGTTTGTGCACCGGCCAACTTGTTTTTCCAGTGTTCTATTTCCCGCGTGAGCACCTTACCGCTCATGTACGCACGTTGCCGCTGCGCATACTCTGTGTATTGGAGACGCAGTTCGGGAAGCTCAGGCTTCTCATTCTTTGTAAGGGCCGCGTAGCACTTTGTCACTTCGCGGAAGAGAATCGCAATAGACCACCCATCGGTGATAATGTGATGCATCACCAAGACGAGGAGATGTGTTTCCGGCAACAGCCGGACTAGGATGTGCCGAAGTAATGGCCCTTCGGTCAGGTCAAAAGGCTTTTTCCCTTCCTCACTGGCAATGCGTAGGGCCTCGGTCTCGCGCTCACTCTCCGGGAATGCGGCCAGATCGACGACGGGGATATTCACATCCACATCGGACAACACGATTTGCCGGGCTTCGCCCTCAACAGAATCAAAGACAGTGCGCAGCGAGGCGTGGCGCTGTATGACTATTTGGAAAGACCGAGTCAATACGTCAACGTTCAGCGGACCCGTGATCCGGAAGGCGCGAGGAATGTTATAGGCGGCAGTTCCGGGCTCAAGTTGATCGAGGAACCATAGTCTCTGCTGCGCGAACGAAGCAGGGAACGCGGCCTGGGTCATCGTGTCAGTTCCTCAATCTAGACTTGGTATATCAAATGGCGAGAAATCAGCGTCACGACTATGCGCCGAAGGGCGCGAGTCGATTATCCGTATTTCGCTGTATACCGCTTTATGCCGGTTTTGGCATCCTTGTCTTCGGCCGCGTCGTTGGGGAGCAATGAATGGGCGGCCGAACCCCTCTAATTATATGTGCTGGACCGGTCGGTTTCACAATATAATTGGTGAAATTGGGCCCGGGTAGCCGTATCTTGACTGATGAAATGTGTTCAATTTTGAACAGTTTCACCAAGGGAGCTAGCCCTACCGTTACGTGGCGTACGGTTTCCAGGTCGTTCCTTACCTCGAGATGTTGGGATAGGTCGGGATTGCAGATGTCGCTATCGTCACTTGTTCCAGATGAGGGCTGCTCGCTTGCGCCCAGGCTCCCGGCTTTGATGCCAAAATCACCGCATATTGCGGGCAAATCCAAATTCTACGTTCTCTCGTCTGCTCAAGACGGTCCCGTATCTGCCGACATAGCGGCCCTTGAGCAGCAAAGGACTTGACACGCATGCTGGATGGAAACCAAAACGTCGCGACCGGCGATGCGCAGACTGAACGCCTTGCCGATTTGCTTCTCCAGGCCAGTCCATCTGTTTATTCGGCATCCTTGGCGCAGCAGCGCCTGTGGTTTCTGCACCAGCTACAAGGGCGCAGTACCGCTTACAACGTGCATCTGGGACTGTGGCTGAGAGGTCCGCTCAATCTGAGCGCGCTTCAGTCCGCCTTCCGGGAGATGGTGAACCGGCACGACAGCCTCCGCACCGCATTCCGGCTTGAGAGTGGAAACCTGCAGCAGGTTATAGCAGAAAACTGCGATCCGGAGATCCCTCTCACCGATCTCACGAGTGTCGCCGACCCTACTGCGGAGGCCTACCAGCTTGCCCGCCGTGAAGTTGAGGAACCCTTCGACCTGAGCACGGCGCCGTTGTATCGCGTGCGTTTGTTCCAGGCTACAACGCTCGATCATGTTTTTCTTTGTACGATGCATCACATTATTACGGATGCCTGGTCACTGCAGATCTTCGCGAAAGAATTGGCGCAGCTCTATAGTGCCTTTTCCCAGGGTGAAGCGCCGTCCTTGCCGCCCCTTCCAATCCGGTATGGCGACTTCGCCGAGTGGCAGCTGGAGTGGTTCCATACGGATAAAGTTCAGCAGCAGCTGGCTTATTGGAAGAACAAACTTGAAGGAGCGCGCGCGCTCCTGGAATTGCCAACCGATATTCCTCGGCCTCCAGAACAAACGTTCGAAGGCGCGACTGAGGTTGCACCGATCTCGAGCGACGTCATTGAGGGAATTAAAAATGTAGCAATTCGTTGCCAAGCTACGTCTTTCATGGTGCAGTTGGCTGCGTTCAAAGTCTTGCTTTATCGCTACGCCAAACAAGATGACATATTGGTGGGGATTCCGGTCGCCGGCCGTAACCATCTGGAAACTGAGGGGCTGATCGGATTCTTCGTCAATACGCTAGTCCTGCGCGATGACCTGTCAGAAAATCCGCGCTTCACGGACTTGGTGACTCAAGTGCGCGAAACACTTATGGGTGCATTCTCCAATGCGGACGTTCCTTTTGAAAAGATAGTCGAGGTTCTTCAGCCTGAACGTAATCTCAGTTTCAATCCGCTGTTTCAGGTCATGTTCGCGACCCTCAAGTCCGCCGTCCGCTCACACCAATTCGGTGATCTGACAGCGTTTCCGTATGTGGTCAGCCCAGAAACCTCAATCTTCGACCTCAGCCTTACTGTGATCGAGGACATCGACCAGAAATCGTGGGCCCAGATCGAGTACAACACAAACCTGTTCAAGCAGGAGCGCATCAGCCGCATGCTGAGTGATTACACATCAGTTCTTGAACGTGTGGTATCTGATCCTGAGGGCCGCATCCTCGCGTTGCCCCTGCCCAGCCTGCCAGCGCCCGCAGACATAGTGAATGTGTACTCCGCAGACAAGCGAAGTAGCAACGCAATCACGAAACGAAAACTTTCTCTTGCTTCTACACGCGGAGTTTCCGAACGCCGAATCGATCCCATTGACCACGAACAGAAATTGTTAGTCGATATCTGGAAACAGGTTCTAGGCGTTCAAGAAGTCGGGATTCGCGACAGTTTCTTCGACATCGGGGGGCACTCACTGATCGCCGCCCGCCTGGTCGCGCAAATATACGAGGTTACGGGCCGGCGGATTCCTGTGTCGGCGATCTTTCGCGCGCCGACGATTGAAGCCTTCGCACCGCTGTTGCGTGAGGATCTAGTCCCTCAACCTGATCCGGTCCTCATGAAACTGCAGGCGGGGGACGGAATTATTCCCTTCTTCGGAGTTGCTGCTCCGGGAACGGGTACTTTTGGCTTGGCGCTGCTGGCGCACTACTTGGGAAGAAATCAGTCAGTGTACAAATTGCAGGCGGCCACGCCAATTGTGAAGGGCCGCCCATTTACGAAAGGTGAGTTGGGGGCCCTCGCCCGGGAATACATTGCCGCGCTGCGATCGGTGCAACCGCACGGCCCTTACTGCCTTGGGGCCATGTGTGCGGGTGTTCTTATCGCCCAGGAGATCGTTCTCCAACTCGAGTCCCTGCATGAGAAGGTGGGGCTGTTCGTAATCTTCGATACCTGGGTGCTGGAGAACTCTCAGATACGCGCACTATGGGCGATCGACTATTACCATCACAGATATCAGATTTTCCGCAGCCTTCCACGACAGGAGAAGCTCGCCACTACGAAGAGATTTGTAAAACGTTTATCTCATAAGAATGGGAAGCATGGGAACGATCCTGGCGGTGGCTGGGATCGAGCATATTGGCCAGGAGACGAATTCCTTGAGCCGCGGTTTCAAGCGCCCGTATTGTTGTACAAGAGAGTGCGTCAGCCCTATTACTATGTGCGGGACCGGCAAATGGGCTGGGGAGCTCGGTCAAAGGGTGGAGTCGAAATCTGCGAGCTGAATTGCGGGCATCTTGACTTCTTACGGCAGCCCCAAGTCGGAATCGTTGGCCAAATCCTGGCAGGCAGGCTGCAGGCAGTCAGAGGGGGCTAGATACAGCGAGCCTATGGGGTTCTCTCCGCATAGTGGTTATTTTTTGGAATCCAAGTCCAGCACCTTGGAAGCGCATTGAATAAAGGAAAATTAGGGATGACCGAGCTTCCCGAGGCGGCGGCATCTTCTATTGTGCGCCCGGGCGAGACGCCGCCGTCAGCGGCGGCCGTCCGGCAATCAGAAACCACGACACGCAGCCAAGTGCGCCCAGTCAAGGTAATTCGTCCGCCCGCGTTCTCGGTTGGCACGATCTTCGGCGGTCTGCAGACGCTCGCCCGGTATTCGGATCTTCTCTGGATACTGAGCCTGTTTCGGCTCAAAGTTCGCTATAAGCAATCGGCTCTTGGCTGGACTTGGGCTGCGCTTCAGCCTCTCGCGCTTATGACCATCTACACCATTGTGTTTACCCGGGTCACCACGGTGGCTACAGGCGGCATTCCGTATCCTCTGTTCGTGTTATGTGCCCTTCTGCCGTGGATATTCTTTTCCAGCTCGATTTTAAACGCCGTGCACGGATTGGTCTTGTATCCGAATCTGCTCACCAAGATGTATTTTCCGCGCGAGATCATCCCACTGTCTTACCTGGCGGCTGGCTTTGCCGACTTTCTCATCGGTTGCGTGATCCTGGCTGGGTTCATGGCTCACTACCGGGTCCCACCTACTTGGAACCTGCTGTATGCGATTCCGATCGTGATGGTGCTGGCCGGCTTTGCTGCCGCCATTGCCCTGTTGTTCTCGGCAATACACGTTCGCTTCCGCGATATCGGGCTCGCCATGCCACTTTTGCTGCAAGTATGGATGTTTACCATTCCCGTCGTCTATTCGCTTCAGTCGGTGCCGGTGCGCTTTCGCAAACTGTATTTGCTCGATCCCATCGCGGGTCTGATTGAGAATTTTCGGACTGTATTAGTCCGCGGCAGCAGACCTGACGCAACCAGTCTCGCGCTCTCAGCCGCAATCGCGTTCGCATGTCTTGCGATCGCTTACGCATATTTCAAGTCTTCCGAAGCCACAATGGCCGACATAATCTGAACTCATGATTGACATAAGGCTCGATCGAGTATCGAAACAGTACAGACTGCGAACATCTGGCGTCTCACCGAAACGCTGGTATTCGGCTCCTTTCAGGAGGCGATGGACGCCGATGTGGGCACTCACCGACATCAGTTTCCAGGTTGAGCAGGGAGAAGCTCTGGGGATCGTGGGACACAACGGTGCAGGAAAGACAACTATCCTTAGGATTCTCTCGAGCATCACCACTCCGACGAGAGGCGAGATCACGGTTCGAGGAAGATTGGCTGCGTTGGTTGACGTGGGTTCTGGATTTCATCCGGAGCTCACTGGACGGGAGAACATCGATTTGCACGGCGCGATGCTCGGGATGCGGAGCTCGGAAATACGCCGGAAGCTTGACAGTATTATCGAGTTTTCAGGGGTCGGCCAGTACATTGATGTGCCGGTTAAGCGGTACTCCTCAGGGATGTATGTACGGTTGGGGTTTTCCATCGCGGCACATTTGGACCCCGATATTCTGTTACTCGACGAAGTCCTGGCCGTCGGAGACGCTGCATTTCAGGCGAAATGCCTGGACCGCATTGCCGAGCTGAGGCGAGCGGGCCGCACGATCGTCTTTATTTCGCACGATCTCGCTGCCGTGTATCGTCTCTGCGATCGGGCTCTTCTGCTTGACCATGGCCGGGTGGTTGCGGACGGGCCGCCAAGAGAAATCGTCGACGAATATCAGCAGATGACTTTTAGTAACGAGCCGGGATCGGTCGGGTTGGCCGAACCAGAATCACCGGCGCAATGTACAAGCATTTCCTTCTTGGCACCCGATTCTACAGACGGCGTGCGAACCGGCCACCCGATGGTGGCTCGCCTCGGCTATCGCACACGGCGGACCATCCCTGCGGTGGTGTTTCGAATCTCGCTCTATTGGCCCAGCGGTTATTTATGTGCTCAGCTCACCACCGACTCTTCGCATGGAGGCCTTCAGCTGGGGTCGGGCGAGGGCAGAATCGAGTTCCACTGCCCTGTGCTACCGGTTGTGCCGGGACTTTACCGGGTAGATCTTACTATCGAGTCTAACGGGCAGGAGATCGAGGCGCGGCAGCGCTGCGCAACTCTTAATGTGGGACCGGGGAAGTTTGTTGCAGGCGACTTCTACATCGAAAACTCATGGAAATTAGTGGAGGGAGCCTCGCCCGAGGAGAAGAGCTTCCACTAGCCGTTGTCGAGCGGGAGAAACTGCAGGCTTTGGAAAGGGCCGGAAGTCAGCTCCGGCGCTTTTCTGTCTGTCGCCGTTCAGAGGAATGAAGAGAACCGCAGCTCAGTAGTGTGGCAACGAAGTGGCGTCCAATGCCGCAGTCACCAGTGTTCCGGCGTAGGCATTATCCAGGGCTACTGAAGTCGTGAACTTCATTCCGTCTCTCCAGCTGGAAGGGGCCTCGGGGTGAACGCCCGAGAGAATCACCCATCCATTTCCAGACTTGCCCTCTACGATCGCCGGCGTGCCATCCGGGTACTTGCCCACAATGCCGCCCCATCCGGAAAGCTGGGGGCCGTCCTGCCAATACTGATCCAGCGTGCCGGAGTCTGGACTGGAAATCTCGACCGCCTCCTTCTCAATCCCCTTGAAGTGGTCTGCGTAGAAGTTGAACCAGACCCCCGACGTGAGATTCAGCCCGTTGTAGATTGAATAGCCGCCAAAGAACCCGCCCGCACAAATTCCCAGATAGTTCAGGCCGTCGTTGATGACAGCGTTGTGAATGTTGGTCGTAGTACTTGACTTCAGATTGTCGCCAATCGTGACCGAGTCGCCGCCTGGCACAATCAGCAACTTGTAGGCCTTCAGCTGATCCTCGGTCATGGCGTTGAGCTGCGATGAATTTGCTGTGGAATAAGTCAGCTCCTTTGCAGAAAGGATCGCTTCCACAGCCGCAACGTCGGACGAGGACGTGCCCGTCCCGTTGAAAAGAAGGATAGGCGGTATTTTCGCCGCGTTCAGCGGCACAGCGGCCGCAGCCTGCGCAGCCGTCCCAATCTTGGAGCCCGGGGTTCCGCATGCGGTAAAAGCGACTGGAATAAGGGCTATTAACGCAAAGATTACTCCTCGTTGCAATCTATTAACATTATTGATAACTGAGAGCATGACACCTCCTGGTAGCCGGTCTTCAGCGTTACCGAGTAACCACGGGTCAGCAAAGATTACTGGGATTTCCGCTGAACTCAGATAAAACGAAAAACTTCGCTTAAGTCTTCCCGATTCTATGCGGGCGGGAGAAAAAGGAAAGTCACGATAGTGCATGGGGAAAGGACACACAAGTACAGGGGGTAAGGTTCCATCTACCAAGTCAAAACGTGGAACTGGGGTTCCCAAGGCACCCCCTTTTGGCTTGTTTCATGTGAACTGGAACCGTTAAACGGAAACCTAGCGGAGCCGCTCAATGTCACGAAACTGAGTGACTTACTAGACCGTATACCCTGCCATTCGCAAGCAGCGGCAACGCCTAAGGGCAGCGCACCGCACCGGGAACGCTGTGTTGTCAACGGCGCGACGGACCGACTGCCTTTTTCAAGCTGACAACTCCGGCAGACAGCGACAATTCCATTTGCTTTGGTGGCATGCGCTGGGGTGCATATCTGCGGAGGAAGGAGCGAACATATTCCTCTATGAGCCGGGAGGTGTTATCGGCTCTCATAGTTACGCAGGTTGTGAAGCATAACGATGCATCGGAAAGCGGCTTTACGACCACGCTGTCAGCATGAATATATAAAAGGAAGCCGCATCGCAAGGCGCTTGGAATAGGGGTTGGCTAGGGCCGGCGCAGTTGTTTCTCGAGAATCTTGCACACAACTGGCTGGTAATCTTTCGGTGGGTTGTTCGACGCGCCGGAGACGGTGCTCTTAGGGTAATGGAGCTGGTAAGGTTCGTTAGGGCCCTCAACCTGCGCCGCCAGATCCTTGGGCGTGAACCCGAGCTCGATCATGGGCCGAACGCCCGCCGCCTTGAGCGCATCGAAGACGCCGTCGAATATTTTGAAGTCATAGACTGGGTTACCACTGGCGTCTTCGCTGTAGACATTCGTCGAACTCCACTTCAGCTCGGGCACTCCGTTTCCCGAGGTCAGCAAGTGATGAAAGCGCACATACACAGGAACGGGACTGAGATGATGCAACTCACCGAGCAGCTCAGTTCCGTTGCGCATCGTGGTGTAATTCGCCTCGTCGTAGCCAAACCAGCTATAGATGGGCGTGTAGTTTCCTACCGTCTTCGTGAGATTTACATTGATGGTTATCGATCTTTCTGCGGGTGGCACAGAGCTGGAGGGCGCATTGTTCTGACTGGCTATTGTTCGACCTCGCATCGCGCTTTGCCCCGGAACAGACAGGACAGGCACAACAAACGAAACGGTTAGAAGCACCAGCGACGGCTTGAGTGTTTAGGTGTGAGCGCTGTGGGTACACTGAGATACCACAAAACCCTAAATTCCACTGCGTCTGTCCCCGCTGTTTTGACCCAGGGTGTCCGAAATGTGCAGATTCCTATAAATGGAGTGCCAAAATCTTTCATCTTGACAACCTTCCCTTCCCCGCTATAATCGCCGCGCTCTTCCCCTACCAAGCGCAGGTTAACCTCTGCCCTAGGCTGCTCTAGCTTTTAGTTTTTGCTTTCGAGCTCCGGCAACAAGCAAAGCGAGTGATGGCGGCTCTTCTCCAGCGACTTGCTTTTGCTGCGCGTGCTTTTCAGTTCTAAGCCAGCCAGACGGGGCTAACACCAGCGCGCGGGGAGTTCGTCCAATGCGAAATTTGTTGGATAGAAGAATTCAGGAGGAACTATGCAACGCAGGGTTTCACGCTCATTTCACAATTTCGTTGTGCCGTGCCTTGCTCTCTGCCTGGCGCTCGTAGCGCAGGCTAAGGACGGGCGCGATTTCGCCGGCTTCTACGCCCTTAGCAACGTCACTCAAGCTGACGGCAACGGGGTCCAGCCAGATCGAGCCGCCACCGTCGGAGTCACCCTTACAGTGCAGATTTTCAACTATAGCGATCTGGGCGATATCAAGGCGCCGGTGCTGGCCCTGCTGGAATCGGGGCCTTCGCATGCCCTGCTGGGGGAATTTGGCACAGTGAAGGTTTTGCCTGCCAAGCATGACGTGATTGTCAGCGGGCATTTCACGGTGCCGCAGGAAGCGTTTCAGAGTTGGAGCAGGCGCGGCGGCAGCCCGAAAGTCGTCGTGATGTATCGCGATGCGGCGGGGCGAACTTTGCGGCAGAACGTACAGTTGTCGCGGCGTCCCATGCTGCCTCCTGCCACGGCCGAATGAGTCCGGTGGGCGCAGTGCCGGGCGAGACTGTCGGCTGCTGCGGGCCCGGCTTCTGCGGATAAAGATAGGCAAGATGCCGGTCTCGATAAGCCGGTAGAACGGCTGGCTACAAAAAGACTGGCTACAAAAAGAGATTTCCCAGGAGAATGCGATTATGCGCGAACTTCGAATGTTGCTTATGAGTGTGGCGGCGGTGGTGGTGCTGGCGCTGGGCGCGGCGGCGCAGCAGGATCAAATCAACACGGTCGTGGGCGGCGGGCCAAACGATATGCCCGCCGTGGACGCCGACCTGTATTCTCCGTACCAGGTAGCTCTGGACGGCTCTGGAAACTTCTATATCGCTGCCGTCTCTCAGAACCGAGTTTTCAAGGTGACCCCCGCGGGTTTCCTCACCGTTGTTGCAGGCAACGGCTTGGCGGGCTATAGCGGCGACGGCGTGACCGGCGGCGCCGCTCAGGCCATGCTGAACGCACCTGAGGGCGTGGCGGTGGATGGCAACGGCAATGTTTACATCGCGGATACGGCCAACCAGCTGATCCGCAAGGTGGACACCACAAACACGATCACCACCGTTGCGGGCGTTTACAACACTCCCGGGTACAATGGCGATGGCACCCCCGCGACATCATTCAACTTGTACTATCCCCAACAGTTGGCGGTGGACTCCTCGAATAACGTTTTCATCGCCGATTTCGACGATGCGCTCATTCGAAAGCTCACCGTATTGACCAACACCATCAGCACGGTGGCCGGCAGCTACGGCACAGCCTACGCCTATTGTGCAAATGGCACGGTCGCTACCTCCTGTGGCTTTTACGGCACGCCATCGGTGGCAGTTGACTCCTCGGACAACATCTTCCTCACAGATTACTTAGCGTGCGTGGTCTACAAGGTAACCAACTCGACCGGCAAGATTTCCACCATCGCGGGCGACAACGCACTCGGATGCGGATACAACGGCGATAACATTACGGCGACCACCGCGGAAATATATCCGTACGCTTACGGCCAACTGGCCGTGAACAGCGCCGGGACGCAGGTCTGGCTCGCAGACTATTATAACTTCGAGATCCGGCAGATTGCCGTGGGCGGCAAAATCAATGCAGTCGCGGGGCAAAATAGCTGCGGACCCTACCCTTCAGGAATCGGTGGACCGGCCAAGAGCGCCTGTATCGACTACCCTGTCGGCATCGCCGCCGATAGCGCCGGGGACCTTTTCATAGCTCCGGATCTTTATCCAAGTTATACGGACGGCTATGTCTGGGAGGTGCCCTGCTCGCTGGGCGGCACGTGCACGCCCCCGACGGGAGACATAGCAGACGACCTCTACGTCGTGGCTGGAAATGGCAGCTACACCGAGGCGACGCCCGTGAATGGCGTGCCCGCGCTGGGAGTAACTCTTTACTACCCCATTGGCGTGTATCAGGACCCCTCCGACAACATCTTCATCTCCGATTCGTACAACCAGATGGTCCGCGAGCTGCTGAATTCGACGGGCGACGTCAATGCCTTCGCTGGAGATGGAACGGGTGGCTACGCGGGCGACGGAGGCCTTGCCACAGCCGCGGAGGTCTACTATCCCGCGGGCGTGGCACGCGACGCCAGCGGCAACATTTTCATCGCCGACCAATCCAACTGCATTATCCGTGAGGTGAACGCGTCGTCCGGGGATATCAGCACATTCGCTGGAACCCTCCCTCCGTCGAACTGCACCTACGGTGGCGATGGTGGTCCGGCGACCAGCGCTTACCTCTACGATCCGGAAGATGTGTCCGTGGACAACTACGGCAACATGTTCATCGCGGATACATACAACCATGTCATCCGCGAGGTCGTGTGCGCAACCACGGGCATCGACACCTGCACTCCGCCGAGCGGCGAGACGGCAGGCTACATCTACACCGTCGCCGGAAACAACGCGGCTGGATTTGGATACAGCGGCGACGGCGGCCCTGCCACCAGCGCTAAACTGTATTACCCCTCCTCCGCAGCGGTAGATGGCGCGGGCAACCTCTACATCGCCGACGCCTACAACCACCGGATTCGCGGGGTGAATGCCAGCACAAAGATAATCAACACCGTGGCGGGAAATGGAACTGCGGGTTTCACCGGGGACGGTCCGGCGCTGGAGAACAGCCTGTATTACCCTGCCGCAGTCCGGGCGGATGCCAACGGCAACATATTCATCGCGGACCAGAGCAATCAGCGGATTCGATGGGTGGATGGCGGCGGCACGCTGACCACTTTCGCCGGCAACGGCGCAGCGAGTTTCAGTGGGGATGGCGGCTCGGCCACCACCGCAGAGCTCTACTATCCGGAGGCACTTTTCGAGGACGCTTCTGGCAACTTCCTGATCTCCGACGAATATAACTTCCGCATCCGCAAGATCAACGCCTTTGCCGCGGTGGGCCGTTCCACCGGCAGCATAGTTTTTGGCACGCAACCCAAAGGAATCACCAGCAACCCCTTTGAAGTCACGCTGAGCGGTATTGGGCCGGCGGTCATCGACAGTCTGAGCACGACCGGAGATTTCAGCGAAGCGGACGACTGCGTGGGCAGCTTGCCGAACGGCACGGCCTGCACCGTGTCGGTATTCTTCACCCCGACCGCAACCGGGGCGCGCTACGGCACGCTGACCATCAATACCAACGGCTATCTCGGCACCATCTCCACCATCAGCCTGGAGGGAACCGGAACCGGCCTGACGATCACTCCGAACCCGCTAGCGATGGGCAGCTCAGTGGTCAACACCGCCGTTACTAAATCCCTCACGGTGAAGGGAGCCACCACGTATTCCTCGGTCACGCTGGAAGGCGATACCACCGACTTCACCATCGCCACCAACACTTGCACCGGCACAGTCGCTGCGACCTGCGCCGTCGGCATCACCTTCGACCCAAAGAGTACTGGCGCGAAAAAGGCTACGCTGGTGCTCAAGGACACCGACCCAACCAGCCCGCAAGCGGTTTCGATCACCGGAACGGGAAGCAGCTACGAATCGTTTACTCCGACTTCGGTCACCTTTAAGGCCGAACTGGATGGCACAACCAGCAAGGCTACAAAAATCACGTTCAAGTACACCGGAAGCGGCACGCTCTCGCTCACCACCCTGACGCCGTCGGCAAACTTCGTGGTGAATGAGACGGGAATCTCGATCGATGCCTGCAACCCCGGGACGACAACCCTGATAAAGAACCAATTCTGCTACTTCAACGTGGAGTTCGTTCCGGGTACGGCGATCGGCACAGTCGCCGGGAACGTAACAGCGTCGTTCACGGGCGACCCAAACAACTCTTCGTTGGTACTCCCATTAACCGGAACGGGCACAGAAGTGAGTCTGTCGCCGGCGTCACTGGCTTTCGGAACGGTGACGAGTGGGACAAAGAACGAAACGTTGACGGTCAAGAACATGGGCACGACAACGCTGACGTTCAGCGGCACGCCGACGATCACCGGAACGGGCTCCGGTCAATTCACGGTCCTACCGTACAGCGCCAATCCAGTGACGAGCACTTGCCTGAACGGGACGGTGACGCTCGCGAATGGCCAAAGCTGCACGTTCACCGTGCAGTTCACGTCCACGGGCACAGGTACCTCGTACGCCGAGACCCTCAGTGTTTCCGACAACGGAGGCGCCAGCCCGCAAGCGGAGAAGATAACGGCGAAAGACTAAAGCTGATAAGCACAACGCACAGGCGGGGAGGTGCAGTCCAGGCTCCCCGCCCAGTCCTAAGTGGCCTGTCGCAGTGAGTTCGTGATTGCGGACGCGGCGGGTGCGCGATGCTGCTTAGGTCTCCTGCGGCTGTTTAATCCTGGTGTTAGCGGACCCGCATGCGCTGTACCGTACTTTGCGCGAGCATAGTCCCGTGCACTGGGACCCCTACATGCACGCCTCGGTGGTGACCAGCTGCGCGGAGGCCGTTACGGTGCTGAAGGATTTTTCGGCTAACCGCACGCCCCCGCTGGCTTATCTGGGTCAGCTTGGACTTTCGTCAATGAAGCCTTTTGCCGAAGTCATGCTGCAGCAGATGATGTTTATGGATGGCGCCATGCACGCTCGTCTGCGTGGCATTTGCGCGGCGGCATTCACGCGAAGGGTAGAGGAGTTGCGCGCGGAGATCGAGTCCATCTCTTAACCTACGTGTATCGGGCGATTTCAAGAGGCTCATCGAAGAAGGAAAGACGTTCGGTAACGAATTACTTGGAAGCGACGCTGCTCGCACTTTGGGGAAAGGGAGATTCAACAGATGGAAAGGAAAAAGCGAAAAAGAAATAGTGCTCGCATTCGCTCCTCCCCCGTCGACGCATACATTTGTGAGCGAGAAATTCACGAACAGGGGATCATAGGCCTTCCCTCAGGACGGATGCCACTGACGGACAGAGGATGTCTCACCGAAGAAGGTGCGGAGCGATGATGCTCAGGAATTCACTTGAAGTGATGATCTTGGTGTTCTTCCAGAAGGTGGGGAAGTGGCGCTGGTTTCCCGTAATCAAGTAGTCGCACGAGCGGCGTCGGCGCATTCCACGAACAGGTTATCAGCTGGATCTGGCACCAACCGGCTGGCCAAAGAATCTGCTTTCCTCTTTTTTCTCTTCCAGCGTTGCTTCTTCCGGTGCCGATTCAGCGTGCCGAAGCTCAACCGCCGACTGCGGCAAAACTCGCTCCGTCGCATACCGCTGCTCATGAATTCCGCCGCCAACTCCTGAACTTCCGCCCGTGTACGTCGTTTGCGTGCTGAAGCATTCTGTTCTACGCTCATCCGGAAACTTCAACACAAACCTTCTCCCTGGAACAGGTGTGTTGGTCAGACGCTTGCGAACGATTCGTTGCACGGGTCGGTTCGACTACACCGCCTATTTGGGTGCTGCGTAGGTGCGGCGATGCGGGAACAGGCAAGGCGCCCTCAGGAGCTTCCACTCTGGGCCACGGCGGAATAAACAGTGTACTTACAGTGTGCGCACAATAATATATAGTGTTTGTGCGTCGGAAGGAGGTTTACGAATGCGGGCCACGGGAACGAAGGCCGGGAAAAAGCGCGACGAAAACATCAACCTGCGTGCCAGCCAGAGCCAGAAAAACCTGATTGACCGGGCGGCGGATTCGCTTGGTAGGAACCGGTCGGATTTCATGCTCGAGACGGCGTGCCGGGAAGCGGAAGCAGTTCTGCTCGACCGTCGGTATTTCGCTTTGCCCAGCGGGGAATTCAAGCGCTTTACGGCGATGCTGGACAAGCCACCGGCTAGCGATGCGAGGCTGCGACGACTGCTTAAGACTAAAGCGCCGTGGGAGCGATGAGCCGGAGCAACCAGCCGCTGAGTGCACCGGAGAAACTGCGCCCAGATCACAACCGGGACGGATTCGAGTGTGGCGAACCGTCGCTGGACGATTGGTTGCGCCGGCGAGCGCTGCAGAATGAGGAAAGTGGCGCTTCGCGTACCTATGTGGTCTGCGCTGGACAACAGGTTGTCGGCTATTATGCCCTTGCTGTGGGTGCCGTAGCACTCGCGCATGCGCCGGGTCGTGTCCGGCGTAACATGCCGGATCCGGTGCCAGTCATGGTCATCGGCCGGCTGGCCGTCCATAAGGACTATCAGGGTAAGAAGATCGGGCCGGGCCTTCTGCGTGATGCCATATTGCGCACCTTGCAGGCTGCGGATATCGCCGGGATCCGCGCGATTCTGGTGCACGCGATTTCGGAACGGGCACGACAGTTCTATGAGGAGTGTGGGTTCACTGCCTCGCCGATGGACCCGATGACGCTGATGATTACCGTATCGGAAGCGGTCAAGGCGTTTGTTGGAAAGGAGGGGAAGTGATTCAAACTTCTGTTTCGCGGCGTGAGAGGCAGACGCGAAGTTAGGTAAGATTGTCTTACCATGCAGACCAAAGTATCCACCAAGGGTCAGGTGGTCCTCCCCGGCCCTCTTCTCCGTCGGCTTGGGATCCGCGCGGGTGATGCCCTTGAGGCCAACATCGAGGCTGGCCGAATCGTGTTAACCCCCGGGAACAAGCGTCGCCACCAGGTCAAGATCGTAACCGATCCTGCGACTGGACTCCCTGCTTTCAGCGCTGGCCCCGACGCCCCAACGTTGACCAGCAAAGACGTCGAGGAAATCCTGGCAAACTTTCCATGATTTATTTGCTCGACGTGAACGCGCTGGTTGCGCTCGGATTCGTCAATCACGAGTTTCACGATCGAGTGGTTTCTTGGATCAGACTCGACTCTTTCGCCAGTCTCCGTGAGGAGATTCTAAGTGCGAGTAGCCGGCTGCCAGGCTCTGTTTTTCAGCGGTGAATGCCGGCATGGCACGTCGAGCAGAGGGTGATCAAGTTTGCTTCCGAATCCTCGCCGGAGTGGCTACGAAACTCTTTGTGGTGAACCTCAAGATTCGCCATCGTACCGCACGCTTGACACCTCCAGCCATCGCGACGCAGCACCTGCTGCCGCAGACTTTCGTACGCCACCGGATCCAGCCGCAAGCGTTCGGTTCTTGGACCAATCGAGGTCATAAGGTCATGAGGCCTTCTCGCTCAGGCCACCCAGAAATGCCTGCTTCTGCTCTCTGGGCAGGAATTTTTGGAATCTCGTCATTGAGAACAGCAAAGTCTCCGGCATCTCCCGAGCCCTGTGCAACCAGGTTGCAACAATCGAAGTGCTGCTTGCTTTATTCTCGGCGCCCCACAGGCAGTCGCCGGACTCGAATTCGCTTTTCTTCGATGACGATTATGCTGCCTTCGCGTAAGGGCTCCTCGATCACCGGCATAGCCCCTAACAGCAACCGCAATTGAACTCCTGGACGCTTGGGGCCGCGGCGAAGCAGAATGACGGATGGCTTCTCTTCGTTGCGCAGAGCCAGCAAGGTGCCAAAATCCGTATCGGCAGAGATTAGAATTCGATCTTCTTCTGCAGCACGTGCGAAACCTCAAGATCGGTCGCCTTCTGCATGTGGTAGTCGCGTACATGAATCGCGTTGTGGCCTGCGGATTGCAAACCCTCCGCAATCACAGGTGACAAAGCGTTGTCCACCAGGAACTTCAAGAACCACCAACGACGGGAAGTTCCCGCTCGCTTACGGCCTCAGCTGCGTAGCGCAGTGCTTCGCGAACATCCTCGACCTCAAGGTCGGGGTAAGCATCTAGGATTTCAGCTTCCGTCATGCCTTCTCCTGCCATGCCGACAACGGTAGAGACAGGTATGCGTAAGGCGCGGATGCACGGGAGGCCGCCCATTTGGTGTGGATCTACAGTGATGCGTGTGAAGGTTTTCATTTCTACCCCCGGTATCGGTGGACGTACAAAATTGCAACGATTCTTTTCATCAGCTAAAAAGATAGCATGTCGGGGAAAGCAGCCAAGGCCTAAATGATGGCTGCCAATATGGTTTCGCATCCAGCCGCAAGTGCGCGGGAGTTGTTGGCCAAATCGAGCTCACGATGCCTTCTCGCTCAGGCGTCCCAGGAATGCCTGCTTCTGCTCTCGGGGCAGGAACGTGAAGAACCTCGTCATCGAAAACAGCAGGGTCTCCGGATCTCCGTTGTCCAGGTTGGCGCCCGCCAGAAAGTCCGCGCAGATCATCTCCAGGCAGTAACCTCGGGATCGGTCGCTTCCCAGCATCAGGGACGCGGTCTCGATCGCTCGTTCAATGACCGGTATCTGGCTCTGGTAAAGGGTAGTGGTGCAGTTTGAAATTGGAACCGGAAAGTAATGGTAATAGAATTGCTATGGAAGTAAAATGTCCAGCCGATGGCTGGAAAGAAATCTTCGGAACTTTTCGCAGAGGTGTTGCGAGATATTGGCATTTTGTTTTTTGTGTTTGCACCTCTCGACACTCTCGTCAAGAGTGGACATCTTACGCAGATTGATTGGGTAATCGCTGGCGGCATTGCCGTAGCGGGATTAGTTCTGATCGATATAGGGATCAGAATGGGGAGCGGAAAATGATTTATCTACCGTGGGGAATCTTCATTCTTGGATGTGCCTTCCTGATTCTCAAGGGTTATAAAGCGAAGGCAAACGAGCGAAACAAGAAAATTGAAGAGGAAGTTATTGGAGCAGGTCAATCGGCGCGAAAGCCTAAGAGCAGGGAAAGGGGGTCGGCTTCTACTGCTGCCCAGACGCAGTCAGAAGAGCAAGAAGTTCTTCGGTACTCCACACATGATCGGTAAGTCCTGATTCCATCGCAGGTGTAACGCGCAGTGCCTTATGTACTCGACAAAAGTTGTAGTGCATGAAGTACAACGCGACCATGTGCCCATGATTCTCCAACTTCTTACTGAAAGCGTTCGTGAGCCGCGTAAATCGGCGCATTCCCATCCTCATCGAAAGATTGCTGCGCTCTACAAACGAAGTTGAAATGTGGTCTGGATCAGGCGTTCCCGCGAGAACTCCCGTGCGACAACCAATGCAGGTCGCTGGACTGTATCGAGACTCAGGATTATCATTCGATGCGCCGTAGATTTTGACTAGCATCGCATAATCAATATCCGCGCCGAACGCATCTTCTACAGCATCGGCGTAGACTTTATGACCATCTGTTGTGAGTTGAATGCGGTTGGCGATTCTCCCCGCCACGTCTCGCATGAAGTTCAATGCTGTAGAGGCCCCGCGATCTCCTAGCATGTAAGAGACGATGAGCTTGGTGTCGGCATCAAGGGCTGTCCACGTCCAGACGCTACCCGCACCCGCTTGCACTTGTTCCATCGTGAGGTTTTTGTCCTTGCCGTACACGAAGGCCCAAATTTCGTCGGCTTGGATACGGCGCACTCGGAGATTGCGAACGTAGGCATTGTGGTAGGAAGCACAGGCGCAACCCGTGTCCTTTAGGAGCTTAAGAACGGTGTGTTTGGCAACTCCGGTCATTCGACAGGTGGAGTTGATTGAGTTGCCCTCAACCAACGCTCCTATCACTTCGGCCCGTCTGTCCAAACTTAAGCGATTCATGGTATGATAATAAAATTATTATCTAAAATAGTCAAGTTCTAATATACTTTTTTTGTTATAATATGGCTTGGTCGCTATACGATTACCGAGACAACCGTGGCCGTAATCCGATCCGGGAGTGGTGTGAACGGCTTCAAAAACGGGACTTGGCGAGAATGAACCAACGAATCGATCTTCTCGGTGAAAAAGGGAAAGACTTCTGTCCAGGACTCGCTCCCAACCTCCACGGTTTCTCGCATCTTTACAAAATAAAAATCAACGGAAGCGTGGCAGTTCGCTTGATTTTGTGCAAAGGTCCGATAAGCATGGAATCCGAGTTCACTTTCCTGCTCGGAGCTTTTGAAACAGACGACGAATTGCCGAAGGGAACTCTGGAAACCGCCGAATCTTATAGACAAGCAATCATTCTTGATCCGGCAGAGAGAAGAGGACCGCATGAGCGAGCTAAGAGGTAATCTGAGAGAAGAATTCCAAGACAAGGAATATCGACATGCGTATGCTGACGAGTCGTTAAGCACATTTATCGCTACTCAGATCAAGGTTCTCAGGGAGCAAAGAGAACTTACTCAGCGCGAGCTGGCTCAACTCGCAGGCATGGCGCAACCACGCATCGCAGTTTTGGAAGACGTGAACTATTCTTCATGGAGTATTAATACCCTACGCAGACTGGCTCAGGCATTTGACGTAAGACTGTCTGTGAAGTTTGAGAATTTCTCAAGCCTGATTCCTGAGATAGAAACCCTTGATCGCGTTGTCCTCGAACGCGCATCCTTTGCCGACGATATTTGGTTTCACAGGAAAGCTGTCCAATCGGAAAATGCCACTATCCTGAATGCGACGTATTCGCCGGAGGAGCAACACACAAGGGGTTTATCAATGATAAGTGGTGGCTTAACCAGCGGTGGCGCTGCCAAAGCAGCGGGCATAGGGGCATAGAATGAAAATCATTTCGACCGACTTGGCGAGAGCAATCCTGCTTTTCCCTATTAACGAGTTAAATCCAAAGGGACTGAGTCTAACGAACATTTTTCTAGACTTTAGCAAGAGATATAACTTCCAGAAATTTCCAAAGCATGGGTTCGACCTTGACGACGAAAAGGCGCTAACTTTTGAACACGGAAGTTTTACCACCAAAGATGGGCGAAATATCGCAATCAAAATCAGAATGTATTCGGATGGGCTTGTCGCAGATTGCTGGTCTTCTACAGATGACGCCGGGGCTTTTTTGCGCGATGTTATGGGATGGCTCAAAGCAGAATATGGATTGAGTCTTCCTGACGACCGCGCTGCAAAGGAAGCATATTTGAGCCAGTTAATCGTGACGACCAATAAGAAACTGGGCGGGATCGGTGAAAGGCTAGAAGCATTCGCAGCGTTCCTTAGCAAGAGGGCAGCGGAGATCAGCGATACGGATTCAGGCTTTAATGTCGGAGCAATTGGCTTCTGGTCAAACGATCCGGCCAAGAAGCAAGCCTTCAGGTTTGAAAATCAGGTGGGAACTAATGTTTCAGAAAAGCGATTTTTTACCACAGCCCCGTTCAGTACGAAAGTGCATCTCGAAATGCTAGAGGAATTCGAGCGTATCCTCGGTTAGCGGCCTTCTGTGGCTTCTCTCACGATCCGAGCAGCGGTTTGACTAGCGTCCTCGCTGGAGTGCCGCTGTTTCAAGTGTTCGAGAAAGTGCTGCCCGTTTCGCCTATCCCACTCAGCTTGTGACTTCGCACTGGGCTTTACCATCTCAATTCTGAAATCGACGCATTCTGAGCATCCGTACACTGTTTCACTGATTTTTATGAGCTTGGGTGATTTCGTCATGCCGACAGTTTCCCACAGGCCGGACACGATTGCTACCCCTGTGGATTTCAAACTGCACCACTACCTGGTAAACCTCAGTGATCACTTCAAAAGCGGCCAACAGTTATCACTTCAAAACCGGCCAACGGGATTGGCCGTCCAGGACTGAGAATGTTCTACCCTGCCGGCTCCTGTGATGGCAAGTCGGTTTTGGTACGCCAGCTCCTGGGGCCGCATTTGAGCACGTGACCGTGGTGCAGTAAACGGTCGAGCATGGCGCTCACGGCGGCCGCGTCTCCCAGTAGTTTGCCCCAGTCCTCCACGGGACGGTTCGAGGTCAGCATGGTGCTGGCGCGCTCGTAACGGCGCATGATGATCTCCAGCAGTTCTTCGGCGGCGGTGAGGGGCAACTTGCGCATGCCGAGATCGTCGAGGATAAGCAAGGGCACGGTGACCAGGAACTCCATGTGCTCTTTGCGGTTGCCGTCGAGCGTGGCTTCGGCGAGATCATCGAGCAAGGCGTGGGTCTCGCGGTAGAGCACGCGGTAGCCCTGCTGGATGGCGGCTTGGCCGATGGCTTGCGCCAGGTGACTCTTGCCGGTGCCGGGCGGGCCGAGAAACAGGGCATCTTCGTGGCGCGCGATGAACGTGCCAGCGGCCAGATCGAAGACCAGGCTGCGATTCATCTTCTTGTTGAAAGCGAAGTCGAAGTTGTCGAGGGTCTTGTGCGAGTCGCGAAACTGCGCTTGTTTTGTGCGCCGCTCCAGCAGGCGCTCGCCACGCAAGGCGAGTTCGTCGGAGACCAGGCACGACAGCAGGTCGATGGGGGCGAGCGGTTCGGCTTGGGCCTGGCGCAGACGGGTCTCCAGCACGGCGGCCATTCCACCCAGGCGAAGTTGTTTGAGCGCACGATCGAGTTCAATCAGATTCATTCTTCTATCTCCTTGGTTTTGTAGTTGATGAAGTCGCGGTACTGCACCAGCTCGCGGATCAGGGGATCGACTTGCTGCAAACTGAGTGGGGCTTGCGGGCAGCGCTCCAGATAGCGGCGGACGAAGCGGTATTCCTGCACTCCCATGTCGAGCGCGGCGGCGCAGGCTTCATCGACCGCCGCGGTGCCGTACTTCTTGGCCAGGGAGAGAACGCCCAGAATGCGGCGCACGCCGACTTCGCCTTGTGCGCGATGGATGGCATCGCAGAGCGCTCCGATGTGCGATCCGGCACGGCCCGCTCGCCCCAGCAGTTGGGAGGTGCGCAGCGGCGTGCGCTTGGGGTGGTCCTCTTCTTTGATGCGATACCAGCCGCGCTTCTGGCGCACATGTTCGCGCAGCAGTTGCCCGGTCTTGGGATCGAGCAGGCGGACATACAACTCATCCCATTGCACGCGCAGCACGCGTCCGATCCAGCCGGGCGGCGCGCCATAGTAGGCGGCTTCGACCTCGACGCAGCCATCCAGATGCACGATGCGCTCGCCATACTGGTAATAGCGAAAGGGCTCCAGCGGCAGCGGCAACAACGTGGGTTTTTCTTCGGCAAACATGGCGGCGACCTGCCGTTTGGTGGTGCCATGGATGCGGGTGTCGGCCCAGCGTTGCTCCCAGTGATCGAGGTAGGCTTGGGCTTCGTCCAGACTCTCGAAGCGCAAACCTTTCAGCGGTGTTTTCTGCGCGTGACCGACGCCCGATTCAACCTTGCCTTTGCGGTCGGGATCTTGAACGCGACAAGGCATGGCGACCGCGCCGTAGTGCGCCAGCACGTCGCGATAAAGAGGATTGAGCGTGGGATCGTAAATGTCGGGGACGAGCACGCCCTCGCGCAGATTGTCGAGCACGACGATGCGGGTGGCACCGCCTAGCCGGCGAAAGGCGCGTTCGTGCAACTCGGCCCAGATGCGCGAACTGGAGCGGAAGGTCAGCAGACGAACCGATTTGCGGCTGCAGCCCAGCGTCATCACGAACAGCCGGGTGCGCCGGTACTTGCGGCTCTCGGGATCGCGTACCATCGGTCCGGTGCCGTAATCGACTTGCGCCTCCTGGCCGGCCGCAGTGACGATCACGACGCGGGCTTCGGGCCTTTGTGCGCCGCGCCGCTTGCGCACGAAGCGTTGCACGCTTTGGTAGCTGCTGGCGAAGCCGCACTCGGAAACCAAGTCCTGCCAGATGGCCATGGCATTCCGTCCGCGGCTGAGCCCCACGTCGATTGCTTCCCGGTATGGCTCGCAGGCGCTGGGGCCGGAGACCACGGCAGAGTCGGTGATCACCTCGTTCCGCTCGTTGGCCGGTTTTGGGGTTGTTCTTGATCTTCCTTTATTGGAAGGGTTTTCGGGGTTGGGGTTGGGGTTGGGGTTGCCGTTAGGGTCGAGGGGATCGGGAATCACCGCGGTGACCGGTTTTGCCGCGCCAGAGTCGGTGATCACTTCGTTGGCCGGTTTTGGTTCGCACCGCCCCCAGCCACTGGGCGGACGCACCGCAATCCCCGCCGCTTTCAGGTACGCGCCTGCGGTTTCCCGACGGACATGGGTCGCTTGCTGGATGCGCCGCAGGGACCAGCCCAGCCGTCCCAGAGCTAAGACTTGTTGTTTCTTCTCTTCGTTCAAGACATTGGCCATGCCCACGGAGCCTACAAGCCTCCGCGGGATTCAATGTCCCGGACGCTACTCTCGTTGGCCGGTTTTCAAGTGATAATCAGTGGCCGCTTTTGGGTGATCGCTGAGG
>JBAUAN010000114.1:0-177838 GCA_049675725.1 Candidatus Sulfotelmatobacter sp. | reverse complement strand
GATCTCTGTCACTGCTGGCCTAGAAATGTCCATCTCCGCTCCAAGTGGACACTTTCAATCGCGCCCACAAAGCCAGAGTGTCCTCTCCTCACGCCTCTGTCTAGACGGTCTCTGCCGGACGCTTACGAATATCCTGCACGTGCAGGATGACATCTGGCTTGACCAGTTTCTTAAAGTCTGGTTTCTCCACCTCAATGCGATAGTGACCGGGTGGAACATTCGTCAAAAAATACTCTCCGACTGCATTGGTTCGCGTCTGATATCGAACATTTGTGTCCGAACTAAGGAGGGTGATCGTAGCGGCGACGATTCGAGCCTTGGAAGAATCGGTTACACGACCGGATAGGAAGCCGTCGGTGGATTGCGCGCGGACTGCTCTTGAAAATAGAACCAGACACACTCCTGCGAGGAATGCCCGGCGCATGCTTTCGCGGCCAAATTTCACTACAGCAGAGTGCATTACGCCGTAGATGTCGTCCATTGTACTTTGGTATCGGTTTCTCAGAGCGACCAGACATGGACCCGAGCGGATGCGATAAGATGTCGGCGTCGTTGCGTTCGGAACTGGGGGATGAGTGCGGCATCTTGTCGTGCTAACGACTACGCTGTCTTCCGTCGTACTGGCGGCGTGCGCTTGCGTTTTTGCATTGGACCCCTCGCTTGACGTCAGCAATATGCGCATACAACGTGGAGAGTTCGAGATGGTTTCGTCAAAGGAGCGATCACATCGCTGGCGCAAACTTCCGATGGCTATCTTTGGCTGGGAACTGAATTAGGTTTGCTTCGGTTCGACGGTGTTCGTCCGGTGCCATGGCAACCTCCAAATGGTCAGCACTTGCCTGGGTCTCTCGTCACTAATTTGTTGGTTGGGCGCGACGGCACTCTTTGGATTGGAACATTTACTGGAATAGCGAGTTGGAAGGATGGAAAGCTCACACAGGTTTCAGAGCTGTCTAACGAAAACATTACCTCTCTGCTCGAAGCGCGCGATGGAACGGTCTGGATCAGTACTTACGCACAGGCTGGCGGAAAACTCTGCAATGTTAAGAGTGGGATTGTGCATTGTGAGGTATTGGCATTTGGCATCAAAGCTCTCTATGAAGACACTCAAGGAACACTCTATGTGGGCGCGTCGAAAGGTTTCTGGCGATGGAAACCGGGAACTTCAGAATTCTTCTCCACTCCGAACGCGCCCTTCCGAATCATAAGCTTCGCTGAGGATGAGCAAGGACATCTATTGTTCGGTAGTCACACCGGAATAGAGCGTCTTGTCCATGGGGGCATTGAGCCATTTTCATCGTCAGATTCCCCCTATCGCTGGCAGCTCGCGTCAACCTCGGCAGTTCGGCCTTGAATGCTGCTGGCTCGATCACGCTGTAGCTGCAATAAATGCGGCTGCGATTGGAAAGACCGCACATCTGGTCAGCAAGGAACCCCATGATTCTGAGGTTCTCGCACCCGGTCTTCCTCGGGGGAAATACGGTAGCGCAAGCCACGACGAATGAGGCCAGAACATCATCGGCGAGTCCGATATCCTCACAGGCAATGACACTAAGCCGCCTCCAAAAGTACGCATACTCCTCAGGCATGCTGTCGATTGCCGAGAGAAGATGCAATGCCACTTCCTTCTCTCCGCGGCGGATCGATTTTTGAAGAGCAGAAACCAACGCCCACTTCCGTACCCTAGCCAACACCAAACGCCCCGACGGGGCATCGTAGTGCCGAAGAGCATCACAAAGACAAACCAATCTATCTGAGGCAGGTTTGTCACCTCTCTCTTGATGTCGATTCAGCGCGATGCTCTGCGAGCCGGTGTTTCGGTCGCACTCGATGCGATCCTTTCATACGACTGCGCACTCATGCAGCTCGGGGCAAAGTTGGGGGCAACTTTAGCTCGGCACGCGACTGAAGGACCTGCAGCACGTGAGCACGCGACACAATGCCTTCAATCTGTCCGTTCGACATGACGGGTAGTTGATTGACGTCTTCACGCCCCATGATCTCCAGGGCCTCCGTCGCCGGCATATCACGAGAAACGAAATGGACCTTGTCCGCGGAACGCATGACGCTGCGTACGGGCGTGAACGGCCACGCTCGCGGCTCAACCGTGCGCACTTCGTTGGGCGTGATCACACCGAGCAGGTGACCATCCTGGATGACCAGGAAGAATCGACGACCGGAGGGCAACAAATGTTCATGCACGAAATCCTGCACTGAGAGCTCGGGGTCGACCGTATAGCTGTCCGTCGACATCACATCTTTCACGCTCATGCCCTGGAGAAGTGTGCGTGATCTTAGCTGCATGTAAGTGGCGCCGGCCGCTTGCAAAAGGAACCAGCCGATGAAGGCGATCCAGAGTCCGCCAAGACCTGCTCCCTGAAAGAATCGGAGAATTCCAAAGCCGATGAAGAAGACAGCGATAATCTGGCCAACGATGGCCGCGGTCCGCATTGAGCGCTCCGCGTCATCCATTGCCCACCACAGGATGGCATGCAGCACTCGCCCACCATCGAGCGGAAAGCCCGGAATCATGTTGAACGCAGCCAGGGCAAGATTGATGTAACCGAGCCATACCAGGAGGGCTGTGCCGGGTGTTGTTGCCGAGGTCCACGGAGTCCAACCCGCAAGCCTGGCTAAAGCCAGCATGACGACGCCAAGAATTCCGCTGGTAATGGGGCCAACGATAGCCATCCAGAATTCAGTCTTCGGGTCGGAGGCTTCCTTCTCAATTTGAGCGACACCTCCCAGCAAAAAGAGAGTGATTTTGTGCACTGGAATTCCGCGAGCTTTGGCGACGACCGCGTGAGACAACTCGTGCGCGAACAGGCAGGCAAAGAAAAGCAGGCCCGTGATAATGGCTGTGCTCCACACCACTGCATCACTCCAATCGTGATTCACAGCGTGGAATTGTGCGACCAGCGAAAAAACGATCAGCAGCGCGATGACTAGCCAGCTATAGTGCAAGCCGAGCTCGACTCCGAATATTGTGCCCAACTTAATCTGCGATTTCATGATTTTCCGCCGCCTTTCCGCAGAGCTACGACAATCGTAGTCAAACGTTTGATCGTCGTCATCTCTTACTTCCGCTGACAGTTAGATGCTTAGTGAGAAGCCGGTGATGCGGTGTCTCCGGGACGGAACCCTAGGACGGAACCCCATGAAGTGGGAGCCAGAGCCTGCAGAACATTTGAAACGTCTTTTCACTTTTCGCTTCCGCCTGCTTGAATCGGAGCGGTTTTGTAATATCCGTAATACATCTCATCTGCTTGTGATTTCCGCGTGAAGAAGAAGAGAACCTTGGCTTGCGACTTCATTGCAAAATGCTCAGGAAGCCAGATCCTTCCCTCCACGGGCATTTTCTCGACTTCGAAGCGTGTGCCCGGTTCTACTTCGGCGAGGAACCCACCGATTGAAACCGGACGTATCACGGTAGCTTCGACCTTAACCCACTGAAGAGTCTCTTCGTCGATCCAGAGCTTGCCTTCCATGCCCTTCAGCACCGCGGCCTCGTAATTGGGAGGCTCGTAGCCGAGGCGCGGAGTCGCTTTGAGCACATAAACCTTGTACGGCCCGAGCGTTTGTTCACCGAGAAGTCTGAAGTTGAGCGCCTTTGTCAATTGATCCATCATGAGATGATCGCGCTTGCGCGCTTTTTCATACTTCTCGATGCGCTCCGCGCGTTCCTGCGGGGATTCACCTTGGCGCTCGACAACAGCGGCCTCCCACTTTTGCTGCTCCTGCTCCCGCTGCGCCGGCGAGAGTGGCTTGCCGTTCACGGCTACCAAGCGTTCATAGCGAGAACCCAAAATCATGAGTTCCTGATATGTTCTGGTTCCTCCTCCTGGTTGCGCATCACGCTCGAAGTAGTCATAGTCCCGAGCCGCTTTCCAATCCACCGCATTGGCCTCGACCGACCGGCGGATGATGGTGCCCGCGTCAATCTGGGCAAAGCAAGCGGCGGCGAGAGCGATGACAATGCCTAATTGCTTCACGATGCCGTTTGTTTGGTTCATCTTGTCGCCCAACTCCGGCGAGATTTTCTTGTCATGATGGTTCAATTCTCCAGCTTTTTTTGGCCAAGATCGAGAATGTCAGGTTCATCAGCAAGGCCGCGTCCGGCGGAACATCTCCTCGATCATGCCACACAATGCAGGGACCGTTTCTTGAGAGTAGCCCGTCGCTCGCTCGGCAATCGGCGCTAGCCAGAAAGTAGCCTCCACCAGGGATGTCCAATTCCGAACATCCCTTGTCGATTGTGAACACTCATGCGTTGGCTGGCGGAGCAAATCGGTGCATTTTCAAAGGGTTGTGCGAAATACTCTTGGCGACAGGGTTGCTTCGGGAGAAGGTGGAAAAGCGTGTCCGGCGGGGGATCCAATGCAAATCTTACTGCAAGACTTTCGCTATGCGCTGCGCCAGTTGCGCAAGAGCCCAGGGTTCACGGCCGTCGCCGTGGTGACTCTGACGCTCGGACTGGGAGCAAACACCGCAATTTTCAGCGTGATTGATGCTGTCTTACTGCGCCCGCTTCCGTTTCATGCTCCCAGCCGCCTGGTCGCCGTAAACCCGACCGAGCCCGGCCGGCATGACGATATTGGAGTGTCCTACCCAGTCTTTCTGGATTGGAGGGCGCAAAACCATGTTCTTGATGGGCTCTCCGTATTCCGCGTGGACGATTTTACACTTACGGGACAAGGCGAGGCCGCTCATCTGACCGGCGTTGTCGTTTCTGCAAATCTGTTTTCAGTGCTGGGCGTGCCCCCTGCCATCGGCAGAAATTTTGTTCCGGAAGAAGACCAGCCATCCGGCACCGGCTTGCCCATAATTTTGAGCCACAGCCTTTGGCAAAACCGATTCGGATCCAATCCGAACATCGTTGGCCAGAACCTGACTTTGGACGGCCAATCGTTTGCCGTTGTTGGCGTGATGCCGGCGAGTTTTCAGTTTCCAGTGCAGCGAACGCCGGTTGAATTCTGGACCACCGTTGCACTCGATGCACAGCCGCAGAACGGCTCACCACCAATCACCGCGCAGCGGGGAGCAGCATACCTGGATGTGATCGCACGGCTCCAGCCTGAGGTCACACTTGCGACGGCGGAGACCGAAATGGCAGGAATTCAGGACGGCTTGAACCGGCAATATCCGGAAAACAGGCCTAAAGGAATTCGCCTTGTTCTGGAAGCCGAAGCCGTAGCAGGAGACATGCGCCAGGGCCTGTTCGTTCTTCTCGGAGCCGTGGGCTTGGTTCTGCTGATCGCCTGCGCGAACTTGTCGAATCTATTGTTGGCGAGAGCAACGGCCCGACATAAAGAAATCAGCATTCGCACGGCACTGGGAGCGACGCGTTGGATGATTGTGCGCCAGTTGCTTGCGGAAAGTTTGTTGCTCTCGGTCGCGGGTGCTGCGGCTGGACTTGTGCTTGCCTCATGGGGAATCAAGTTGCTGACGGCACTCGCACCAGGGGACCTGCCAAGAATTACGGAGAGCGGCCTGAACCTGCAAGTGCTCCTCTTCACTACGCTGGTTGCGGTTTTGACCAGCATTCTATTTGGGTTGGTTCCGGCCCTGCAGGCAGCCAAGCCTGCATTGGCTGCTTCTCTCAACGAGGGCGGCCGGAGCGGAACCGAGACCGTGGCGCGCGGCCGATTGAGATCTGCTTTGATCGTAACGGAAATGGCTGTTGCCATGGTGTTACTGGTTGGCGCAGGTCTTTTGCTGCGAAGTCTTCTGGGTTTGGGACGGGTAGATCCCGGCTTTGCCAAGGAACACGTCATCACATTTGGACTCGACCTGCCTAGCCGTTACGGACACCCGCAGAGCATCGCATTCTATCGCAACCTGCTGGAGCAGATTCGTGCCACTCCAGGTGTGCACTCGGCCAGCGCCGCGTTTCCACTTCCTCTTTCGGCGGGCGACGTTAAGACCAGCTTCGAGATCGAGGGCCGGCCCATGAAGAAATCGGAGTATCCAGTCACAACCTTACACATCATCGATCGCGAATATTTTCGCACTCTGGGAATTCCGCTTTTGAGCGGCCGCGAATTCACTCTCCAGGATGACGCCGCAGGAGCGACGCCGGCCGCGATCATTAGCGAGAGGCTGGCGAAGCAGGTTTTCCCGGGACAAGATCCAGTGGGGCGGCGGATCAAGCCGGGCATTTCTAGTGGGGATAGTGGAGAGCCAATGCGGGTAGTCGTGGGCGTGGTCGGTGATGTCAAGGCGGAAGGGCTGGCGGCTGACTCCATTCCGGAGTCCTATGTGCCTTATGCTCAATTGCCGTTCGCTCCCATGTCTGTGGTCGTGCGGAGTGACATCGCACCTGGAAACATCGTGCCCACGCTGACGAAAGAGGTTCAGTCCCTGGATGCTGCCCTGCCTCTTTTGCATGTGAAGACACTCGACGAGTATGTGGACGATTCCGTCGCCGGTACGCGCTTCGAAACTTTCCTGCTCGGGACCTTCGGCGTACTTGCATTTGTGCTCACTGCGGTTGGCCTTTATGGAGTCATTTCGTACACCGTTGTCCAGCGCACGCGAGAGATGGGCATTCGACTTGCCTTGGGTGCGAACCGCAACGCAATCCTTGGTATGGTCGTCAAGAACGGAGCGCTTTTGGCGTGCGCCGGGGCTCTCATCGGTCTGGCTGCGGCGTTTATGCTGACGCGACTTATGGCAAGCTTGCTGTTTGGCGTTGGCCCCACGGATCCGCTGACCTTTCTGTGCGTTCCCATCGCACTCATTGCAGTCGCCATTCTGGCGAGTTACGTCCCAGCGCGCCGAGCGGCGAAAGTCGATCCCATGGTGGCGCTGCGGTATGAGTAAAGCTCGCTCGGATTGGCCGTCAGGCGATTCGATTCGAACCGACTGAGAAGCGGGGAGCCGACAAAAAGACTCCGGCTCCCAATGAACATTCTCAGCGCGATTGCATTTTCTCAACTCGTCCGCGATGGCGTGGGTCGGAATCTCCGGGATCATCTAACGATTGAGATTTGAGGCGAGATTCAGAGCAAGTAGCGGATCGGCCTTCGCGCCCGCCATCGCTTTTTCCGAGGTGATCGCTATGATCACGCTCCGAACTGGTGCGGGTGATGAGAGCGGCCGCGAATTCCATTTCTGGATCTGATCCTCGCAAACCGATAGCCTTCTCTATCCACCCGTATCCATCAAGGCCGTTCGCGGGGTCTGGTTCGCCTGCGCGCATCCACTGCTTATAAGACTCGGCCAGGTATCCGAGGTCGAACCATGCGAGAGCGCCGAGGCTACCGGCATCAGAATCAGCAGCCCGCGCGTGGAGCCGGGTCAGCAAGTCTTTCGCTACTTGAGGATTCTGGCGAGCGTAAATTGTGGCTCGCCGCAGGGTCTCCATGCGCACCAACACGGGAGCGTTCCTATCGAGAATTGCCAGAGTATCGGAAAGGAAGTGGAGGCTACGACTTGGAGAGCCTCACTCGAGCACAAATCGAGGCCCACCGAGCTAGAGCCGTCGGAGCAGGCGGCCAGTCCGGGTTAGTTTCCACCGGCTAGCTGAGCGCGAAGCACGACTTGCGATCCGTAGTCCAGCTTTACCGTTTTCTGGTCTGACTTGAACACGCCATCGGACCCGAGTTGCAGGTTCTTGATCCCCTGGATTCCCACCGAGTCTTCGCTCAGGATCGGGACCACCGGCGAGGTGCCTCCCGCCGTTGGCGTCGAATGCTGGAGCGTCTGGTTCATGCCGCCGTAGTTGACGCCCTCACCCTCCTCGGGATTTGGGTTCGGCGCGAAGGCCTGGATAACTCCCGTAATCGCCAGGGTCTTCCCGCCCGACATGTCGATTTTGTCAAACACAATTCCTAGCGACGATTCCGTCTCGCTGCCGGATCGAGCCTTCGCCTCGGTCACGTGCCCGATAACTTTTGCTCCCCGCGAAATCACCGTTCCGTCTGGCAGGCGCACGTTTCCCGCGGTCTTAACGACCACTTCCTCGCCCGGCTTCTTCTTTTTCGCGTCGACGGATGAGGTGAGAAATGACGGAATCAGAATCTGAGTTACCTTCTGACCTGCAGCCGGACTCGTCGAAGAAGTTTGAGCGCCGGCGTTCGTAGCTGCGCACAAGGAAATCGCCAGCAGCAAGACAACTGCAGGTGGCGCGATCCGGTAGACGGCGCGAAGGCCGCGGAACGACAAGACTTGGCTGCTTGTCGCAGGCTGGAACTCGATTGCATCAGCGTGTTGATCGGCAGTCTGCGTTTTCATGGTCTTCTCCATCGGTCACCGGGGTGATCGCATCCTTATCCGGGACCCTTTCTTCAACTTCGGGCGACACCATTGTAGTCCATCCCGCGGGCTCAATATTGCGGATTGACTCTGGTGTTGATTCTTATCCGGACCGATCACGCGATCTTCCCCGTCCGGAAGGATGTGGCCGAAAACCTTCACGAACTCCGGCATGAACTCCGGATATAGATTCAGAAAGCGTAGCAGGCGTTGCACCGGTCGTGACGCAGCCGATAGGGAACAACCCGCGAGACTTGCCGCGAATTGTGTCCCGGCACAAGTCACGAGAAAGTGTCTTTTCGAGAATTTTGCCCTCCGCGAAGAATAACGATTTTTATGGGCACATTTGTGCTTTTCGAGGTCGAACAAGTGTGGCACAATCACCTGCGCAGTCATTTCCACAACCAATCGCCACCGGAGCGTCACTTGTGAGAAACTGGTGCGCCACTCGAGCTGGCCTAACCTGCTGTTCTTACGAAAAGGCCGAGGTGTTGCCGAAGGAGGCAGACTGTTATGGGTAAGAATTCCTGGACTCGTCGTCAATTCATGCGCGTCGGCACGGGAGCGGCGGCTGCGGGCGCTGCCGCGAAAATCACGCTTCTGGAACCGAGAATGCTTTCTGCCTTCTCCAGGCCAGTTCCGCCGAGCGACACCATCCGCTTCGCCTCCATCGGTACAGGAGTGCGAGGCTGCGAATTGCTGAGGTCCACGCTTCAGGTTCCGGGCGTGGAATGCGTGGGCATCTGTGACCTTTATGACGGTCGGCACGTGGCAGGCCGGGAGGCGGTGAGAAAGGAAGTTCCTGTCACTCGCCGATACAAAGAGATTCTTGACCGCAAAGACGTGGACGCCGTGATTGTGGCGGTCACCGACCACCAGCACCGGCGGGTGGTGGAAGACGCCTGCGCCGCGGGGAAAGATGTCTATTGCGAGAAGCCCTTGTCGCACACGGTGGAAGACGGCTTCGCGATTGTCGAGGCTGCGCAAAGGGGAAAGCGCATTGTGCAGGCGGGCAGCCAGCGCGTAAGTTCCATCCTCTACGCCAAGGCCAAGGAGATTTGGGATTCCGGCAAGCTCGGCGACGTTTATTTCATCGAAGCTTACTGGGATCGCAACTCGCCCAGCGGCGCGTGGGTTTATCCCATTCCGCCGGACGCGAGCGAACAGACTATCGACTGGAATACTTTTCTGGGGCCTGCCCCGAAACGGGCGTTCGACCCGGTACGCTTTTTCCGCTGGCGCTGTTTTACCGATTACGGCGAGGGCCTTGCCGGAGACCTGTTCGTGCACTTGATCTCTGGCATCCACTTTATTACCAGCACCAACACCATCGCGGAAAGAGCGACGTCAACCGGCGGACTGTTCCATTTCAAAGACGGCCGCGATTTTCCGGACCTGATCCAGACTTCATACGAATACCCGAACCTGCGCGTCACCATTCGCTGCAATTTGATGAACGACGGCGGGGAGTTCATCGGGTTCTACGGGAACAAGGGGACGATGATCATCAAAGATTCGACGCTATCGTTCAAACCGCAAGACACGCGACCCGAGCCGGAAACCTATTCGACGGTGGGCTGGCCGGCGTCGGAGCGCGAACAGTATCTGAAGAAGTGGGAGGCCGACCATCCGCCGACGCCTCCGCTGGACGTGAAGATTGACGAGGATTCGGAAACGTTCGCTCCGCCCCCGCACTACAACGACGTTGCCGATCATCAAGCCCACTTCTTCAACGCGGTCCGGACTCGTGTCCCAACCGTGGAGAATGAAACATTCGGCAACCGCGCCGCGATTGGCTGCCACCTGGCAAACTACTCCTATTTCAATAAGAAGATTGCCGTGTGGGACGACGCGTCGAAGAAGATCGTGAGCGGCTAGAAAACCTGGACCGACTGAATTTGGGGCGCGGCAGGAATCGAATTCCTACTTACGCCCCGTTTTCTTGCTCTCTCCATCTTTGAGAAACGTTCCTTCGCGGAGTTCCGTGAAGGCCTTCTGCAGTTGCTGCTGCGTATTCATTACGATCGGCCCGTACCACGCCACCGGTTCCTCCAGCGGCTTTCCTGAGACCAGCAGGAAGCGGATTCCGTCGTCGCCAGCCTGTACAGTGACTTCGTCTCCGCGATCGAAAAGGATGAGCGAACGGTTGTCGGCCTCCACGGGAGGCGCGGTGTCCGCCCATTTGATTGCCTCGGTCGGCACGGCGAGTGGAGTGGACGCGTTGCAGAATTTTCCGGAACCAGCGAAGACGTATGCGAACGCCTGGCGCGTGGTTTCGACGGGCAAAGTCTTACGCCGTCCCGGCGGAACGCTCACATCAAGGTAGATTGGATCGGCGGCGATTCCATCCACTGGGCCCTTCTTGCCCCAGAAGCTTCCGCATACGATGCGAACCTGTGTGCCGTCATCGTCCTTTATTTCGGGGATCTCGCCTGATTTCACTTCTTGATAACGCGGCGGAGTCATTTTCAGCGACGAGGGAAGGTTCGCCCATAACTGGAAACCGTGCATGCGTCCGGCATGATCTCCCTTGGGCATTTCCTGGTGAATGATTCCACTGCCGGCAGTCATCCACTGCACGTCGCCCGCGGCGATGGCGCCCTGGTTGCCCATGCTGTCGCCGTGTTCCACGGTCCCGGCCAAGACGTAGGTGACGGTCTCGATGCCGCGGTGAGGATGCCAGGGAAATCCGGCAAGATAATCCGCGGGAACATCGTTGCGGAAATCATCGAGCAACAGGAAAGGATCAAAATCCTTGGTGTTGCCAAATCCGAATGCGCGGCGCAGATGCACGCCTGCTCCTTCCAGCGTGGGTTTTGCCATGACGAGCCGTTTTACTGGTCGAATAGACATGTAGACCTCCCTTGGTCAAGTGTGTTGTGCAATGGCGTAACCGCGGCCCGCAGGCGGCGCTGCTACGGATCCGCCAATGCGCGATGAACAAGATGCACGGCAATCGCCCCTTCGCCCACAGCCGACGCCACGCGCTTCACATTGCCCGAGCGAACGTCGCCCACTGCAAATACCGCGGGCAGGCTGGTCTCCAGCATTTGCGGAGCGCGAGTGAGCGGCCAGGCCGTAGGTGCGGCAGCACCGGCGGGATGATCCAAATCACGGCCGGTCAGGATGAAACCCTTGTCATCCATGGCAACGCAGCCTTGCAGCCACTCGGTTCTCGGCGATGCGCCCGCCATGATGAAAACGTGGCGGATGTCATGTGTGGAAGTTTCACCGCTCGCTTTGTCGAGCCATGTGACGCGTTCGAGTTGCGTGTCGCCTTCCAGGGCCACAATCTCCGTTTTGCAATGCAGTTCGATGCCCGGGTTTTCCGTAATGCGCTGAATCAGGTAGCGCGACATCGTCTCCGACAATGCCCTGGAGCGCACCAGCACATGAACCTTACGAGCGGTCTGTGCGAGGTACGCCGCGGCTTGTCCAGCTGAGTTGCCGCCGCCCACGACGATGACTTCATTGTCCGCGCAGAGTTGCGACTCGATGTAGGTCGCGCCGTAATAAATTCCCTGGCCTTCAAACTTCTTGAGGTTCTCGATTTTAGGCTTGTTGTACTGGGCTCCGGTCGAAATAATAATAGAGCGTCCGGCGATCACGTTGCCGTTGTCGAGCACTACTTCGTACGGACGATGCTTGCAGCCTAGTCGCACCACACCATGTCCGATCATCATTTTCGCGCCAAATTTCTGCGCTTGCGCAATCGAGCGGCTCGACAGTTCCTGTCCGGAGATTCCGGTTGGAAAGCCAAGATAGTTCTCTATTTTGGAGCTTGATCCTGCCTGGCCGCCGGGCGAGTCCGCTTCAATGACCAGAGCATCCAGCCCTTCCGAGGCAGCATAAACCGCGGCTGCCAGCCCGGAGGGTCCCGCGCCCACGATAACTACATCCCGCACCTGCAATGGATCAATGCTGGCGTTGAGGCCCAGGCAATCGGCCAGTTCCTGAATCGAGGGATTGCGCAATACGGTGCGGCCGTTGCACACGACGACAGGAATCTCCGTCATTTTCACTTCAAAACGGTCGAGAAGTTCCTGCGAGGCCTTGTCGGTATCGAGATCGATGTAGACGTAAGGATGCGCATTCCGGCTGAGAAATTCGCGCAGGCGCAGCGTATTTGCGGAGTGGCGCGAACCCATCAGGGCGACGTTGCCAAAGCCTTGGCTGATAAGCGCCAACCGTCGCAGGATGAACGCCCGCATGAAGATCTCGCTCAACTCGGCATCCCGCGCGACAATTGAGCGCAAGCCGTCGCCACTGAGTTCGAGAAATTCGCCAGCCTCGGTGACGCGGCCACGAACCAGGCAGCGCTGGCCGGAGATCATGAAAATTTCGCCGGTGAACTCGCCAGGGTTGTGGGTCACGATGGGGCGCTCGCCCTTAAGATCTGGCTGCACGATTTCCATGCTTCCGGAAAGCAGCACGAAAAAAGGCACGCCCGTATCATCTGGCTGAAACAAAATCTCGCCGGGTTCAACTTTTCGCACTTTGCTCCCGGGGCGGATGCGGTCGATCTGCGCGACAGTCAATACCGGAAAAGCTTGCGTGCGTGCATCGAGCACGCTAGGTGCAGGCCAAGTAGACATGGATTCTTCCTGTCCAGGTGCAATCGACGAGTAGACAATAATAGATGATGCGAGCAGAGGTTTGGGTTCAACGGTCATACGGCGTGGGGGCGTTCACGCCGCAGGGGCACATTGCTCGCGGGAAAGGCTAGAAGCGTCAGCGCCGACGGGCTGTGCCAGTGAAGAAGATCTAGCGGGAGATGCCAGTGACGGAACTCTTGCCGTAGTCAAGGTCAAATCCCAGCTGAAGCTTGGCGGCTTCCGACATCAGAGCGGGAGACCAGGGTGGGTCAAACACAACTTGCACATTCACTTCCTTGACTTCGGGAAGCCGCGCCAGTTTGCCCTCTACGTCAGCTTTGAGCACGTTTCCCATGCCACAGCCGGGAGCGGTCATCGACATCTTCACATCGATCTTCTTGCCGCCCTGCTCTTGCGCCGTGATTTCACAAGAATAGATCAGGCCCAGGTCGACGATGTTGACTGGAATTTCTGGATCGTAAACCGTCTTGAGTTGAGCCCAGACCATCGGCTCAGCAAAGACGCCGGCGGAAGTTTCCTTTTCGTCACCGGCTGGTGGAGTTAAGCCCAGCGCGTCGGCATCTTTCGCGTCGATGCGGAACATGCAGCCCATATCGCCGACCACGGTGTAGCTGGTGCCGAGAAATTGCGAGATACGTACTCTGCTGCTCGCGGAAAGCACGCGGCGTATGCCGCTGGGAATCTCGATCGCTTCACATTCGCGCTTCAGGTCGATTTGTTCGTACATGATTTCGCTCCCTGCGGTAGATTCCGCTATTCGGTGGAAACCGCGTCCTGTGTGCCCGCCAGTGCGGCCTGCAGAGTGTGCCATGCCAGGGTGGCACATTTCACTCGCGTCGGAAACTCGGAGACTCCCGAAAATACCGTTAGCTTACCAAGTTCGGGCTGGTCGCCGCTCGCCGCAGCGTGACCGGTGACGACATTGTGAAATCGCTGGAACAACTCGTCCGCGTCTTGCCGGGTCTTGCCTTTCAGCGCCTGCGTCATCATCGATGCCGAAGCCTTGGAGATGGCGCAACCCGAGCCTTGAAACACGACATCCTGAATCGTTTCGCCCTGCATCTGCAAATACACCGTGAAGTGATCGCCGCAGAGCGGATTGAATCCCTCAGCCTTGCGGTCTGGATTCTTCAATTCGCGATAATTCCGCGGAGCCTTGCTGTGTTCGAGAATCACTTCCTGGTACAGGTCGCGTAAGTCCCCCATCAGGCGAAGACCTCCTGTACCCTTTGGATGCCGCGCACCAGCGCATCGATTTCTTCTTTCGTGTTATACAAACCGAACGAAGCGCGCGCGGTGGCGTCGACACCGAAGCGTGCCATCACAGGCTGCGCACAGTGGTGCCCCGTGCGGATGGCGATGCCTTCCTGATCCAGAATCGTTCCGATATCGTGGGGATGAATTCCCTCGATGATAAAAGAAAGCACGCCAGCTTTTTCTTTCGCCGTTCCGATCAGTCGAACTCCTGGAATCGCAGAAACCGTCTCCGTTGCATAGGCCAGTAGTTCGTGCTCATAGGCGGCGATATTGTCCATACCCAGCCGGTCAAGATATTCGATCGCCGCGCGCAGGCCGACCGCGCCGGACATGTCGGGCGTGCCGGCTTCAAATTTGTGCGGCACCTTGTTGTAAATCGTTTTCTCGAAAGTCACGGAACTGATCATGTCGCCGCCGCCCTGGTAAGGGGGCATCGCCTCGAGCAGCGCTGATTTACCGTAAAGAATACCGATTCCGGTGGGCCCATACGTCTTATGCCCGGAGAACACGTAGAAATCGCAATCCAGTTCCTGGACATTCACGGGCATGCGAGGCACGGCCTGGGCGCCGTCCACCAGAACTGCAATATTTCTGGCATGGACCATTCTTATAATTTCTGCAATCGGATTCACGGTGCCAAGCGCATTCGAAACGTGGCCGATGGAGACGACCTTTGTTTTGGGGCCAAGCAGCTTTTCGAATTCCTCGAGGATCAACTCGCCTTTGTCATTGATCGGCGCAACCCGAATCGTCGCCCGCTTTTCTTCGCAAAGCATTTGCCATGGAACAATGTTGGAGTGGTGCTCCATGGTCGTGATGAGAACTTCGTCACCTGCGCCCACATGAACCCGGCCATAGGTTTGCGCGACTAGATTGATCCCTTCGGTCGCGCCGCGCACAAAAATGATCTCGCTGGGCCGCACGGCATGGAGAAACGCTTGCACCGACTTTCGCGCTTCTTCGAATTCTTCCGTGGCGCGCTCCGAGAGATAGTGCACGCCACGATGGATGTTGGCGTTGTCGTGTTCGTAGTAGCGGACGATCGCGTCCATCACCACCTTGGGCTTTTGCGACGTGGCCGCGTTGTCCAGGTAAACCAGTTGGTGACCGCGGGCCTTTTCACGAAGAATGGGAAAATCAGCGCGCACGCGCTCCACATCGAAATTGGGTGTGGCCTCGTGAACTTCCTCGTGTACCGCGGTCAGCTCGGAGTCCAATGGCGATCTTGCAATGGTTGTCATCCAGCGTCCTCCTGGCTTTCTTGAATCTGGTTACGCGCGCTGCCTTGGCCCGGTGATCAGACTGGGCCGCGGAGCGGAAAAATGATTCGCAATGGAGAGCAGATGCTCGTGGATCAGGCGCTCCGCATGGGCGCGCGCCACTCCCGACTTCATGCGTTCCAGGCACTCACTGGCGAAGGCCTGCAGCAGCAACTTGCGCGCTGAAATTTCGTCGATGCCTCGCGATTGCAGGTAGAACAAGGCGTTCTCTTCGATCTGGCCGATGGTTGCTCCGTGGGTGCACTTCACATCGTCGGCGTAGATTTCCAGTTGTGGCTTAGTGTCGATCTGCGCGTCGTCCGACAGCAGCAGGTTGCGGTTCGTCTGCTTCGCGTCGGTTTTTTGCGCGTCTTTGTGCACGACGATGCGGCCGTGGAAAACGCCGTGCGCGTGGCCGTCCAGAATTCCGTTGTAGAACTGGCGACTGCTGCAGTGCGGACTGGCGTGTTCCACGTGCATGTAATTGTCGAGATGCTGGTGGTCGTCGCCAACGAAGATGCCATTGATCAGGCACTCTCCACCCTCCCCGGCCAACACCGGGTGGACGTTGTTGCGGACCAGTCCGCCGCCCAGCAACAGCGAATGGGAAGCAACGTTCGCGCTGCGTCCCTGCTGCACGCGTAGCGTAGAAATGTTGAACGCATCCAGGCTCTCGCGCTCGATCATGTAGTGCGCAATCGTTGAGTTCGGGCCGGCGATCAACTCAGTCGCGCTGTTGCACAGGACCGTTCCGCCGCCCAATGAGATATAGTCTTCGATGACCGTGGCCTGGCTTTCCTGTTCGAAGATCAGCAGATTCCGCGGATGAATCATGCGCGGGACGTCAGCCGCGGTGGACACAAATAACAGGTGAATCGGCGCGTCCAACGAAAGCCCACGGCCGACGTGCACGCACGCTCCATCGTCGGCAAAGGCCGTATTCAGGGCGCAAAACGCATCACGCTGAACATCCAGATAGCGGCCGAGGTGAGCTTCGAGCGCGGGCGCGCGCTTCTCGATTTCTTCCTTAAGACCCGAGACTGCGACACCCGCCGGCAAAGCTCCGAAAACAGAAAGCTCGCGAACAAACTCGCCATCGACAAACACCAACTGAACAGCCGCGCCTTCCACCCGCCACGGCTTCAAATCAGAGTGCGAAAGACGTACTGCGGGACGTCCGAAAGAAAACTCCGTGCGGGCGATCGTGGAAACGTTGGTGAAGCGCCAGTCTTCATCGTGCGTTGTCGGGAATCCAGTTTCGCAGAAACGCGCAAAGGCATCTTCGCGCAGCTTTCGCAGCCAGGGCAAATTGTGCCCCGCAGACCGCTTGGCCAACGCGGTGAAACTTTCCAGATAGGTTTCCAGGTTTTCAGTTGCAGTAATCACGCTTGCTCCACTCAGAGATGCTTGCTGCAGATTGTTAGCTACACCGAAGCTGGCGCAGTCTGCCGCGCCTCGGCTTCAATCCAGCCATAGCCCTTTTCTTCCAGTTCGAGCGCCAGTTCAGGACCGCCCGAGCGCACGATGCGGCCATCGACCAGCACATGCACGAAATCTGTGGCGATATAGTTCAGCAGGCGCTGGTAGTGCGTGACCACCAGCATGGCGCGATCCGGACTGCGCATGGCATTCACGCCCTTGGCCACGATGCGCAGCGCATCGATGTCGAGTCCGGAATCGGTTTCGTCCAGAATCGCCAGCTTCGGCTCCAGCACGGCCATCTGCAAAATCTCGTTCCGTTTTTTTTCTCCGCCGGAAAAGCCTTCGTTCACGGATCGGCTCATGAGTTTCTCGTCCATTTCCAGCAGCTTCAGCTTCTCGCGATACATGGGGAGAAAATCCATGGCATCCACTTCGTCTTCGCCGCGATACTTGCGCATGGCGTTCAGCGCCGCGCGCAGAAAATACGCGTTGCCGATCCCGGGAATCTCCACGGGATATTGGAAGGCCAGGAAAACGCCTTCGCACGCCGCTTCTTCCGGCTTCATCGCGAGCAGATCCCTGCCCTTGAACAAAACTTCGCCGGCGGTTACCTCGTAGGTTGCGCGCCGCGACAACACCTGGGCCAGCGTGCTCTTGCCCGAACCGTTCGGGCCCATGATGGAATGGACCTCCCCGGCGTTGATGGTGAGGTCGATGCCCTTGAGGATTTCGTGTCCAGCGACCGTCGCGTGCAGATTCTTGATTGTGAGCAAACTCATTTATTTTGTTTCCTTCGTCGTTTTCTACGTTCTTTACTGCGCTCGTTGAAGCGAAAGCTGCAATCAGCGACCGCGAATCAACCCACGCTGCCTTCGAGACTCACGCTCAGCAGTTTCTGCGCTTCCACGGCAAACTCCATCGGCAGTTCGCGGAACACCTGCTTGCAGAAACCGTTCACGATCATCGAGACCGCATCTTCGGCTTTCAGACCGCGCTGCTGCAGATAAAAGAGTTGGTCCTCGCCAATCTTCGACGTCGAAGCCTCATGCTCCATACGAGCCGTAGAGTTCTTCACTTCGATGTAGGGGAACGTGTGCGCGCCGCACTGGTCGCCGATCAGCAGGGAATCGCATTGCGTGTAATTGCGCGCGCCGGTGGCACCCTTCATGATCTTCACCATGCCGCGGTAAGTGTTCTGGCCATGCCCGGCCGAAATGCCCTTCGAGACAATCGTGCTGCTCGTGTTCTTCCCCAGGTGGATCATCTTGGTGCCGGTGTCCGCCTGCTGGTAATTGTTGGTGAGAGCAACGGAATAAAATTCACCCACCGAATTGTCACCCTGCAGAATGCAGCTGGGATATTTCCACGTGATCGCCGAACCAGTTTCCACCTGCGTCCAGGAAATTTTGGAATTGACACCCGCACACTTGCCGCGCTTGGTAACGAAATTGTAGATGCCGCCTTTTCCGTTCTTGTCTCCCGGATACCAGTTCTGCACGGTGGAATACTTGATCTGCGCATTGTCGAGCGCAATCAGTTCCACCACCGCGGCGTGCAACTGGTTTTCATCGCGAATGGGCGCCGTGCAGCCTTCGAGATAGCTGACGCTTGCGCCTTCGTCGGCCACGATCAAAGTGCGTTCGAACTGACCGGTCTCCGCCGCATTGATGCGGAAGTACGTGGAAAGCTCCATGGGACAGCGCACGCCCTTCGGCACATACACGAACGAACCGTCAGTAAAAACCGCGGCGTTCAATGCCGCAAAAAAGTTGTCCGTATGCGGAACCACGGAGCCGAGATATTTCTTCACCAGCTCGGGATGCTTCTGCACCGCTTCTGAAAATGAACAGAAAATCACGCCCACTTCGCTCAGCTTCGCCTTGAAAGTGGTCGCGACCGAGACGCTGTCAAAAACCGCGTCCACCGCAACGCCCGCCAGCATCTTCTGCTCGGCCAGCGGGATGCCTAGCTTTTCGTAAGTGCGCAAAATTTCCGGATCAAGCTCATCCAGGCTCTTGAGGCCCGGCTTCTGCTTCGGCGCCGAATAATAAATAATGTTTTGATAATCAATGGGTGCGTACTTTACGTTCGCCCAAGTAGGCTCGGCCTGCGCCTGCTCCAGCGAAGCCCAGTGCCGGTAGGCCTTGAGCCTCCACTCCAGCATGAACTCCGGCTCGTTCTTTTTCGCCGAAATGATGCGGACGATCCCTTCGTTCAGTCCCTTAGGGATGCGGTCGTCTTCGATGTCGGTGACGAAGCCCCACTTGTAATCGCGTTCGGCAAGACTGCGGATAGTATCGAGGTTCGTGCTCATTGCATTCTCCCGGATGCGCCGATGATCGTCGGCACCATATTTCCACGATTGTCGCGCACGGCCGTCAGCCGCATGGGCCGGATCAAATCGGCCAGCGTCACATTCTCCAACGCGCCGCGCACTACCTGATTGATGACTCGCTGGTTGTTCTTGATGCGGCAGGAAGATTCCAGGTCGCAAAGTCCGGAAACGTCGCTGCTGCATTCCGTCAGAGCCAGCCGCCCCTCGAATGCCGAGATGATCTCGGCAAGCGAGATGAGATGCGGCTCGCGCGCCAGGCTATACCCGCCCTTGATGCCGCGATGCGACTCCAGCAGCCCATTCTGCAGCAGGGTTTTCAAAAGCTTGCTCACGGTCGGCATCGGCAACTGGCACTGTTTCGCCAGATCGCGGGCCGTATGCAAGTCGGCCTGCGGGCCGCGAGCGATCTGGCTCATCAGAACCAATCCGTAATCCGTGAGTTTGCTGAGACGAATCATTTGGAATCTTTAACCAAATCAAGCCAGTCTCGATAACTTGGAAACTGTACTGATTTAGTACTCTTTAATTGTAAAGCCTGCGTGGCTCGTTAGGCAAGGGAGGTTCGTTCAATTCTTGAATGAGAAGAGGTCAGATCTAAAAGAGGGCATCATCTAGCCCACAGCCGGGCGTAGGTCGGTCGCTTTCTTTGTGATGGTGAGAGACGCCGCTTCGAGCTTTCGCGAGGTCGCTTCGATCGTCAGCGTGCCCGGCGTCTTCGAGGCTTGCAGAATCACTTGCGCCAACCCGTTAAACAAACTTCTCTCGCTTCCTTTGTCGGACTCCTGGCAATTCGGGTCGCCGTTGCCCACGCCGATCAGCGCCCCGTCACCCGACACTTTGAAGCGGATCAGATTGTCCGCCGTGGGAACGGGGCGCCCGTCGCTGTCGACGGCTTCCACACACACAATCGCCACATCCTCGCCATCAGCCGCGATCTCTGCACGCTGGGCCGTGAGGCGGACCTTCGCGGGAGCGCCCGTCGTTTCATGCCTTGCGGTAAGAACCACTTTGGAATCCTTGCTGCCGCGCGCTTCAATCGACCCCGGCGCGTATTTCACCTTCCACTCCAGATGATGTAGAGACTCAATTTTTTTCGAGCCCAGACTCTGGCCGTTGCAGAAGAGCTCCACGCTATCCAGATTCGAATGCACCCAAACGGAAATCTCTTCCCCCTCCTTGCCCGCCCAATTCCAATGCGGAAAAAGATGCAGCACCGGTTCCTTGCCCCACCACGCTTTGTAGTAAAAATAATTATCTTTCGGGAACCCGCACATATCGACGATGCCGAACTGTGAGTTGATGCTGGGCCACGAATAAGGCGTCGGCTCGCCGCGGTAGTCAAAGCCAGTCCAGGCAAAGCCGCCCGACAGCCAGGGGCGCGCCGCATAGAAAGTCCACCACTCTTCCGTGAGTTCAGACCAATCGGTGTGATTCACATCATAAGCACTTACCCAGTTCCGCAGCTTGTCGGTCACATAAACGCCGCGGGTGGAGAGGGTGCTCGCGGTCTCGGTTCCGATCGCCGGCTGGCGAGGATGAGCGGCGCGATATTTGTCCACCGCGGACAGGTTGTAGTTGAAGCCCATCACTTCGAGAGTTGCCGGCATGGACGCCGTTGGCAGGGCCTTGTCATAAGTGCCGTTCACAGCCGCCGTGCACAAGCGCGTCGGATCCAGTTCGTGCGTTCGTTCCTGCATGGTCTGAATGATCCGTGGCCCAATTTCGTTTCCCTGCAGAACCCACTCTTCATTGCCCATCGACCAGAGAAAAACCGCGGGGTTGTTGCGATAGCGCTTCACCATTTTTTCCAGCTGCGCCAGACCTTCTTCGTTCGACGACATCATTCGCGTCTCGCACAGCATCAGGACTCCCGCGCGCGCGCACGTGTCTACCCACTCCGGGGTCGGCATGTTGTGCGAGGTTCGCACCGCGTTGCAGCCCATTCCTTTCAGCACCGCGACGCGGAAATCCTGCAGGCGGTCGGGCAGGGCAGCACCCACTCCGGCGTGATCCTGATGGTTGCAAGTGCCTTGAATCGGTGTCTTCTTACCATTTAGAAAGAATCCGCGTTCGGCATCGAAGACCACCGTGCGCACGCCGAACATGGTGTGATCGCGGTCCCGCGTGTTGCCGCTGGTCTCCACCGAAGCCACGGCGTAATAGAGGTTCGGCTCTTCCGTAGACCACCGCGCCGCATGCGCGAGCTTGGCAGTGGCGCTGAAATTCTGTTCGCCGTCCGCGGCAAGTTCCGCGGTCGGCGAGTCGGCCGTCGCGACCGTTTTTCCCATTCCATCGAGAATTTGCCAGCGCACGCGGCAACTTTCCGCATCGCTGCCGCTGTTCTTGACGACAGTGCTGAGCTTTAAGTTCGCATCGCTGCCCGCTACCTCTGTGCGCACGACCGTATCCCATTGGCCCAGGTGAAGAGGATCGGTTTTAGTGAGCCACACGTGCCGATAAATGCCGGCGCCTTCATAAAACCAGCCGTCGCCGAATGAAGCGTCCATGCGAACCGTGATGCAGTTCTTCTCGCCATAAAAAAGGAAGTCGGTCAGATCGAAGCGAAACGGAGCGTAGCCATTGTCATTGCGGCCGATGAAGTTTCCGTTACAGAAAACCAGCGCACTGCGAAACGCGCCATCGAAATCCAAAAAGAACCGGCGGCCGTGCTCGTTCTTGGCCACATCAAACACCCGACGGTACCAGCCCACGCTGGTTTCGGGATAACTGCGCCCCATCGGCTTGTACCCGTGGGACTCCAGTTCTTTGTCGTTGACGAACGGCAGCTCCACCGCCCAATCGTGCGGAAGATTCAAGCTGCGCCAGCTTGTGTCGTCGAACTTTGCCAGCGCGAATTTGAAATCGCCGGTCTTGGCAAAATCTCCCTGCGACTTTCCAAAACCCAGATCGCGGGCCGGGTCGCTGCCGTTACCCTGAAAGAAGCGCCAATTGAAGTCGAAGAGAAGTTTCTCTCTCGGAGCAAGGCTGATCGCAGGCGCGGCGTAAGTAGACTCTCCGGGCGCGGTCTGCGCCGCGTCGGCGAACATCGACTGGGTGATGGCGAAACGTGGGTTAAGGAGAACGCTGCCGGCGGACAAAACCAGCCCCGAACGAAGCACGTCACGGCGATTGCATTCAGACATGGACGAGACCCTCCTCGACCTTGCGCGATTTTCCAGACCAGGCGTTGCGCCAGGAGCCCCTGCTGATTATTTCTTCCCAGCTACTTCCAGACGCGATTCGGCGCGCTGCAGCGAATCGAGTGCTCGCTCGACATCCACTGCAGGATCCCCGCCAGCCAGCCGCTGCTCGGCACGCTCTTTAGCCTTGCGCGCGCGTTCCACGTTAATTTCAGACGGGCGTTCGGCGCTTTCGGCGAGAATCGTCACTTTGCCTGGCAGCACTTCGGCAAATCCCCATGCCACCGCGAGCCGCTGTTCCGTCGCGCCGCCCTCCCGGAAAGTGATTTCGCCGACGGCAACTTCCGTGATCAGCGGCGCGTGCCCCGGCAGTACGCCCAGATATCCGTTCTTCCCGGGAATCTGAACTTCCTCCGCCGAAGTATCGACCACCTTCTTCTCCGGCGTGACGATCTCGAGTTGGAAAGTGTCTGCCATAAAACTGGCTTTGGGCTTCGGCTATCGGGCTTCAGCAAAACAAAGAAACTTGAAACTTTTGTCTTCGCAAACCTGCGGCCAACGACCGGGCTCTCTCGCCGAAGCCCGACAGCTGAAGCCCGAAGCCCGTCTTTACGCTGCCGCCTTCATCTTCTCCGCCGCTTCCAGCACTTCTTCGATCGGGCCTTTCATATAAAACGCCTGCTCGGGAATGTCGTCGTACTTGCCTTCCACGATCGCCTTGAAGCCTTTCACCGTGTCGGCGATCTTGACGTAGCGTCCCGCGGCTCCGGTGAACTGCTCAGCCACGTGGAACGGTTGCGACAGGAAACGCTGAATCTTGCGTGCGCGCGCCACGCTCAGCTTTTGATCTTCGCTGAGTTCGTCGATGCCGAGAATCGCGATGATATCCTGCAGATCCTTGTAAGTCTGCAGCGTCTTCTTCACCATTTGGGCGACGTCGTAGTGTTCCTGGCCCACGATGCGAGGATCGAGAATCCGCGAAGTCGAAGCCAGGGGATCGACCGCCGGATAAATTCCAATCTCAGTCAACGCGCGCGAAAGCACGGTGGTCGCGTCGAGGTGAGCAAACGTAGTCGCCGGCGCCGGATCAGTCAAGTCATCGGCCGGAACATAAATCGCCTGTACCGAGGTGACTGAACCTTTTTTCGTGGACGTGATGCGCTCCTGCAGTTCGCCCATTTCCGTCGCCAGGTTCGGCTGGTACCCTACGGCGCTGGGCATGCGGCCCAACAGCGCGGATACTTCCGAGCCCGCCTGCGTGAAACGGAAAATGTTGTCGATGAACAGCAGCGTGTCCGCGCCCTCGGCATCGCGGAAATATTCTGCAACCGTCAGCCCGGTCAACGCGACGCGTAGACGAGCGCCGGGAGGCTCCGTCATCTGTCCGTAAATCAGCGCCGCTTTCGAATGCGCCGGATCACCCGGCTTGATCACGCCCGACTCCGACATTTCCAGCCACAAATCATTGCCTTCGCGCGTACGCTCGCCCACGCCCGCAAACACGGAGTAGCCGCCGTGATTCTTGGCGACGTTATTAATTAGCTCCATGATAACCACGGTCTTGCCCACGCCCGCGCCGCCGAACAATCCGATCTTGCCGCCCTTCAGGAACGGCTGAATCAGATCGATCACCTTCACACCGGTTTCAAACATCTCGGCAGTCGTGGCTTGCTCGTCAAACGCGGGAGCGAGTCGATGTATCGGCATTCTTTTCGTGTATTCGACCGGCCCCAGTTGATCTACCGGCTCGCCGATCACGTTCATCACGCGTCCCAGCGTGCCGCGGCCCACTGGTACGGAGATCGGCCCGCCCTGGTCGATGGCCTTCATGCCGCGTACCATCCCGTCGGTGGCCGACATGGCGATGCAGCGTACCCGGGCTTCGCCGAGATGCTGCTGTACCTCGAGAATCACATTGATGGGACTCGGCACCGTGAAGCCGTCGCTCACGACTTTCACGGCCTGATAAATCGGTGGCAGCTTCCCTTCGGAAAACTGCACATCCACAGCCGGACCCGAAATCTGAATAACATGTCCTACGTTTTCAGCCATAAAACCTCAGCTCTTGGCTCTTAACTTTTGGCCTTTAGCTAAGAGCTAAGAGCCAAAAGCCAGGAGCGATTTTCCTCACATCGCTGCCGCGCCGCTGACGATTTCGATAATCTCTTTCGTAATCTTCGCTTGCCGCGCCCGGTTCATCACCAGCGTCAGCGAATCGATCATGTCCGTGGCGTTGCTGGTGGCGGAATCCATCGCGGTCATACGTGCCGCGTGTTCCGCGGCCACTGACTCCATCAGCGCGCGAAAAATCTGGATGCCCACATACTTCGGCAGCAGCGCTCGGAACAATTCCTCCGGCGGCTGCTCGTAGATGTAGTCCACCTGCGCGGTGCCAAAATCCGAAAGAGCTTCCGGGCCCGCACCGTCGGCGCTGCGCATGCCCACGCCTGCGCTGATCGCGGCTTCCTTCGCCTTTTTCTTTTCCTCTTCCGTCATCTCTTCGGCGAGCCTGACGGCTGGCGCGCCGATTTGTTCAATCGGAAGAATCTGTTCCACGATCAGCCGCTGCGCAATCACGGACTTGAATTCGTTGAACACCACATAGACCGCATCAATTTCTTCCCGTGTGTAACGCCCAATCACGTTGTCGGCCAAGGCTCGCGCCTGCGCAAAAACCACTTTGCCGAGGACGCCTACATGTTCGCCCGTAATCTGTGTTGGCCCCGCGCGCTCCACAGTGGCGGCATCGGCATCGGCCTCGATCGACTCGTCAAGTTCCGCCAGACTACGCGTCTGCACTTTCGCGACAGGATAACGCCTCCGCAAAAAGTCGCGCCCCTTGCGGCCAATCGCCTCGATGTCAACGTTCTTCCCGGCCTTGGACTCGAGGAAGCGGCTGGCAGCCTTGGTAATGTTGGCGCTGAACGCGCCCGCCAGCCCTTTGTCGCCCGTCACCACGATCAGCAGAATGTTTTTTTCCGCGCGCTGGGCCAGCAGCGGATGCTTCGCCTCACCCGTCTCCGGATCGTAAATTTCCGCCCGCGCCACCAGCGACTTCAGAACATTCGTCAGCATCTGGGCATAGGGACGCGCCGCCAGTGCCCGCTCCTGCGCCCGGCGCAGCTTCGCCGCCGAGACCATCTTCATGGCCTTGGTGATCTGCCGCGTGTTAATCACGCTGCGAATGCGCCGTCGAATGTCGAGAATATTAGGCATTTCGAGTTGCGAGTCCTGAGTCGCGAGCCCCGAGCGAAGAGCTTTTTCTCGGGGCTCGGGTCTCGGAACTTGAGACTATTTCGCTACCGCTTCCCGCGACGCCACGAACTGCTGCTTCGCTTCCTTGATCACGCTCTGCAGCTGAGCCTTCAGCGCGTCATCCAGAATCTTTTTCTCCATGATCGTGCGCAGCACGCCGGGATGCGCCGCGTCAACGTACTTGTACAACGCCGCCTCGAATTCGCGCACCTGGCTCACCGGGAGATCGTCCAGGAATCCGCCCGTGCCGGCCATGATGATCAGAATCTGTTTCGAGAACGGAAGCGGCGAAAACTGATTTTGCTTCAGCAATTCCACCAGCCGTTGCCCGCGACTCAATTGCTGCTGCGTAGCTTTGTCGAGGTCGCTGCCGAACTGGGCAAACGCCGCCAGTTCCCGATACTGCGCCAGTTCCAGCTTCAGTGAGCCCGCAACCTGCCGCATGGCTTTGATCTGCGCGCTGCCGCCTACGCGGCTCACCGACAAACCAACGTTCACCGCTGGCCTCACGCCCTGGTTGAATAAATCGGTTTCCAGATAAATCTGGCCGTCGGTAATCGAAATCACGTTGGTCGGAATGTAAGCCGAAACGTCGCCGGCCTGCGTTTCAATGATCGGCAGAGCCGTCAACGACCCGCCGCCATTCTTGTCGCTCAACTTGGCCGAGCGCTCCAGCAGCCGCGAATGGAGATAGAACACGTCTCCGGGATACGCCTCGCGTCCCGGTGGACGCCGCAGCAGCAACGAAATCTCTCGATAAGACGCCGCGTGCTTCGATAGATCGTCGTAGATGACCAGCGCATGCCGTTTGCTGTCTCGGAAAAATTCGCCGATGGCCGTTGCCGCATATGGCGAAATGTATTGCATCGGCGCTGGTTCCGACGCCGAGGCCGCGACCACGATGGTGTACTCCATCGCGCCCGCATCTTCCAGAATCTTAACCACCTGCGCAATCGACGACCGCTTCTGCCCGATCGCGTTGTAAATGCAAATCAAGTCGTTGCCCTTGCTGTTGATGATGGTGTCGAGCGCGACTGCGGTCTTTCCCGTCTGCCGGTCGCCAATAATCAGTTCACGCTGTCCGCGGCCAACCGGAATCATGCTGTCGATGGCCTTTAGTCCAGTGGCCATCGGCTCGCGCACCGGTTGACGGTCGATGACGCCCGGCGCCAGCCTTTCCAGCGCGATGAACTTATCGGTGGCGATGGGCCCTTTATCGTCGATGGGTCTTCCCAGCGAGTCGACCACGCGCCCGATCATGTTGTCGCCCACCGGCACGCTCATGATGCGGCCGGTGCGCTTCACCTCGTCGCCTTCTTTGATCTCGGTGTATTCGCCGAGCAGCACCACGCCCACCTGATCTTCTTCCAGGTTCATGGCGATGCCGGCCACGTCGTGCGGAAAGGCAAGCAACTCGCCGGCCATGACTTTGTCGAGTCCATACACGCGTGCGATGCCGTCGCCCAGCGTGATGACGGTGCCCGTTTCGTCCACGGAGATCTTCGTTTCGTAATTCTCGATCTGCTCGCGGATCAGTTTGGTGATTTCGTCTGCCTTGATTTGTGCCATAGAATCAGCTTTTAGCCTTTAGCTGTTAGCTCTTAGCTACCCCAACTCTGCAATCTTTCCAATCCCGAAAACATCCGCCGTCCGCAAACAACATCCCGACCACTTGTCATCCTGAGCAAGCATTGAGCGTCACGAAGTGACGGTCAATGTGGTGTCGAAGGATCCCTCGCTACTACGCGGCTCCAAGGGAACTCTGTCGCGGCGCCGCACCATCAACTTCACCGAGCTCGAAGGTTCCAAGCTAAAAGCTAAAAGCTAAAAGCTCTCAAGCTATTCGCTAATCGCTTCCCGAATCTTCTCCAACTGCCCCTTCACCGAACCGTCATAGATCGTGCTGCCGATGCGCACTACGACCCCGCCCAACAGGGACGAGTCCTGCCCAAACTTCGCGCGCACTTTCTTTCCTGTCAGCTTCTCTACCTGGGTTTCCAGCGATCGCCTTTCCGAGTCGCCCAGTTCGCGGACACTCGTGATCTGCGCCTCGGCGAAACCCAGCCGTGCATCCAGTTCCTTTTCCAGTTGTCGGATCACTGCGTCCAAATACTTCACCCGCCGGTGATCGATCAGCACCGCAACCAGGTTGCGAACCGCCTTCTCGATTCCAGCTCTCTGCGCGATGACGTCGAGCAACCTGCGTTTCTGTTCCGCGGGAATCGCGGGATTCTCCCACACCCGCCGCAAATCCGAACTTTCGGCCAGCAGCGCGGCGATCCGGCGCAACTCCCCGGTGGAGCGCTGCGCATCGAGCTTCTCGCTCAAAACCACGTCAGCAAAAGCCCGCGCATACGTGCTGGCAACGGAAGCCATGCTCTAGCTACCTTCCTTATCCGCGCGAGCATTATCGGCGCCCGGTCCGCGCGGGGCTGCACCCATCTGTCCCGCGAAGCCGCGTACCAGCGCCTGGTCGGTGGCGGCATCCACATGGATCTGCTTTTGCGCCAGGCCTACCGCCAGATCGGCCGCATAGGCAGTCAGCTGTCGCCGCGCCGCTTTCGCCGCCGCGGCAATTTCCTGCTCCGCCGAGGCCACAATCTTTCGCGCATCTTCTTCGGCGGCGCGCTTGATGCGCTCTTCTTCCGCGGATCCTTCTTTTTCCGCCGCGTCTCGTATGGCGCCAATCTCCACGTCCAGCCTCATCAGCCGCGACTCAATGTCGGCCAGCTTGCGCCGCGCCTCTTCGCTGGCCCTCTGCGCTTCCTGCATGGCTTTCTGGATAGCTGCCGTGCGGTCGCGAAATATTCCCGGCAAAAACTTGCGCCCAGCCCAGTAGATCGCGCCGCCGATGACCATGAAGTTCAACAGGATGCTCAACCAGTAAGCATGCTGCAAGCTCAGCCGGGTCTTCTTCGCAATCCACGCCACGGACGACGACTGCTTGAACTCCGCAAACTCATCTTTTTCTTCCCCCGCAGCCTCGCGCGTCTCGTGCGCCAGTTGGTGCCCCGGGCCGCCCGGCCCGGGCCTGTGCGCGGAATCCTGCGCCGGCTGCTTAGGCGCAGCCGCAGGCTCCTGGGCCCGCATCGGCACCATGGCGCCGGCAAGCCCCAACAACACGACCAGCAAGCCCCCGCGAATCACGGCCTGGGCGAATGCGCCGGTGAATCCCGCGGTTAACGCCGTCCGTCGAAATGTGGAATTCCCGAACGTCATTGTCCCGCTCCCGCCGGCTGCAGCACCCGCCGCACGATTTCCTGCGCCAAGGCCGCCGCTTCTCCCTGCAACCCATCCTGCGCAGACGCCCGCTCCTTCTCAATGTCCGTCTTGGCCGCCTGCACCTGCGCCTGCGCCCGGCTGCGCGCCTCGGCGACGGCGTTTGCCCGCGCCTGCAGGGCTGCCTGCCTCTTGGCGTCCTGCGCGCGAAATACTGCGGCCCGCGCCTCGCGCAACTTCTGCTCGTATTCGGCAGTCCGGGCTTCGGCCGCGGCAATGTCGGCGCGCGATTTCTCTACCGCGCCTTCCGTCTTGCTATGCCGCTCCTCGAGCACGCGCTGCAAAGGCTTGTGTACGATGCTGGTATAAAGCGCGTACAGCAACGCCAGCAGAATCACCGTGGGGACCGCCCCGAGCAGTAATTCCCCTAGTTGATGAAGCGTCTGATCCATGCTGTGCTGATATAGACCGGAAAAATGAGGGCTATGAAAACTGTTAAGTCTAACGTCCCCAAGGAGTTTATGTCAACGCGGAGAAGACCCACATTTGGGGTGTCGCACACGTCTCTTCTGGTTTGTTCGCGTTGCGCCGCTCCGAGCAGGGGTGCATTTGGCTGGCGCTCCACAGCTTTGATGACTGAGATCCCTCGGCGCGATGACAAGCGCGCCGTTCGGGATGACGATTTCAACTTCGGCACTGCGGAGACCGGTTCCGAAGAGATTCTCCGCAGTTCGCGGTTGAAAAGCTGCGGGGGACACCGTATCGTACTCGAAGCTGACTTCTGGCGACGGCGCTTGGGAAACATGATTCACGAAATTACGGTACGGATCATGCCGGAGCGGCAGCCAGCAGATGTCCCCCCTTGTTTCTGGCTGGGCGGGAAGGCCCACGGGAACATGCTGTTGTTTTGAGCCCACTCTGCGGCGCAGGCGGCGGAAATGGGTTGGCGTTTTGGTCCGAGGGTAACGGTCCAAAGTTCGATAAGCAGTTTGATAAGTAAGGAGATCGGCAATGGAAAGCAACAAGCCGGCGCAGAACATTCAGGATTCCTTCCTGAACACGGCCCGCAAGGAGAGAACGAGCATCACGATTTATCTCTTGAGCGGGGTGAAGTTAACGGGCCGCATCCGCTCTTTCGACAAGTATTCGGTGGTGCTCGAAGCTAGCGGGCAAGAACAATTGATTTTCAAACACGCCATCTCCACCGTGGTGATGGGACGGACGGCGCACGGTGCCCACCTGACGCACGCGGAGACGAAGCCAGCGGTGGGAGCTGGGACGGCGTCGCCTTCCGCGGTGGTAGCGAGCGCGTCGGGCACGGAAGGATAAAGGCGTTTCCGATTGCGCAGTTCTCAGCCCAAGAATTCCCGCGAGGTGACGCGTGCGCGGGGCCGCGTGCCTTTGGAGTCGCAAGCCGAGCCTGAACGAACCGGCCAGGAGCGCGCGTTTCTGGTAGGGCTGGAAGTGCGGTCGCGGCGGGCCCGGGGCGCGGTTACGGCCCAGGCGCAGGCGGCACGGGACGCGGCCGTGGGCGCGGATGGGGACAAGGCACCGTCTGCGAGTAGGGGTGCGGGAGCTGCCGGTGCAAAGTCGAACGTGTCTTCGAACGTCGCATCGAACGGCAGCAAGCCCCTCATTCCCGAGTTCGATGCGGACGAGTCTCTGGCCGAGTTGCGCACACTGGCCGGCAGCGCGGGCGCGCAGGTTGTAGGCGAGATTCTGCAGCGGCGGGATCGTCCTGATCCCGCAACTTTGATCGGCGCAGGGAAGCTCGAGGAAATTGCCGGCGCGGCCGCGTCGGTGAATGCCGATGTTCTTCTTTTTGATCACGATCTCAGTCCTTCGCAGCAGCGCAATATCGAAAAAATTGTTCAGCGGCGGGTAATTGACCGTACCCAGCTCATTCTCGACATTTTTGCCCGGCACGCGCGCACCCGGGAAGGCCAGCTGCAGGTGGAACTGGCGCAACTGCAATATATGATGCCGCGGCTGAAGGGGCACGGCGCGGAAATGTCGCAGCTGGGCGGCGGCATTGGGACGCGCGGTCCGGGTGAAACGAAACTGGAAACTGACCGGCGGAAGATTGCTCGGCGCGTGCGGCACGTGGAGCAGCAACTGGAAAACGTGCGGAGCATCCGGGCACAGCAGCGGCAGCGGCGGGAGTCGGCGCCGGTGGCGACGGTGGCGCTGGTGGGATATACGAACGCGGGAAAGTCAACGCTGTTTAACGCGCTGACCAAGGCGACGGTGCTGGCCTCGCCGCGCATGTTCGCGACACTTGATCCGACGATTCGCGGCGTAGATTTGCCTTCGAAGCGCAAGGTGCTGCTTTCCGATACTGTCGGATTTATTCGCAGTCTGCCGCATACGCTGGTATCGGCGTTTCGCGCCACGCTTGAGGAAGTACAGCGGGCGTCGCTGATTCTGCATGTGTCCGACGCCAGCAACCGGCTTTCGACAGAGCAGGACGCGCAGGTTGAGATTGTGTTGAAGGAACTGGAAGTGGAGAAGAAACCGCGCCTCCGGGTGATGAATAAACTCGATCTGCTGGACGTGGAAGTAGCTGCGGGGTTGATGAGGGATGCGCTGCGCGACGGCTCAAATACGGTGTATGTTTCTGCGGCGGAGGCTACGGGGCTGGAGCGGCTGCTGGAGCGCGTCGATGAAATGATTGAAGAGGACAAGGTGAGCCGGGTCCGTCTGCGAGTGCCGCAGAAAGAAGGGAAAATCCTGGCTATGCTGGAAGCTAAGGCGCGCATTTATTCGCGGAAGTATCGGGACGGGGCGGTGCTGCTGGACGTGGAGGCGCCGGAGTCGGTGGTTCGGAGCGTGAGGGAGTGGGCGGTTAAGCATTCGGCGTGAGAAATGAGTCCAACGAAAAAGCCCCACTTCTCGCAAAAGGCGCTAGAAATGGGGCACCCAAACCCGGAATACTCCTGCAAACTTTCTTAGATCGGCTTTCCATCGGCGTCGATGAAGTGGATCTTGCCGATTCCTAGGTCTTTGATTCCCTGCTCGATTTTGGCGCGGTCGCCAACTACTACCCACACCAGGCTTTCGGGATGGATTACCTGTTTGGCGGCGGCGTTAAGGTCGCTGGTTTTCAGGGCACGGATTTTGCCGGCCATGGTGTCGTAATAATCGTCGGGCCAGCCGTATTGCAATATTTCGAGAATGGAAGATCCGACGGAACCGATCGTCTCCCGCGATCCGGGCAGACTCAGGGTTTCGTTGGCCTGAATGCGCGCGAGTTCTTCCGCGGTTACGGGACGGTCATTGATAAGGCCGTTAATTTCCTTGGTCATTTCCACCAGCGACTCTTTGGTTTTGTCGGTCTGCACGGGGGCATAGATGAACAACGGGCGTTGGGCACGGGCTCCCATGAAGAAGCTATAGGAGCCGTAGGCCCAGTGCTTGTCTTCCCGCAGGTTCATATTCAGGCGCGAGCTGAAGGCTCCGCCAAGGTCGTCATTCATGGCCTGGATGGCAATCTCGTGGGGCGTGTTGGCGGGGATGGAAGCGTTGCCGGCGATGATTACGGATTGGCCGGCGCCCGGCTTATCGAGGATATAGACGGCAGGCTCGGTCGCGAGTTTCACCGTGGAAAGATTCTTTGCGGGAACCTGACCGGCCTTCCAGCCGGCAAACAGTTTTTCGAGTTTCGGTGTGACCTCGGCGAGCGTGGTGTCGCCAACGATCACCAACGTGGCGTTGTTGGGATGGAACCAGACGTCATGGAATTTAATTAGATCTTCGCGGGTGATGGCTTCGGTGCTGGCCGTGGTGCCCGAGCCGGTCAGAGGATTTCCATAGGCGTGTCCGGGGCCGTAAATGAGGCCGGGGAAAACGCGCAGCGCCATCTGGATGGGATCCTTCTGTTCTTCCTCGATGGAATCCAGCTGCAGTTTTTGCTCGCGCTTGAAATCGGCTTCCGGGAATGACGGGTTGAGAATCACGTCGGCGAACAGATCGAGCGATGGGTCGAGCTTCGCCTTCAGCGCCGAGATACTCACGAAACTGAAGTCGAGGTTGGAGCGCGCGCTGAGATTAGCTCCCAGCATAGCGGCCTGGTCGTTGATCTGGAGCGCGTTTCGGGTCTTGGTGCCGTCGGTGAGCAACGCGCCGGTGAGCCTGGCGGTGCCGGGTTTGGCAAACTGGTCAGCGGCGTAACCGGCATCGGCGGCGAGCCAGAAATCGACAAGCGGAACCTCGTGGCGTTCGGCAAGAATGATTTTGAGGCCGTTCGAGAGCGTCGCGCGCTGCAGCTTAGGGAGCCTGAGCTCCGGCGGCGTGCCCAGTGCCGGCGTCTTGGCATGATCCACTTCGGCCTTGGCGGGCTTGTAATCGGGGAACGGCAGGACCTGCACAATGTAGACGCCATCGCTGAGCCAGCGGTTCGCCACGGACTTCAGATCGTCGGCAGTAGCCTCGCGGATTCGTTGAAGGCTGATCTTATAGCCGTCAGGATTCCCGGTGAAGGTGGCGTATTGCGCGAGCCGGTCAGCCTTGCCTCCGAAACCGCCGATGCGCTCGATGCCGCGAAGAAAATTGGCCAGGTATTGCGTCTGCACGCGCTGCAACTCTTCCGAGGTGGGACCGTCCTTGAGGAAGCGCGCGAGTTCTTCGTTGATTTCTTTTTCGATCTCATCGAGATTGTGGCCGGGTCGCGCGGTCGCCTGAATGTCGAACTGGCCGCCGATCTCGCGGGAATCCTGAGAGACGCTCACGTCGCTGGCGATCTGGTCGTCGTAGACGAGGCGCTTATAAAGGCGGGAAGTCTTGCCTTCGCCGAGGCAGGCGCTAACCAGGTCCAGGTAATTCGCGTCGGCGCTGCCGAACTGTGGCACGTTCCAGACCATGTAGACGCGCGGGAGCGGCACCCGGTCTTGAGTAACGGAGCGATGAGTTCCCGACATCTTCGCGATCCAGGTTTGCTGGTGCGTGACAGGCGGCCCGGGAGGGATGTCGCCAAAATATTTTTCGACTTTCTCTTTTGCGGTATCCGCGTCGATGTCACCGGCCAGCACGATCACCACGTTCGACGGGCCGTAGTACGTCTTGAACCATTCCTGAACGTCCTTGAACGAGGCGGCATCGAGGTCCGCCATGTCGCCAATCACGGGCCAGGAATAGGGATGCCCGGCAGGGAATGTATTCTGCGAAATGGCTTCTTCAGCCAGCGCGTAGGGCTCATTTTCGTCCTGGCGCTTTTCGTTCTGCACCACGCCGCGCTGCAAGTCGAGCGTCTTCTGGCTCAGGTCGAGAAAACCCATGCGGTCGGCTTCCATCCACAGGGTGTAATCGAGCGCCGAGGTGGGAACGTTCTCGAAATAGTTGGTGCGGTCTTCGTTGGTGGTGCCGTTCAGGTCAGTCGCGCCCACCGACTCGATTGCCTTGATGTAGCTGCCCGGTGCATGTGCGCTTCCGCCGAACATCAGGTGCTCGAAAAGATGCGCGAACCCGGTCTTGCCCGGCTTCTCATTCTTTGAGCCGACGTGATACCAGAGGTCGACAGCCACGATGGGCGCCTTGTGGTCCTCGTGGACGATCAAGGTGAGGCCGTTGTCGAGCACGATTTTCTGATAGGGGATGTCGATATTCTGGGCCTGCGCGTTCTGGGCTTGACCCAGTGCACAGAGAACGACAGCAGAAATCAACAGGAGACGAAACGCGCGCATGGGGTTACTCCTCAGTAAGAGTGTTGGACGCCAGACTAAGCCGTTGGTGAGAGCCTATTCAGGGTTCGGCGGAAACTCGGTGGGAGTATACATGGTTGGAGTGGCGGGAATCACGCAGGGATTTATTGCATCATGAGGTCATCGAGGCGTTGGGCTTGCTGAGAGCTGGCACTTTGGCTGGCGCTCCACGCCGGTAGAGACTGAGATCCCTTCGGCTTCGCTCAGGACAGGCTCCTCCGCGATGAAAAACGCGGACGGTCGGGATGACAAGTCCAGTGGCGGGCTGGCAAATTAAAGCGCAGTCAATTAAGGTGGCCAACAATTTAAATGGGCCGGCAACCAAGAAGCGGTGACATTCCTTGGCTATCGGCCCATTCGATCCTGAATTGGATCGGAGGTGATACTTCTATGCTAGTCCTGTTTACGAGGAAGTCAAGGGCTAGTTGCAGATTTCTGCGTAGTGCGTGGGCCGGGCCTGGGAATTGCAGCCTTGGGAATTTGCGTACCGGCCTTGGTAGGCCACACTAAAGCCGGCGTTTCTAGCGGGTTGGAGCGGTGCGCCCGATTTCGCGCAGGAAGAGCTTTCGGAAACCACATTGACCTGAAGCTGGCTTTTCGCTGGCGTAGGATCGCAGCCAGAATCCGGCTGGGTCGGGTCTCCCTGCGACACCCCAAATGTGGTTGACATCAGAACACCTACAGTGCAGACTGGCGTCGCCTTAACGTCACCATTTGTTGTGCTGTCGCTTGACCGCGGCCCTCTTCGTCTCGGGCTCACACACGCTGAAATCTAATCTCGCAAGGAGGAAACTTTGATGCACCACACCACCGCACTGGCCGCGTCGCTCGTAATGCCAACCCACACGGGCACGGAAGCGCTGGCGCTGCTGCTCCGCTGGGTCCACTTTATGGCCGGCATCACCTGGATCGGGTTGCTCTATTTCTTCAATCTCGTCAATGTCCCGTTCATGAAGCAAGTGGACGCTCCCATGAAGCCGAAAGTCTTCCAGTACATGACCTTACCCGCTCTAAACTGGTTTCGCTGGAGCGCTCTGCTTACCGTTTTTGTCGGATTCTGGTACTGGGGGCAGATTTATGTCGGTCCGGACGCCAATCGCCAGGGCGTGAGCCCGCTCAGCACAATCGGATTCTTCCTGCTGCTCTGGATCGCGGTCTGGGCAATTCTGTTTTTCATCATCAAGAAAGCTCCCAGCGGTTATGTTCTCGGAGCCATCACGGCCGTCCTGTGCGTCGCCGCCGCCTGGGCCTTCCTCAACTACACGCCCGTGGGCCAGGACGACAACCACGTCCTCTCCATCGGCGTTGGCGGAGGTTTCGGCATCGTCATGCTGTTCAATGTCTGGGGCATCATCTGGCCCAACAATAAGAAGATCATCAAAGGAACGCTCGCCGGGACGCCTCCTGCCAACGCCGCGGCCCTGGCGCGACAGTCCTTCCTGGCCTCGCGCTCCAATTTTTTCCTGTCCGTCCCGTTACTGTTTTTCATGGCCACCAGCTCCCACTACGTGATTTTCGGTCGCTGAAAAACGAGCAGCGCCGGCACCCCAACAGCTGGGATCCCGCCGCGCCGGAACTTATCGCGTCTCTCATCCTGAACGGAGCAAGACGGTTCGCGAAGCGAGCCGTCTTGCGCAGTCGAAGGACCCCTAACAGGCCAGGAGCGTGACGGTTGTTGCACGGCGTTCTCTAGCCTGCGCCGAACGGCGTCACCCAAACATATGCCGGACCGCCGCCGTCGGGTATAGCCAACCGGCAGCCATCAATTCGCTTCCTCCTCCACAAATCGGGTGTACAATTTTGCTCAATAATCCTTCCGTCCGCAGGAGGTGCGTATGTCCGCACGCCTAGCCTGTCTCCTTCTGGCTGTTATCGTGGTCCCTGCCTTCAGCCAACAACAGACAAACATCCAGTCGCGCATCGAGAAGAAAATAGATTGGCACAACGAGATGGCGGAGAGCACTGTTCCGCCCGAGGCGACGGACGCTGCGGCGACCCGGCGGCAGACCATTCATCAGGACGCCGAGGAATTATCGGCGTTGAGTGTGTCCCTCTATCCGGACTTGCAGCAACTGCGCAAGGGACTCCTGTCCAAAGACCTCGACGAAAAACTGAAAAAGATGGAAAAGCTCTCCAAAAAACTCCGCCGCGACATGCAGCCCTAAGCCTCTCCGCCCGCCTGGATTTTGACGTGTTCGTGTAGGACGGACACTCTTGTCCGTCGCCTTCGACCTTGATCTTGATGTTGGTGTGGCGGACGAACCCCGCAGCCCTTCCCCGCCCAATAAAAAAGCGGTCCCGGTATTCCGGGACCGCATACCTGCAAAGTTCAACCTAGAACACGATCTTGGCCTGAACCTGACCCACGCGTCCAGCCGGCAGACCGTTGAAGAACGAGCCGTAAGGCCCGGTCGGCGGCGCCGCCTGTCCGTTGACCTGTCCGCAGGATCCGCCCAGGGGTTCGCCCGTGGAGCAGCCGGAACCCACCCAGGTGCTGTTCGGCGGCTGGAAGTTCGGGTGGTTGAAAATGTTGTAGATGCTCGCCCCCATCGTCAGCCTCACCCGCTCCGAGACGTGGAAGTTCTTCCCGAACGTGAAGTCCGAGTTGAAGAATCCAGGTCCGCGGAACTGGTTGCGCCGTTGCGTCGGGAACAGTCCCAAATCATTGGCGCTCAGCATGTCCGCGGAGTTGAAACACTGGCTGTGTCCGTTCACGCAGCTTTGCTGTCCATTCAGCGAAGCCAGCTGTACCGGTGTGTTGACGCCAGAGCCTCCGTTCCCAATCGCGGTCGTTCCGTCGGTAATCGTGAAGGGCAGGCCGCTGCGGGTGATGAAGTTCTCGGAGAATACCCAGCCGCCCAGAATTCCGCTTGCCGCCCGGTTGTTGAAGTGGTAAGGCTCGGTCCAGACCCAGTTTGCATTAAATTGGTTCCGGATATCGTAGTCGGCGTTGCCGTAATTGTTGGCTCTCAAGCCTAGAGGATTGATTTGCCCTAAAAGGTTGCCGCGGGCAGAAGCGTTCAGCAGCCCACCGTTTGAAATTTCGTCCAGAGCATGCGCCCACGTGTAGTTGGCATTCACCACGAACCCAGCCGTCATGCGGCGCGTATAGGTGGCAGTCATTTCATTGTTATTCGATACCGCGCCCGAATTCCATTCGGTAAAGGAACCGAAGCGGGGATCGGGTGTGTTGACCGGGTAACCGGTAATGGCGGACCCGAAGCCAGCCCCATATGCGGAGGGGCCGGTGCTCGCGTTCAGCGTGCCATTAGGGTAACCCTCATGGTAGCCGTGGTGACCTACGTAGGCAACGGTGATCCTGCTCTTGCTGTCAATCGCCTGCTGCACCTGGAAGTTCCACTCCTGGTACTGTGGGGTGCGCAGCTTGGTCGGGAAACCGGTAACGTTAGGCACCGCCCCTCCGGCAGACAGCAGTTGCGCGGCCGTCAAGCCGTTGGCGAGGGAAGGAATCCCCAGCGCGGCGTTTCCGTTGCGAATGGTGTTCGCAGTGGTGAGAACCGTGGCCGCTGCGCCAGTCGGGTCAGCCCAGTGCACGGGGCCGGACCCTCCCACCTCTGGCGAGAACAAGGTGACCGGGACCAGATAGGGCAGATTCACGAACGAGTCGGTGATAAACGCCGGGAAGGCATCGTAGAAAATTCCAAACCCGCCGCTCACCACGGTCTTGTCGTTGCTACGCGGTGACCAGGTAAAACCAAAGCGCGGAGCCAGATTGAGGTTGTCGATCGAGCCGAACGCGTCCTTTCGTCCCGTGAGCAGCGCCTGGTCGTAGGGAGTGCTATAACCCTGCGTCTCAAGTTGAGAGAACGGCGCATTGGGCAAGGTGAAGCAGTTGATATCGCAGGTCGGATTAAAGTTATGTTCCGCCCGCAGCGCAAAAGTCAGCTTCAATCGTGGCAGCACAGACCACTCATCCTGGCCATAGAGGCCGAAACCGCCCGTGTTCATCGGTTCCCTCGGGTGAAGCGGATTGTTCTGCGCGTATATTGATGTGTTCCCGTTGAAAAAATCCCCCAACCCCGGCTCGACCAGGGGAGTTACTAACACTGACTGGTCGTAGTTGGTGATGTCATAACGGCGGAAGTTGACGCCGAACTTCAGGCTGTGCTGCCCGATGGTTTTGGCAAAATCGTCAATCAACTGCCACTGGGTTACGTTGCGGCCTTGCGGGAACACGTAGTTGTCGGCGTTCAGGCCATTCACGGGAGCTTCGGCTACAAGGTACAGAGAATATGGAAATGGCGATGTGGGCCCGTTCGTGTTGTCCAGGAAGATCGCGCGGTAGTAGCTGATGGCCGCGACAAAGTTGTTAGAGGTCGTTCCGTTAAAGATGTGCGACCAGTTCAAGCTGTTGTTGTATTCCGGCTGGTAGCTGGCAGCCGAAAAAGCCGCAGGATCGATGGGGTCCGCGTAGGTGGCCTGCGTGCCCGTATCAATATCAAAACGGAAGAACATGCGGTCCTTAGCCCCGAAGTTCTGGTCGAAGCGGCCAATCAGCAGCGTCTCTTTCGCCGGCAGCGCCGGGCTCGCCTGGTAGGACTGCATGCAACCCAAAGCCTGCGTTGCCAGGTTCGGATCGGCAACGGCCCCGGTGAACCCATCGATACAGCTTGTGGGCGCAACGCCCGCCACACCGCCTGAGCCGCCGAACGGAACGCCAGCCTTGAAGCCTGGCGCGTTCTCCCAGATCGTGACCGCTTTCGCGTATTCGCCCTGCGTTGCGGCAGACGCGCCAGTGGCAGGAAGCGCCAGGTTGTTAGTCACGTCTGTCAAGAAGTTCGCCGTCGGCGTGTAGACCGTCTGCGTCGAAGGCACAATGTAACGAATGCCCTCGGTGTCGATGAAGAAGAAAGTCTTGTCCTTCTTGATCGGCCCGCCAAAAGATGCCGCCCACTGGTTGTTGTTGGAGAAGGGACGCGCCACCTGTGGGCTGACGGCGGTATTGAACCAGTCGTTCGCGTTCAGGAGGTCCCCGTTCCACTGGTACTGCACGTTGCCGTGGTAGCTGTTGGTGCCGCCCTTGCTCACGAGGGAAACTTGGGCTCCCGCCTGTTGTCCGTACTGGCCAGAGTAGGCGTTCGTGATCACGTTCGCTTCGTCAATGCTGTTCTTGCCCAGCATCAGGTTGGTTGGGCCCGAGTTGTTCAAGTTGAGGAACGGGTCCATCTGATTTTCGCCGTCCACCGTGAACACATTCGAGGTCGCGGGCAGGCCGTTCGTGTTGAAGTTGCCATAACCGCCGCCGCTGTTCATGTTGATCCCAGGCGCGGTATAGGCCACGGCCGTCAAGTCGTTACCGCCGTTAGGCAGGTTCTCCACCAGGTTGCGGTCGAAGTTCGTCGACATGTCGGCGGCTTCGGTATCGAGCAGCGGCGCCGCGGCGGAGACTTCCACCGTGGTTCCGGCCGCGCCCACTTCCAGCTTCGCATTCACCGTGGAAACCTGGCCGTTGTTCACGCCGACCTTCGCCGCAAACTGCTTGAAGCCACCGGCGGCGATGACAAGCTCATAATTGCCCGGGTCGGCCAGTTCGAACAGGTAAACGCCCTGCGCGTTGGTGGTGGTTTGGCTTGCCCCGCCTTTATCCAAGTTCTTCAAGGTGACGGTGGTGTTGGCGAGAACCGCGTTCGACGCGTCGGTTACCGTTCCGCTCACAGCGCCTTTGGTGGCGCTCTGCGCCAACAGTGTACAAGGCGTTAGCAATAGTACGGCGCCTGCCAGCAGAAGAAAACTCGCGGCCGCTTTTGTAAATCGCATGTTACTGACCTCCTGGGAATTTTTCATAGCGCAAACATGAACCGACCGCCTTGGCTTCCTGGCAGCCGTGGCGCGATCCGATCGATCTGAGAAAACAGAAATTGTGATTGCGTAAACTTTTGATTCCGTGCTGGATCTGGGAAAATGTCTTGCGAAACCCGGCCTCTCAAAGCTTTGTCGAAATTCGCTCTATTCGAATTCCGCTCTGTCGAAACCTGAAACCCGGTGCAACCTGGCCGCCCGTCTATCGCGAGCGTACCTTCCTGAGCGCAATGCCACAGCTCAGTGAACGCTTATAGTGCAACTCACAATCCAAAACACTCGCGCACAAAACACTTTGTTTTCAATCAGTTGTTGTTTCGTACGCGTAGTGTTATATCGAAATCAATAGTAAGTGTCCAGAGAAATATGTAATTTAGAATCCAATTTCTGCCGCGCCACCCCAGCGGACTGTCTTTTCGCATCGAATCCCGGCGCCAAGTCGTTGCCCAGCCACTCTTCATGGGGCTCCGCGGCCTGCTACAATCTCCTTTTCCGTGAGCGCCTCGACCCCAAAACCTGCGTCCCCGGCTGCGTCGCAAATCGGCGACCCGGCCACTCCTCGCCCCGCCGCCAAGTCTCTTGCCGCGAAGCCTTTAGACGCCGTCCCCATGCTCGATCTGCAGCGCCAGTATGAGCAGGTCCGAGCCGAAGTTCTCGAGGCCGTGGGCCGGGTGTGCGCCTCGCAACACTACGTTCTCGGCCCCGAAGTGGAGCAGTTCGAGCGCGAAATGGCCGATTTCTGCGGCGCGCGCGAGGCTGTGGGATGCTCCTCCGGCACCGACGCACTTTGGCTGGCCTTGGCTGCCGCGGGAGTGCAGCCCGGGGACCGCGTCCTCACCACGCCTTTCAGCTTTTTCGCCTCAGCCAGCGCGATCGTGCGCGCTGGCGCACGCCCCGTCTTTGCCGATATCGATCCCGCTACGTTCAATCTCGACCCGCGGAAAGTTGCAGAGCTTCTGCGTGGCAGCAACAGCAAGCTGCGGGCGCTGTTGCCGGTTCATCTTTATGGCCAGTGCGCGGCGATGGATTCATTCCAACAGCTGGCCGAGGAGTTTCATCTGACCGTGGTCGAAGATGCCGCGCAAGCCATCGGCGCAAGCTGGGCTGGCGCAACAGGTGCCGGTGCAACACGGGACGGCGTAACACGGAACGCACGCCGCGCCGGAAGTCTGGGCGCGGCCGCCGCGTTCAGTTTCTATCCCACAAAAAATCTCAGCGCCTACGGCGAAGCCGGACTGGTCACCACCAGCAATCCAGAAATGGCCGCGCACATGCGCCGCCTGCGCAACCACGGCAGCTCGCGCCGCTACATCCACGAAGAAATGGGATGGAACAGCCGCCTAGACGCTATGCAGGCCGCCATCCTGCGGGTGAAGTTGAAATATGTAGAAGGGTGGAACGAAGCGCGCCGCCAGCGCGCCGCCACCTACGACCGCCTGCTCGCGGAAACCGGACTAGCGCGCGCGACCGCACCCGCACAATCAATAACAGATCAGAAATTTGCAATCAGAAATCTACAATCTGCAACCGCGCCCGACGATGCTCCCATCCATCTCCCGTACTCCTCGCCGCGCGCGCAACACGTTTATCACCAATACGTGATCCGCGCCTTCCGCCGCGACGAACTCCGCGAGTTCCTCACCGCGCGCAAGATCGGATCGGAAATCTATTACCCCATCCCGCTGCACCTGCAGCAGTGTTTCGCGTATCTCGGATACCGCGAAGGCGACTTCCCCGAAGCCGAACGCGCCGCCAAAGAAGTCGTAGCCCTGCCCATGTTTCCCGAGCTGACTGAAGAAGAACAGCGCTGGGTAGTGAAAAGCATCGCCGACTTCTACTGCTGACGGCGGCATCCGTGGAGACGTTGCTTGCAACGTCTTTGCCGGCGCAATCTCGGCCGCCGGCCCTGAAAACGCCGCCGGCAAGACGTAATTAAGTTGCGTCCTTACAGCTGCAGATCGTGTTTTGTCAAAGGTCAATGGTAACACTTATGGTACCATTGTGGAGATGAAGATTCCGCTCCTCGCAGGTGCCGCCTGGCCGTCGCCAAACAATACGTAGACGCAAACGGGAAAAGTCCTTACGCGGAGTGGTTTCTCGAACTGCACCCCCCGGCAGCTGCCCGAGTGACCGTAGCCATCGTTCGTTTGGAGCAAGGTAATTTTGGCAACGTCAAGGGAGTGGGCCCGGGGGTGTTCGAATACCGGCTCGATTTCGGTCCTGGCCACCGGATTTATTTCAGCAAAGATGGTGAGCAGATCATCACTTCTCGGCGGCGGAACGAAGAAGCGGCAATAGCGAGACATCGAGCTGGCAATTGCCCGGTGGCAAGACTACAAACGTCGAAAAAAGCTAGGAGAAAAGTGATGGCATTAACCAAAGACTTCAGAGCGACCGTGCGCGCCCGTGTGCAGCGTGATCCGGCCTTCCGTAAAGAGCTTCTCCGCGAAGGAATCGAGAGCTTCCTGGCTGGAGACGTCGAAACCGGTAAGAGCGTGCTGCGCGACTATATCAACGCCACCATCGGTTTCAAGGAACTGGCAGCCAGCACACACCACTCCCCGAAGAGCCTGATGCGCATGCTCGGACCTTCAGGCAATCCGCACGCACGGCACCTTTTTGAGATCGTCTCCTGCCTCCAGGCGAAGGCGGGAGTGCAATTCAAGCTGAGGGCATTGGCAGCAGCCGCGGGCCGCTAAAACATATTGGGCACCCGCCCTGTGCGCCCGCACCGAATTAAGAAATCCAGCCTTCGCAGTTGTGGCTGGTCTTCTTCAACTGGCCATCCACCTTCTGAAAGACCAGCGTAGCACCGTTTCCACACAGACAGCCGCACCAGAAATGGTAGCTCACTACCGCGTGGCTTCGTTCCTTATCAAAGGCGATCTCCGACATAGAGAACAGAGCAGTGGCAAAGGCCCCCCCCACTGCATTGTGGACGGACTTCCCGTCCCGTATCGTCTTGTCTGGATCGTTGTCCCGGACAATCTTGCTTTGCTGTTTCGGATCAACCAGTTTGATGTTCTTTGCTGGAAGCACTTCGGGAGTCAGGTCGTGAAACGAGTGAGCAAGTCCTGCAAGATTCTCTAGCTGTATTCCCTTCAGGCATTCGCTGTCCGCCGGACCAGTCATTGGAGAAGCCGCGTCGAGCGGATATGTTCTGGCCGACACATTCAACGATCCTGAATCGCCTGATTCGTATTGCCGGAGAACGGCGCGGTAGATTGCAATCTCGTCCGCACTCAATGGCGCAGTGCTCTTAACTGGCTTGTCCCTGTCGGAACCCGCATTCGCAGGCGACGCGGCGAGCACCAAGACTAAAGCTCCGAACCACAGGTTTTTCATCGGGAGCCTCCCAGAAGCGCCGCTAAATTAGTTTAGACACCGCCGCTGCCGGAATTGCTCAAGGAGGCTATCGTACGAAACGTGGCGGCACGTGCTCAGTTTCGCCGATGCCTGGTCGCCGCCCGCGGCGCTGCCTTCTGTTCTCCCGGAGCCAGCACTCTCCGCACGATCGGAGTATTCAGCTTGTACTTGCGCTCGCTGACGTTGCCCGCATCGTCTTTCACTCGCACGATGAACACTGGCAGATTGCCTTCCTTATCGAAATCTTCATGCGTCACCGTAACTGGGAGAACTCCGTTCAGGCCATGTTCGCGATAAGCGGTTTCGTAGCGATGCTTCCTGGTATTCCAGGTGAAGACGCGCAACTGGTCGAAGTCGTAGGGCAGCCCGTCGTGGGGATCGGTAAGGATGCACAAATACTGCCCGACTTGTTTCTGCACGCCCTTGTCCGTGTCCTGCACTTCGTTCAGTTCGAAGAATGCGACAATGCGCTGGCCCTCGGCATATTGCGCAATGTCGAGCGGAGCGTCCACGTCGACCATGCGGGCCAGCACCCAGCCCACGCGTCCCTGGCTGTCGCGCACCAGCCACCAGTCTTCGAGCGGAGGGCCGGAGGGCGCATTGCCGTGGGCCTTCACAGGTTTCGCCGGCATCGCGTTGGCGGATGCCCCCACTTGTTTCTCCGCAGTGGCTCGCATCAGGATGGAAACCTTCGCTCCCGAGGACAGCTGGTAAAGATGTTCCGCCTCGCGTCCGGGAGTGACGTGCAGGTTGGTGTCATTGCGTAGAATGCCCGGAGCTTGCAGCGGATCCGCCTGATTCTCCTGCGTGAGCTTCTGGATCGCGTCGTAAGTTTTCTGGTCGACCAGGTAGCGCTGCTCGATCCAACCTTCCATGCCGGCGGCGGTGCGCACGCGCGCAAAATGTTTTTCGCGATCGACCACCTCCACGCGCTCTCCGTTTTTCACCATGCCCACGCGGTTATATGCCGCAGCTACCTGATCGCGCAGCGAGGCCTGAGGCGCGGAAACATAAGCCACTTCGAGCACGCGGCGTCCACGGCGGTTGCATGCGGGAAGCGCAACGAAGGCAGCGGCCAGCAACATCGCCAGCACGACGCGATAAGGATTTGCCGGAGGAAGAGGTTTCACGATAGAGCAGGCCCGCTCTCACTATAACGCGTCCGCGCAATGGTTTCCGCACACGAATGTAGGGAGGGTTTGTGTGGGGACGGGCACTCTTGCCCGTCCGGGCGAGCGAAGCTCGCCCTTTGCCGACAGTGCCGCAGGCTGGAGCTCCGCGCAGGCTGGAGAAAAGCAGCCGAGCTGCGCTCGGCGGACGGGCAAGAGTGCCCGTCCCCACACGAGCCCAGCCCGAAGCCCGAAGCCCGAAGCCCGAAGCCCGAAGCCCGAAGCCATCTCCACTCTCAGGTATACTGCGCACCAATATCCTGACGAAGCCATACCCTCGCACCAATCCTCCCATGAAGCCCGCTCTCAAGATTCTCTGCGACGTGCTGATCACCGGATTGCTGCTCGCCGGCCTCGCCTCGCTTGTGGCTTCGCTCGTTCCCTTCAGCGTGCTGCTGGCCCGGGTCCGCAGCGTTTCCGACAGTGGGCAGGGCACATTTTTCAGCCCGCAGTTTTATCACGCGATGCAAACGCGTCTCCGCCTCATCGGAATCGCAAACCTTGCCGCCGGAATAATTCTGCTCGGCCTCCGCCGGCAAATGTACCGGTGGGCCCGGCGAGTTCTCTCGAACGCGCTGATTCTCGCCCGAGATTTCTGCCTGGCCGCGCACTCTCTTCCAGTCATGGATCGGCTGGCGCTTGCCGGCCTTACTTTTTTCGCCGCCGCACTGCGCATTCGATTTCTCTCGCAGCCTATGCGTTACGACGAGGCCATCACCTACCTGGAATATTCCTCCCGCCCGTTCTACGTTGCCCTGTCGTTTTACAACATGCCCAACAATCACCTATTCCACACGCTGCTGGTACGGTTGGCGTATCTGGCGCTGGGGAATCATCCGTGGGCCCTGCGTTTGCCCGCGTTGCTGGCGGGGTTGTGCCTGGTGCCGGCCACTTATGCCGCGGCGCGCAGCTTGTGCCACAACGGCCGCTCCGACACCGGGGGAGCCTTGTTCGCGCCTGCGCTCGTAGCTTCGTCCTCGATGCTGATCGAGTATTCCACCAACGCGCGTGGCTACGAAATCGTCTGCCTCCTGTTCATGATGATGATCCCGGCCGGCGCGTACGCTCTGCGTCACCGCAACTGGGCGGCATGGTCGTTGCTGGCAGTCGTTTCCGCGCTCGGTTTTTACACGATCCCCATCATGCTTTATCCGTTTGGTGGCGTGGTGCTGTGGCTGTTGTTTTCGATCACGACGGGAGATGCGGAACAAGAAGATGCTCACGATGATGCGCAAGGAAACACGCGGGAAGGCGAGCAAGGAACCGTTCAATCTGATTCTCGCAGCGCTCTGGCCGCGCTTTTCGTGGCCATTGTTTTGACCATGCTGCTGACCGGGGAACTCTACAGTCCAGTGCTGGCGGTCTCGGGACCGAAGGCGCTGTTTGCCAACAAGTGGGTGTCGGCCAGTCCTTTTCCTGTATTTCTTCATCAACTGCCGGCGTCGCTGGTCTCCACATGGCGGGGATGGAACCGCGATTTGCCCACGTGGCTGGTGGCGGTGCTGGCTGTGGGTTTCGTGATCTCCTTTGTTATCCCAGTGTTATTGCAGTTATTGCATCGGAAGGTCCGTTCGCAGCGTGTGCCGCTCGCGCTCGCGTTGCTGTTTTGTGTGGGGCCGTTGCTGTTGCTGCAGCGGGTGATTCCTTTTGAGCGAGTCTGGCTCTTCGCGCTCCCGCTCTATTTTATTTGCGCAGCGGGTGGATTGGCCATGGCGCTAGAACCGATTTTTCATCGGTTGCATCTGCGCCATGCCATGGCGCTGATCGCACTCATCGTCGCGCTGTTTGTGGGACTGCGCGTGGAGCGTAGCGGTTCGGTTTACTTAAATAACGAAAGCCGTGGCATGCCTGCTCTCGCGGCCTGGCTCAAAGGCCAGCTGCATTCCGGCGACGCGATCATCGCTGTGCCGCCCTCCGACGGCCCGCTGCGCTATTACTTGCAGCGCGAGGCCGTGCCAACTTCGTATCTCAATTCGTCGATCGGCGGCAGAGGCGCGGGTGTGCATCGCAGGCTGGTCGTAGTGAACGAAGCTTTGGGGGACACGGTCGAGCAGGTCTGCGAAACCGCAGGACACCCGCATCAGCCGAGATGGGACGCGAAGCTAGTTGTGCAGTTCGAGTCAGCCGCGCTATACGAAGTGCCGTTCGTGCCACAAGACCACTGAGACCGCCAGCATCGACGCTCCGAAGTCCGACGAGCGGCGCAATCGAACGGCAATTGCAGATTTTAGATTTGTGATTGCAGATTGAAGCCCGCCCGCTGGGATTTGTTTTAAATCTGAAATCTAAAATCTGCGAACTGCATTCCTGACCCTGACATCCCGCCGCCGCTTCGGTTACCATGAATAAAGTCATGTCCATAAAAACTCTGAACCACCAACTCCCAAACCGGTGGCCGCTGCTGCTGGCGGCCTGGTTCGCATTCGCGGCTGTCTCGTGCGCCGTGGCTCAGGATGAGCAACCGGTGAACCCGGCTCTGCGTCCGCCCAAAGGCGCGCAGGTGGCGATTGTGGTGTTTGAGGACCTGCAGTGTCCCGATTGCCGCCGTGCCGCTCCGCTGGTGGAAGAAGCTGCGAAGACTTACAAGATTCCTGTGATCCGGCATGATTTCCCGCTGCCGTTTCATACCTGGTCCTACGAAGCGGCGGTGATGGCGCGCTATTTCGATACTCATTCGAAAGCCCTGGGCAACGAATTCCGGGATTACATTTTCTCGAACCAGCTGGAAGTAACCCCGCAGAACCTGCGCGGCTTCGCGGACAAATTCGGAGCCGAGCACAAAGTGCCGTTGCCCTTCGTGGTCGATCCCGATGGCAAGTTCGCCGCTGAGGTTAACGCCGACAAAGATTTAGGCAAGGCCATCAATATTCAGCACACGCCCACGCTCTACGTGGTCAGCAACAAGCGCAACGGCAAGCCGTTCGTCGAAGTCGTGGACCGGAGCCAGTTGTATGCGCTGATTGATGCCATGCTGAAGGAGTAGCTGTTTTCAGTTCTCGGATTCAGGAGCCGCGTCATTTTTCTCGAGCTGCGCTCATAGCCAGCTCGATTCTCGATCAGCATAATCACTGATTTGCCGTTGCGGACATTCTCCCATGGCTCACCCCAATAGAATCAAGCACTTCCTCGGGGTAACCAATCCGGGGAACGAGAGGGCGATGTCCTAAATTTGAAGAGGGCGATGTCCTAATTTGACAGGACACTACCGACGAGAGTGCGTTGCGGCGGCTCTTTCCTGGGTCTAGGCTGCTAGTCAATGAGCCTTCACTCCTTGCACTCTCATCCCAAATCGCATCCTGCATCCGCGGTGGCCGCGGCAGGTATCGTCCGTAATCAGCGTCGGAGCAAGCGGATGGGCCTCATCGCCTCGGTCGGATTGTCGGGAGAGGATCGCCTGAAATGTTCCTTTACCATGCCCGCCCGCGCCACCAATCTCAACCAGCACGGAGCGGCGGTGCAGTTAACTCGCGACCTTGCGGTGGGCACCGTCGTGCAGGTGCGAAACAAGAACGGCAGCAAAGTTTCTGCGCGGATCGTCGCGCTATTGAAAACGTCCCAGGGAGCTTCCACCTACGCCATCGAGTTTGTCGAACAAGACGGCGGCGCAACCAATTTCTGGGGCATATCTTTCCCGTCGAGCGCCTAGCTGCCCGCTGGCCTGGGCGCTCGAACGCGACTGTCGCTACCCTTCCATAGAAGGTTTTTTGTTTTATGCGGCTGCCGGCATCGTCCTCCGATTGCTGGTCCGCAACGGTTCGTACACTTCTCCGCTCACCCGCAAACGATGCGTGGCGTTCGTTGTCGCGGATACGCTCACTGAGCGATTCGATCGCGGCCAACAACGACTGCTCAGAACACCTGGATGCCACGGCCCAATTCACTCAGGTCTGGACCAAAAAAACGGGCAATTGGCCGCTACTTAGGGTTGTGAGCTTCGACCATCGCTAGCTGCTTGGTTCCACGTCAAGGCTTGATCAACGGCGCCCGTGCAGTCGGCAAACCGGAAGATATATCCGACCCTCTGACTGGGTAACAATCGTCTTAATTGGTGAAAAATCCGTTAACGCTATTGAACCCAGAATGGCATCGGCGACTGAAGCATCTTGCGTGAGAAACGTCGTGATCGGCTCAAGTCAGTGCGCGACGAAGCTCTGACCGACCTCGACGATTACACCGCGATACTGATCGCCAGGCGCAACTGAAAGATGAGACCTTTCCACGGACGCCCTGAAAGACCGCGTCCCCCGCGCCTGTGATTCTGGTACGGTCAATTGGTGAAAGATCCATTGCACTCGTTTGACTGGGGGTTGATCGCAGGCCGGGGGAAGCTACACTTCACCCGCTTCCGCGGGCGCGTACGCTCGTTCGTGACTGCGGGGCCGGACTAGCGGGAGATGAAGTCCGAAAAGAAGTAGGCGATCACTCCGAACAGCGCCAGGCCGGAAATACCGTAAGCGGTGAGAACCCAGGCGCCACGGCCTTCATGCTTGCGGATCGAAGTGGTAGAGGTCGACGACTGGTCGTTGGATGAGACGACAGGGGCCCGATCTTCCATGCAAAAATCCTCCCGCGGAAGAATCGTGGCGCAAGAACATTATGCGTCACGCCTGCCTCGCATCATGGCGAGGGCAAGACTATCTGCGGTGGATTTTACTCCCGTTTTGGGGCGGTAGATGGGAAAATGTTAGAGGGTCCACATCTCGAAAGGGCGGGTATTCTCATTATGAGAAAAACTCGAAGCCCCGGGCCTGCATCTAACTAAGATTGGGTCAGAAGATTACTTGGGGTTACTTCGGAGTCGCCGGCAGTTCGCTGGCGCCACACATTCGGTAGTGTCTCGTCGGTCCGATTCTTCGGGGAGTTCCGCTTGCGCCGGGCGGCAGCTTGAGATACAAACGGGCGCAGGACTAATCGCCACTTATGCGTAATTCTGTTCTATCTTTTTTCCTCGGCTGCTCCCTGTTTAGCTGCATCCTGGCGGGGACCGCCGTTTCGCAGTCCATGCAACCGGCCGCTCCTACCCAGCCTGCAGCCCAGGCCGGGACGGCTCAACCTGCGGAGCAGACTGCGCCCAAGCCCTCGGCAAAGCCTTCGGCTCCGCCTGACGGAACTGTTCCAGCGAAAATCTCGGACTCAGATACCACCGTAATCGCCGCGGCTAAGAAGGACTACTCCCAGGAAGCGTTTGTCATCGAGAAGCTGGAGAATCGTTACCGGTTCGAGGCCGACGGCACGGGGCGCAAGGAATCGATTGCCCGCATTCGCGTACAGAGCGAGGCGGGCGTGCAGCAGTGGGGCCAGTTGCAGCTGGGCTACAACTCGGCCAACGAGAGCATGAAGATTGCCTACGTCCGCGTGATCAAGCAGGATGGCACGGTAGTCAAGGCCGGAGAAGACGACATCCAGGATCTCAGCGCGCCGGTGGAACATGAGGCGCCGGTCTATACCGATTACCGGCAGAAGCATGTGACTGTTCCCGGACTGCGGCCGGGAGAAGTGCTCGAATATGACCTGGTGACCGTGGTGCACACGGCGCTGGCTCCTGGGCAGTTTTGGGCGGAGTATGAATTCGACAAGAATGACATCGTTCTGGATGAAGACTTCGACGTGGATGTTCCGGCCGACCGGCCGCTCAAGCTAAAGAGCAAGCCGGGCATGGATCCGAAGATTACCGAGGCCGACGGACGGCGCGTTTACCACTGGACCAGCTCTCACCTGGAACGCGAAGACGATAAAGACAAAGACAAGGACGATAAGGACAAGAAGAAGAAACGGAGAAAACCAGAGGACGAACATCCCGACATTCAGTTGACGACGTTTGCGACCTGGGAGCAGATCGGCCGCTGGTATGCAGAGCTGGAAAAAGACCGACGGGTTCCGTCGCCGGAAGTCCGCGCCAAGGCTGAGGAGCTGACCAAGGGGCTCAGCAGCGATCTCGACAAGACGGAAGCTCTTTACGATTATGTGGCCAAGAATTTCCGCTATGTGAGCTTGTCGCTGGGGGTGGGCCGCTACCAGCCGCACGCCGCGGGCGACGTGCTCCACAACCAGTATGGCGACTGCAAGGACAAGCACACATTGCTGGCGTCGTTGCTTGAAGCCGAGGGAATGCACGCGGACTCGGTACTGATCAACTCCACCCGCAAGCTGGATCCTGACGTGCCTTCGCCCTCGCAGTTTGATCACGTCATTACCATGCTGCCCGTCGGCGCGGAAAAAGGCGTGAACGAAGAAGTATGGATGGATACCACCGCCGAAGTGGCGCCCTTCCGGCTGCTGTCGTTCTCGCTGCGCAAGAAACAGGCGCTGGTGATTCCTCCGGTGGATGCGCACTCGTCGGTGGCGCCGCATCTGGAAGAAACTCCGGCCGATACTCCGATGCCGGACACCGAGATTTCGGAGATCGACGGCAAGATCAACCAGATCGGCAAGCTGGAAGCGCACGTGCACTACGTATTTCGCGGCGACGAAGAGTTAATGCTGCGCTCGGTGTTCCGCCGCGTCCCGCAGGCCAACTGGCAGCGGGTGGTGGAGAACGTGAACGCCGGCATCGGCGGCGACATTACGAATTTGAAGGTGAGCGATCCGGCCGCGACGCGAGAACCGTTTACGTTGTCTTACGACGTGTCGCGGGTAAACTTCCTCGATTGGTCGAAGAAGAAAACGGAAATGATTCTTCCCCTTTCGAGTTTCAGCCTGCCGGATGTGGACGAGGACGATACCGACACTGACGCCGAGCCTTTGAAGCTGGGCCCCAAGGCGGAATATACCTACAAGATCAGATTGGAGCTGCCGGAGAAATATTCCGCGCACGCGCCGCTGCCGTTTTCGTTGAAGCGTGACTATGCGGAGTATCAGGCGACGTACCAGCTCGAGGGTAACGTGTTCACGGCGGGGCGAAAACTCACGTTGCGTGAAGGCGAACTGCCGGCCTCGCGCGCTCCCGACTATGCGGCGTTCCGGCGGGCGGTGAACGCCGACCTGGGCCAACAACTTTCGATCGAGAACACAGTAGCGGGAACGCCCACGCCTCCTGCCGACATGAAGGCTGACGACTTGGTGGAGAGTGGCCGCGCCGCAATGAACAGCGGCGACCTCGCGATGGCGATTGAAGTGTTGAAGCGCGCCACCGAGATTGATCCAAAGAACAAGATTGCATGGAATCTTCTGGGCATGTCTTACATGGGCCTGCGACAGGACGACGCTGCAGTCGCGGCGCTGCAGAAGCAGATTGAAATTAATCCTTACGACGAATACGCCTACAACAACCTAGGCCGGGTCTACTGGCAGGATCGCAAGTACGACGATGCGGTTACGGCGTTTCACAAGCAGCTTGAAATCAATCCGCTGGATAAGTTTGCACATTCCAACCTGGGAGCGATGTACGCCGAGTGGCACAAATATGACTTAGCCGTTCCCGAACTGGAGAAGGCTGCGTCGTTAACTCCGGATAGCGCCGAGTTACAAGTGAGCCTGGGCGATGCCTATTTGAATCTGGGGCAGGATGACAAAGCTCTGGCGGCGTTCGACCACGCGGTGGAGCTGGCCGCCACGCCGCTGGTGTGGAACAACATTGCGTACCAGCTCTCGCTGAAGAAGGCGCATCTGGATAAGGCACAGCAGTATGCGGAATCGGCAGTTTCGGCGACCGCGGCGGCGCTGCGCAATATTTCGCTGGATCGCATTACGCAGCAGGATTTGCCGCTGGTTTCTTCGCTCGTCGCCTATTGGGATACGCTGGGCTGGGTTCACTTTGCGGAAGGCGACCTCGACACGGCCGAGAAATATGTTTCCGCCGCCTGGGAACTGGGCCACCACGGCGAAGTGGGCGACCATCTGGGGCAAATTTACGAAAAGGAAGGCCACAAAGATCAGGCGCTGCGCACCTACGCTCTTTCCATGAACGGGCTGCGCCCTACGCCGGAAACGCGCGACCGGCTCTCCGCGCTGGCTGGGGGTGGGGCGAAGGCAGATACCGCTGTGGCAAAGTACAAAGAAGAGCTGGAGCGTCTGCGCACCATCGATCTCGGCAAGGTGGCGAAGGTTACCGGCAACGCGGAATTTTTCGTGCTGCTGAGTGGGGGAGCTGGATCGGCGGCTAAAGTGGAGAGCATCAAATTCTTGAGTGGAGAAGAAAAGCTGAAGCCGGTTGCCGAGGCGCTGCGCACGGCCGATTTCCACCTGACGTTTCCGGATGATACGCCGGTGAAAGTTCTGCGGCGCGGGACGTTGTCATGCTCGGCGGCAGGGAGCTGTTCGTTTTTGTTGACGCTGCCGGATGATGTTAGGACGGTGGACTGAGGGAACCGCGAAAGGGACACCCTGATATGTGCCAAAGATCGCGAGAAGCCGTGCCCGCGGTACTGCGCCTGACGGCGGTTCTGTTCATGGTCGCCTGTGCATGCGCGTCGGACAGGGCGAGCCGGGGCGAGCAGATGATCGAGCAGGCGAAAGCGGTGAATGATATTCGCGGGCTCCCCTCCTTCGAGATGAAGGCCACGGTCAGGCTGGACAATCACGGCCGGCCGATCGACGGCACTTACTCGCTGCTTTGGAACGGGGCCGACCAGTGGCGCGAGGAGATCAACTTGCCCGGTTACAGCGAGATTCAGGTCGCGCGCAAGGAAGTCGTCTCCGTCAAGCGAACCACCGACTTCACACCCTGGCAGATCAACCTGTTGCATTCTTTGCTGGCTTACGGCCAGAACCTTTCTCTTAAAGAAAACGAGAGGGTGCAGGGGATTCGCGACCGGAGAATAGACGGCAGAGAAGCTTCATGCGTTGAAATCGCAGGTGTCCAACCGACTCCCCGTCGAGTATGCGTGGACCCCTCGAGCGGCGCGCTGGTTCGCGGCTTACCTTTCGTGGATGAAAATCCGACAGCACTAGGCGCCAAGTTATTTCCCTTTTCTCTGAAGTACGTGAAGCGCGAGAAAACGCTGGCTGAAGTTGCGGTTACACAGCTGACTGCGGCAATGCAGTTTCCCGCATCCGCGTTTGAGCCGCCGGCGGGAGCGGTTTCGATGCCCAACTGCAATCCTGGCAACGTCAGGTCCGGCCAGTTGATCGATCGTGTTAACCCCTCATACCCCGCCGCGGACCGCGCGGCTCATGTGCAGGGTACTGTCGAACTGTATGCAGTCATCGGGACCGACGGCGCGCTGCACGGTTTGGATGTCGTCTCTGGTGTCGATCAGTCGATCGACCACTCAGCGCTCGAAGCGGTCCGTCAATGGCGCTACAGGCCTTATATGTGTAACGGCCTCCCGGTCGAAGTCGAGACTACCGTGCAAGTGAGCTATTCATTGGCTCGCTGAAGCGATGCAGGCCCTGACCGGTGTACCTACTGCAAATAAATCTTGGATGGTGGTCCGGTCAGGTCTCACTGTGCTTGCGCCGTGCCTTGGCCCGCTCATACGCGTGAGCCAGGCGCAGCACCAGATCTTCCCGCCAGTGAGGTCCCGCAATCTGCAGGCCGATTGGCAGGCCATTCTTCGTGAAGCCGCAGGGCAGTGATATGGCCGGTAATCCCCACACGTTGAAGGGACGCGTGTTGCGCAACAGCTTGAGTTCGGCGGGGCGCAGGTTGCCGGGGCTCGCTTTGAGGTCGGCAATTGCCGGCGCGGGCATGGGCGTGGTGGGCGTAACCAGCAGGTCGATATTTGCGAAGGTGTAGCTGACGCTGCGGCGGGCTTGCTTCAGTTCGCGGCGGCGCTGGATGTAGTCTGCGGCGGAGATTTCTGCTCCAGGCAGAATTCGGCGTAACGTTTCCGGCTGATACAGTTTTGGCGTCTCGGTGGCGTTTTGTTTGTGGTAGGCGTAGGCCTCGGCCATTTGCAGGGTGCGGTCGGTGGGAACGTCGAGCTCAACTTCTCTTACTTCTGCCACCAGCGCCTTGATTACGGCAAGCGCTTGTTCGACAGCCGCGGCAACTTCGGCGTCGAGGTCGTCGTAGAAAATGTTTCGCGGAACGCCCACGCGCAGAGACTTCGCGCCTTTGCGCAGCGGAGAAAGATAATCCGCCACGGGGACGTCTGGGGTTGTGATGTCGGCGGCATCGTAGCCGGCGATGGCTTGCAGTACGATGGCAGCGTCGGCCACGGTGGCGGCGAAGGGGCCGACGTGATCGAGCGACAAGGCGAGCGGAATTACTCCGCGGCTGGAAACGCGGCCGTAAGTTGGCTTGAGTCCGACGCAGCCGCACAGGGACGCAGGCTCGCGGATCGAGCCGGCGGTGTCGGTGCCGATGGCGGCGAAGCAAAGTCCAGCAGACACGGCGGCAGCCGAGCCGCCCGAAGAGCCTCCGACAATGTGGGCAAGGTTCCACGGATTGTGCACGTCGCCAAAATAACTCACTAACGAACTGGCGCCGTAGGCGAATTCGTGCAGATTATTCTTGCCGATGATCACGGCGCCAGCCAGCTTCAGGCGACGAACGACTTCGGCGTCGTCGGTTGGGATGCGGTCTTTGTGACGCTCGCTCGCGGCGGTGGTGCGCATGCCTGCTGTGTCGATCAGGTCTTTTAGAGCAATGGGAATGCCGTGGAGCGGGCCGCGCCAATCTCCGCGCGCGATCTCGGCTTCGGCTGCGCGCGCTGCCGCGAGAGCGGGCTCAGTGGCGACGGTAATAAAGGCATTCAGCGCGGGATTTTGCTTTTCTATGCGCTGCAGGCAGGCTTGGGTTAGTTCGAGCGGCGAGATTTTCTTTTGCCGCAACAAGGGCGCGAGTTCGAGGATGGTTCCGGGGATGGACATGCTTGGCGGTCCATTGTAGAGGAAGTGTTGTTGAGCGCTCACTGTCGTAGCGGGACCGCCTCCGCTGCATACGACAGCGGTACCCGCCCGCGATTTTGGCGGTTCATGCGCATCGTGAGGTCCCTCACGGGGCCTTCGGCCCCGTTCGGGGTGACATTTTTTCTCGTGTCCCTCTGGCTCTTCTGCACCGCCCTTGCGGGAAGTCCTATAATCGACTTGAGCGGGGTTTCACAACATCATGGCCGAATTGACGATCGCGCCCGTTGCAACGCACGGTTTTTATTTGGACGGCAAGTGGGTGGAAGACGGCGACCTGGTCGAAGTGCGCGCCCCTTACGATGGCAGCGTGATCGCGCGTGTTGTGCAGGGTCGCCGGGAACATGCCGAACGCGCGATCGCTGCGGCCGTGAAAGCGTTTGGCACTACGCGTCGCCTGCCCGCGTTCGAGCGGCAGCGCGTGTTGCGGCAGATTTCCGCCGGGATTGCCGAACGTAAGGAAGAATTTTCCCGCACGCTGGCGCTGGAGGCCGGGAAGCCGATCAAGGCGGCGCGGCAGGAAGTGGAGCGCGCCATTTTCACGTTCAACGTTGGCGCCGAGGAGAGCACACGCATCTACGGCGAATTCCTGCCGCTCGACTGGCAGGAATTTACCGCCGGACGCTGGGGCATTGTGCGCCGCTTTCCGCTGGGCCCGGTGGCGGGCATCACGCCGTTTAATTTTCCTCTCAATCTGGTGGCGCACAAAGTTGCGCCCGCGATCGCGGCTGGCTGCTCTATGGTGCTCAAGCCTGCGCCGCAGACTCCGCTCTGCTCACTGCTTCTGGCGGAGTGTGTGCAGCAGGCGGGCTGGCCGGACGGCGGATTCAATGTGTTGCCACTTTCGAATGACGATGCTGGACTGCTGGTTACCGACGACCGCATCAAGCTCATCAGCTTTACCGGAAGCGCGCCCGTGGGCTGGGACATCAAGCGCCGCGCGGGCAAGAAAAAAGTGGTTCTCGAGCTGGGCGGCAATGCAGCCGTGATCGTGCATAGCGATGCCGATCTGGGTTACGCCGCCGAGCGTTGCGTCGCCGGAGGATTTGGCTACGCCGGACAGACCTGCATTTCCGTACAACGCATTCTGGTGGAGCACTCCGTCTACGGCAAGTTCACGGACCTGCTCGTCGAAGGCGTGAAAAAACTCAAGTCCGGCGATCCGCTGGATGAGTCGACCGACGTGGGGCCTGTGATTCGCGAGTCGGACGCGGTGCGCACCACGGCCTGGATCGAAGAGGCCGTCCGCTCCGGCGCGCGCCTGTTGTGCGGCGGCGGGCGCAAAGGTCAGGTCGTTGCCCCCACGGTTCTGACTGGGACTCGGCCCGACATGAAGGTGAATTGCCAGGAAGTTTTTGGCCCGGTTGTGACCATCGAGCCCTACAACACTTTCGACGACGCCCTGCGAAAGGTGAATCATTCTTCCTTCGGTCTGCAGGCCGGCTTGTTCACGCGCGACGCGAAGCTGCTGTTCCAGGCCTACGAGGAATTGGAAGTCGGAGGACTGATCGCGGGAGACGTTCCATCGTTCCGCATCGACCAGATGCCGTATGGCGGCGTCAAGGATTCCGGACTGGGCCGCGAAGGCCTGCGCTACGCGATTGAAGAAATGACGGAACCCAAACTTCTGGTGATGAATCTTCACTAGCGCAGGTTCGATCTTAAATTGTTCCAGTAATTTGCTCTGTAATTCTCCGCAAGTCAGTCGGGATTTTCCTGAGAGATCCATCCGGGATTCTCCGTTCCTGAAAAATTTGAAAACTGCGCGACAAAATTCCGCGAAATATTTATAATTCCGTGTTTCCCATACTTGTCACCGGAACTCTGTGGGGTTCTGGATTCACTGGCTAACAAGCTTCATGTAACCGGGGCCGAACCTAGGGGAGCCCGTCGGGGCTTCATCAGCTAGTTTTCATAGAAAATGCCGCAGATTTTTCATCGCAGCACGAACACCATGTCCCGCGCCACCATTTTTGGCGCGGTGTTTGTGCTTGCGGCCCTGGGCTGGATCGCGATGGAAGTCCAGCGCTCCCCTTACGTCACCTACGCGGGCGTGCGGAAGCCGCAGCCGGTGCCGTTCAGCCATCAGCATCACGTCAGCGGGCTGGGCATTGATTGCCGCTATTGCCACACTTCGGTTGAAACGTCGAGCTTCGCGGGCATCCCTCCGACGAAGACGTGCATGAACTGCCACTCGCAGATCTGGACCAACGCCCAGCTGCTTGAGCCGGTGCGGGCCAGCTACAAAAGCGGCGAGTCGCTGCAGTGGACGCGAGTGAATCAGCTTCCCGATTTTGTTTTTTTTAATCACAGCATTCACGTCACCAAGGGCGTGGGATGCAACACCTGCCATGGGCCGGTGGATAAAATGCCGCTGATGTACCAGCAGGAATCGTTGCAGATGGAGTGGTGCCTGGGTTGCCATCGCGCTCCGGAAAAGAATCTGCGCCCGCGCGATCAGGTTTTCAATATGCGATATCTGCAGCCGACCAGCACGCATCCGGTTGCTGTCGACGGGCAGAGTTACACGGATCAGGACGAACTGGGCGCGGCGCTGGTAAAGAAATACAACGTGCGCAGCGTGAAAGATATTACAAGTTGCAGCACGTGTCATCGCTGAGAACGAGAGTTGAACCATGAGAACTTGTCATCCTGAGCGGAAAATTTACTTCGCGAAGCGAAGTAAATTCGGAGTCGAAGGACCCCGCGGGGGCGTCCGCTGTCGTTGGCGATGCAGGGCGTTCTCGCCGCGACTTCGGCAGCATCGTCAGAATGCTCGGGTGCGGCGTTGCCAAGTTCAGGGAACACGGGTCCTTCGACTGCGCGAGAGTTCGCTTCGCGAACTCTCGCTTCGCTCAGGATGGCAGTCTTTAATTGCGTGATGTCCAGTTTTTAATTGCGGAATGTGTTGTCACTCATGAAGAGCAACGAACAAAAAGACGGCGCCAAGCGCGAAGATGTTTGTCCCAGCAAGAGGGGCAAGCTGAATCTCGCCTCAGTGCGCGAGCGCATCGACGCGGCGACTGCGCACGATGCCGCCCAAAAAACCGGCCCCGAATACTGGCGCAGCCTGGAAGAACTCGCGGGCAGTCCCGATTTCCAGGAGGCGCTGCATCGCGAATTTCCCAAGGGCGCATCCGAGTGGGTGGATTCGGTTTCGCGCCGCGGCTTCCTCAAAGTGATGGGCGCATCGCTGGGACTGGCCGGAATGACCGGCTGCGTCCGCCTGCCTCTCGAACCGATCGTCCCTTACGTGCGCCAGCCGGAAGAAGTTGTCCCAGGCAAGCCCATGTTTTACGCCACGGCGTGCACGCTCGGCGGATACGCCAGCCCAATCCTGGTCGAAAGCCATCTCGGGCGTCCCACGAAGGTGGAAGGAAATGATCAGCATCCCGCCTCGCTCGGCGGCACCGACATTTTTGCTCAGGCTTCGCTCCTTGGCTTGTACGATCCCGACCGCTCGCAGACCGTTGTCTCGATGGGCGATCAACGCTCGTGGCAGGCATTTCTGGGAGCGATTCGCGGACCTCTCAGCGCTCAGAAGGCGTTGCAGGGCGCGGGCATTCGCATTCTTACGCCGACCATTTCTTCGCCCACGCTGGCTGACCAGCTGCGTGGCTTTCTGAAGATTTACCCGCAGGCAAAATGGCATGTGTATGAGCCGATCAATCGCGACAACGTACTCGAAGGCGCGAAGCTGGCGTTCGGCCAGCCGGTGGAGACTCGTTACGATTTGTCGAAGGCCGCCGTAATCGTTTCGCTCGACGCGGATTTCCTCTACGCCGGATTCCCCGGCAACACGCGCTACATTCGCGACTTTGCCAAGCGGCGGAATCCGGATGACGGCAAGATGAACCGGCTATATGTGATCGAGAGCACGCCCACTTCAACGGGGGCGAAGGCGGATCATCGGCTGCCGCTAAGGGCAAGCGAGGTCCCATGGTTTGCCGGAGAAGTGGCTAGGATTGGCCAAGGCCGTGTTGCTGAAGAGCCGCTACCGGAATGGGAGGAGTTTGCAAGGCTGGTTGGGCAGGAACTGCGCGAACACACAGGCTCATCTGTTGTGATCGCGGGCGACCACCTGCCGCCTATCGCGTATGCCCTTGCCCAGGACCTCAACTATTACATGGGTAATGTCGGTAAGACGGTTTTCTACACTGACCCCGTCGACGCGAACCCGGTCAACCAGGCCGAATCGATTAAAGACCTCGTCGCCGACATGCGCGGCGGCAAGGCTGATTTGTTGATCGTCCTCGGCGGCAATCCGGCTTACGACGCCCCTTCCGATCTCAACTTCGCCGACGCCTTGAAGAACAGCAAGATTCCGCTACGTGTTCACCACGGGCTTTATCAGAACGAGACTGCCGAACTCTGCCACTGGCACGTGAACGCGACGCACGAGCTCGAAGCCTGGGGCGACGCCCGCGCCTATGACGGAACCGTCAGCATCATCCAGCCACTGATTGCGCCGCTCTACAACGGCAAGAGCGCTCTCGAATTTGTTGCCTTGCTCTCCGGTCAAGCCGAAGCTGCCGGGTACGATTTGACGCGCGCCTACTGGCAGAAGCAACACGCCGGGGCGGACTTCGACGCATTCTGGCGCAAGTCGCTGCACGATGGGTGGATCGAAGGCACGACGCTCGCCCCGAAGTCTCTCAGCGCCAAGAACGGAGTGGCTGCTTCGGAGACATCGCCCGCGGATCCCAACGCCATTGAGCTCAACATCCGCCGCGATCCCACCATCTACGACGGACAATTCTCTAACAACGGCTGGCTGCAGGAACTCCCCAAGCCGATGACCAAGCTCACTTGGGACAACGCCATCCTCATCGGCCCCAAGATGGCGGAGCGGCTGCAGATCAAGAGTAAAGATGTTGTCGAACTCGAGATGAGCGTCGCCGATGTCGGCGGCGCCGTGAATGTCAGAAAAGTCACCGGCGCGGTATGGATTCAGGCAGGACATCCCGACAATTCGGTCACAATATTTCTTGGCTACGGCCGCAAGCGCGCCGGCCGCGTAGGAACCGCGCAGGGTTTCGACGCCTACGCGCTGCGCACCAGCGCCGCGCCATGGATTGCCACCGGCGTGCAAATCCGCAAGACCGGAGACACCTACAAGCTGGCCTCCACCCAGGGGATGCAAAGCATGGACGCGCCCAATGGCGACCATCGTCCGCTGGTCCGCGAAGCCACGCTCGAGGAATACCGCAAAGATCCCAACTTCGCTGCCGAACAAGGCGAAGATGCGCCGCCCGGACTTACGCTTTACAAGCCCTATCCTTACAAAGAAGAAGTCTATTCCTGGGGCATGACGATTGACCTGAACTCCTGTGTGGGCTGCAATAACTGCGTCCTGGCCTGCCAGTCGGAGAACAATATCGCGGTCGTCGGCAAAGAGCAGACTGAGTTGGGCCGGCACATGCACTGGATTCGCATTGACGCCTATTACCAGGGCGACCGCGACAATCCCAAGGCCTACTTCCAGCCCGTGCCCTGCATGCAGTGCGAAGACGCGCCGTGCGAACTGGTATGTCCCGTGGGCGCTACCAACCACACGTCCGAAGGCCTGAACGATATGGTCTACAACCGCTGCGTGGGCACGCGCTACTGCTCAAACAACTGTCCGTATAAAGTGCGGCGGTTTAATTTCCTTCTCTTCCAGGACTGGGAGACGCCGCAATACAAGATGATGCGCAATCCTGACGTCAGCGTGCGCAGCCGCGGCGTGATGGAGAAATGTACCTATTGCGTGCAGCGCATCAACGAGCGCCGCATCGACGTAGAAACTGCATCCGTCCGCGAAGGGAAAGACATCCGCATCGGCGACGAGTTGCAAACCGCCTGCCAGCAGTCGTGTCCGGCAGGCGCAATCATTTTCGGCAATATCAACGACCCGAACAGCAAAGTTTCAAAGTTGAAAGCGCAGTCGCGCAATTACAGTCTGCTGGGCGAACTCAACACCCGCCCGCGGACGACATACTTGGCGGAAGTTCGAAACCCGAATCCGGAGCTGGAGCGTGGATAAAGTGGTGGAGACTGAGATCCTTCGCTACGCCGGAAGAACGGCTTCGCGCAGGATGACATCGGGGATTTAGAGCATGGACGAGCCATACAAAACCACGATGACCGACGGCAGGGCCCCAGTTATCGAGCCGGGCTATACCTTCGCCACGGTCACGGAAAAGATCAGCGCCATCGTGCTGACTCGTCCCGCCTCGAACGGATGGTTTATCGGCTTCGGCATCGCTTTTCTGCTCACGATGATGATGCTGTTTGCCATCAGCTATCTTTTTCTCAAGGGCATCGGCATCTGGGGCGTGACCATCCCCATCGGCTGGGGCTTCGCCATTGTCAACTTCGTTTGGTGGATCGGCATCGGCCACGCGGGCACGCTGATCTCGGCCATTCTTCTGTTGCTGCGGCAATCCTGGCGCAATTCCATCAACCGATTCGCTGAAGCCATGACGCTGTTTGCTGTGGCCTGCGCCGGCCTGTTCCCGCTGCTTCACGTCGGCCGTCCCTGGCTGGCTTACTGGCTGTTTCCCTATCCCAGCAGCATGGGCGCGTGGCCGCAGTTCCGCAGTCCGTTGATGTGGGATGTTTTTGCCGTCTCCACTTACGCCACAATCTCCGCGCTGTTCTGGTTCATGGGCCTGATCCCGGATTTCGGCACCCTGCGCGACCGTTCCAACAACCGTTGGATTCGCATGACTTATGGCATGCTCGCGATGGGCTGGCGCGGATCGGCCCGCCACTGGCATCGCTACGAAACCGCCTACCTGCTGCTCGCCGGGTTGGCTACACCTCTGGTGCTCTCCGTCCACACCGTCGTGAGTTTCGATTTTGCAATCGGCATCGTCCCCGGCTGGCACACAACCATCTTTCCGCCCTACTTCGTTGCCGGGGCCATTTACTCCGGCTTTGCCATGGTGCTGATGCTGGCTATCCCCATCCGCAAGATTTACGGCCTTGAGGGCTTCATCACTGAACGCCATCTGCAGAACTCGGCCAAGGTGATGCTCGCCACCGGACTTATTGTCGCCTACGGCTACGGCATTGAAGCTTTCATGGGATGGTACAGTGGCGACCGCTATGACGCCTTCACGCTGTGGAACCGCCTGCACGGGCCTTACGCCCCGTGGTATCTGGCGCTGCTTACCTGCAACATCTTCATTCCGCAGGTTCTGTGGATCCGCAAGCTGCGCACCAGCCCCGTTGCCCTGTTTCTGATTTCCTCCGTGATCCTGACCGGAATGTGGCTCGAGCGATTCATCATCGTCGTGGTCAGCCTGTCCCGCGACTTCCTGAATTCTTCCTGGGGTGAGTACTACCCCACGCGTTGGGACTTCATGACCTTCATCGGGACCCTGGGATTTTTCCTGGCCTGCATGTTCCTGTTCTGCCGCTTGCTGCCCATGATTTCCATCTTCGAGATACGCACGCTTCTACCACAGGCAGAAGTAAAGGCGGGGGAGGGAGAAGCGTAAATGAAGCGCGATCCTATCTACGGCATGATGGCGGAATTCGATTCGCCGACCGCTTTGGTGGAGGCTGCACGTCGCACCTATCAGGCAGGTTATAAGAAGATCGACGCCTACAGCCCGTTCCCCATCGAGGGCTTAGCCGAAGAAATCGGCTTCCACCACGACGAAGTTCCCCTTGTCGTGCTGATTGGCGGCATCATCGGCGGCCTTACCGGTTACCTCATGCAGTGGTGGTGCGCCGCAGTTGCCTATCCCATCAACGTTGGCGGCAGACCCTACCATTCCTGGCCGGCCTTTATCCCTATCACTTTTGAGATGACGGTTTTATTCGGTGGCATCTTCGCTTTGTTCGGCATGCTCGCGTTGAACGGTTTGCCCATGCCCTATCATCCTGTATTCAACGTTCCGCGCTTCTCATCGGCATCGAAAGACCGCTTCTTCCTGATCGTCTTTTCATCCGATCCCAAGTACGTTCCGGCGGCCACGCGAGATTTCCTGCAAAGCCTGAAGCCGCAGTCGATTTCGGAGGTGCCCAGCTAGAATGCCGCGCTTCCGCAAGCTCGTGAACGCCGCGAATTCCGGCAGTGGCAATGTCCGTGTGGGGACAGCCGCCCCCGGCTGTCCAGTCGAGCGAAGCTCGACGGCGGTTTCCTATGCGGCTGTTCTGCTCTTGCTGGCTCTCTCCTCCGGCTGCCGTCTCGACATGCACGTGCAACCGAAACAGAATCCGTTTTCCCGCAGCGACTTCTTCACCGACCAACGCTCCGAGCGCCCGCCGGTCGAAGGTACGGTGGCGCGCGGGCAGTTGCATGAAGACACTTATTTCTACACCGGCAAGATCGGCAACACTCCCGGCGATTACATGCCGTTTCCTGTTACGAAAGAAGTTCTCGAACGCGGCCGGGAACGTTACGACATTTTCTGCGCGCCCTGCCACTCGCGTGTCGGAGATGGCAACGGCATTGTTCCCTCGCGCGGATTTCCCCGCAAGCCGCCGTCCTATCACATCCCGCGTCTGCAGAAAGCACCCGTGGGATATTTTTATAATGTGATCACCGAGGGCTTCGGAATCATGCCCGATTATTCCTCGCAGATTCCTCCCCGCGATCGCTGGGACATTGTGGCTTATGTTCGCGCTCTCCAGTTGAGCCAGAACGCGACCATGGCCGACGTTCCCGCCGGGCAGAGTGTTCCGTCAGTACCGCCGAAGTTCGACGAACCGGGAAACGGCGCGACCCTTCCTGTGATCGCACCTGCAACCCATTCGACATCCGAAGAACAGGAAGAGCAGACGGAAAAGCCAGAGAAGGAAGAAGCGAAATGAGCGCAGCGACTGCAACCCATCTCGACCTGACGCCACCTGCGGTGGCGAAGACTATCGCGCAGCGCTCGCTGATCGTCGGTGTGGTCTTCGGAATCGTCGCCGTCGTCCTTGCCTTCGCCCGCCCCGAGGAGTTCTATCGCGGATACTTGCTCGGCTTCATGTGCTGGCTCGGCGTCGCCCTCGGTTCCATGGCGATCCTCATGATTCGCCACTTGACTGGTGGCGGCTGGGGCATGGTGATCCGCCGAATTCTCGGCGCGGCCATGCGCACCCTCCCGCTGCTCGCGCTCCTCTTCATCCCCGTCATCCTCGGCATGCACCGTCTTTATATCTGGGCACAGCCGCTCGATCGTGTCGCCGACAAGCATCTCCGCGAGCACCTCGCAGACATCACAAAGACATACCTCACGACCAACGGCTTTATCATTCGCGCCATCATCTACTTCGCCATCTGGAACCTGTGCTCGTTCCTTCTTTCCCATTGGTCCCGGCAAACCGACCGCGCAGGCCACCCCGACAATAGGCAGAAATTCAAAACGGTCGCCGGCCCGGGTCTCATTCTCTACGCATTCACCATTTCTTTCGCCGCCATTGACTGGATCATGTCGCTCGACCCCAGCTGGATCTCGACCATCTTCGGACTGATCATCCTCATCGGGGAGATGTTGGCCGCAATGTGCTTCGCGGTCGTGGTCGAACGAATCCTCTTCAACTACAAGCCCATGTCGCAGATGCTGAGACCCGACTTTGTCCACGATCACGGCAAATGGATCCTCACCTTCATCATGGTGTGGGCTTATTTTTCCTTTTCGCAGTGGCTCATCATCTGGGCCGGCAACCTGCCTTCCGAAATCACGTTTTATATGACGCGCCTGAATGGTGGCTGGGGATTTATCGGCCTATTTCTTGTGCTGTTCCATTTTGCCATTCCGTTCGCGCTTCTGCTGTCGCGGCCTTTCAAGCGCAACATTCGCACACTGGTGTGGCTGGCGGTGTGGATGCTGCTGATGCGTTACGTCGATTTGTTCTGGATCATCGAACCGAATTTTTCGAAAACTTTGAGCTTGACGCTGGCGGATATAGTCGTCCCCATTGCCATCGGCGGTTTCTGGTTGGCTTTCTTTTTCCGTAACCTGGGCTCGCTGCCTCTGCTTCCGGCCTATGATCCCTCGGCCGGAGAAGTACTGGAGCCTGCGCATCACGGGTGAGTGGAGCGGTCTGAGTTAGAAACACGAGCTACGAAATTATGAGCACCGAGGCTAGCCCGAGTAACAACCCGCACGGACACGGTTCGTTCGAGCGCGAAGACCTCAGCGCGGCGGGAGTGCTCTATTTTATTGTCGGGGTAGCCGCGCTTTGCTTAGTTGTCTTCCTGGTGGCGGTCGGCTTCTACAAGCTCTTGGACGAACGAGCGGGGAAAGAGCAGCCCCCGGTGAGTCCTCTGGCGACAAACGTGCCCAAGGATACGCGCGACCTGCCCGAGGGCTACAAAAATTATCTGAAGGACAATTTTCCCGCGCCGCGGTTGGAGATCGATGAGCGGACCGACCTGAACGTAGACCGCATCGCGGAAGAAGAGAGACTCAACAGCTACGGTTATGTTGACGACAGCCACGTCACGGTGCGCATCCCTATCGAGCGTGCCATGGATCTGATCGCGCAACGCGGCCTGCCCGTGCGCTCGGAGGCTGCTGCACCGGACGCGGAAACGCGCAATGCAACCCAGCCGAAAGAGACGGCGAAAAAAAGAGCAAAGAAGGGAAGTTCGCAGTGAAGCATTTCAGTGGTTGCAATCCGGTTCTCGCGGCACGAATAGCTCGAATGGCCCTGGCCATCGTGCTGCTGGCGTCGTCCGCGTTCGGGCAGATGATGTCGAAGGGAATCGTGTCGCCTCCGGCCAACGTGCGCCCACCGAAGCTTGAGAACGTGGGCATCGAGCAGCATCTCGATGGTCAGGTGCCGCTCGATCTGGCATTCCGCGACGAAACCGGAAAAACCGTGAAGCTCGGCGACTACTTCGGGCGTAAGCCGGTCATCCTCGATCTCGCCTACTACAACTGCACCATGTTGTGCGGCGAAGTTCTGGCCGGCCTGACCGGCGCGATGAAGATGGTGAGCTTCAACCTGGGCGACGAATATGACGTCATCACCGTCAGTTTTGATCCGAAAGACACGCCCGAACTCGCCGCCGCCAAGAAGAAAGACTACGTCCAGCGTTACGGCCGCTCTGGCGCCGCGCAGGGCTGGCATTTTCTCACTGGACAACCGGACGCAATCAATGCGCTGACCAAGGCAGTGGGCTTCCAATATCAGTACGACCCGAGCATCAACCAGTACGCGCACGCGACGGCCATCATGGTGCTTACGCCGCAGGGAAAAATTTCGCGGTATTTCTATGGCGTGGATTTTCCGCCGAAGGACTTGCGCCTGGGTTTGGTCGAGGCTTCGCAGAACAAGATCGGCAACCCGGTCGACGCGATCTTGCTTTACTGCTACCACTACGATCCGGCGACCGGGAAATATGGCGCGATGGTGAGCAACATTCTGCGGCTGGGCGCGGGACTCACGATTTTAATTTTGGGTGCAATGCTTTTGATTCTGTTCCGCATGGGGCCCGCGAGCGCGGCAAGACGCGGGCGCCCCGTGCATTGGGGTAAGGCATAGCCAAAGGGGGTAAGGGCTTAACCAAGCATGTTCGATAATCTTCCATTGTGGCCGGAACGGGCCTCGTCCATGGCGGGCCAGGTGGACGCGATCTACATCTTCCTGCTCGTGGTGTGCGGGATGGTCGCGCTCCTGATATTTGCGTGTCTGCTGTATTTTGCCGCCCGTTACCGCAGCCGCGCCGGTCTGCAAGCCGAACAGATCGATGGTTCCACGCCCCTGGAGCTGACCTGGACGATTATTCCGTTCTGCGTTTTCCTGGTGTTCTTCGTTTGGGGAGCGCTCATTTTCTTCAAGCAGCGCACGCCTCCGCGCGATGCCACGGAAGTTTACGTGGTCGCCAAGCAATGGATGTGGAAGGTCGAACACGCCGAAGGCCAGCGCGAAATTAACGAACTCCACGTCCCCGTGGGCCGCGACGTCAAGCTCATCATGACCTCGCAGGACGTGATCCACAGTTTCTTTGTGCCCGCTTTCCGCATGAAGCAGGATGTGCTGCCCGGCCGCTACACCGTGGCCTGGTTCCGCGCCACCAAGCCGGGCACGTATCATCTGTTCTGCTCCCAATACTGCGGCACGCAGCACTCCGGCATGATTGGTTCGATCGTGGTGATGGAACCTGCGCAATATGAAGCCTGGATGAGCGGCGGACCCGCCGGCCCGCTCTCCGTGACCGGAGAGAAAATTTTTGCCGAGCTCGGCTGTTCCACCTGCCATCGCATGGATACGCAGGGGCGCGGTCCCAATCTACGCGGCGTTTTCGGGAGCTCCGTGGCTTTGGCAGACGGCCGGACCGTGGTCGCGGACGAAAATTATATTCGCGAGTGCATCCTTGATCCCGGCGCAAAGAGGGTCAAAGGATTCCAGCCGATTATGCCCACATTTCAGGGCCTGGTTAGCGAGGAGCAGGTGAACGCACTCGTGGCATACGTCAAGTCGCTGGGTTCTGCAAAAGTGCTGGCTGGAACCAGCGCGAGCGCCCCAACTCCCGAGACCAAAGCAAAGAGTCAGGTGGAATAAGATGGCTACCGCGGTTGCTCAACCCGTTGAACGCGAGAATTACCTGAACAAAGAATATGGCGCCCTCTCGTGGCTGTTCACCACAGACCACAAGCGCATCGCGCTGCTCTATCTCGCGTCCATTACTTTTTTCTTCTTCATCGGAGGCTTTTTCGCGCTCCTCATCCGCCTGGAGTTGCTCACCCCCGCCGGCGACCTGGTGCAAGCCGACACTTACAACAAGCTCTTCACCATGCACGGCATGGTCATGGTCTTTTTCTTTCTGATTCCGTCGATCCCGGCCGTGCTCGGCAATTTTCTGGTGCCGATGATGATCGGCGCTAAGGACCTGGCCTTCCCGCGCGTCAACCTGCTGAGCTGGTACCTCTACATCATCGGCGGCGCGCTGATGCTGCACTGCATGCTTACCGGCGGCGTCGATACGGGCTGGACCTTCTACACTCCTTTTAGCACGGCCTACACCAACACCAAGATCATCGAAGCCGGCATCGCCATTTTCATCGTCGGTTTTTCTTCCATCCTCACCGGACTGAATTTTGTGGTGACTATCCACCGCATGCGCGCGCCCGGAATGACGTGGTCACGCTTGCCGCTGTTCATCTGGGCCCACTACGCCACCAGCATTGTGCAGCTTCTGGGTACGCCCGTGATTGCCATCACCATTCTTCTGGTCGCGGCCGAGCGTCTCTTACACCTCGGAATTTTCGATCCCAAGCTGGGTGGCGATCCTCTTCTGTTTCAGCATTTGTTCTGGTTCTACTCCCACCCCGCGGTCTACATCATGATTTTGCCCTCCATGGGAGTGATGAGCGAGGTCATTGCCTGCTACTCGCGCAAGCGCATCTTCGGCTACAAATTCGTAGCGCTGTCTTCGATCGGGATTGCGGTACTCGGTTTTCTGGTGTGGGCACATCATATGTTTGTCGCCGGAATTTCCGTCTACGCCGCGCTGGTATTTTCTCTCCTGAGCTATGCGGTCGCCGTTCCTTCCGCGGTGAAAGTTTTCAACTGGACCGCGACCATGTACAAGGGGTCCATCCACTACGATGCGCCCATGCTCTACGCTTTCGGTTTTCTCGGACTTTTCACCATCGGCGGCCTCACCGGACTATTCCTGGCCTGCCTGGGAGTTGATCCGCACGTTCACGACACTTATTTTGTGATCGCGCACTTCCACTACATCATGGTGGGCGGTGCGGTCATGGGCTACCTGGGAGGAATGCATTTCTGGTGGCCGAAGATTTCCGGACGCCTCTATCCCGAGGGTTGGGCAAAACTCGCAGCCTTGATCGTGTTCATCGGTTTCAATCTCACGTTCTTCCCGCAGTTCATTCTCGGCTACGTGGGCATGCCGCGTCGCTACTACCAGTATCCCGGAGAGTTCCAGGTCCTGAATGTACTCTCCACCGCCGGCGCGACCGTCCTCGGCGTGGGCTATCTGCTTCCCATGGTCTATTTCCTGTGGTCAATGCGTTACGGTAAGCCCGCTCCGGATAACCCCTGGAACGCCGCTGGCCTGGAATGGAAAACCCCATCTCCTCCGACTACTTTCAACTTTGAGGAAGAGCCGGTCGTGACCTGGGAAGCGTACAACTACGAACAACTGGGCGACTTCCCGACGGAACAGGAGGCTCGAAGTGTCTGATCAAGCCGGAGCCGCCGTCCACGTGGAAGGCCAAAACCCGGCCCTGCTGCACCACTTCGCCGAGCCCCAGCAGCAGCGGGAAGCGGCCGGCCTGGGCATGTGGGTTTTTCTGGCAACCGAAGTCATGTTCTTCGGCGGCATGTTCTGCGCCTATCTGATTTATCGTCTCAAATATTTCGGCGACTTCGCCGCAGCCAGCTCAACTCTCAACACTGCGCTCGGCGCCACCAATACCGGCGTCCTCATCTGCAGCAGCTTGACCGTGGTAATCGCTGTTTGGGCGGCGCAGACCGCCCGCCGCACTCTTCTCATCACCAGCCTTATACTCACGCTGATTCTCGGCTTCGCATTCCTCGGCATTAAGGGCATCGAATACCACGACAAGTTTGTGGAGCACCACGTACCCGGTCCCTCCTTCAGCTTCGATAACGAGCCCATCCCCGGGCATCCCGGACAGTACGCCAATCCGAATCACGCGCAGATTTACTTCGCGCTTTACTTCATGATGACCGGATTGCATGCCCTGCACATGATCATCGGCATCGGCGTCTTCCTGTGGCTTCTCTCTTTGGCCTGGAAGGGACGCCTGACGCCCGAATACCACACGCCCGTCGAAATAGGCGGCCTGTACTGGCATTTCGTCGACATTATTTGGATTTACCTGTTTCCTTTGCTTTACCTGATCGACAAACACAAGTGAGGCAAGCATGTCCGCACACTCAACCTCGTCGCCGTTGAAAACCTATTTTGTGATCTGGGCTACGCTCCTGGTGGGCACCTACGTTACCTACCGCGTCGCCTTCGTCGATCTCGGCTCCTTCAATGCGGCGGTTGCCCTCACCATCGCGACCATCAAGGCCACACTAGTAGCTCTGTTTTTCATGCACGTCTGGGGATCCAGTGACAAGATGATCAAGGTGGTCGTGATTTCCGCACTCTTCTTTCTTTTGCTGCTGCTTTCTCTGTCCATGGCCGACTTCAGCACCCGGGCGTGGAGTTAGAAGTAAGTTGCGGAATCAGGATTAAGCTGCCCATTCCGTCCGGGTCTGCGGTATACTCGCGCCCATCCTGTGCGACCTTGTGCGCTCTGATCTTGTGCAATCGGATGAGGTGACTTATGGCGTTCTGCAATTCCTGCGGCGCAAGTCTCGAACCGGGGACCAAGTTCTGCAACAAGTGCGGCGCGACGGTTTCTGGCGCGGCAGCCGGTGCGGCTGCGGCTCCGGCTGCGGCGCCTCCACCTGTCACTCAAGGCGGCGGCAGCGGCGTTCTCAAGGTCATCCTCATTGTCGTCGGAGTGTTTGTCATTCTGGGGGTTCTGGCAGTCTCCACCGTAGCTTTCATCGGCTGGCGGGTCGCGCACAACCTGCACGTAAGGCAAGATGGCAATCACGTGAAGGTCGAAACTCCGTTCGGTTCCGTGGAGAGCTCCAAGAACCCGGAAGACGCTGCTCGCGACCTGGGTGTGGATATTTATCCCGGCGCGCTGGCTGAGAAGAACGGCGCGGCTACGGCCACGTTCGGAGGCATGCGCACGGCATCGGCCACTTTCAAGAGCGGCGATTCCGTGGACCAGGTTTCCGCTTTCTACAAGGCCAAGTTCCCGAACGCCATGGTGACTACCTCGGACCAAAATCGCTGCACCATTATCGCGGAGGACCAGAAGAATATGACCACCATCAACATTCAGGGGGAGAACGGTCAGACAAAAATCCAGATCACGCACGTGACGCACAATGCCGACGCGACAAGTTCCGGAGCAAGGTCAAACTGAGACAGGAAGCCGCGCGGCCTCAGAGGGTCTTGCGGCCGCGATGAAAACCGCATCGTTCGGGATAACAAAGTTTTGTCTGACGCATGAGGTCTTGACGCCTGACGCCTGACGCCTGAACCCTGAACCCTGAAGTTCACTTCCCCATGCCCGACAGATTCGTAGAGCCAGCCCAAGCCTCAAAGTCATCGCAAGTGGACGCCGCGGGGCTAGAGGCCGCGCTGCGCGCCCAGATTCGCGGCGGATCTCCTGGGGACATTCGCTTCGACGCCGGCGCCCGCGCCCTCTACTCGACCGACGGCTCCAACTACCGCCAGGTTCCGATCGGCGTAGTGCTTCCCCGCGATGTCGACGACGTTCTTGCCACTGTCTCCCTCTGCCGCCAGTTTGGAGCGCCGTTGCTGTGTCGCGGCGGAGGCACTTCGCTGGCCGGCCAGTGCTGCAACGTCGCGGTCGTCCTCGATTTCACGAAGTACATGTCGCGGATTCTCGAAATTGATCCGGCTCGCCGCATCGCTCGGGTGCAGCCCGGCGTCGTCCTCGACAATCTTCGCAACGCCGCAGAAAAGCATCATCTGACGTTCGGACCCGACCCCGCCAGCCACGAACGCTGCACCCTCGGTGGCATGATCGGCAATAACTCCTGCGGTGTGCATTCGGTGATGGCCGGCAAAACCGACGACAACATCGAGGAACTGGAAATCCTCACCTACGACGGCCTGCGCATGAAGGTGGGCCAGAACTTCATCCACGATCACGCAGGGACTGGCGGCCCAAATGAATCCTGTGGGGACAGCCGCCCTCGAAAGCCTGCCCTGAGCGAACCCGAGGAACGAGGGGAGTCGAATGGGTCCGGCGCCCCGGAATTATCGGGCCGCGGCGACTCCGGCCGCGCCACTCAACTCCGCGAATCGCTACAACAAATCGCCGCCCAATACGGCGACCTCATCCGCCAGAAATTTCCCAACATCCCGCGCCGCGTCTCCGGCTACAACCTGAACCACCTGCTCCCGGAGAATGGTTTTCACATCGCCCGCGCTCTGGTCGGTTCCGAAGGAACCTGCGTCACGGTTCTCGAAGCTACTTGCCGCCTGGTCGAGAGCCCTCCCGAGCGCGTGCTGCTCGTCGTCGCCTATCCCGACATTTTCCAGTGTGCCGACCACATCCCCGAAATCATGGCGCACACGCCCATAGGCCTCGAGGGCTTCGACGATCTTCTCGTCGGCTACACGCGGGCGAAAGGAATCAACTCCGAAGGTCTCTCTCTTCTTCCCGAAGGAGGCGGCTGGCTCATGGTTGAGTTCGGAGCCTCGACCGCGCCCGAATCCGAAGCCCAGGCCCGCGCACTGATGAAAACTCTGTCGCGCGCCGCCAGCCGGCCCAACTTCCGTCTGTTCACCGATAAGCAGCAAACCAAGCGCGTCTGGGAAGTTCGCGAAGCCAGCCTGGGCGTGACCTCACACGTCCCCGGCGAGCCGCTCTATTGGGAAGGCTGGGAAGACGCGGCGGTGGCTCCCGAAAACCTGGGCGGCTATCTCCGCGACCTCCGCAAGCTGATGGCCGCCTTCGGCTACAAAGGCTCGCTTTACGGACACTTCGGCCACGCCTGCGTGCATACCCGCATCAACTTTGATCTGCAGTCGAAAGAAGGAATCGCGAACTTCCGCAAATTTGTCGAGGAGGCTGCCGATCTTGTCGTCAGCTACGGCGGCTCGCTTTCCGGCGAGCATGGAGACGGCCAGTCGCGTGCCGAGCTGCTTCCCAAAATGTTTGGCTCGGAGCTGATGCAGGCCTTTCGCGAATTCAAGTCCGCATGGGATCCGGATTGGAAGATGAACCCCGGTAAAGTGATTGGTTTGCCTGGAAAGACACCCTACAAGCTCGACGAGAATCTGCGCCTCGGCGCCGACTACGCGCCTTGGGAGCCGGAGACACGATTCCAGTTCCCCGCCGATCATGGCAGTCTGGCTCAGGCTGCGCTGCGCTGTGTGGGGGTGGGAAAATGCCGCCGCGACGAAGGCGGCGTGATGTGCCCCAGCTTCCGCGCCACTCGCGAGGAAGAACACTCCACCCGCGGCCGCGCCCACCTGCTTTGGGAGATGACTCAAGGAGAAGTCATTCGCGACGGCTGGCGCAGCGAAGCAGTGAAAGAGTCGCTCGACCTGTGCCTGGCCTGCAAAGGCTGCAAAAGCGACTGCCCCGTCGGCGTCGACGTTGCCACCTATAAAGCCGAATTTCTCTCGCACTACTACGAAGGCCGCGTGCGTCCGTTGAGCGCCTACGCTTTTGGAAACATTGATTTGTGGGCGCGCCTGGCCTCGACCGCTCCGGGCCTCGCGAACCTCAGCACGCAACTGCCGGTTCTCCGGGACATCGCCAAGTTCGTGGCCGGCATCCCGGCACAGCGCAGCATTCCGCCCTTCGCCCCCCGCAGTTTCAAGAGTTCCTGGTTCGAAAGCAGAAGGTTGCAGAGCAACTCCTTCGATGGGAGAGGCAACGGGAAGGGCACGGCTTCAGCCGTGCCGTATGGTTCACGATCGGCGCGGGCTTCAGCCCCTGAGGATGCCCCTCCCGTTCTCCTCTGGCCCGACACGTTCAACAACTATTTTTTGCCCGCCACGGCCCTCGCCGCCGCCGACGTTCTGGAAGCCGCCGGCTTCCATGTGATCGTTCCCCGCGCCAACCTGTGTTGCGGCCGTCCGCTCTACGACCACGGCATGCTCGACCGGGCGGAGGCGTTGCTGCTGCAAATCCTCGACGAACTTTCCCCGGAAATCGAAGCCGGAGTTCCCGTCGTCGGCCTCGAGCCCAGCTGCGTTGCCGTCTTCCGCGACGAACTCCTCAACCTGTTTCCCCACGACCACCGCGCCCAAGCCTTGTCCCGTCAGACCTACCTGCTCAGCGAATTTCTGGAAACTCATGCCCACGATTTCAAACTGCCCCGCTTCGAACGCACCGCCCTGCTCCACGGACATTGCCATCACAAGTCCATCCAGAAGATGACCGCCGAAGAATCCATCCTGCGCCGCCTCGGCGTCGACTTCCGCCAACCCGCCCCCGGTTGCTGCGGCATGGCTGGCTCCTTCGGCTTCGAGCGCGACAAATACGACATCTCCATGGCCATCGGCGAGCTCGAACTCCTCCCTGCCGTCCGCAGCGCGCCCGCCGATTGCTTGATCATCGCCGATGGCTTCAGCTGCCGCGAACAGATCGCTCAGGGCACCGACCGCCACGCCCTCCATCTCGCCGAAGTCCTGCAAATGGCGCTGGAACAGCAAGAGGAGTATTCCCCGATCGTGGAAAAGACCGCCAAGATACGCGGAGCCGCCGTCACACCGGCCTCCGACCCCTTTCCCGAATCCACTCGAGTCCGCAACCACGAAATCGACGTCCAAGCCTCCATGAAACGGGCTGGATTGGGCCTGGCGGCCCTGGCCGCCAGCGCTTTCCTGTTATGTAAAATCGGCATAACTCCATGATTACAAATAACTTATCTTGATTTCATAGCTTTCCGCTATCCTCTCCCTCTCGCCACGGCACCCGATTTCTGGGACAATAGAGCTCTCGCCGCACTGCCGGCGCGGGTCTCAATCCGCCGCCTGATCTTTAGAACTGGAAAAACCTCATGGAACGCGAACGCATATCCACCACCGTCAGCAACGACGCCATTAACGACGCTATCGTCGAGGTACGTCACGACTTGTCCCGCGACCGGGCGAGCCAGACACACGTCGCGCAGTCCCAGCCGACGCCGCTCTACGGGTCTGCCCTGGTTCTGATCCAGTTCGACGTTTGTGAGGAGATTCGTCTCGACGAGTTGCGCAAGCTGCTCGGCGCCCGGACGGTGGATGCCAGCTTCAAGCACCACTCCCCCGGCTACGTCCGCTACCAGCGGCCCCCGGTCGAGGAGACCATCGAGCCCCTCATCCTCGAAACCGGCGAACGCCTCGACGGACAGATCAAATACTACGATTACGGCGTAGTCAGCCTGGTCTTCGAGCTGCCGTTTTCCGGGGATTGGGAAGACTTGGTGCAACTTTCCTACCGCTGGACTTCGGATTCCAACTTCGAAAGCCTTGCCTCCCGCATCGTGAAGGAAAAACTGAAGCTTGCAGCTCCGGCGCTGGTCAAGCCCTACACGGCCGAATGGCTGCAGGAAGACTATTTCATTTTCCACCTGCGCGAGATTGCCGGCTCGCCCTCCGCCACCGATCTGCTCGCTTCGCAGGGCGACTGCATCGCCCAGGTGGTGCGCGGCGAAACCGCTATGCTTTCCGATGGCGAGAAACAGGAAATTCTCCAGTCCCGCATCTCGTACTATCCAAACGACCTTGCGGTGATCGGCTGGAACGCGGCCTTCATTTATGACACGCCGACCGGCGCCGAAACCGCTATCCAGCTGCTGCAATACGCCAACTCGCAGCTGCTGGAATTCCGCCACTATGACGAACTCCTGACCAAAGAACTCGAAGGCGTTTACGACTTTCTCGACGCCGGAGGCACCGGCCTGTGGTCGCGATGGCGCACTGCCCGCGCCGCCGGAAAACTGCATACCGTGCTGCTCGACGTGAGCGAACTCACCGAGCGCGCCGACAACGCCATCAAGTTCCTCAGCGACATGTTTTCCGCCCGCCTCTATAAGCTGGCCGCGCAGAAAGTCGGTGTGCCCGACTACAAAGACCTGGTGAAGGAAAAACTGCAAACCGCCGAAGATCTCTACCGTTTCATGGTGGACCAATTCAACCAGAGCCGCGCCTTTGTGCTCGAACTGATGGTGGTGGTCATCCTGATCATCGAACTGATCTACTTCTTCCGCGGAAAACCAATCTAACGAACCTCAGGCAATCTCCGCAGCCCCCGCGGCTCTGTCATCCCGAGCGAAGCGAAGAGCCTGCCCTGAGCGAAGTCGAAGGGACCTGTGTAATTATCGGCGCCATCACCAAGCTCCCCAAGGAGTTGCCTTGGTCGCGCATTTTCTGAACGCCCCTGATCAGCTTCGCAATTTTTACTTGACTGAAAAATACGCGCGGCCCTAATATGGCGTAAGACGACATGTCGCGAGGCGACATATCGTCGACAGCCATATATGCAACCGCTCACTGAAACCGTCCTCCTGATCCTGGTTAGCCTGGCGGAGCACCCGCGCCACGGTTATTCGATTCTGAAGGATGTCGAGAAAGTCAGCGTCGGCCGAGTCGCGCTCAGTACCGGCACTCTCTACAGCGCCCTCCGCCGCCTGCTGGATGAGGGCTGGATCGAGCGCTTCGGGGAAGAGGACGGGGCTCGCGGACGCCAGGCTTATCGCCTCTCTCCGCTCGGCCGCGGTATTCTGCAGATGGAAATCAGCCGCCTGAAACAGCTGACGCGGGTGGCCAGCCTGCGCACCGCGCGCAAGGAGGCATGACCACGATGCCCGCCAAACCCGCCGCGACGCTCGTATTGTATGAAGGCCTGCTGCGTTTGTATCCTCGCGCGTACCGTCAGCAGTTCGGCGACGAAATGATTGCCGTTTTTCGCGAGGCCGACGCGGACGAGCACGAGAAGGGGACGTTCGCGACGGCCAAATTTTGCCTCCGCGAGATCGGCGGCTTGTTTCGCGGAGCCCTCGCCGAGCATGCTCGGCGCGTGCTCGGCCGTCCCGTCGCTTTCCCACTCTCGTCCCGGAGGTTCGATATGCGTCCAGAATTTCGTTTTCCGCGATCCACAGTTTTCCTGATGTCAATCATCTTTGCGGGCGTGATCCTGGCAATGGAGAAGGCCAACACCATCCAGGTGAAATATGCGGCTGGTGCCGACTCGATATGGCCCTCGTTGCCTTGGTTTTTGGGCCTAACGCTTCTCTTCACTTGCGCGACCGTTGTCGTCATTTGGGGAATTTTGTTTGCGCTGGGACGAACTGGAGTTCATCGCCTGGCAAACATACAGCCCAGTACGAACAGGACTGACTGATCCTTGTGCCGAATGGTGATTCGCTCAGTCCCGAATGAAGGAGGTTTCATCCATGCGTGGTCAAATGCCTCTTGCCCTTTTCGCTCTCGTTTTCGGTACCCTGGAAGCCGCGGGCGGGGCCCAGGAGATGATCTACCTGGGCACATCATGAATAGCGAGACGTATCCGCTCGTCGCCGGAGCGCTTGGCGTTCTTACGGGTGCTTTGCTGCTGACGGCGGGAATCGCTTTGCTGATAGGTTCGCCGCACGCCCCCATTCTCGCGCAAGCCACTGCATGGATCTCGGTGCCCGTCTTCGTCCTGACGGGCGTCATCACGCGCCGTGCCGGTTGGCCGATCACCGCAGTGGGTATTCTATTTCCGCTGCTGCTGCTTTTCGGTCAGAGAGGCCGCGGCGCCGGTGAGACAGTATCGAAGACGTAGGCGGTTCCTTCGTGCTCCTGCGTGCCCTTCGTGGTTAAATTGAGCCACGAGGGAATCCCATGCGAGGTCTAAAAGAAAAGCGCGTCCTGATCACGGGGGGCGCGAGCGGAATTGGAGCGGCCACCGCCGCGCGATTCCTGGAAGAAGGTGCGCGCGTCTGCGTGCTCGACCGCGATGCCCAGGGCTGTGACCACATCCGGCGTGAGTTGCCTGGACTGGCCGAGGCCATCATCGCCGATGTCACCGACCTCATGCAGGTCGAAGCGGCATTCGCCGAGGCCGTTCGCCTGATGGACGGGGTTGACGTGCTTGTCAACAACGCCGGTATCAGCATCCGCCACAATTTTCTCGACATCACTCCGGAAGAGTGGGAGAAGGTGCTCTCCGTCAATCTCACCGGCGTGTTTTACATGGCGCAGACCGCAGCCCGCCACATGTGGGAGCGTGGCAGCGGTGCGATTCTGCAAACTGCATCGACCAACGGACTCGTGGGCCAGCCTTTTTACGCCGACTACAACGCTACTAAGGCGGGAGTTATCGCGCTCACCAAGACCATGGCGGTGGAACTCGCGCCTAAAGTGCGGGTGTGTGCCGTGGCTCCGGGATACGTGCTCACGCCCATGCAGCGCGCCGAGTATAGCGATGCGATGCTCGAGGAAGTGAACCGCAAGATTCCGCTGCGCCGCCACGCTGAGCCGGGGGAGATTGCTGCGCTGTTTGCTTATCTTGCATCGGACGACGCGGCTTATGTGACCGGGCAGGTGATCACCATTGACGGCGGCGAAACTGCCGGCGGATTAGCGAGCCGTTAAGAATGGGTCAAGTTCGAACGAAAGCGCGGCGCACAAAAGAGACGGCGCCGCGCACGCAAACCAAAGCCACCGTCTTTCTCGGCGGAGGGCGCATCACCGGCGCACTGATCGCGGGGTTGCGCTTGGCCGGATACGACGATTGCATCGTGGTCTACGATCGCAACCCGGAAAAGCTGCGGGAGCTGCGGCGCGAGTTTCACGTTGAAGTGGCGCGCGATTTGCAATCGGCAGTCGCACGAGCGGGCGTGCTGATTGTTGCCGTCCGTCCGCCGTCGGTGGCGGAGTTGTTGGACGAAATCACGCGCTCCGGCGCCATAAAGCAAACTATCGTCGCGATCAGCCTCGCCGCAGGGATCCCGATCAAGAAACTGCGCGCCAGGCTCGGCAGGTCTGTGCATTGGGCGCGAGCCATGCCCAGCCCGGTTTGCCGCATTGGGCGCGGGTTGACGGCCGTAACCTTCGATCATCAAGTTCCGAAGGACGGTCGCGATCGCATTCGCGAATTGTTTGCGCGTGTTGGGATTGTGCTGGAAATTCCTGAGAGTCGATTCGACGCATTCAATGCGGCCTACTCTCCAAGCCACGGTTATCACGCCCTGGCAACTCTCGCGCGAGCCGCCCAGGATGCCGGACTGGATCGGAACACCGCTCTCACCGCAGCCGCCCACGCGTTCGGCGACGCCCTCCTATATTGGAAGCAGAGCGGACTCAGCGTGGCCGACCTTCTGCAGGAATCGGCGACGCCCGGCGGCACCTCAGCCGCTACGATGGAAGCAATGAAGAAATCAGGCTACGAGAAAGCCGTGGCTGCCGGATTGAAAGCCGCGATTCAGCGCGCGCGCCGGAACGCAAGATTCTGACTGCGGGGGATATTTCTCGAATTGAACGCTGGCTGAAGAAAAACCAAGCTCACCCGACGCAGCGAACCAGCTTTCCTCGCATTCCCGCTTCTGCTCACGCTTCCCAAGTTACTTTTGTCACCGCGGAAGAACCTTACGGCATCTGAGAATCCGGTTTCTGATCTGTCAGAATAGAGATCGGGAATCGCGTGTTTGACCAGCCCTGGAAAGGGCGCTCCGCGAAAGCATGAACATGGAAGTCCAGACGCCCAAAGCACTGCGACGCAGCACGCGCCTCCGCGTGGAGATTCCCGTCTCTGTTACGAGTCTGGACCGGGTTCGTCCTTTTGCGGAAAAATGTGTAGCGATTCTGGTGAGTGCTCAGGGATGCGGATTGCGCAGCCCGCGCGCCTTGCCGGCCGAAACTCCCATCATGATTGGCGATTTGCCCAGCGGTGGAATCGTGACCGCGCGAGTGGCCAGCTGCCTGCCGCTGGGAAGCGATGGCAAATATTTTCTGATCGGCGCTGCGCTCTATACGCACGGAAATTTCTGGGGCATTGCGGATCCGCCCGAAGATTGGAATGTTGCCGCGCCGCGCGATCCAGCACTCGGTAGCGCCACGCCGGTGGCTAGCGCGTCATCTCTCAACCCGGCGTCCGGCAACTCGGCAAACGCCAGCGCACCACCCGCCGGGAAAAAGGCTTGGCCTTACAACCTCTTCCCAGCCAGCACCGAGGCGCATTTGAGCCGCAAGTAGCAGCACAAGGGCGGCCTGAAAAGAAGACCGGCTGTAGCGCCTTCCCCACAGATTCTCGGACCGCTTCGAAGGGCGTGGGGCTTCCGTAATCTCGCCCATCCCGAGTGCTCTGCCATACTGAGCGAGACATATGTCCGAAACTCCAGAATTCACGGCCGCAAATGTACCTGCAGAAGCGCAGGAGGCGAAACAGCCCGAGTTGTGTTTCGATGCGGTCGAACCGCCCAATGAGACGCAGTTCGAACTGTGCTTCGACACGGTCGAAACGCGGGTTGAAACGCAGGTTGAAACGCAGGTCGAAACTCAGGCGGAAGCGACGAACGGGACGTTGACCGGAAGCGCGACCGAGACGCGGGCTGAAACGGCCAGTGCGCCACAGGGTGAAGCGCGGGTTGAAGCTCAGGGTGAAGCGCAGGCTGATGTTCCGGTTGAAATGACGTACGCGGTGGGGGCTGGAGCGCAGAACGAACCTCAGGCTGAAACGCGAATCGAAACGCAAACCGAAAGGCCGGCTGAAGCGAGATACGAAACGCGGGTTGAGACGCAGAACGAAAAAGAGGCCGAACCGACGAACGAACTGCGGGTTGAAACGCGGGTTGAGACGCAGCTTGAAGCGCGGGTTGAAGCGCAAGTTGAGCCGCAGCTTGAGACGCAAGTTGAGACACCGATTGAAGCGCAGCTTGATGCGACTAGCCCGACGGCTGAAACGACGTATGCAACGCCAGCTGAGAAACCAGCCGAAGCTCAGGTTGAGAAGCGAACCGTGACGCCGGCAGCAACGCGTCCCGAGCCGCAGACCGCGACGCTGAATGACCGCCCTTTCCGCGTGAAACTGCGGGGCTCGGTGCTGGTGCTCATTCGGCTGCCCAACAAACGTCAGTTGCGAGCCGCGCTGCACCAGCTTTCTACCTCGGGCGGAGTGATCAATCTGGAGAAGCCTCTGGATGAGAAAATCGAAGTGGAACTGATTTTTCACATTGACCGCTCCACCATCCGGGGCAAGGCGCAGATGCTGTTCCCCATGTGGGCGACGCAGGGATGGATGCAGCCGTTCCGTTTCGTAGAATTGACGGACGCCGATCGCAACGCTCTGCACGAGAACCTGCAATCGTTTATTGGGAACCTGGCCAGGGGCGCTTCCGCCGCCGGCTAGCGGCCATTGCGAACTGCTTCACTCCCTACAAAAACACAAGCACAGTCAAAAGCAGCGGGCAAGAGTGACTGCTCCACCCAAGCTTCTGCCCGCAATAAGCCCCTCCTACACGTGCCTGCTCCTTGTGACTTTAGTTACCTCCTAATTCCATCAGGTCGGAATATGATCCGAGCAGGGAGCACGATGAAGAAGCTCAGTTTTGTAGTTTCGCTGACGAACAACGAAAACGACTACCAGCAGGAGCAGGCTGCGGCTGCGGAGAAAACCGCGCGCCGCCTGGGCGTGGATGTGAAAATTATCCAGGCCAATAACGACTCCGTCAAACAGAGCCAGCAGCTTCTGGAGTTCATTCAAAACACAAACGGCCCGCGGCCGGATGCCATTATTTTCGAGCCCGCCGGTGGCACCGCGTTTCCGCAAGTGGCGCGGGCGGCCGCAGCCGCCGGGATCGGCTGGGCCATCCTGAACCATGAGGTGGACTACGTAGGGCAGTTGCGCAGGACCTACCCCACCGTTCCGGTGTTTTCCATCAGCTCCGACCACGTCGAAGTAGGCCGCATTCAGGGCAAGCAGTTTGCCGCGTTGCTGCCGGAAGGCGGTTCGATTCTGTACATTGAAGGTCCGGCGGCAAGTTCCGCGGCCAAAGACCGAACTCGCGGAATGAATCAAACCAAGCCCGCCAATATTCAAGCAAAAGTGATGCGCGCGAATTGGACAGAGGACAGCGCCTATCGCACGGTAAGTTCCTGGCTGCGTCTGCGCACCTCGCACGAGATGCATATTGAACTGGTGGGCGCGCAAGATGACAGCATGGCCATGGGCGCGAGAAAGGCATTCGCGGAACTGGCAACTGGAGATCGCGAGCGCTGGCTGAAAATGCCTTTCACCGGTTGCGACGGCATGCCTCAAACCGGGCAGGCATGGGTACGAAGCGGGGAGTTGGCCGCGACAATCTTTATCCGAGCGAATACGGACCTGGCCCTGGAGACGCTGACCGAAGCGATGCGCAAGGGATCGCCGCTGCCGGAGCAGCACCTGACGATTCCGGAATCGGTGCCGGCTCTGTCTGAGATTGCCGCCCGTGGAGCGAAGGCGAGTGCGGGCAAACAGCGTTCGGCCAGCGTCTAAATCGCAAGTGCGTCCGCATCCGGACCGGTTACACGTTTCTGCCTTTTCAGCGCTGCATCAGAGTTGTCGCTATTCACGCGGGACCTAGATCACGCGGGCCTTAGATCTCACGGAAACCTAGATCTGATAATCAATGTCTTCCATGATCCTCTGCAGCGATGCTGACAGAGATCCGTGCGGAGTGGAGCTGACGCCCTCGAGTTGCTGCACGCGCTCGCGCAGCTTGCTCACTTCCGTAGCCACGGCGGCCAGCGCCTCGGAAAGCGGATCGTTGATCTGCTTGGGGTCGGTTATCACGACGCGTTCGCCGTTGCGGAAGATGATGTGGCCGGGAACTCCCACCACGGTGGAATTTTCGGGCACGCTGCGCAGCACGACGGAACCCGCCCCAATCCGGCAGTTGCGGCCAACTGTGATGTTGCCGAGAATTTTCGCGCCGTCCCCGATCACTACGTCGTTTTCAATCGTGGGATGGCGCTTGCCGCGCTCCTTGCCGGTACCACCCAGAGTTACGCCCTGATACAACGTCACGTCGTCGCCCACAACTGCGGTTTCCCCGATCACCACTCCCATGCCATGATCGATGAACAACCGCCGCCCGATCTCCGCTCCGGGATGAATCTCGATTCCAGTGAGCAGGCGAGACACCTGCGAAAGCCATCGCCCAAGCAGCCGGAAGCCGTGCCTCCAGAACCAGTGCGTGACGCGGTGACCCCACACGGCATGCAGTCCCGCGTAACACAAGAGAATCTCAAGACGCGACCTGGCCGCGGGATCGAGCTCCACCACGTGGTTGACGTCTTCGCGAATTTGAGCCAGCAGACCGGGCATGCGTTCGGGTCAAGGTTCAGAAGTGAAGTTCAGAAGTGAAGTTCCGCTGTGAAACTCAGATGGGAACCGTGGCCGTCGGAAGCTGCAGCGCCCGGTTCCGCAATTCCTCGAACAGGATACTACTCAGGTAGCGTTCGCCGAACGAGGGGATGACCACAACTACGAGTTTTCCTTTGTTCTCCGCACGGCGGGCAACCTGCAAAGCCGCAACCACCGCAGCTCCCGAAGATATCCCAACCATCAAGCCTTCCTCCAGCGGCAGCCGCCGGGCCATGGCGATCGCCTCGTCATTCGTCACTGTGATGACTTCGTCGATCAAATCGCGGCGCAGAATCCTAGGCACAAAGCCGGCGCCAAGCCCCTGAATCTTATGCGGCGAAGGTTTGCGGCCCGAGAGTACCGCGCTCTCGGCCGGTTCCACTGCCACCGCCTTGAACGACGCTTTTCTGGGCTTGATGTATTCGCTCACCCCCGTGATCGTCCCGCCCGTACCCACGCCGGAAATCAGAAAATCGACTTTCCCGTCGGTGTCGTCCCAAATTTCCGGGCCGGTAGTTTCGCGGTGAATCTTGGGATTCGCAGCATTGTCGAACTGCTGCAGCATGTAACCGTTCGGAGTCGCGGCCAGAATTTCCTCCGCCTTCGCGACTGCGCCTTTCATGCCCTTGGGACCAGGCGTGAGCACCAGCTCTGCACCGAAGGCGAGCAGCAGAACACGCCGTTCCAGACTCATGGTTTCGGGCATGGTCAGAATCAGCCGGTAGCCTTTTACCGCCGCCACAAACGCCAGGCCAATGCCGGTGTTGCCGCTGGTGGACTCAACCAGCACGGTTTTTCCGGGATGAATTTTTCCGGCACGTTCGGCTTCCACGATCATGCTGACGCCGATGCGGTCTTTCACGCTGGCCAGCGGATTTTGGCTTTCCATTTTTGCGACGACTTCGGCCACGCAGCCCTCGGTGACTTTATTCAGCCGTACCAGCGGGGTATGCCCGATCAGTTCGGTGACGTCTCTTGCGATTTTCATGACGGTTTCCTCTGCTCCGGAAAAATCCGTGCCTGCCGCGCCAAATAACCGGGGCTGCGGAAAGCCCACAAAAACCTCCAAGATACTATAGCTTGCCTCCAAGGTGATTGTGTCGATCGCAGTCTCTGCGTAGACAGAGCCGATTTGGCGGTCCAAGCCAGAGCTTGCCCTGAGAGACGTCGAGGGGGGCGCGAAAGTGGACAATCGTCTACGGCGACGAATGCGGAAGAGGACGACCACGACGGCGGGAAGCGTCGTGGTCGCGTCCCGGGCTTCATCGTCCGGGTTCAGCCTCACCAACGAGCGAAACAGCAGGTTGTAATCCATCTCTTCCGGATAGCGCGCAGCGGGTGATCTTCGCGAAACGCGCATCTGGCCGCAAGTAACTGAACATGTAATTCTGCTGCTGATCGTCTCAGCGCATGCCCTCTCGTACCGTAGTCGGCTGTGGATTGGGAGTAGTTTTTCGGCAGCCCGTTAGGATTATCTGGTCGCTGACGATGCGCCACTCTCGGAGTCAATCCGGTCGGTTAGGCGACCCGTCAAGCCCACGCAGAACACGTCGGTCCTGTTGTGGGCCCTCTTTCCATTCATGTAGGTGCCCAGCTGCCCGAGCATGTCGCTCGTGAAGCAGAAAATGGTGCGGTCTTGACTGGCGCTCCCTATAGCGTAGCGGCCCTCGAAATTGCTTGCGGCTGTGCCCGTGGAATAAGTCTTGGCAAAGCGCCAGACGGTTCCGCTGCCGTCGGTCGAGAGGCCCCATAACTCGCTCTTGTATGGTGCGGTCCATTCTTGGTTGGGCGTGCCACCCGTCGTGCCCAGGAGTGGGTTTGCATCATTCTTCACGTCGCCCACAAAATGTTGATCCTGGCATGGGCCGCAAGCGAACCGTCCGACAGTCGTCGCCGGTGCTGGACTCGAAAGCAGTCGTGACTGAAATGTTGGATTGGAGGAGTTAAAGAATTCGCTCGCCGACATCGAGTTGTGCCCGGTGGGGTGAGGAAAGTCTCCGACAACCGTGACGTTCGCCGTCCCAGCTTGCCAAATGGGCGGTCCGTCCTTTTTCGGGCAATCAGGCCCCTTGCATCTGGCGATAGAAACCTGCACATACTCGCCATTGTTGTAGCTATCGTGTATCGTCCACGTCGCTTGGAGAGGCTGGCCGGTTTGCGTATTGATCGCTGCCATGCTTGAGCCGTCCTCGAAATAAACGATTGGACTCGTACCGTCCCCCAGCGTATCTAGAGTGCTACATCCTCGTCCGGGCACATACGCGAATTCGTAGTGTGCCGTGTCTTGGCCGCCAGTCCAGGAAAGGTTGGACGTGAAGAGAGTGTCCGACGCCCCGACTCCCAAGATGCCACCGGAGAGGGGTGCGCCCTCGGGTGCTGCCGGGCATGTTCCAAAGTCGGTGAGCACGGACCAAAATGGTTGGTCTGTGGGATCAGCGCATCCCTCCGGCCTCAAACCGCACAGATTCGTTTTGGTTGACCTTGAAAAAAGGAGCTTGTAGACGGTCGTGCCATTCGCGGTCCCGATCGGCGTTCCAAACCCAGCAGGGGGTTTGCAGTACCAAAGATCTTGGCGCCTTCGCGAGAAGGCGCTCATGCCGGGACAATTGGTTGGTGTCAACGCTCCTTGCAGAGTCGCGGGATTAAAGACAAGCACCTTATTGCCACCTCCGACACAACGAACCGAGATCAGAGTCGAATCTGTGTTCGTAATAACCTCGTTAGAGCCCCCGCTTGGAGTGGCGACTCCGCCTTTTCGGCAGATATTTGGGTCGGTCAAGCGCACCATGTTGAGCATGCTTAGGACTGACTCTTGTACGACCGTGTTAGCGGGTACGGACGCCGTGAAAGGTGGGGCTGGAGTTTGGACTACGTCGGTTCCGCTGTAATCACAGTCATAAAATGGCGGGCTGCAGACCTGGGTCAACGTCGCTACTGACTGTGCGGCTACTGGAACGGGGGCAAACGCCAAAGAGGTGCAAAGCAAGAGTAGGAAGATTACAAGCCGGTTAGGTGTGATCTGGGTTGGGGATAGCAGGAACGGCAGCACGGCAACGCGCATCGCGATTAGCTCCTTCTCAGAGAACGTTAAGAAGAGACTCGTGTAGGACGAGCCCACGAGGCGTGACTTGCACCTTTGCCTCCGATGCAGCGATCCGCGATACACTCGAAGGTCTCGCCTAGAGCCCGTTTTAGGCAATTCGCAATGATGATTGCTTCGACGAGGAGCTTTGTTTTCACCTGGGCTGCGTACTTCCTAGGGCACGGTAGGACACCTTTTTGCCCACAGTGGTTGCAAATTCCCAAAGTGGCATGGCAGTTCCCCTTTGGGGCTGCGCTGGTTGCAGTGCTAGGCTAGTCGTGGCGATATGGAACGTTCGTTGATCTGGCTCGAAGGCGAAGAGAACGGCTGGTCCTGCTCGAATTGTCGATGGAGATATCCCATCCCCACGCTGCTCAGCGGCGAAGAAGCCATGGGCGCCTACGACCGCTTAGCTGCCGCGAAGTTTCGCGATCACAAGTGCGAAGCGGAACCCAGCTTTGCCGCGGCCAGAAAAGACGTAAAGCCGGCTACCGACAACACTTTCGCGGACCGCGCTCAAACCCTCATAAAACGCGGCTACAAGCCGAAAGTCGCCGTAGAGCTGGCGCTGCAGGAAATCGAGATGGAATTCGGCCACAAACCCGCCCTCATGGAAAAAGCCCGCGCCGACGCCGAAGATTTTCTTCGCAGAGTCAGCAAGGGACTGATCTGAGCCACGACTCCACGCTGGGCGCGCCGTGGCGGGAAAGAAAAACGACGCACAAAGCTGGCCTACCGCCCCGTCGACTTCGGTTTTCGTAAGAAGATCCGGGCAAGGTCGACAAAGGCAATCGATTCAATAGCAGGATAAGAAGGCGGGCTACTCCTCACCCTCTTAAAGGGCTTACGGCAATATGTCGGCGTTCGGCCTTGCGTTTTGCGTAACAGATGGCAGAGGAAATATTTCCACAGGCGGTGCCGTGGTATCAGGAACAGAGGCCAACCAGTTTTGAACTGGCGGCGTCGTTGCCAACCCTTGCGAAAGTCCCGAGGACGGGCCGCCCCTCTGGTTGGTGGCATAGGCAAATGTGCGAAGGCTGGGCGGCGGCAGACGGGCTAAACGCTCGCAACACAGAGTCCGCAACACCAAAGCGGCGGTCATTGGAGGTGCCTAATGAGCCGACTACTCGCAATTGTTATCAGCCTCTTCCTTTTTGCCAGCTACGCAACTTCACAATGCCAAAATGCAAAGATGAGATCAATCCTGTATCACTGTGGCTGTCGAGGCGAAATCCTTGTAACCGTGTGCTCGGGTGGAGGGGGCCAGTGTGACGGAATCCGAACTCGGATCCAATGCAGCGGGGGCTGCGAAATCGACGGTGCAGGGACTTGCCTGTCCTCATCCGTCGATAAGACGGGTTCGCCGCGACCGGCTATCCTGGATGATAGACTGGCGCTAAATGCGGCCAGCGTTTCGTGCTCGGGTAGTGCACGGGGATCGCTTGAAGACTGGGTTATCTCCAGGGAGCGAAGCGTCCGCTAAGGCTGCTGGCAAACATGCTGAAGCGTGTATTTTCAGTTTTAGTCTCCATACAACTTTGTCTAGCGCAGGGAAGCATTTTTGCGTCGCATGTGATCGACGTGTCGGACAGTCGCTCAATCCAGGCCCCTCCATTTTCATACTTCGGCGAGAGTCAGTGTGACCGTGACGGCAACATGTACTTCCACGGCGGCGAGTCTGATTTCAGACATGGCCAGATCTTTCGCTTATCGAGCGACGGCGCCACTGGAAAGTTTTTCCGGATCACAGGCAAGTACGCTGATGCTGACCTGGCGGGCTTCGACAGCTTTTGGGTTACGAGCGACGGCGAAGTGTTTATTCTTGCGGCCAATGCAGGGGAAAAGTACGTCTTCACTTTTGACAGTAATGGTGTGGTGAAAGCTCCAACCATCCTGAAGGTTCGCGAGGACGTGCAGCTCTCAGACTTTGCCGTGTTCGATAACGGATTCTTTTTTGTGTGGGGATACCACGATGAGAAAAGCCCGAGCGCTCTTCAGGGAAAGCCCTACGCGGCGGTTCTTGCAGAGTCAGGAGAGCTGGTCAGAGAACTATCGATTCCGGTGCCTAAGGTTAACCTCGGAAATCTTGGTGCTCTAAGCGACGGAGCCGTCGCGAGCTACGCGGGAAATTTATATTTCCTGGGTCCCGATCAAATAAACGTAATTTCCGTAACTGGAGAAACGATTCGCAGGCTAAAGTTCCATAAACAGGACCCGGAGGCCGTTGCGACTAAGCTTTATCTTTCAGCGGGTATGGCCGTAATAGGCGTGAATAAGATCTCTACCAAGGGACAGGTGCACCGGAGTTTCATTGCCTTAGACCAAAACTCAGGAGACTTGATCGGTTATTACAAGCCGAGCGAAAAACTGGGCTGCTGCGACGTGTGTTTTTCGCGCACGGATGGACTAAAATTCTTACAGTCGGACGGCAAAACCCAAAAGCTCGCGACTGCGCAGCTCTGGTAGGGCTGTTATTTCCCGCGAGGACTCGCAAACTGTCTGGGCCAATCCACTTTGAGGACGGTTCGTCGTACCTAATCCTTGCGAGAAACAAGGACGGGGCAGCCTTTTTTGCGACGATCCCATGGAATTATCGGGCAGCAAGGACGTGTTCGAAGGCGAAGAGGCCTCAGCCCACCGAAGAGCTAATTTTGCCTCAAAAACCCGCAAGATAATGATTTCTCTCTTATCTAGCTCGTTGAAACCGGAAGAGATAGCCGACACACCTGCCGAGGGTTGGAGTCGTGTCCTCCCAAGGGTACCGGATTCGGGTTACTGAAGTTTCCTGAAAACTCGCCAAATCATTGTTTCTAAATACGTTAGCTGATATTACTGGGTATTCCGGAGTCTCCGGGGACACAACTGTGCTTTCAAGTGTGACCGATAGCGCTAACGGTGTGCCGAGCCGCGTCCAGACGTGGAGAGGCACGCCTTCGCTTGGCAAGCTCTTCATCGGAATGGTCGTGGCTGGCGGCACGGCTACGCTGCTTTACGGCGCCATCCACCAGAGCAGCAAGAACATAGCCGAGTTCATCTGCTACCTGGGGATCGCGATTCTGGCGTCCCGCCTCAAGGTAACCTTGCCCGGCATCACTGGCACATTGTCGGTGAATTTCCTGTTCATTCTGATTGGCGTGCTGGAACTGAGTTTCTCGGAGACGCTGATTCTGGGTGCCGTCTCCATTTTGGCGCAAACCCTTTATCCTGAGCGCCCTAACGCCCTGCAGGTGACTTTCAATGTATGCGCCGGGGCGATTTCGACGGCGCTCGCCTATGTGGTGTATGACCATCCCTGGAGCAACCTGCTGGTGGGCAGCCGGCCGCTGTTGCTGGGGGTTGCGGCGTCGGTCTACTTTGTGGCCAACGCCGGGTCGATTGCCACCATGATTTCGATTACGGAGCGGCGGCCGCTCAAAAAGCTGCTGGTCGACTGCTATTTCTGGTCGTTCCCTTACTACATTGTGGGCGCAGGCATCGCGGGCACGATCGCCTGGCTCGACCGAATATTCAACTGGGAGAGTTCGCTGCTGATGGTGCCGGTGGTCTATTTAATCTACCGGTCGTACCGGCTCTACCTGGGCAAGCTTGAGGATGAAAAGGTCCACGTCGAGGAGATCGCGAATCTTCACCTCCGGACCATCGAGGCGCTGGCCCTGGCCATCGAGGCCAAGGACCAGACCACGCACGAGCACCTGCAGAGAGTGAGAGTCTATGCGATCGAAGTAGCCAAGGAAATGGGTGTGGCGGGGGCGGAACTGGAAGCCCTGCACGCCGCGTCTCTTCTGCACGACATTGGCAAGCTGGCCGTACCCGAGCACATCATTTCGAAACCCGGACGGCTCACGCCGGAAGAATTCGAGAAGATGAAGATTCACACGCTGGTGGGTGCGGAGATTCTGGAGCGCGTTCGCTTTCCATATCCGGTGGTGCCCATCGTCCGGGCTCACCACGAAAAATGGGACGGGTCCGGCTACCCGATGGGATTGAAGGGCGCGGAGATTCCCGTTGGAGCGCGAATTCTTTCTGCTGTGGACTATCTCGACGCGTTGGCTTCCGACCGACAATACCGCCGCGCTCTGCCGCTGCATGACGTGATGCAGAAGCTGGCGGCGGAGTCGGGCAAGTCATTCGATCCGAAGGTAGTTGCGGTTTTGCAGAAGCGCTACCAGCATCTGGAGCGGCTGGCTGTGGCAAAATCGGCGCAGGACATGAACGCGCCACTCTCGACCGCGATCAAAATCGAGCGCGGAGAAGCTCCCGCGGCCGGGTTCGAAAATGCCACTGCGCCGGAGTACGTTGGAAAGGAGACGACATTTCTTTCCTCGATTGCGGCAGCGCGGCAGGAAGCGCAGTCACTGTTCGAGTTGAGCCAGGATATGGGCGCGTCGCTCTCGCTGGGCGAAACGCTCTCAGTGTTTTCGGTGAAGCTGAAGCCGATGGTTCCTTACGATGCCATCGCGATTTATGTGCAGCGCGACAACGAACTGGTGCCGGAATACGTGAACGGCGATAACTACCGCCTGTTCAATTCGTTGCGCATTCCTCTGGGGCAGGGGCTTTCGGGATGGGTGGCGCAGAACAAAAAGCCGATCGTGAACGGGAATCCTTCGGTTGAGCCGGGATATTTGAACGATCCCAGCAAGTTCAGCACCCTGCGTTCGGCTCTGGCGGTTCCACTGGAAGGCGTGTCGGGCGTGATTGGGGTGCTCGCGCTGTATCGCGCCGAGCGCGACGCATTCACTTCCGACAACCTGCGCATCCTGCTGGCGGTGAGCAGCAAGATGGCGCTGTCGATCGAAAACGCCCTTAAATATCAGCAGGCTGAGAATTCGGCGACTACCGACTATCTCACGGGATTGCCCAATGCGCGGTCGTTGTTCCTGCAGCTGGAACGGGAACTGGCCCGCTGCAAGCGCGATAACTCTTCGCTGACCGTGATGGTCTCCGATATGGACGGGTTCAAGCAGATCAACGACCGCTTCGGGCACCTGGAAGGGAATCGCGTGTTGCGCCTTTTTGCGCAGGCGCTGAAAGAAAGTTGCCGCGAGTATGACTATGTGGCGCGCATGGGCGGTGACGAATTCGTGGTGATCGCTCCGGGCCTGCCCACCGAAGCGGCTTCCAAGAAAGCGCAACAACTTCGTGTATTGGCCAAGCAGGCGGGCTTCGATGTTTGCGGCGAGGAAATTCTTTCGGTGAGCCTGGGGCAGGCGGTGTATCCCGATGATGGGCAGGACGCCGAAAAACTTCTCGCACAAGCCGATCGCCGCATGTACGTAGAGAAGCAGAAGCAGCTTTCCTACAAAGATCGCCGGCTGCATCCACGTTTAAAGTGCCGAGTCACCATTGAATTGAAGTCCGAAACCCAGGGAACTCCCTTGTACGCCAATCTCACCGACGTCAGCATCGGGGGCTGCTTCGTGGAAACCAGCAATATTCTTTCTCCGGGAACGAACCTGATTCTCAGCTTCTCGATGGAGGATGGCACGCTGACGGCTGAGGGTGTGGTGGCGCGAATCGACCCTGGCGTGGGGGTTGCCGTGCAGTTCAAGGAAACCAACCGCGAAGGCCGCGAAAAGATGTTGAAGATTCTGGAGTACGTGCAGAAGACGACCACGTTCTATAACAACCGCTACTTCGAAGGGTTGCTGAAGCGCTGATATGGAAGCGAGCCAAACGCGCGACTATTGCGTCGCGAAGAACGCGACCTTTCGGCTTCGCTCAAGGCAGGCTGCTTCGCGCGGCTCGCCCAGATTCCCTTCGACTTCGCTCAGGGCAACCTCTCACAGCGCGAAGAACGCTTGTTCGGAATGACAAAACCTCGCCCTTGAACCGCGCCTTGCGCCCACTTAAACTGAAGACATGCACGTCCACACTCACGGCGGAAGCGGCACGACCCGGGTTTTGAAGATTTCGCTGGCCGTGACTTTGGCTTACATCGCTCTGCTGGTGGTGGCCGGAATTCGCGCGCACTCGCTGGCGTTGCTTTCTGAAGCGGGACACAATCTTTCCGACTTCCTCGCACTCTTGCTTTCGCTGGTCGCGGTCTATTTGCAATCACGCCCGGCCAGCCCTACCAAGACTTACGGCTACCATCGCGCCGGAGTGCTGGCTGCTTTGGTGAATGCCACGTCGCTGGTGGCGGTTTCATTTTTTATTTTTTACGAGGCGTTCCGGCGATTGCAGCATCCGGAGCACGTACAGGCTGCGGTGATGATGTGGGTTGCTGGCGCCGGCGTGGTGATGAACGGCGTGATCGCGCTGCTGCTCTATCGCTCGGCCCGGGGGTCCGGAGGCGATGTCAACATCCGCAGCGCGCTGCTGCACGAAGTCGGCGACACGCTTTCGACGGCCGCGGTGATCGTTGGCGGCTGGGCGATTTTAGTAACGGGGAATTATTGGATTGATTCCGCGCTGTCGTTCGGCATCGGCGCGTTGATTTTGTGGTCGGGCTACGGGATTGTCCGCGAGACGTTGAACATACTGCTCGAAGGCACGCCGCGCGGCGTGAAGCTGGAACTGGTCGAGGTCGCCATCCGTTCGATCGACGGCGTCAACGACGTGCACGATCTGCACTGCTGGAGCATCGGGTCGGAGACGCGCGCTCTCTCCTGCCACATCGCGATTGCCGACATTCCACCCTCGGCGAGCGAACGCATTCTGCGCGACGTGAAAGACCGCCTACACCACAGTTTTCGCATCGACCACACGACGATTCAATTTGAGCACGTGGTGTGCGAAGTGGCGCATGGGTGCGTGATTCCGGTGAGCGAGAGCGAAGAAGAGCACCACCATAGCCACTAACATGCTGGCTGCCAGAGATGCGAACCTAGGCTACGAAAGCAGTAAACTAAATTGACCATTCGCGGATTCTGCCGGACTCCCGCGTTTTTTCGAGTATGTTCGGCAGTTCGGCGCACCGGGCTGAAAGCGGCTCGGCGCACAAAGGGAGATCCGACTGGATCTCAGCAGCCACGCTGCCTTCGGGCTGATTGACCAACCTGTTCACGACTTCGCTGAGTACCTCGGCGACCGCTTGAGGACTCAGGGTTTGCCTCAAGAAACGCACGTTCTCTTCCAGCCAACGGTTTGCATAGAGGTGCCCCCCGAATTCCCACAAGCATGGGGGCCCTCCGCCTCTCTCTGGAGTCCACGGAGCGAATATCGGATTCTCATTCTGCGCGTACATTAGGCACGAGACATACTGAGCTGCGGCGATCGCTCGGCCAATCGTGGCGACGGACCACCACTTGATCCACAGGGTGCGCAGATCGGGGAATAAAACAGCGTGCGTTGTAAGCGCCGTGATCCATCGGTAGGTCCGCGTGCCACTTCCTGAGTAGCTGAGGCCTCGTTGATCGTCCATTTCATCGAGAATCGACTCTTGCATAAATGCCGACACTGCCGCGGCCTGAGCCGCCGTCAGATGCCGATCGAAAACCTGCCTGTTCGCCAGTACCGGATAGAAGTACTCGACGAAACCACCATATTCGCTGCGTGTACCACGAAGGTCCTCGCGCCATGCTTCCAAGCAAAACGGAAGCAAATAGGCGAACAACGGGCCTTGGATGTCCGTGTACAGCAAGTCTTGCATGTACGGCCAGAGGTCACTCGCTTCCGCGTGGTCGCCGGGGCGCAGTCGCACAAGCCGACTCAGATGCCTCGGATTCCCCTCGTGCGCCTCTTGGGTGATCCTCTCTGGGGGAACCGCTGATCCAAGTGCTTGACGAAGGGTTCTTGACCTGTTTGTTATTTCGGGAGGCATTCCGAATCTCAAGATATCGTATGACTGTTCTGCCTTCAATCTTCAACAACCGCCTGTTTTTCAAAAATCTCCCGCGCCCGCTCGACCGTATCTGCTTCCTCCGCTGACTTATCTGGCCTTAGACGCGCAATTCGCGGGAAGCGGAGCGCGTAGCCGCTCTCGTGGCGCTCCGACTGCATCATGTTGTTGAAGGCTACTTCCAGCACGATTTTCGGCTCGACCACGCGGCGGAAGCCTTGATCTTCGATTGTGTGCTCCAGGAACCACTGCGTCATCTCGATAATCTCGGCGTCGGTGAGGCCTGAATACGCTTTGCCAATGTTCACCAACTTGTCTTTACTCGAATCCCACACCGCGAAAGTGTAATCGCTGAGCACGCCCACGCGTTTGCCGTGGCCGTATTCGACCGCGGTCACGACCACGTCGAGCGTGGCCAGTTCGCGCTTCATCTTCAGCCATGACTTTCCGCGCTTGCCGGGCGTGTAGGGCGAGTTCAGGTCTTTGATCATCAGGCCTTCGTTGCCGCGCGCCTGGGCGGCAGTGAAGAGCGCTTCCAGGTCTTCGGGCGTGACGGCGCGAAATACCGGGGCGCGGATGACGGCAGCCTCCGCCCCGATAACCGCATCGTCGGCGGCGAAGGCCAAAGTGCCTTGCGTGGCTTTTCTCCGTGGCTCGGTCTTTCGGTCGTTATCGCTTTTTCCTTTCGCGATAAGCAACCCGTCTAGAATCCGCGCACGCTCGCACAGCGGACGATCGATCAGCAGTTCGCCACCTGCATACAGGACATCGAAAACCAGGTAGGCGACTGGGATGTCGCGCAGCATTTTCTCGCTTACTTTCTTTCGTCCGAGGCGCTGCTGCAGGATGCTGAAGGGGCGGGCTTGGCCGGTATGTTCGGAAGCATGTTCGGCGAGCAAGGGGCTCGATGTCTCGGGTGGTTCCGGCGAGGGCGATTCCGGTGGTTGACTCGCGCCAAGGCCGGCAGCTGGCGCTGCCGTGGCGGGCAAGAGTGCCCGCACCACACTCTCACCTTCGCTATAGCTCCAGGCTACTATTTCGCCATCGAGGATCGCATCCTGTGGCAGGCCCGCCAGCGCGGCTGGCAACTCCGGGAACGACTCTGTGATTTCATCTCTCGTGCGCGAGAAAAACTTTACTTCGCCATCCGACACATGAGCTTGCGCGCGGATGCCGTCGTACTTGTCTTCTACTGCGGCTTCGGCAAAGTAACTCAGGCCCTCCTCAGTGGACTCAATCGGACTGGCGAGCATGAATCCCAGAGGGTGAAAAATTCGCATTTTCGCATCGGCCAGCTTGCCTAGCGTCGCCAGTCGCACGGTCTCGCCGATATCGCCAAGCAGCATGTTCGCTCGCTGCACGTCTTTTAGGGCTGTGGACGACTCGCCGGTGGGAGCTTCGACGTAGGCCTTCGCGATTGCCTCCTCGACCAGGCTTTCCTTCAGACCAATCCGCAAATCTCCGGTCATGATTTTCACAACGTATATGGCTTCGAGCGGCGTTGCCCGCGCGAGCAGATCGCGCACCAGCGCGGTTTTGGCCGCGGGTCCGCGGGCCGCTGCGATCTGCCGGAAAATATGTGCGACTTCAAGAATTCTCAAGCCCTGTCCCGATCGCTCGGGAAGAATCTCTCCGGCGACCGCGCCCAGATCTCCGTGCTTGCGGTACGACGCCGTCAGCGCAGATTCCGTTTGCCCCGACAGCTCGGCGACCACACGCCACAACAGCCTTCCACCGAACTGTAGCGTGGTTTCTTCCCAGGCGGGAAATGGCCGTCCTGAGAGGAATATGGCGGACGCCGCGGCCTCGTCGATGGTGCGCGACCTCAGGTATTCGGCCACGAGCGCGGTCTTCTGCAGCTTCTTGGTGGTCGCGGCGATCGCCTCCGCGGTCTCGGCGAATTTGCGCATGGCCTTTAAAGCATAGACGAAGGAAGACTTGGATATGAAGACGCAAGGGCCCGCCATCCCTATAAATTGAAGCGGATTCTGCCCCGTATGGTAACCTAAGGGTTGACGCGTTTGCGTCGTCGGAGCATCCAATTATCGTGCGTTCAGTCGGAAATTATCTGCGTTTTCTCGCGGCGGTGCAACTTTTGCCTGCGCTTGAGGGTGGCGAGGAAACCCTTGTCGGCGGACAGGCTGTGCTGGAGGGCGTGATGATGCGCTCTCCGCACGCGTGGGCGATCGCTTGCCGCAAGCCGTCTGGCGAAGTAGTGACCATGAGCGAACCGCTCGAGCGCGCTTCGGAAAAACACAGGTGGATGGCTTGGCCCGTGGTGCGCGGCGTGATGACACTGGGCTACGCGATGGCCCTCGGCTACCGTGCGCTGCGCTTCTCGGCGAACGTGGCAATCGAAGATGTGATGCAGAGCGAAGACTCGACCGCAAGCCGCGTAGAGACGGCCGCGCCGGTGCCCTCATCCAAGACAAAATCCGAGACCAAATCGCAAACCCGTGAAAAAGCTGCCGCCATTAGCGGCTGGCTGGCCGCGGTGAATATCGCCATTTCTCTTGCCTTCTTCATCTTCATGTACAAATACGTGCCGCTGGTAGCGGCGACGGAGATCAGAAAGATCGATCCCGCTCTGGGCGGCCAGATCATGTTCAATCTGGTGGACGGCGTGATCCGGCTGGCTCTGTTTCTTCTGTTTATTTGGGGAGTGTCGCTGTGGAGCGACATTAGGCGGGTGTACCAGTATCACGGCGCTGAGCATAAGACCGTATTCGCTTTCGAAAACGGCGACCCGCTCACGACTCCTGCGGTGCAGAAATATTCCACGTTCCATCCGCGCTGCGGTACAAGTTTTCTGATGACGGTGATGCTGATCTCGATCGGCTTTTACATGCTGATCCCGGTGACCACTTTTTGGGCGCGCTTCGGTGTGCGCATCGCGTTGCTGCCCGTGATCGCAGGCGTCTCCTACGAAATTATCCGCTTCGCCGCCAAACATCGCGGCTCACTCTTCTCTTTGATCACCGCGCCCGGATTGTGGATGCAGCGGATTACCACGAAGCCTCCGTCCGATGAAATGGCGCAGTGTGCCATTACTGCTCTCGATCAGGCCATGAGTCTCGAGAAAGAACGCGGCGGCGAATTGGTGATTGCGTAGCGGCCCCGCCGCGAATACTTTCTCCCGCTTTTTCAAACAATCATTAAAATGCCGTAGAGACGTAACTTGTTACGTCTTGCCCGCTGCATTGATCGGGCCCGGCGAAACCGAGACGTAGCGAAGCTACGTTTCCACGAAAGCCGACTGCCATGTTTGAACGACTGGACCAAATCGAAGCCCGCTATGACGAACTGACCAACGCTCTGGCCTCGCCGGATATCGTGAACGATTCGGCGAGATACCAGAAGACCGCGAAGGCGCACGCCGAAATCGCGCCGATCGTCGAGAGATATCGCGAATACAAGGATCTGACCAAGGGAATTGCCGAGAGCAAAGCGATGCTCGCGGACGAAAAGGATCCCGAGATGCGCGCCTATGCCCAGGAAGAACTGGACAAACTGGAGGCGCGCGTGGGCGGCGTGGAAGAAGAGCTCAAGGTTCTGTTGCTGCCGAAGGATCCCAACGACGAGAAGAACGTGATCCTTGAAATCCGCGCGGGGACCGGCGGGGACGAGGCGACGCTTTTTGCCGCCGAGATTTTCCGCATGTACACGCGCTACGCGGAAACCCAGCGCTGGAAGGTGGAGGTGCTATCGTCTTCGGAGTCGTCGGCTGGCGGGCTGAAAGAAGTGATCGCCATCATCGAAGGCAACCGCGTGTATTCGCAGCTTAAATATGAAAGCGGCGTGCATCGCGTGCAGCGTGTGCCCGCTACCGAACAGCAGGGACGCGTGCACACTTCGGCGGTCACGGTTGCGGTGCTGCCCGAAGCGGAGGATGTGGATATCAAGATCGAAGCCAAGGATTTGCGCATCGATACATTCTGTTCGTCCGGGCCTGGGGGGCAGTCGGTGAATACGACTTACTCCGCAGTTCGCATCACGCACATTCCCACAAACACAGTGGTCAGTTGCCAGGACGAGAAATCGCAGATCAAGAATCGCGAGAAAGGCATGCGCGTGCTGCGTTCGCGACTTTACGAAATTGAAATGGAAAAGCAGCAGCAGGCGCTAGCCAAAGAACGCAAAGCGATGGTCGGCTCCGGCGACCGGAGTGAAAAGATCCGGACTTATAACTTTCCGCAAAATCGTCTCACCGATCACCGCATCGGTTTCACTATTCATCAACTGGAATCCGTGATGGACGGAAAACTGCAGCCGCTGATCGAGGCTCTGGTGACGCACTATCAGGCGGAGAAGCTGAAACAGGAAGCCGGCACGATGGTTTAACAACCCTCAACGAGATCAATCTTGAGCCGTCTCTTGATCGAGGAGTGAACATGCCCCATCTGCACTCGACACTCTCCGCAGTTCTCACCGATCGCTATGCGCAGAATGCCGCCCGTGTTCGCGAGCTGGCCGCGCCGCTCACCAACGCGCAGTTCTGGCAAAAGCCATTTCCCTACGGGAACAGCTTCGGCCACCTCGTCCTGCACTTGACTGGCAATCTGAACTACTACGTCGGCGCGCAGATTGCGAAGACCGGATATGTCCGCGACCGTCCGCGCGAGTTCAACGACCCGAATCCTCCTTCGAAAGAAGAGGCTTTGAAGCGGCTCGATGACGCGGTCGCGGTGGTGCTGGCAACGGTGCGTGCTCAGTCGGCCGAGGATTGGTTTGCGGAATACTCAGGCGTAGGTGCAACCGCGCGCAATCGTCTCGACATGATCATGCAATGTGCCGCGCACATGCAGCATCACATTGGACAGATGATTTATCTGGGCTATGAGTTGGGAAGGCAAGCGGGCGGGAAGAGATGAAAGATCGAGTGCGCCATCAGGACAGGCTAAGTTGGGGGTGAGGCGCACTCCGTCAGAGTGCCCACGCCGACGTCGAAATCCTCACTCTTCGACTTCGCTCAGGGCAGGTTTTCTCCGCAAAAGGCGCGAGAAATGGGCACCCGCCAATCGTCTCAAATTTGTGGCAGCCGGACCTATAAGCCGAATTCTGTCCACAGGATTACTCCTGTGGGACGGTCATTCCTCTGGGCCGCGCATCGCTGCCCGGCTCTAGCGACCTACCCGAAGGTTTGACGCACCGAGCCGGCACGTGTCCGCGACCTGATTCCAAAGAACCGGGGCACGAACTCCCTCCCTATTTGGTCTTGCTCCGTGTGGGGTTTGCCCTGCCCGCGACATTACTGCCGCGGCGGTGCGCTCTTACCGCACCTTTTCACCCTTACCCTGGCGTTGCCGCCGAGGCGGTATGTTTTCTGTGGCACTTTCCGTAAACCGGGCTTGAACCCGGCCTCCCGGACGTTATCCGGCACACCGCTCTGTGGAGTTCGGACTTTCCTCTCCCCGCGCCCGAAAGCGCTGGAAGCGACCATCCGGTCCAGCTGCCAACTTAGTCATTATATGTCAGAGCAGAGTCAGATCTCGGCAGACGTCGGACGTCAGACCTCGGACAGAACTTCCGCATCACTTCGCGTCCGCGTCCTGGCAGCGACGTTGGAATCGCTGATAGACTGATCTCGCCCTGGTTGGGCCAGAATACCGAGGTCCGAGGTCTAAAGTCCGACGGCTGAGGTCCGCTTCATGAACACCCTCGAAGCCATTCGCATCGCGTTGCAGTCCCTGTGGGCGAACAAGTTGCGTTCGGTGCTCACGCTGCTTGGCGTGGTGATCGGCGTGGCCGCCGTGATCGCGGTGGTGACGTTTGTTTCCGGCATCAACGATTACGTGGCGCACAAGATTTTCAATCTGGGCGCTGATGTTTTCATCGTCTCGAAGATGTCTGCCGTCGAAACGAATGTGGAGCATTTTCTGGCGGCCGAGAAGCGCAAGAATCTGATCCTGGAAGACTATCAGGCGGTTGCCGATGCCTGCCGCGACTGCGAGTACGTGGGCGCGGTGTTGCGTGGCACTGGCAAAGTGAAGCACGGGGAACAATCGATCAGCGATACAACCATCCAGGGAATTACGCCTTCGATGGCGACGATTCTGGACACGGATCTGACCTCGGGCCGCATGCTGAACGAAACGGACCTGGAGAACCGGACTCCGGTGGCCGTAGTCGGTACGGATATCGTGGAGCACCTGATGGCCGGCGCGGACCCGATCGGACAGGAAATCCGCATTGACGGCTCGACCTACCAGGTAATTGGAGTCGGCAAGAAAAAGGGCAAGACTCTGGGGCAGAGCGCCGACAATTACGCGCTGATTCCCATCACCGTGTTTCTGAAGCAGTACGGGTCGCACAACAACAGCATCGGAATTTGGGGCAAGGCTCTGGCTACGGGAGTGCCGCTCGACGAGGCCATCGACGAGGCCCGCGTGGCATTGCGCTCGCACCGGCATGACCGTCCTGGTGAAGACGACAGCTTTGAAATCGAGACCAATGCCAGCTTGCTGGGCATCTGGTCGGGTTTGAGCAATACATTTTTTATGGCGACAATTGGGATCGCCGCAGTTTCGCTGGTGGTGGGTGGGATCGTGATCATGAACATCATGCTGGTGTCAGTCACCGAGCGCACCCGCGAAATCGGCATCCGCAAGGCGCTGGGTGCGCGCCGGGACGATGTGCTGCTGCAGTTCCTGATTGAATCGGTCACATTGGCCGTGGTCGGCGGCGCGCTGGGAGTACTGTGCGGTGCGACCGTGGCCACGTTGGTCACGTGGGCCATCGGTATGCCCTCCTCCATCAAGCTGTGGGCGGTGGCGTCGGGGTTGCTGGTAGCGGCGTGCGTGGGAGTTTTTTTTGGAGTCTATCCCGCACGCCGGGCGGCGCAGCTGGATCCAATTGTTGCGCTGCGGTTTGAGATGTGATCTTAGGCGTCCGGCTCTCGGTTTCCTGCTTCCGGAGATCGCCGAAAGCCGAAAACCGGATCTGGGAGCCGCGAACCGGAACTTATGATTCGCAAAGACGAATTCGGTGAGATTGTGCAGATGGCGACTGACACGCTGCGCGGCAACAAGCTGCGCTCGTCGCTGACCGTGCTAGGAGTGGTGATCGGGGTTGCTGTAGTGATTGGCGTGTCTTCCATCGGGCGCGGGCTGGACGACAACGTCCGCGACCTGGTGGCTAGCATCGGCTCCAACGTTATTTTTGTCTTCCACTTGGATTTCTTCACCTTTGGCCGCATGACCGACGAAATGCGCATGCGCAAAGAACTCACATACGACGACGCCCTAGCAATGCGCGACCTACCCCACGTAAAAGCAGTTTCGGCTGGGCTTCGAATTTTCCGGCCCGAGTTGGGAGTTGGCAGCTACTCGGTGAAATATCAGGAGAAGAAGGCGAGGCACACGATCATCGAAGGTGACATGGCGGAGGCCAAGGACGTATTTGATCTGCCCATCGCCACCGGGCGCTGGTTTAGCGACTTCGATGACGAGCATCACTCCCCGGTCGTCGTGATCTGCTACGACACGCAACATGAATTGTTCGGCGACGAGGATCCTCTCGGCAAAGAGATCAACATTGAAGGCAGGTTGTTTCAGGTCATCGGCACGGTGCAAAAAATCAAGTCCGTGTTCGGAGGAGGCAAGGACCCGAACGACAACCGAGTCATCCTGCCGCTGAAGACCTTCAAGACGCTACATCCGGAAATGAAGCAGCACATAATCAGCGTCAAGGCCACCTCGCACGACGATATGCCGAAGGCGATGGACGAGATTCGGGAACTGCTGCGGCGCCGGCGAAAAGTTGCGTTCGATAAGCCGGATAACTTTGCGGTGATGACTTCGGACTCGATTACCGATGTCTGGAACTCTCTGACGGGTGCGCTCTTCATCGGCATGTTCGCTATTTCGAGCGTGGCACTGATCGTGGGCGGAGTGGGAGTGATGAACATCATGCTGGTCAGTGTGACCGAGAGGACGCGCGAGATCGGAGTACGCAAGGCCATCGGTGCGCGCAAGCGGGACATCCTGTTACAGTTCACGTTTGAGGCGATCATTCTGACTGCGGTGGGAGGCGTCATCGGAGTCTTGCTGGGTGCGATGGTGGTTTGGATCATTCCAGCGGTGTGGCCGTCGCTGCCTGCGCACATGTCGATGTTCTGGACTTCATTTGGCTTCAGCGCTGCCGCAGGAGTCGGTCTGGTCTTCGGCATTTATCCAGCGTGGAAGGCCGCGAACCTCGATCCCATTGAGGCACTGCGGTACGAGTAGAATCGCGCGTCGCGGACGCATGATTCATTCCATCTCATGATTCATTCCATCCTCAGGCTTGTCCAGTTGGGTGCGGCTTTCGGCGCGGCCTGCAGTTCGGCCTACTATCTTCTTTGCCTGTGGAGTGCGTCTGCGTTTTTGCGGCAGCGACGAGTCGCGGGCGAGGGTTCTTTTCCTGCGCAAGCCTTGCCGCCTGTTTCCGTCCTCAAACCGCTCAAGGGCACGGATCCGGAAATCTATCAAAGTTTTCGCAGTCATTGTCTGCAGGACTATCTCGAGTATGAAATTATTTTCGGGGTCAGCGATCCCCACGATCCCGCGGTGGCCAGCGTGCGGCAGCTGCAGAGCGAGTTCCCGGCGCTAAGCATTCGGTTGATTGTTTGCGACAAAACTTTGGGAGCGAATGTGAAAGTCAGCAACCTGGCTCAGATGCTGGCGGAGGCACGGTATCAATACTTGCTGGTCAACGACAGCGACATCCGAGTGGAGGCCGACTATCTGCGTCGAGTGATGATGCCTCTGGCGAATCCAGAGGTTGGAATGGTGACCTGCCTCTACCGGGGAGTTGCCGCGGCAACGCTTGGTTCGCGGATTGAGTCGCTGGGAATCAGCACGGATTTCTGCGCGGGTGTGCTCGCGGCGCGCCAACTGGAAGGCGGTCTCAAGTTTGGGTTGGGGTCTACCATGGCATTCCGGCGCGGCGAGCTGGAAAAAATTGGAGGGTTCGAATCGTTTGCGGATTATCTTGCGGATGATTACGAACTGGGCCGGCGCATTGCCCATCTCGGTCTTGAGGTAGAGCTCTCGGACGTGGTCGTGGAAACGAATCTTCCTGCCTATCGTGCGCCGGAGTTTTTGTCGCACCAGTTGCGATGGGCGCGCGGCGTGCGAGATTCCCGCAGCGGTGGCTACTTCGGTTTGGTACTTACGTATGGCTTGCTGTGGTCTTGCGCGGTAGTGGCTGCATCGAGTGGCGCGCGATGGGCCTGGGCTTTGGCGGGAACTACTTTGTTCTTGCGCACAGCTGTGGCGCTTGTGGTGGGCAAGAGCGTGCTGTGCGACCGGCAACTGCTCCGGCAACTCTGGCTGCTTCCGTTGCGGGATCTGGTAGCGGTTGGGGTGTGGGTGGCGAGCCTGGCTGGCCACACCGTAAGCTGGCGCGGAGACCGGTTCGAGCTGAAGAACGGGAAGCTGATTCGAATTGTCTCTTAGCATATCCGGCGGGTCGCGAACGGCACGAGGGAAATCGCTGTGGACGATCTTACGAGATCGTATTACGACATCATGGGCGACTGCGGTTGGTTCAACATGGCGCGGACCCTGCCACACAGTTGTTTCAGAGTGAAGGGTTTTTGCAAAAGGTTCATCTCGAGATCTACGACCTTGTGGTCAGTCAGAGTTTTTCCGGCGTAGCCGGAGACGAACAGCACCTTACTCTCCGGGCGACGGATTTCGAGTTCCTTGGCGAGTTGTCCGCCACTCATGTTCGGCATGACCACATCGCTGACCACCAGATGGATGGTGGAACCGTAACCCTTGGCGATGGCGAGAGCGTCCAAACCGTCTTTGGCTTCGAGCACGGTGTAGCCGCGAAGGCGCAGAAACTCGGATACGGCGCGCCGCACGGCGTTCTCATCTTCCACGAGCAGGATGGTCTCGGAACCATCCAGGGGATACTCAGCCAAGTTGGCGGGAACTTCGAGAGACGCTCCGCTGGCGACTACGGAAGGCAGGTAGATCTTAAAGACGGTGCCTGCTCCTGACTCGCTGTAAGCCCAAATAAAGCCGCGGTTTTGCTTCACGATCCCGTAAACCGTAGCGAGTCCCAGGCCGGTGCCTTCGCCCGACGGCTTGGTAGTGTAAAAAGGCTCGAAGATATGCGGCAGGTGATCCGGCGAGATGCCGCCACCCGTGTCAGTGACGGAAATAAGCGCATAGTGCCCGGTGGGAACAACCGCCTGCTTGCATTGGACGTAGTTGTCGTCGAGGTGCACATCGGAGGTTTCGATGGTGAGATGTCCGCCCTGAGGCATGGCGTCGCGGGCATTGGCGGCCAGGTTCAGTAGAATCTGCTCGATTTGGATCGGGTCGATGCGCACCCGGTTCAGACCCGCCGGAGCGAAAGTCATCTCAATATCTTCGCCGATCAACCTGCGCAACGGCTGGGTGATTTCGGCGATTACCTGGTCGAGATCCACGACTCGCAAAGCCTGTGGTTGTTTACGACTGAAGGCCAGCAACTGCCGCGTTAACTGTGCCGCGCGGCGGGCGGCGGAAAGAATTTCCTGGAGCTTGCTCTCGAGGTCCGTTCCGGGGGTGACGGAATCGAGGGCCAGTTCGGAATAGCTGGTGATGATGGTCAGCAGGTTGTTGAAATCGTGGGCAACTCCGCCTGCGAGGCGGCCGATCGAATCCATTTTTTGCGCTTGCAGCAGATGGGCTTCCAGGCGGAGGCGTTCGGTGAGATCCCGCCCGTTGGTGATAAAGTGCGTGATGGTTCCCGCCGCATCCAGCACCGGGCTGATGCTTTGCTCCACACAAAACAGTTCCCCGTTTTTTCTGCGGTTTACCAAAATACCGCGAAAAACATTGCCCGCGAGGACGGTCTTCCATAGTTCCTGATAAACCTCAGGACCGTGCTCCCCCGATTTGAGAATACGAGGAGTTTTGCCGATCACGTCCTGACGTGATTGGCCGGTAAGGGTCTCAAATGCCGGATTGACATACTGAATGATGCCTTCACGATCTGTGATCATGACCATGTCCGCGGATTTTTCTACCGCGAGCGAGAGCTTGCGCAATGTATCGTTCGTCACCAGATTTTCCCGTTGCATGGAGTGCAGTGCCATCGCGCAGCGGATCGTGCGGACGAGGTTGACGCCGTTCAGTTCCGACTTCCCCATGCAATTCCACAGGCCAGATCCGATGATCTCAGCGACCGTTCTCTCGTTGGCGTCCTCGGCCAGGAGAATAAAGGGTACCGACGACCCTTCGTGGAGAAACTGGGAAAGGAGTTCGACCGCGGCAGCATCCTTGGTTGCATACTCGAAAAGCACAAGACCGTAGGCCTTTCGCTGCAACATTATTTTGGCTTCGTCCAGAGATGTGGCGTGATCCAGTTCCGCAGAGAAGCTGGCTTTGTTCCGGCCGAGAATCTCACGAATTTGAAAGAAATCTTCTTCCTGGTTCCCCACCAACAAGACGGTAAGAGGCGCAGGGGAAAGCGCAGGTACTGCTGCCGTCAACACGGGTGCGGCCATGTTGTTTTCATCGGAACGCGACCGCCAAAGGTTGACCTCTGGATCAGCAAGTTAGGAAGGGGGTGGGTGCTCCTGGCCAAATTGGGAAGGAGGTCAAATTGGGATACGACAGAGTGCGATTTCACATGGACCACGAGTATGAAGAAACGAGACCGCAGACTCGTTCCCGGAAGCTCATTTACTTTCGTTAACCAAACTTCGGCTCGGGCGTCTAACTAAACAAATGACGGCAAGTCCCCGGATCGAAGCGAAGGGCCCTGTTGAGAGGAAAAGTAAGGGAACGCCGGGACTGAGTCTTACGTATAGGTAGTGAGGGCGGCCCTGCCCGCTTGGAGTTCTGGAAGTAGGTCGCTGTTCGTCTTAGTTATGGGGGTCGTATGCTGAACGAGCACAAGGGAAACGGCGGGACCAGGTCCGTTCTCAATTACGGAGACGGGCATGTGCAGGAAGTGGTGCGGCAGGCGCATGAAGAACTGCGTCAGTTGCTGCAACAGCGTGCGGATGTCATGCGGCGCATCGGCACAGTCAAGCAAACGATAACCGGGCTAGCCAATCTTTTTGGAGATGCTGTATTGAGCGAGGAGTTGCTCGAACTGGTGGACCGCAAGAGCAACGGACGCCAGCCGGGCTTCACCAAGGCATGCCGCAGGATTCTGATGGAGGCGGGACGGGCCTTGAGCGCGCGCGACGTCTGCGATGAGATCCGCAAGAATGTGCCGCCCATGCTGGCTCGACATAAGGATCCGGTGGCGTCGGTCACGACCGTGCTCAACCGGTTGGTGGACTACGGCGAAGCGCAAGCGGTGGTGCTTAGCAACGGGCGGCGAGCCTGGCGCTGGATTGCCGATGCCGCTGCTCCGATGAATGAAAGCACCATCGCAGGCTCGATGGCGACATTAGGCTGAGCGATTTGGGTAGAAGTGATTTGCATTAGAAACAGGCACGCTTGCGGTCCCCGCCGCTAGCGTGTTTTTTTTGCGCGTTCCACTCTCTTGTTCGCTGTTTTCGCAAAGCCGAACGGGAGATTTGCGTTGGCAGTTCCCGGCCGTGGGTTTCTGGCGCGAGTTTGGAAGGTGGTCTCGATCCTGCTCCGCGGGTACTTCGGTAACTCGAACCTGTAACCCTACAGATATATCCTAGGTTTGACTCGCTCCGGACGTGCCGGGGAAATGTGCACGGCGTGTTTGGGAACGAGGCCGGGAAAAGCAATGTCCACAAAGATTGGTCACTTCGAGATTCTAAGCGAGCTCGCGAAATCCGCGACTGGGGCGGTCTACAAAGCCAATGACCCCGAGAGCGGACAAACGGTTGCGCTCAAAGCGATTCAGTTAAGCGCCTTCGGAGAAAAGGCGGCAGCCCTGCAGCAGGCCCTGACGGAAGAGGCGGAGAGCACCAAGAGCCTCACGAGTCCGAACATCACACCCATCTTCGGCGCGGGCGAGATGGATGGCCAGTTTTGCATCGCCATGGAGTATGTGCAGGGCAACAGCATCGCAACCATGCTTGCCCGAAAAGAAGGGTTCTCCATCTGGGACCTGCTCGATATTGGCAGGCAGGTGTGCAGCGGCCTGGATCAAGCGCACGCCGCCCAAGTCCACCATCACAGCCTGGAACCTGCCAAGATTATGTGCGCCTGGGACGGAAGCATCAAGATTCTGAGCATGGGTGCGTCCAGCGTCGGGAAGTTCGTAGCGGACATGCCAGGAGAAACACCCTCGATTTTGCATTACATGTCACCGGAACAGGTACTGGGCGACAAGATCGATGGCAGGTCTAATCTCTTCAGCCTCGGCGCGATGTTCTACGAGATGGTGACGGATCGCAAAGCGTTTGAGGGTGTGGATGCAGAGTCCGTGCGCCAGAGAATTCTGGACAGTACGCCTACACCTCCCGTGAAGGTGAATGCGAAACTTCATCCGCTGCTCAGCGACCTCATCATGAAGGCGCTGTCGAAGGATCCTGCAGAGCGTTACCAAAATGGCAGGGAGTTGCTGGACAGTCTGGAGAAATGTAAGGAATCGAAGCCACAGGCGGCGAATAAGCTGGCGCCCAAGCCTCTGGGTGTGGCCGGGAAAGCGCCAGCGCCACCGAAGGCTGTCTCGCCCGCACCTGCGCCATCTGCTCCGGCACGTTCGGTAGCGCCCACGGCCGCTTCACGCGTTGTTCCGCCGGCCGCGAAGCCGGCTGAGAAATTTGTTGTGCCTGCTACACCAGCTGCTCGGGTTGAGACCAAGCGGCCAGAAAAGGTCTCGACTCCCGCTCAGGCAGTGTCATCTCCCGCGCCGAAGGCGGCTGCGGCGGCGGCTGCCGGATGGGGAACGAGTTCCGCGCCGAGTTCCACAGTATCGGGACTCGAGAATTCGATCGACTTCCCGGCGTCTGAGCCCGCGGTAAGTTTTGAAGCGGCAGAGCAGGAGTCGCCTTACATGTCGTCGGCGATTGCCGAACCTCCTGCTTTTGAGCCTCCAAAGCTGGCGGTTGATCCGATGATGGCCGAAGAGGCGCCGGCTCAGCCAACTTCTACGAGCTTCTCCGAGATCTCCGAATTGCCTCCGCTGAAGGAAGTGATTATCAAGCCTGAGGCTCCACCACCGCCGCCACTGCCCATGGCAGCCCCGATCCATACCCAGTTCGAGGGTCATGCGGAAGAGGACAATAAACCGAGGGTGAACCCGCGTGAAGTGGCACAAAATGCCATCAAAGAGGTCAAGAACGTCCCACCGCAGTTGATGCTTTACTCGATCTTGGGGGCGATCGCCCTGATTCTGATCGTCACGATCTGGCTTTGGTCGCGGATGGGCAGTGGCGATGACGATTCCGGGTCCTCTCGCTCTACGACTCCCGCGACGGAAACCCAGCCTGCATCCGATCAGCCAGAACAAGCGGCGCAAAGTACTCCTCAAAGCGTGCAGCCAAGCGCGCCAGAAACTCATGCGTCCGTTGTTGCACCGCCGCGGGTGCGAACCGCAGAGGCGGAGCCTGAGACGCCGCGCTCCGCCAAAGCGCGAAACAGCAAGAAGAAGGTCGCAGCTCCCGTCGTTGTCCCCGGCCAGATGACCGTGGACTCCACTCCGCAGGGAGCGCAGGTGCAACTTGATGGCGCAACCGATCCGACGTGGGTAACTCCGTTAGCGGTGTCCAGCCTGGATCCGGGGCCGCACTCCATTACGGTAAGCAAGAGCGGGTACGTCACCGATTCCCGCACCATAAAGGTGGTTTCCGGCGGCAAGTCTTCCGTGGTCATTCATCTCAATCAGTTGACGGCAACGCTTTCGGTGACCAGCAACCCCCCCGGCGCCAACGTTTATGTTGACGGCAGGGACATGGGCAAACTCACGCCCGCGCAGGTTAGCGTGGGCAAAGGCCAGCACGTAGTACTGATTCGCAAAATGGGATACATCGATGAAACCGCGTCGCTGCAATTTGCATTAGGACAGACCGTGGCATTGTCGCCCACTTTGCGCGCCATGGGGAATGTGGACGACATCCGCACCGTTGGTAAAATGAAAAAACTGTTTGGCGGAAACAGCGGGCAGGCGGGTCAGGGAACTCTCAGCATTCGAACTCAGCCAAAGGGCGCTCAAGTCGCAATCAATCAGCACATGCTGGACAAAGGGTCTCCGGTTGAGGTGATGCTCGATCCTGGAAATTATGTGATCGATATTACTCTGAGCGGCTACGCTCCCATCAGCAAGGTGATTACAGTGGATAAGGGTGGCAAAGCTGTGTTAGACGAGACCATGCAGCCACAATAACGCGTAAGACCATCTCTTCCGTTCGGCTTTTTGATTTGCGTCACCCCTGAATCTTTCCCAAATACAAGGCCATTCCCACGACGGCGTCGATCCCCATTGCATCGAGGGCGTCGATTTCCCGTTGCGTGGTGATTCCGCCGGCAACAACCAAGTGGCGGGTGGTGGCGCTCTGCAGGGCCTGAATCGGTTCCATGGGCATGCCGCGCATTAGCCCTTCCGTTTCGATGTTGGTGTAGAGAAACGTTCCGCAAAAAGGTTCCAGGGCGCAGACCATGTCGAGCGCCGTCACGTTGGTCTGTTTGCGCCAACCATCGACGGCAACGCGTCCTTTTCTGGAATCGATGGCGAAAACCAGCGGACCGGTGCCGAGGGCCTCTGCCAGGTCGCGTGCGGTCTGCGCGTCAATCTCGCCCTGCTTCAGTAATGCCGAGCCCAAGATCACTTTGCGCGCACCGGCATGAAGCATATTCCGCGCGGCCTCGAGGCCGCGAATGCCGCCCCCGACTTGGCAATTCAGCCGTTGCAAAATCGGTTGCATCAACGCGCGGTTGTCGCCCGTGCCGCGGGCTGCATCAAGATCGATAAGCTGCACCAGCGGATATTTCGAAAAGCGGTCGATCCAATACTCAAAATCCGAAAACTCCAACTTCTTTTCTTCGCCCTGCGCGAGTTGGACAATCTTGCCTCCCATCAAGTCGATCGAGGGAATCAGCATGGCCACCTCACGGGCACGTTCGCGGCGTGAAGTTCCCTTTTCAGTTGTTCGATGCTCTCGATGTGAAAGTGAAAGATGGAAGCGGCCAGGGCCGCATCGGCATGGCCTTCGCGGAAGACATCGACGAAATGGGTCACTGAACCCGCTCCGCCGGATGCAATCACCGGAATGGAGACCGCCTGCGATACCGCGCGGACCAGTTCGCAATCGAAGCCGGCACGCGTGCCATCCTGGTCCATGGAAGTCAGCAAAATCTCGCCAGCTCCACGTGTCGCAGCTTCTCGCGCCCATTGGACCGCGTCGCGGCCGGTGGGCACACGCCCTCCATTTACGAATACTTCGAAGCCCGAATTTCTTCGTTTCACATCAATCGCCACCACGGCGGCTTGCGAACCGAAGCGGCGGGCGATCTCGCTGATCAGTTCTGGGCTATGAACGGCGGCAGAGTTGATTGCGATCTTGTCGGCACCTGCGTCGAAAACCGCGGCAGCATCCGCGATCTTGCGGATGCCACCGCCCACCGTAAGCGGCACAAAGAGAGTGCGCGCGGCTCGCGAAACTGCTTCCAGCATGGTCTGGCGATTGTCGCTAGTGGCAGTGATATCGAGCAGCACGATTTCGTCTGCACCGTCCCGCGCATGAGCATCCGCGCACTCCGCGGGATCACCGGCGTCGCGAAGGTTCTTGAACTTCACTCCTTTCACCACGCGCCCCCCGGTGACATCGAGACAGGCGATGATCCGTTTGGTCAACAATCAGACCTCACAAAAAGCCTTAAGAATGAGAAGCCCAGCCGTGCCGGACTTCTCGGGGTGAAACTGAACTCCAAAAATATTGTCGCGCTCAACGGCTGCAGAAAACGGCAGTCCGTAATCGGTGGTCGCCGAAGTTGCCTGGGTCACGGGCGCGTAGAAAGAATGCGTGAAGTACACGAACGAATCCGACGGCAAATGGCAGAGTAACTTTGATCGGCGAGACACTGATGTGCCAGACCCTGACACTCCAGATCCGGCAGCCGAATTCAGCGAAAGACTGTTCCAGCCAACATGAGGCGACTTCACTCGCGCGGGGAATTGCCGGCACCTTCCGCAGAGCAATTCTGCTCCAGCACAGTCTGGAGCTTCTTCGCTGCCCTCGAACAGCCACTGCATTCCCAGACAGATTCCAAGAAACGGTTTGCCGGCAGCGATGCTTTTCAGCAAGGTGTCGCGCAGACCCGCGGCGTTTAGCGCAGATAGAGCGGAGAAGTGGCCGACGCCAGGCAACACAATCTTGTCGGCTGCATCAACTACTTCAGGCTGGCCGGTGATCGTAACCTCGGCGCCAAGATGGTCAAATGCCTTCCTTACCGAACTCAAATTACCCGCTCCATAATCGATAATCGCGATCATAGGAGTCCCTTGGTGCTGGGCAGCATTCGGCGTAACTGCCGGTCGCGGGAACACGCGACACGCAACGCGCGCGCAAACGCCTTGAAAAGTGCCTCTATCTTGTGGTGGCTGGAACGGCCGTAGAGCACGCGCACATGAATGTTGGCGCGGGCGCCCCACGCGAAACCTTCGAAGAAATCGTGCACGAGTTCAGTTTGCAGATCACCAACGCGAGAAGCGCGGACTCTTGTCTCCACGACCGCGACTGCGCGCCCGCCGAAATCGACAGCAGCGAGTCCCAGAGTCTCATCCATGGGCATCAGGAAGTAGCCCGCCCTCAGGATGCCGCGTCGGTCGCCCAGTGCCCGATCAAAGCCCTCGCCGAGCGCTATGCCCACATCTTCCACAGTGTGGTGCTGGTCCACATCAAGGTCCCCGCGCGCCGCGAGTGTTAGGTTGAAACCTCCATGCCGTGTGAAAAGTTCCAGCATGTGATCAAAAAAGCGAATCCCGGTTGAGACCTCGTATTTTCCCTGGCCTTCAATGGTGAGATCAATGCGAATCTCAGTCTCCGCTGTCTTGCGATGAACGCTGGCTCGCCTCACGCGCTCACCTCCCGGCGCAGACCGAGATCCTCGACCACGCTGCGCAGCGCTGCAATCAGGGTTTGCGTTTGCTCATCGGACCCCACCGTCAGCCGGACCGCGCCTTCGCATCCCGGGTCCGAATCGCGATCTCGTACCAGGATTCGTCGTTCCCGCAGAGACTGCACGAATTCTTTGTGTAGCGAGCCGATACGCACTAGAACGAAATTGCCGCGGCTAGCCCAAAATTGCAAACCCAGTGTGCCGAGTTCCTGTTCCAACACTTCGCGGTTGCGGCATACCTCAGCCGCGTAGCCTTCGACGTAAGCTGTATCTTGAAGGGCCTCGGGCAGAACTGCCAGCGCGACCGCGTTCACGTTATAGGGCGAAGTAACGCGGCGCACCATCGCCATCTGCTGCGGCTCACCTACGAGTACGCCGATGCGCAAGCCGGCCAAGCCATAAGCCTTCGAGAAAGTGCGAGCCACAAAAGCATTGGACGGACGTGCTGGGGGAGTGAGCAACGTCTCACCATGGAATTCGAAGTAGGCTTCGTCCACCAGGAATGCAGCTTGCGGAGCCGCCTCCGCGATCTGAAGCAGAACCTTTTCTGAAACCGCAGCTCCAGTCGGATTATTTGGATTCGCGACCGCGATGAGCCGGGTGCGCGGGCTGATCTTCGCGAGTAATGCCGCCGTCGGAAAAACAAAACCCGGGCCGCTCCGGACCTCGACAACCTGGGCGCCTTCGGCTTGAGCAAACAGTGAATACATCGCGAATGTCGGCGCCACGATGATGGCTTCATCACCAGCCTCGAGATAAGTCGAGCACAGAAGATGAATCGCTTCATCCACGCCGTTGGTGAGCAGAAGTTGCGCGGCGTCCAGTCCCAGAAAGCGCGCCACTTCGCGTTCGACCGGCTCGCGGTCTGGGTATCGGGCCAGAGCCTCCGCATCCAGCGAACGCATCCGCGCTAATACTCGCGGCGAACAGCCGACTGTGTTTTCATTGAAATCAAGCCGGAGTCCCTGCCGCCCGGCGAGTGGTGGATGGTAGGTCTGCAGTTTCTGAACTGCCGCGCGAGCTTCAAGCATGGAAGCACCTCACCGTTAGCGATTCGGCGTGTCCGCGCAAGCCTTCCGCCTCCGCAAGAGTAATCGCCGCGGGTGCGATTTGCCGAATGCCCTTTTTGTCCACGCTCTGGCAAGCGATGATCTGAACAAAATCAAGTACACTGAGCCCGCCCCGAACGCGAGCCATGGCTCCGGTTGGAAGCACATGGTTCGGTCCCGAGATATAGTCTCCCGCAGCCTGCGGCGAAAACTCATTCAGAAAAACCGATCCAGCATTGCGTACAGCGGGCGCAAGCGAAGCGGGCAGAGTGAGGTGTTCCGGAGCGATCCGGCTGACGATCTCCATGGCCTCGTCGAGAGATGGCACGAGCAGAATTGCTCCCCGACGAGTCAGCGACTGGCGGGCAATCGAGTTTGTGCGCGTGCGCGTTTGCACTTCTTTTTGCACTCTCTTCGCCAGGCCGCGCGACGGCGTAATAAAAACGCAGAGCGCGTCAGGATCATGCTCGGCCTGCGCCACCAGGTCTGAGGCAATACAGGCCGGGTCTCCGTTTTCGCTGATCACGACTGCTTCCGTGGGCCCTGCAAGAAACTCGATGGCGCAGTCGAACGCGACGCACTTTTTTGCGGCGGTCACGAAACGGTTTCCGGGGCCAACGATCTTCGTCACGCGCGCGATGCTCTCTGTCCCATAGGCGAGCGCGGAGATGGCTTGCGCGCCGCCAACGCGATAAAACTCGGATACTTTCAGGAAGCCGGCCGCCGCCAGCGTAACGGTAGCGGGTTTCGGCGATACCACCTGAATGCGCTGCACACCCGCAACCTGTGCCGGGATTACGGTCATCAGCAAGGTGGAGGGCAAGGGATAGCGGCCGCCGGGAACGTAACAGCCCACTGATTCCAGCGGGCGCACCAGTTGGCCGACGCACACACCGGGCTGAATTTCGCGTTGCCATTCCTGCGGCTTCTGCCATTCGCAGTATTGGCGAATGTTGGCCGCTGCCTGACGGATTGCATTTTGCAGTTCCAGCGGTGTTTGCTGCCACGCCTTCCGCAGCTCTTGTTCGGGAACTCGCAGCGGCTCGCTCTTAGCCAATCCGTCCCAGCGCATGGAGTAACGTCGCAAGGCGCGGTCCCCGTTTTTCCCCACATCGTTCACGATGCGCCGCACCGCAGGCTCTACATCCGCGAAGTCGGTCGCGGCTCGCTGCTCCAGAGCGCGCACGAAATGGTTTCGACGGGTCGCTTCGAGTATGCGCATTACATCACCACCTTGTTCAGTGGGTACTCGACGATCCCCTGCGCATTGGCTTGCTTCAGTTTGGGGATCAAAGTCCAGGCCGTTTGCTCTTCGATGATCGTGTTGACGGCGACCCATTCGCCGTCGGCCAAAGGCGCGACTGTCGGATTCTTCAATGCCGGCAGCAAGCTCAACACCGCCGCCAAATCGGGCTTGCGCACATTCAGCATCAGGCCCACTCGCCCGTGCGCCGCCATGGCGCCGCAAAGCATCACAGCCAGATTTTCGATCTTCTGCCGCCGGGCGGGGTCCGCCCACGCGGTCTTGTTGGCGATGAGTTGCGTGTTGGACTCGAGAACCGTTTCGATGATTCGGAGATGATTGGCGCGCAACGAGCTGCCGGTCTCCGTGACTTCGACAATGGCATCCGCCAGCAACGGCGGCTTGACCTCGGTTGCGCCCCAGGAAAACTCAACCCGCACACCGACGTTGCGGTTCGCGAAGTAATTCCGGGTGAAGCTGACCAATTCGGTCGCAACGATGCCGCCCTCCAGGTCTTCGGGTTTGTGGAATGCGGAATCTTCTGGAACTGCGAGCACCCACTTCACCTTCCCCATGCTCTGCTTGGCATAAATCAAGTCGGTGACCGCGACTACTTCGAGGCCGCTCTCGAGCACCCAGTCGAGGCCGGTCAGTCCGGCGTCGAGCGCACCATGTTCAACATAGCGCGCCATCTCCTGCGCGCGGATGAGCAAGCATTCGATCTCGGGATCGTCAGTCGCAGCGAAATAAGATCGGGCGTTGGTGTAAACGCGTAATCCCGCACGAGTGAAGAGATTCAGCGTAGCTTCCTGCAGACTGCCTTTCGGAATGCCGAGACGAAGCTTCATGACCGCGTCCTCGCTGGTAACGTTGCTGTGTCCGCGCCCAGCGGCAACGCTTCCGTGAAGCACGATCGCGTTCCCGTGTGGCATACCTTGCCTTCTCCCAGCACGCGAACTTTGAACAACACCGTGTCCCGGTCGCAATCCGTCCACGCGTCGACGACCTGAAGGTAGTTGCCGGAAGTCTCTCCTTTGGTCCACAACGCCTGGCGAGTGCGGCTGTAGAAGGTGACCAACCCACTGCGCAGAGTAGCGTCGAGGGCTTCCTTGTTCAGGAAGCCGAGCATCAGCAGTTCTCCGGATGCTGCGTCCTGCACGACGGCGGGCACCAACCCCTGCATCTTGTCGAAATCAATTTTCATCGAACGCTCCTGCCTCAAAACGCCTTTCATGCGAGGCTGCAAATATTCAACAAAACAAAAAACCCGCTGATGCGAAGTTCGCGTCAGCGGGCTCGGATTTTATAAGTGTTAAGTTCTATCCGCGCTTCTTCGCTGACACGCTCGTCGCATGATGATGATGGTGATGGCGATGGGCCAGCGAAGTCATTTCATAAAAATGCTAGGCGACGCGGGGCAGAGTGTCAATCTCTATCTCTCGTCTCGCGCCTTGGGATTGCGTCTTCGTATCTCCTCCCGATGGACATGTAACAACTGTTGCAACCGATAAGTGCTTGATTCTACAGAGGAAGCGACTGGTCAAGAACCGTCATGCGATTTTTATGATTCTTTCCATCAAAAATATTCATCGAAGCGATTACGTTAGTTCGTTGACGGGACGCAGTCGGCGTCCTAGAATGCAGATGGTCATGTCTACCCGCCAGACTCTTCGCCAGATGTGTATGTGCGTTTGTTGTTGTTGCGCATGCGTGTGTTCTGGCGCGGGGAGGCTGCGGACCTAAGAGTTTCTTCTTAATACCGGCACTTATAACCCACCGCCAGATTGCTCTGGCGGTGGGTTTTTTATTTTCGCGGGTTCTCATCTATGACAAATGTAGCGACAGTAAAGGAAACGAAAGCGCAGCGCGTAGAGCGGTTGAAGCGGGCGAAGAATCCTTGGGAGGGGCTCGAAGAGATTCGGAGCTTTGCCCGCCAAGGGTTCCACGCCATTCCTCCCGAGTGGATCGGCGCCTATTTCCGCTGGTGGGGCGTTTACACGCAAGGAGACGGAGCGGGTGTAACCGGCGGCCAGAACGGCGAAGGAAAAGCTCTGCCCTACTTCATGGTTCGGATTCGCATTCCCAATGGACAATTGCGCTCGCAGCAGCTTCGCACCATTGCCGATCTCACCCAGTGTTATGCGAAAGGAATTGCCGACGTCACCGTACGGCAAAATATTCAGCTGCACTGGGTCACCATTGAGGCGCTTCCTGAATTGATGGAAGAGCTCTGGAAGGTTGGCCTGAACACGACGGGCGCTTGCGGCGATGTCGCTCGTAATGTGACGGGTTGCCCGGTCGCGGGATTCGACACGGACGAGATCTGTGACGCTTCGCCGCTGGCAATCGAGGCGTCGCGGATGCTGGCGGGCAATGCGGAGTTCTACAACCTCCCGCGGAAATTCAAGATTTCGGTCACAGGATGCAAAGTGTGGTGCTCTTATCCGGAGATCAACGATATTGGCCTGACTGCGAATACTCGCATCGTCGGCGGCAAGCCGGAAGTTGGATTCTCCCTGCGAGTGGCCGGCGGACTTTCCACGGAGCCTTACCTGGGTGCGCGCCTCAACGCGTTTGTCCGCTGGAACCAGGTGCTGCCGGTGATCCGTGGAATTGCCGAATTATTCCGCGACTCGAATGTGCTGCGCGAACATCGTGAGCGCGCACGTCTGAAATTCTTGTTCCTTCGCCACGGATGGACTGCAGAGACCTTCCTGAAGGATCTGGAACGTCGAATTGGCTTTCACCTCGATCCCGCTGAGCCAGAGCAGGCACCCGCCGACATTTACCGTGACCACATTGGCATTCATCCGCAGCGGCAGGCGGGCTACTGCTACGTGGGCGCAAGCGTTTTGGGCGGCCGGATTACAGCGGACCAGATGCGAGCCGCGGCTGATCTTGCCGATCGTTTCGCCGGTGGGGAACTACGCACCACAAACATGCAGAACGTGATTGTGGCGAATGTTCCCGTGCTCAACGCCAACGCTCTGGCTCATGAACTGGGCGCTATTGGGCTGCGCGTCGATTCTTCAGTGTTCGGCCGAGGAACGATTGCGTGCAGCGGCACGGAGTTTTGCAAACTGGCGATCACGGAAACGAAAAGTTTCTCACGATGGCTGGTCGAGGAACTGGAAGAACGTCTGCCGGGCTTTGATCAGCATTTGAAGCTCCATGTGACCGGATGCCCCAACAGTTGTGGCCAGCACTGGATTGCCGACATCGGCATTGAAGGAAAAAAGATCAAGATGCAAGACGGCATGGTCGACGCTTATTACTTCTGCCTTGGAGGCGCGCTGGGATTGCACCAAGCCACGGCTCGGCCCATCGGATACCGCTGCCCGGCGGCTGCGGTTCCAGAGGCGATTGAGCGGTTGCTGCGGCAGTATCTTGCGGAACGTGGAGACGGAGAGAACCTGCGCCAGTTCTTCGCGCGGCACAGTGATGCGGAATTGCGTCAGTGCCTGGCTGGAGAACTTGTGGAAATGGTGCCCCGAGACATTCCGGCCGGACTCGTCCCGCAAGGCCTTGAACTTTAACGGATAGCAGTTGAGGAATCGCAGGTTAGAAAACGAGATCGAGAAGTTCGGACAGGAAAGCGGGTGAGAATAAAAATGAGCAACTTGTTTCCAATGTTTCTTAAGCTTGCAGGCCGGCAGGTCCTGGTGATTGGCGCAGGACAGGTTGGCGAGGGAAAGATCGCTGGGATTCTCGATACCGGCGCTCGTATCCGTGTGGTTGCCCGCGACGCCAGTGCCACTGTCCGCGACTGGGCCCGTGCCGGGCAGATTGAGTTAGAGCTCCGTTCTTTTTCCGCTCAGGATCTCGACGGCGCGTTTATTGCGGTCGTCGCGACCGGGTCGCGGGACCTGAACGAGTTTATCTATCGTGAGGCTCAGTTGCGGGGAGTTCTCTGCAATGTGGTGGACGTGCCGGAGTTTTGCGATTTCTTTTATCCCGCCGTAGTGCGCCGCGGCGACCTGCAAATCGCAATTTCAACATCCGGGCAGAGTCCTTCACTGGCCCAGAAGCTTCGGCAACAACTCGAACAACAATTTGGACCGCGATACGCCCCCTGGGTCGCGGAGCTCGGCGAGACAAGAAGGATGGTACAGGCCAGCAATCTTGCAGCCGAGCGCAAACGCGAGTTGTTGCACTCGCTGGCGAGCAGGGAAGCGCTGGAAGCCGCGCTGGCCGAGACTCCAGCGCTGGTTGCAACAAAAGGCGAGATGGCATGAAAGGGAAAGTTTATTTGGTAGGCGCAGGGCCGGGAGATCCGGAGTTGCTCACGCTGAAGGCGCTGCGCTTGCTGCGCACTGCTGGCGCCGTGTTGCATGACGATCTGGTCGGGCCCGATATCTTGAAATACGTTTCGCCGACGGCGCAACTCCGTAACGTGGGCAAGCGCAGCGGCCAGAAAAAGATCAGGCAGGAGGAAATCAATTTCCTGCTGATCGAACTGGCTGCCTCGGGACTGCAAGTAGTTCGCTTGAAAAGCGGCGATCCCCTGATTTTTGGCCGCGCCGGCGAAGAGCTTGAGGCGCTACGCAAGGCGGGTACTCCCTTTGAGATCGTTCCCGGCGTGACCTCGGCTCTGGGTGCGGCCGCAGCCGCGCAGATTCCGCTCACCCATCGCGCAGCTTCGCATGCTCTGGTGTTGATCGCGGGACAACAAGCGTTCGATAGCAATCCCGCAGATTGGAGCAAGCTGGTGGGCAGCGGTGCCACACTTGCGATCTACATGCCCGGAAGAGATTACCCGGAGGTCGCGAATCGGCTGCTGTCCACGGGGCTCGACCGCGGGACGCCGTGCGCAATTATTTCGCGCGCTACCACCCAGCATCAACAAGTTCATCGCACAAGCGTCGCTGATCTACCGTACGCTCCTCGGCTGGTTCCACCGACATTGTTGGTGGTGGGCGAGGTCGTGCGGTTTGCTGATCCTGCGGTCTTGGAGCAAACCGCGTTGGTGGACCTGGCACCCAGCAGCGAGCTTCCTGGAATAGATATTTTCTCGCAGGCCACAAGCCTGAGCACCGAGGAGGAGTCCATTTCGTGAAAGACAAAATAGCAGAGTGGCAATCCAAAGCGGAGACCTGGGGCCCGGACCAGACCCTTGCGTGGGCATTCGAAACTTTCGGTAGCCGCGTGGCGATCTCATCCGCGTTCGGCGCCGAAGGTATGGTGTTGATTGACATCGCTTCCCGCGCGCATAAAGACTTCCGGCTGTTCACGGTAGATACGGAATTCTTGTTTCCCGAAACCTACGCCTTGATGGACAAGATCGAGCAGCGGTACGGAATTGCGATCGAGAAGGTGTATTCGCTGCTCTCTCCGGAAGAGCAGGAGCGCGCTCATGGCGCTGCACTTTGGAGTCGAGACCCTGATTTGTGCTGCAATCTGCGGAAGGTAGAGCCTCTGAAACGCAAGTTGAGCGAACTGGATGCGTGGATTACCAGTATTCGCCGCGATCAGACCCCGTCACGCGCGAGCGCCAGAAAAATTGAATGGGACGAGAAATTCGGCCTGGTGAAGATCAATCCCATCGTCGACTGGACATCAAAACAAGTCTGGCGATATATCCAACAACACGAAGTGCCCTACAACTCGCTGCATAACCAGAGCTATCCGAGCATCGGCTGCACGCACTGCACCAGTCCGGTGAGACCTGGCGAAGATCCGCGCGCGGGCCGCTGGCCGGGGTTTGCAAAGACCGAATGCGGTCTTCACGTCATCGCGCCCCTGCCCAAATCGCCGGAAGCCGACGCATGATTCGCCCACTCCTTAGGTCGTAAACCGTGGCCAATTCTGCTCATGACTTAACCGTCTTCGACGCCGCATCCCAAGTCACTAGCTTCTTGCGGAAATAGGATTCGTTCGCCATGTGACAGGCGATGGCGGCGTTGTTGCCAAATACTGCATCCTCGACCACGGGCTTGCGTGACTTTACCGACTGGAAGAAATTATGCAGATGTGGACGCACGTCATCCCAGTCGTGGCCCCGGTAGATGGTGTCTTCGTGCGTGGGCTCTTTCCCCAGTGGTGGATCATGTTCGGCGTGCCACTGCTTAAAGTATTCGTCCCTCAGCTTGGCGGGAAATGAATTGGCGTAGTAACTCGGATCGAGGTCGATTCCTGCCTGAGGCGAGTGGCGAAGTTCGAACTCGCCGGCATCGAGGATTCCTTTGGGCCCCATGAATCGCGCGAGTTCCGGAGTTTCCGTTCCCAGTCCCAGGCGGACGTAAACCGGAACGCCGTGATAATCGAAGAGCACCACGTGCAGGTCGGGCATGTCGCGGCCGTCGGGCCAGCGAAAGATACCACCCAACGCCGTTGCCGACCGCGGCGTTTCGTTCCATCCCAGCGTCACGAGCATGCCGCTGATGAGATGGACCATCAAGTCTCCAGCAACGCCTGTGCCGTAGTTCCGCCAGCAACGCCAGCGCGCGAAGTGATACTTGTTGAAAGGAATCTTCGGCGCGTCATTGAGCCACGTGTCCCAATCCAGCGTCTCGGTAGAAAGATCGGGTGGTGGGGGATACTCCCACGCGCCGGTAGGATCGTTGCGGCCGAGCGTAAGCTCGATCATCGAGACCTCGCCGATCGCACCGTCGTGATACAACTCACGAGCTTGCGCGCAGAGCACGGAACTCACACGCTGAGAGCCGATCTGCACGATGCGATTGTTCTTCTGAGCAGCCTCGACCATGGCGAGTCCATCGGCCACGGTGTGCGACATCGGTTTCTCGCAATAAATGTCCTTGCCCGCGTTGCAGGCATCGACAACCACGCGCTTGTGCCAATGATCAGGGACTGCGGCCACGATGCAGTCGATATCCTTCCGGTCCAGCAATTCCTGATAATGGCGGGTGGTGGGCAGACTGGAGTTGCCGGTGATTTCTTTAGCGAGCGTGTGGCGCCCGTCGTACAAATCAGCGGCCGCTACGCATTCGATTCCGGGAATCGTAATTGCGCCCCCGAGCAGTCCGGAGCCTTGCATCCCGACGCCAATCATCCCAAAGCGAACACGGTCGCTCGCCGCCACTGCTTGGGGCAAGCCCGCAAGCGGATGCGCGTTGAGCAGGACGGTCCTCGGAAGCAGCGCGCTTCCGGCAACCGCGGCAGTCCCGCCTTGCAAGAATGCGCGTCGCGAAAGATTTTTCTTCATTCGAATCCCTCCAATATAAGTTTGACTGCGCACGGCTTTTCCTTGAGACGGCGCTACTTCTTCAGCGGTTTGATGGCCACTTCTTTGAAAAACACGATGTCGTTATCGCTGTGATTCTGTAATCCCATGTAGCCGAAATTCGGACGCGGCCCGCGTTGCGGCTCGAAGTCGAACTTCCTCTCGGGCACGGGATCGCCATCGCGATAGTCCGTAACCTTTACGCCGTTGAGCGTTACGATCGTGCGGGAGCCGTCCAGCGTGATCTCCATCGTGTTCCATTCGGGTCCCGGCTTCCACGCTTTGGCCAAAGGCTTGGTCAGCGAGTAAAGCATGCCAGTAGAGTGATATTCGTCCTCACTTGGGTCTGCCCTTTCCGGATGATTGTCAATCTGCACTTCGAAGCCGTAATGAACCGGCATCCATTCTTCGCGGGGTTCCAGCGGAATGCGAATGAAGACGCCGGAGTTGTCGTCTTCATCGCGCATCTTGTAGACGACGTGGATGACGCAGTCGCCGATTTTTCCTCCGGTCCAGTAGAGCAGCCCCATGCCGCCATGGGTGCGGATCAAGCCGTCTTCCACTGTGTCACCGCCGGGCCCAACGTGCTTCCAACCAGTAAGATCTTTGCCATTGAAAAGTTGCCGCCACTGGTTGGGATCGCCTGCGCAAGCGTTATGATCTTCCTCGGCTGCAAAACCGGAAGCCGCGAAACAAGAGACCAGAAATATTGAGATCATCGCGCGATTCAACACCGGAATCTCCTGAAGGGTTCTTTAGGATGTTGTGGGCCCCACCAATCTACTCGCATCTGGGGCCGCGAGGCAATGGAAAGCAGCCGACGTTCTAGCGAGCCGCAACCTTCAAGCCGAACCGCCGCCGTCGACCATCAGGCACGCCCCAGTGATCCAGTTCGACATATCGCCAGCGAGGAAGAGGACGGCGCTCGCCACATCATCGGGTGTGCCGAATCGGGTGTGCCGATTCGTTGCAACGGGCGATTGGCGGCGTCTTTCATGAAGTTGTGTGACTCGTCACCGAGCTGCGCGCATTCGCTCCGCAACATCGGCGTATCCACGTCTCCTGGACAAACGCAGTTCACGCGGATGTTGTCTTTGCCGTAGTCGATTGCCATCGAACGCGTCAGGTTGAGGACGCCGGCTTTGGCCGCGCAGTAGGCAGCGGCCTTCGGTCCGCCTTTGAGCGACCATCCCGAGCCGGTGTTGATGATCCGGCCGCTGCCGTTGCGGATCATATGCGGGATTACTTCCCGCGAGAGCAGATAAACGCCGTTCAGGGTCACGTCCAGAACCAGGCCCCACTCTTCTTCACGCAAATCCGTTACGCTCTTGCGGATAATGATTCCTGCGTTGTTGCAGAGAATGCTGATCTTGCCAAATGTTTCAATTGTGGCTCGCACTGCGCGGGCGCAGTCTTCCGCGGAACGTACATTGCAGCGAAGGAAGATCGCCTTTCCCTTCTGTCTGCAAATCTCCGAAACAGCTTCGGTTCCGCCCTGTTCATCGATGTCCAGGACTGCAACAGCTGCTCCCATCTGTGAGAGCAAGAGCGCAATCCCGCGCCCAATGCCGGACGCAGCGCCGGTCACCATTGCCACCTGACCATCCAACGATAGCAACTGCTCCGCTTTCTCGGCGATTGTCGTGGTCGAGGTCATAGCCATGCCGGAATCCAGGCGCCAGCCCCTAGACTTTTTTCCGCTGCCGCCAGCGTGAAGTCCACGTCTTCGACGCTGTGCACGAGCGTGACAATCGAATGCAGCGTTGCCGACGGAGTCGTGTAAACTCCCAGCTCGAACAGTTTGAACACGAACTGCTGGTAAGCCTTTCTGTCCACATGTTGGCAGAACTCGCGATAATCTCTGATCGTGGGATGCCACGTAAACATGATTTGAAACATCGGCCCTACGCGCTGCACGATCGCAGGAACACTCTTTCGCTGGAAGAGATCGGTGAGCCCGCCGCAGAGACGGTCGGCAATCTTCCAGGTATGCATGAAGGCCGCGCAATTATTTTCAGTGAGCTTGCGCAGGCTGGCACGAGCCGCGTGCATCCCGATGCGTGAACCGTTGTGTGTGCCGTAGTGCAGAACACCGCCCCAGGCCAGTGCTTCCATCACCGCAGCTCGTCCCGCGAAGGCCGCAACTGGAAGTCCGCACCCCAGCGCTTTGCCCAAGGTCACAATATCCGGCGACAGCTTGTAATATTCCTGACAGCCACCGGGTGCGATTCGGAAGCCGGTTACAGTTTCGTCCAGAATAAAAAGAATGCCGTTCTGTTGCGCGAGCTTCTGCAGGCCCAGAAGATATCCTTCCGCGGGAGGAATCACGCCCATGTTGGCCATGATGCCCTCGGTGATGATGGCGGCAATCTGACCAGGGTGATTTTCGATCGCGCGCCGCAAAGCCGGCAAGTCGTTCCACGGAACCACAATTGTGTCGTCGAGCGCGTGCCGGTTCAAACCTGAACTGTCGGGAATCTTGATCGGATCGTTGCGATGCCCCACCGCCGCGGCCGGCATCGGATTCGAACTCACCATCAGGTCGTCATACCATCCGTGATAGTGGCCCTCGAACTTCAAAATCTTCGGCCTGCCGGTATATCCACGCGCTAAACGGAGCGCGGCCATTACCGCCTCAGTGCCGGTGTTGGCAAACCGTATCCGTTCAGCAGTGGGTATGAGACTGCGCAGTAGTTCCGCCACTTCGATCTCGATTTCCGTTGCTGTGGCGAAGTGCGCCCCGGTCGCGGCAGCGTCCGCAATCGCGCGGGTTACGTCAGGGTGCGCATGTCCCAGCGGAAGCGCTCCGAACCCCATCATCCAATCGATGTATTCGTTGCCGTCCGCGTCCCAGATTCGCGAGCCGCTTCCCCGCTGCATGAACAGGGGGTACTCGCCATAATTGGCGGGACCGCGCGACGAAGAACTACTGCCCTCAATGAGCAGATCGAGCGTGCGCCGATAAAGTTGCTTCGACTTTTCCGAGCGGGAAGCCACTCCGTATCTCCTTGATCGTCATGCCTGAGCCGGTGCAACCGCCTCAGTCTACGAAGATTTTCGTTGACACTACGAAGTTCTTCGTAGTAAGGTGCTGCGCTATGAGGAAGGCGCCACTGAAACCGACCGCATCCGAACTCGAAATCCTCCATGTACTTTGGTCGCGCGGGCCTTCCACCGTGCGCGAAGTCTATGCCGCGCTGAACCAGAAACGACCCCTAGGGTACACCAGTGTACTGAAGCTTCTCCAGATTATGACGGCGAAAGGAACGGTACGGCGACGCGACGAAACCCAGAGGGCGCACGTCTATGAAGCATGCCTGCCGGCGGAGCAAACCAAACGCCAGTTTGCCGGTGATGTCCTGAAGCGCGTGTTCGAGGGATCGGCAAGCCAGCTCATGATGCATGCTCTGGCTGGACGACGGGCTTCACGGGAAGAGATCGACGAGTTACGACGCTTGCTGGATGAATATGAAAGGAACCGGCGCTGATGAATATTCTGACGAGTTGGCTTTCCCCGAGTCTCATGCATACCGTGGCTTGGACTCTGCTGCATTTTCTGTGGCAGGGCGCCGCTCTGGCGGCGGTGGCTGCGGCCGCCATGGCTTTCTGCAGCCGTGCTTCCGCGCGCTACGCGATCGCCTTGGGTGTGTTGGTGTTGATGCTCGCCGCGCCGGTCGCTACTCTGGTCGTTTTCAGCCAGATTCAATCGGTTGCCGTTCGTGCGCGTGCTGACAATGCGGAATCGAGTTTTTCAGGCGCCTTCGCTGCAAGCCGCGCTGCGGGAGTCGTCGATTCGCTTGCGCCCAAAGTTCGTCATAGCGTGTCGTCCTGGGACTTGTTTCCTTGGCTGGTGGAAGCATGGCTCGCGGGAGTAGCTTTTTTCAGCCTGCGCTCGGCCGGCGGTTTTCTGCTGGTGGAGCGGCAGCGCCGCAAACTTTCTACGAATGTGAACGCCCGCGTACTCGCAATGTGCCACGCGCTGCAACGCCGCCTCGGGTTGAACTGGGAGATTCGTTACTGCGAAGGCCAAGGGCTGCAGGCTCCAGCAGTGATTGGCTGGTTTCGCCCGGTTGTTTTTCTGCCGCTGCGAGCCCTCACGGGTCTTTCTCAGGAGCAGCTTGAGCTAGTTGTGGCGCATGAACTTGCGCACATTCAGCGGCTCGATCCTTTTGTGAACGTTTTCCAGGTCGTGGTTGAGGCACTGCTGTTCTACCATCCCGCCGTGTGGTGGCTGAATCGGCGTATTCGCGCCGAGCGCGAGCACTGCTGCGATGATGCCGCAATCTCTCTCTGCGGCAACGCCGTCGAGTACGCCCGCGCGCTCACCCTGATGGAAGGGTGGCGGAGCATGCCGGTTCTGGCCATGGCCGTTAACCGGGGTCCACTCACGGAACGCATTTTCCGAGTGCTCGGCCTACGGACGCTGAGCGCTGGAATGCGCGGCATCGGTATCACCGGCAGCGTAGTCTGCCTTACGGCGGCTTTGGTTGCCGGAAACGCTCTGGTCGGGATCGCTCACGCTCGCCCTGTTCTTTCTGGAATGGCAATGTCGCCGCAAGCCGCGCAGGCCGAACCAGCGAGTCCGCAAGCCCAGAAACCTTCCCCGGCCCGTCCGGCGAGCACCGCGCAGGCTCCGTCCGCAGCCGCTTCCGCCACCACTGCCACTTCTTACATCGATGCCATGAAAGCCGCGGGCATGAGTGATCTCACCATCGACGAACTTGTGGCCATGAAGATTCAGGGCGTCACGCCCGAATATGTTCGCGAGCTTCACGATCAGGGCTTACATCCCGACGCCGATACTCTCGTTGCCCTCCGCGTACAAAACGTTACGGCGGCATATATCCAGGAGCTGCGCGGTTTGGGTTTTAATCCTGCCCCGGAAGAAATCATCGCTTTCAAAGTGCAGGATGTGAATGCGGACTACGTTCGCGGCCTGAAGGAAGCCGGAATTCAACCCAACTCAGATGAGATCATTGCGCTCAAAGTGCAGGGCGTGACACCGGCCTATATCAAGGAGCTTCGTGCCGCAGGCTTGAACCCCGATGCGGACCAGGTTGTCGCCATGAAAGTCCAAGGCATCACTCCCGCCTACGTGCACGATCTTCATGAGCTCGGTCTGAAGCCGGACGGCGACGACCTGGTGGGCATGAAAGTTCAAGGCGTCAGTCCTGAATATGTGCGGGAAATCCAGGCCACGGGCCTCAAGCCCGGCGGCGATGACCTGATTGCCATGCGAGTGCAAGGTGTGACAGCGGAGTACATCAAAGCCCTGCAGGCAGCCGGGTTCAAGGTCAATGTCGACGATGTCGTCTCCGCGAAAGTGCAGGACATTACTCCCGAGTTCATCGAGAAAGTACGCCAGCACGGATTCAAGGACCTCGACCTCGACAAGCTCATCGAATTGAAGCGTCTGAATATTCTGGAACCCCACGCAGACATTTAGAGGAGATGGTTTATGAGACTTCGCCGGACACTCTGTTTTCTTGTATTCGGATTCTGCGTGGTTTTCGGTGTACTGTCGGACCGTGCAGCTGAGACTCGCAGTGGCGACTGGACCCTCGGCAAGTCTGACGACCCCGGCAAGGTCGAATTTTCGCTGATCGAGCGCCACCACGGAGGGATGTCGAGCCACCAGTCGGACTGGCCGGCCAGCGCGTTTCAGGGCGTGGACTTCTCCAAGGCCGGTCGCCAGGATGTGCATTTCACGATTTCTCGCGACGCGGGCAAAATCGAATGCGAGGGCTTTCTCAACGATGGAGAAGGCGCTGGCATCTTCCATTTCCAGGCTGACCCGAACTACCCGCGCGAAATGCGGGGCCTCGGTTTTCCCGTGGATGACGAAAAACAATTCAGCATGGCCGTTCAGGATGTAAGTTTGGAGTTCGCGCGGCAAATGCAAAACGAGCACCTCACCGATCTCGACACCGATAAGCTGATTGCATTCCGCATCTTTAACGTGAATGCGCAGTTCATTGAAGACCTGCGTGCGTCAGGATTGAAAATTTCCGATAGCGACAAGCTGGTGGCCTTTCGGATTCACGGCGTGACCCCGCAGATGATTCGCAGCTTGCACCAGGCGGGCTATTCACCAGACGAAGACACGCTGATCGCGATGAGGATCCACGGCGCAACTCCCGAGTGGATGGACGACCTGAAGAAGCGCGGTTACGACCACATCGACCTGCAGCAACTGATCGCATTCCGCATTCATGGGGTCTCGCCGGAGTTCATCGACAAGTTGCAAGGGCTCGGGTATACCCATCCTGAACCCGACGAACTGATCGCGATGCGGATTCACAACGTCACGCCGGAATATATCGCCGAACTACGCACTCGCGGCATGGAAAAGCTGACCATCGGTCAGTTGGTAAGCCTCCGCATTCACGGCATCGACTGAAGTTTTTCCCGCGTGAGGAATGGCAAGAGAACTTAAGGGAGAAAAGCCGCCTTTGGGCGGCTTTTCTGCAAATGCCCTGCTTCAGATCAGTGCGCGAATGCGATGTTCAACCCTGTGGTGAAGATAATGTCGTTCTTCTTCGCCGTGGAAGGCGGGTTGGTCACATAGATGTCGGCGAACTGGTTCTGCCATCCCAGCCATTTGCTGATCTTGGTGACAGTGCCAAAATTAAACGTGCCCCGGTACTGGCTGGTGTCGCTCAGATCGGGATAGAAGTAGAATTTCTGTGTCACCACCGTGCTGGCGCCGAGCTTTTGCGTCAATTCCTCACCCAGGGTCAGAGCGCCGAACTTGTCGGTTTTGCCGTATGAAGTGTATGTCGGCGGGGCGGTAAGCGGCGTTACCGGAGGGCCATTCGAGTAGGTTTCGTGGGTATAGTTTCCGCCGCCAAAAAAGTCGAGTATGGTCTTGTCCGTCTTGATCGCGTGAAGTCCGAAACCACCATCGTAGACAGCACGCAGATCCAGTTCCTGCAGCTGATTGCTCATGAAGTCCGTGCCCACAAAAGCGAACATTCGCGCATTAATGTTGCGGTCGTAGCGCAGCAAGCCTTCCACCAGATTGGCGATCGTGGCCGGCACCGCGCCCGGCGCGTTGTTCGCGGTGTAGACCGAACTCGCCGAGAGTGTGATTTTATCGTGGATCGTGGGATGGGCGGCATTGAACGCCAGCGCCAGGTTCTCAGTTTCGCTGTTACCGCGGGCCAGAGAGAAGCCTACGTTGGCGCCTCCGGTCCACCCGCGTCTCAGGGTGGGATGCAACGACTTGTCATAAGCCGCCTGTTCCGCATCGTCGCGGATTACCGTCACGTCTTCCTTGGTCGTCTCGACGGTGCCACTCGTCTTGGTCGCGATCTCGAGCTTGTCGTCACTGGTCGTGACCGTTCCGACGGCGGTCTTTCCGCCTTTCAGGTCCACGTGCAATTCCTGGTCGGTCGTAATTTTATCGATCGCCGCGAACTGGATGGTCACGTCGCCCGCAAACTCGGTGTGCAACACCACCGTCTTGCCATCTGACTTCACAATCTTTCCGGTCAGATGGTCACCATTTTTCAGAGTGATCTGGTCAGCCAGCATCAGGCCTGACGAAATCAGAATAAACACGACGACGCACTGTATCTTACGCAACACAGACTGACCCTCCATGGGATAAAAGATAAGTTCGGACAGCAATCTAAAATCGTAACGGTCTAAACCTTGAGACCAACAATGGGCCCGGTTCGCTAGGTATTCAGCGAACGGAAAAAGTTCAGGTAACCTGACGAAAGTGGCAGAGACTTGCAAGAGGGCACTGCTAGGGCTTCCTTCGGCGCAAGCCCACGACGGGAACCCAGTCAGCTCTTGATTTCGGGTTTCTTGCTCTGATCGGTTGAAGCCTGCGTGGGCGGTTGATCCTTCATGCCATCTTTCAGGGCACGGATTCCTTCGCCCAGACCTTTTCCGAGTTCAGGCAGTTTCTTAGGGCCGAACACCAGCAGGGCGATGAAAAAAATCACCAGCAGGTGCATCGGTTGAAATAGACCTTCTAACATTTCGAAGCCTCCAGCGACGTCACCTTACAGGGTACGGAAGGATGCGGGGGAAGTCAATGGAATGCCGCGTCCGCAAAGTTTTGGCACGCGTCAGATGGCCCGCAACACCTTGTGCCAGTTCGGTTTAGCGCCTTCCAGGCAGCTGCGACCCGGCAGCTTCTCGCGCGCGTTGTCACCGCTAGTTACCTCCGTGACCTTACCGACAACGATGCTGCCGGGCTATGTTTTGAAAGGCTGTTTTTCGCAAGGCACTTCTCGCAAACAGCCCGACCAGCAGGCCAATCACAGTGTTAGGGAGTCCGGTGAAACTCAAGTTTGTGGTGTTTCTTGCTTTCCTGGGTCTGGCAGCTCTGTGCGCTGCCGATTCCGCCGACGTCAAACCGCTCAGCACCAACAAGACGCTGACCACCACCGAACTCGTGGCATGGTTGGCTGGAGGTGTTTCCAACAGCCGCTTGGTGCGGCTAGTTGGCGAGCGCGGCCTGGCCGCCGCTCCGGGAAAAGACGAACTGCGCCAGTTGCAGTCGGCCGGTGCCGATGAGAATCTTCTGCGTCTTCTTGGTTCCGTCAAGATTCCGGCTTCCACGGCGGACGCTCCAATCTCGCCCGCGCTGCTAAAAGCGGCTGGGGCTGCGGCGAAACAGAATTATCACGAAGCGGAATTGCAATTGCGAGAAGCTCTGCGCGCCGATCCGCAGAACGGCGCCCTGCACTTCGCCCTCAGCGCGATGCTTCGTCAGCAAGATCAATGGGATGATGCTTTCGACGAGATCACACTCTCGCTGCAACTGCAGCCGGATTTTCCCGAGAACCACGGCAGCCTTTCCTACATTTTTTATCGCATGGATGACGGCCAGAACGCGGTCTCAGAAGCGCGTACCGCACTGAGCATGGACCCGGAGAACTCCGAGGCTTATCAGTACCTGGGCTTGGGCTTGTACTCCAGTGGCGAATATAGCGCCGCGATCCACGCGTTTGCGCAATCTCTGTTACGCGATCCCGAGAACGCTGACAGCTATTACGACATGGGCATTGCGCTGCATGCCGCGGGCAACTTGCCCGCCGCGCTGGCAGCCTATGAGAGGGCCATCGGCCTTCGTCCGGACTTCTGGGAGGCGCATTCCAATTTAGCGTTGACCCTGCACGAAGAAGGCAAACTTGATCAAGCGGTGGCGGAATATCGCGAGGCTAAGAAGTTGGCTCCAGAAGAAGCCTCCATCCGCAACAATCTGGGCAACACGTATTGCGACCAGGGCAAGTTCGACGAGGCGATCACCGAACTGCGCGAGCTCTACAAGCAGCACCCGGAATGGCAAGAGGGACACGGCTGCCTGGCCAGCGCGCTGATGGCGAAGAAAGATTACGAGAGTGCGGTTGCGGAATTGCAGTTGGCGTTGCAACAGAATCCTTCGGGCGCCACCGAGCACCGCGTCCTCGGCCAGGCTCTTCTTCTAGATGGCAAGCCGGAAGAGGCTCTGCGGGAATTGCGCCTTGCGGTTTCGCTGAACCCTGATTCCGACGTGGCCCATCACTACCTGGGCACGGTTTTGTTTGAGCAGCAGCAGTTGCAGGCCGCTGAAAAAGAATTCCGTGAAGCTTTGCGCCTGAAGCCGTCCGCCGACAACCACTATTCGCTGGCCGCGTGCCTGATGAGCCTGGACCGGTACGAGGAGGCTCTTTCCGAACTGGACCTGGCTTCCCGGCTCGATCCCGAACGCACGCTTTACCGCGCTCGCCGCGAGGAACTTCTCAGGCTGATGAAAGCGACGAACAGCGCGAGGTGAAAGGCTGACAGCCGTCAGCCCTTAGCCCTCAGCTAAAACCTAAAACCCTTGTCATCCCGAACGACCGCGCTCTTCATCGCGGCGGAGGGATCTCAGTCTTCTCTGCGACTGTGCGCCAGCCTTATTGGTTCGGCACAGGAGCGGTACTCGCTCCGAATGCCGCAACCATCGAAATCAAAGCCTCGCTCTGGCCGTCTCCTCGCCGTACGAGTCGGACGTGTCCCACAGGCCAGTACCTCCGGGTGTACTGCTGGTGTTTCGGGCTGGCCCACAATCTGCCTAAACTTAAGAGAAGATTTTTCGGAGATGCAGGATGGAAGCAACTCAGCCCCAGCGCGCAGCAGTTGGTGTTCAACCTCAACAAGCTATCGTGCACGGAAAAAATGCCGGGAGCAATCACCCAACCTTGACCAATGGGCCCGCCGCGCCAGCAGGCAAGTCCTCTGCGTATGGACTGCCCTGCGCCGCGTGTCACCTTTACTACCCGGCCGATCTCGATGCTTGCCCAACGTGCCAGAGCCAGGAGCGGGTCGCCCCGGTCATGCGAATTGCAGCCGGCCAGGTACCCCAGAACAGCACTGAGACTGCTCCTCCTCGCAAGGACGACGTCGCACAAGCTGGCAAAGAACCAAAACAAGCTGGCACGGACTTGGACCAGGAGCGTGAGCAGTTTCTTCGTGAATTCAAATCTGAACTGGTCGCGGTGCATGCCGAGGTCACCAACGCGCCCGCGTACACCTGCAAACTCGAGCACAACCACTCCAGCGGATCGCAGCCCGCCGAGATTTGCCAGCCCTGCCACGAGCGCCTGCAGGGTCGCCTGGACGTTTGCGAGGCGGCTTTGCACATGGACCTGAAAGAAGCCGCGCAGATTATTTACGACGCAGTGTGGGCTGATCCTTCCGACCCGAGCAAGACTTACCGCAACGCCGCCAGCGCTCTGCTCAGCGAGTTGCGCAAGCGCGCAGGTATGAATGCTGTGCGCGGGTCGTTCCATCCCATGGCCCACTAACGCGAGGCGAACTCAAAGGCTAAGGCTAATGAGCCGCAGGTGTGGGCGACGTCATTAAGCGCACAAACATTTTGTAGAACTTCTCGGTATCCAGATCCACCTGGATCTCAACCGGTTGCGCACCGAATTTCGGTTTGTCTTCGTCGCTCCAGGTCAGAGTGTTGCCGTATCCCGCTCCCTTATCGAGGTCTACTCCCATGTAGCGGGTCTCGCTCTTGGTGATGAGGGATGGATCGATCCATGCGGCCGCCGCGAGTTCGTCCCACATGATGTCGGCGCCGGGCCAAAACTGGGCAAAGTGGGCAAGGTAATGCGACAGCGGGCTGCCACTGGCTTCGATCTCTTTGATCATGGCGGGAGTCAGATGTGTCTTGATGGAAATGTCGGTGGGCGTGCAGACAATCTTTCTCCAGGGCTCACGCAGCACGATATGCGCTGCCTCCGGATCAAACCAAAAATTGAACTCGTGGCGCGGATTGCTCGCGAACTCCGGGTTGTCAGTACTCGGGTTTAAACTTCCCCCCATGAACACGAGTTCCTGCACCAGTTCTGCAAACTGCGGATCGATTGCGATGGCGAGAGCCAGGTTCGTCATCGGGCCGCCCTCGTAAATGGTCACCTCGTGAGGATATTTGTGCACCATCCGGATCAGAAAGTGTATGGCGTCTTCGTCCGCGGGCTTGGTCGTCGGCTTTCCCTCGGGAAGCTCCGGCACCGCAAAAGGCTCGTGCCACCAGCGGTCATCCCAGGCGCCCGCGTAGGCAACTTTCCCGTAACGCTCTTGCCACTGCTGGGCTTCCTCACGGCTGCGGACGAGGGGGAAAACCGCTCCGGGCACAACCGGAATGTCGGTACGGCCGATAACTTCGAGCAACCGCAACGTATGTGCCACTTCTTCATCGCGCCACTGATCTCCGCTCACCACCGTGATCCCCAGCACCTCGACCTGCGGAGATTGAATCAGCACCAGCAGCGTCTGCATGTTGCTGCCGCCCGGCCCGGAGCAGTCTTCGTTGACGATGATTTTGCGGCGCGCCTGGGCGACACAGAGCATGGCGCTCAGGCAGTAGGCGATTAAGACTAAAGATTTCTTGAGCAAGGCTAATCTCTTACGAGTCGTGTTCGTTTCCGCAAGACAAAGGACAGAACGGGTGGCGCCCGTCTGCCCCTGAAATTATTCATAGAACGTTCTAGAATGCGAGTCTGAGCGCAAATTGAATCAGGCGAGGATTGTTCACTGTGTTATTGATGACGCCGAAGCTCGAAGGAGTGTTGATGTCTTGTTGTCCGCTATCACCCAACCCCGACAAATAAAACTGTGGATGGTTGAAAACGTTAAAGAACTCGGCTCGGAACTGCAAGTTCATACCTTCACGAAGCGACAGCGGGAAATTCTTGATGACGGAGAAGTCGGTGTTGACGAAGCGCGGACCGTAGACGGGTGCACGCGCGGCGGTGCCCAGTTCTCCGCTGAGCGCGGGCGAGAATGCACAAATATTAACCCATGCCGCATGAGTTCCAACCTGCAATGGAGCGAGTCCCGACAGGCCCGTCACGGGATCGATCTGGTTGGTCGTGACCTGGCACCGGGAATTCAAGTTAGCCGCTACGATACCGGGTCTATGAGGATCACCCACTTGGTTCGGACGCTGGAGCGTAAATCCGTTGTAGGAGAAAAATGTTCCGGATTCATCCGCGCTGTCGACGACAAAAAGCGGGAATCCGGACGTGGCTCTCTCGATCAGATCCAGGTGCCAATTTCCGAGCAGAGCATTCGTCGCGCCGTTCCAGTTCCCTCCAAAGTGCTTACCTTTGCCAAAAGGCAGATCGTAAAGGACGCTGGCCGTAAAGCTGTCATCTAGATTCAGCTGCGATAGACCCCAGTCGAGTTTTTTCGTTCCGGGCAGTGGCCAATAGGTGGCGCCAGGGTTGGTGCCAAGACCATCGGGCATACCGGAGTCGAAGGTGCGGGACCAGGTATAGCCCAGCAGTGCGTAGAGGCCATGGCGTGTACTCTTTGTCTCAGCCTTGACTTCCAGAGAATCATAGCGGGCGTTGCCCACGCTGTTGTTACTGTTAACGCTTTGAAAGGGGTTCGCGAAGGGGAAATAACCCAAGCCACAGCCGACCGTGTAGCCCGGCACTGGAGCAAAGCCGTCGGGACAGGCATTCGGATCATTGAGGTTCTCATTTTCCTGACTGACCAGGATGTGATCGCTGCGAGAGCCGGCGTAGCCGGCTGTCAGCACAACATTTCCCGGCAACAGCCGCTCAATGTTGAGATTGAACTGCTGGATCATGCCCTGCTTGAAATTAAGGTTTGCGGATTGTATGCTCCCGGTATAACAGCCCGGGCTGATCGGTGCCGTAAGGATTCCGGCTGGCGGACATGCAGGATTGGTCGGAGCAATCTGCTGGAATCCGTACGATAGACCGCAGCCTGGGGCGCCATAAGGGTTGCACAAGCCGGTAGAAGAGAAAAAGGGAGTCAACAGCACATTCGGAAAGTTATCGGGATCAATTTCCGCGTAATACGGGGGGTTCTGCCATAGCCCCTGTCCGCCTTGATTCCAAGCTGAATCGTGGAAAATCGCATACCCGGCACGGAGAGCGGTCTTGTCGCTGCCCATCGGCTTCCACGAGAAACCGATGCGTGGTTCGAGTGCAGTCTTGTCGAACTGAATGCCAACGCGTCCGTCAGTAGCGATGCAGTTTGTGCATCCACTCAAGGCCGGGCTATTTTTCGGGACATACCACTTGAGATTTTGGATGTTGTAGTTCGACTGCCGATTCTGGGCTTCAGTTTCGGGAGTGGCCAGGGACCACGCGAGCCCGAGATTCACGGTCAGATTCTTGGTCACGCGCCAGTCATCCTGAACGAAGGGGCGCACCAGTTTCCAGCGGCGACCGGTAGTAGCCCCGAGGAACGTCTGATCGTGTGCAGCAAAAACCCCCGTGCTGCCCAGCAGCAAGTCGGCAATGTCGTCGCCCGTTCCCAACCCCGCCTCCACGACGTAGCCATCCTGGAATGCATTGTTTCTTACATTCATTTGGTTCGCTCGAAAAACCAAACCGACGCGGACATTGTGTTTTCCCCGAATCAAATCGAGCGTGTCCGACAGCGAGTAGACATTCGTTCCACCCTGGTAAGGGGAATAGCCGCGGTCTCCGACCGAGAAGTAACTCGACATCTGGAACGACGTCAGGCCACAGCTTTCACAGTCTTTGGTCGACTGATTCAAGCTTCCGGGGTAGCCGGTGATGGAGTCGCATTGCGCTCCCAGATCAGCGCCGGGAATACCCAAGTTCGCGGCTTCGCAACTGCCGGTGCCATACGAAAGAATGTGATTGAAAATCCGGCTGTAGCCAGCGGTGAACTGGTTGATCAGGTTCGGTGAGAAGATGTGGGTTTCCGTAACTACCGCATTGCGTCCATGATTGTTGATGTATTGGTTGCTGCCGAAGGCGTTGGCTTCAGACCAGGTCGGGGAACCTCCAGGAACAAAATTCGTGGCCTGATCATAGCTGAAGCGCGCAAATGCGGAATCTTTGTTGGAGAAATTGTGATCGAGGCGAACATCCCACGTTCCTTCGTTGAGTTTGCGCACGGGCTGGTTGACATAGTTGTAGCCGGTGGCGTTCGGAGCATTAGGAGTAGGGTACAGCTGGACTACCTTTGCTCCAATGCTATTGATTAGGGCTTTTGGAATCACGTTGCAAGTCGTGCCAGGGCTTTGGCTCCCATCTGCAAGCACGGGCTCAGGAGTGGTGCCGGATGAGCACTGAAAGGTCCCAGGTTCACCGGTAATCCCGTTCTGGTTCGCATACGGGTTCACAAGCGATATGTTCAGCGGGTTGATGGTGAAATCGTAATCGCCATTCGCATCCGGCGTCGTCATGGCAGTGTTTGGGACATAACCCGTGAAGGTTACCCCCTCCCGCTGCATCTTGGCCTGATAATCCGCGAAGAAAAAGGTCTTATTGTTCTTGATGGGGCCGCCTAGCGAACCGCCAAATTGGTTCAGGTTGAATTTTTGGGCAGACGTGGAGAAGTACGGGCTGGCATCGAGCTTGGTATTGCGGAAGTACTCGAACAAGGATCCGTGGAACTGATTCGACCCCGATTTCGTCGTCACCAGTACTGTCGGGCCTGCGCGCTCTCCATATTCCGCTGAGTAGTTGTAGGTTAGCACCTTGAATTCCTGAATGTCGTCGATCGAGGAGAAGATCGCGATCCCGCCTTCATCTAACTGATTATTATCGTTTCCGTCGAGCAACCAATCGGTCTCCTGTTCGCGCGATCCGCCGACCGAAAGCGAAAATGATCCGCGCGTCGCGGCTTCACTGCTGGCAGCGTTTGTGAAAAAACTCACCGGACTGGTTGATGCGGTGGTGCCCGGAGCGAGCGTTGCCAGTTGCACGAAATTCCGTCCGTTCAGCGGAAGATCGGCGACCTGCTCCGCCGTGATGACCTGGCCCAACGTCGGATTCGTAGTCTCCACCGCCACTTCGGTCGCATTTACTTGTACGGCGGTCGTGACGGAGGCAGGAGCTACGGTGAAATCCAATTCACGATGCTCGTCGATCTGCAGGCGGACGTCCTTTTCCTCTGCGGGACCGAAGCCCTGTGCATCGACTCGAATGGTGTAGAACGCGACGGGCAGTAAGGGGATCAGATAGTGCCCGGAGTCGTCAGTCTTCGCCTCGCGCGACACGCCGGTGCCCTGCGAGGTGGCTGTTATAGTCGCTCCTGACACGACCGCGCCTGCTTTGTCAGAAACGGTGCCGGAAAAACTTCCGGTTGCCTGGCCGTAGAGGAGTGGACAGAGGGAAAAAACCAGGAAACCGCAACAACCAACGAGCAGCGCCTTCTTGTTCAGCATTCGAACCCCTTTCGGCAGCCCTCAACCGAACGAAAAAATTCCTCTGCTCTTGGAAGTTGAAAGCCGTAGCCGTAGAAGGGCCTTATAAATGGGCCGCTATTGCGAAGTCAAGATTTTTCGCCTGTGAATCGAGGCTGCTCGCCGCGATCTTTTCGTATCGACGCATCCGAGATTTGCGGTTGACTTATTCAAGACTGGCGAATTCGTCGACACAGATGCGGTCAACGCCAAGCGCAGCGCACAGTTTCACTTCATATCGCGATCGGCCACTGTGGTTGCGAGCGTTAAGGCGACTTCAACGGGAGCGGGTCCCGGATCGGGATTTCCATTCTGCGTCAAAACGCTGGCGATCATAAAAAGACTTCTGTGTTCCCACGCCGGTGGTCGAGAGTCCCGCGTACAAATTGGCCCGCCGCACCGCCTCTAGTTCCGGTATGCCTTCTGCCAGGAACACGGCAAAGCTGCCGATGAATGCGTCGCCCGCACCCGTGCTGTCGATACTTTTCACAGGAAACGCGGGTACATGTTCGCTGCTCTCAGGGCTTGCGAGAAGGGAACCCTTAGCTCCGAGCGTGATGATGACTCGCCGAATGCCGCCATTCACCAGTTTCGCCGCAGATTGTTTCGCGTCTTCGACGCTATGCACGGTGATTCCAGTGATCGTCTCAGCCTCGTTTTCGTTAGGGACGAAGTAATCGAGGTTCGCCAATGCCGGCAGGTCAACTGGCTGCGCTGGCGCAGGATTCACGATGCAGCGAACGCCGTGCTTTCGCGCGAACGAGACTGCGTAGTAAACAGTCTCGAGTGGAATCTCAAACTGCAGCACGATGCAGTCGGCGGTTTTCAGTGTCTCTGCGGCGGCGTCCACATCGGCTGGCTTCAGCGCGTCGTTTGCCCCCTTGACCACAAGGATACGGTTTTGTCCACTGGGATCGACAAAAATAGGTGCGACGCCACTCGATAGTCCCTCAACCTGCTTGACGTGCGTGGCATCGATCCTGAGTCTCTGGAAGTTCGCAATCGTCGCCGGGCCGAACAGGTCGCTTCCCACGCGCGCCACCATGAACACTTCCGCACCGCATAACCGCGCCGCAACCGCCTGATTCGCGCCTTTGCCGCCGAATCCCAGGTCGAACTTCTGCCCGAATATGGTTTCGCCGGGTTTCGGGAACCGATCCGTAAACGTCGTCAGGTCAACGTTGGCACTGCCAATCACCGCGATGCGAGGCTGTTTTGCCATATAGTGTTTCGTGCACGAGATCTCGTGCAGACATCTTCAAAGATCTTCGTGCAAGGATCGTTGTGCAAAGATCGTTAGGAACGCCGAGTCTATTAAGCGATGTGAATCGTGTCAACGTCAGATTTGCGGGTTGCGATAAAGCTGCTCCAGCGAAAATCGTCGATCGAGCAGCGAAATCGCCGTTGTCTTTGGCCTTGACACAATTTCGGTTGCAACGCTAGGCTACCTCGCTGCTTCGGCCCCGATCACAAATAGAAGACAGAGAGGTTCGTCCCGCTTCGCGCGGACTTGCAAGCTGCCCAAAGGAGCCACGATGTTTACTCCGCACAGTCTCCCGATTGCACTTCTGATGATGGCCACGAGCGCCATCTGTTGGGGTTCCTGGGCGAATACTTTCAAAGGCGTCAAGAATTATCGCTTCGAACTTTTTTACTGGGACTATGCAATCGGCATCTTCTTGGTCTCACTAATTCTTGCACTGACCATGGGAAGCGCCGGCCACGATTCCACAAGCTTCCTGAATAACGTCCACTCCGCGGACACCTCGAACATTGTGAACGCACTGATCGGCGGAGCTCTGTTCAACCTCGCGAACCTTTTGCTCGTAGCTGCGATTGATATGGCTGGACTGGCCGTGGCGTTCCCCATTTCGATCGGCATCGCGCTGGTGGTCGGAGTGGTTTTGAGTTACGCGCTGCAGCCGAAAGGGAACGCGATATTTCTGGCACTCGGTGTTGCGTGCGCTTTCATCGCGGTAGTTCTGGACGGTAAAGCCTACGGCACGCTCGCCGCTGCCGGACGTTCCGTTTCGAAAAAGAGCATCGTCACGTGCGTGGTTTCGGGCGTTCTGATGGGCTTATGGGCTCCCTTTATGACTCACGCGATGACTCGCGGGAATTCGCTGGGGCCGTATAGTGCTGCCGTGTTCCTGACGTTCGGGGCGCTGCTCTCCTGTTTTATCTGGAATGTTTACTTCATGAAACATCCGCTAGTGGGTGAGCCGGTGAGCTTTGGCGGATTTTTCCGTGGACCGGCGTCGGGACATTTGCTTGGTTTGTTCGGTGGATTCATCTGGGGCACTGGGACGGTTTTCAATCTGGTTGCCGCAAACCTCACGGGTGTGGCAATTTCTTATGCCATCGGCCAGTCTGCGCCCATGGTCGCCGCGCTCTGGGGAATTCTTGCGTGGAAAGAGTTTGCAAACTCGGGTCCGCGCGCCAAGTTGTACCTGTTACTCATGTTTGTTTTTTACGCGCTAGCAATTCTCCTGATAGTACGAGCGAATGGCTAGAGCTGTTCGCCGACGCTGAAAGGAGCGCGGAACAGGTAATGCTTCGCGGAATGTGCGGAATTATTTTCCTCTTATCCGGCTGATAAACAGCTGCAAGAACCGATCCGCATCCGATGCCACGCACACTCTCGCGTTCGGCTTTAGATAGTCGTAGCCCTCGATCACGTAGTGGTCTCCGTGCAGGACGTTCTTTTCGTTCGCCCCCATCCGATTGGCGACGGTTTCTCCGCGCGTGAATTCGCCCTTGGTTTCAACATCGACGTGCATCTCTTTCAGCGTGACCAGAGTCGGATCGACGACTGTTCCCACAGCCAGCGGGTCGTACATGGCGGCGCCAGGGTATCCATTTTTCTCGGCGCGTGACAAATAGAACTCGCCGAGCTGAGCAACGAAATCGTTTTCTGGCCCATGCGTGGATTGAATCTGCGTGAGTTGCTTGCGCGTCATCAATGTGCGTTCGCCGATGTCGGAACCCACCATGGTTACAATCCAACCCGCGTTAAACACAATTGCTGCCGCCTCGGGATCGTTATAGATGTTGGCCTCGGCAGCTCCGTTTACGTTTCCTCCACTGATTGATCCGCCCATGATGACGATGTCTTTCACCAAGGTCGCGATCGAGGGATCCTTGGAAACCGCCAGCGCGATATTGGTCAGTGGCCCCACTGGAATCAACGTGATCTCATGCGGATATTTATGGACCAGTTCAATGATCAGATCGGGCCCAAACCGCGGATCAGCCTTGCATTTGGACTGCGGTAACTCGATGTTGGCTAGCCCATTCTGTCCGTGCCAATACTCCGCCGTGATCAACTTCTGATTCAGGGGATGCTGTGCTCCGCCGGCAACGGCAACGTCGCATCGCCCCGCGAGCGAGACGAGTTTCAGGGCATTCTCCAGGCCCTGGGCTGCCACCACGTTTCCGGGCACTACGGTGAGCGCCTCCACTTTAATTTCGGGCGAATTCAGCGCCAACAGAATCGCTAGCGCGTCGTCGGTGCCCGGATCAGTGTCGATGATCACGCGCCGCGGAGGGGGCTGAGCAGATGCGCCCGTCGCAAGGGCAAGAACAGCGAATAAAGCGACTACAGAAGTAAACCAGTATCGTTTCATGCGAGAAATCCTTTCCAGATTGCCGCAGCGCGAAGTAGCGGAGCCAGCTCTCGATCGGAACCGAAGCGGAGGAAAAACCGTTGCCCACGTCTACAGCAACATGCCCGCGATCGAGGCCGACATCAAGTTCGCCATGGTTCCCGCCAACATCGCGCGGATGCCGAGGCGCGCCAGTTCGCCTTTCTTATTCGGCGCCAACGCGCCGATGCCGCCAATCTGAATTCCAATCGAACTCAGGTTCGCGAATCCACACAGAGCAAAGGTTGCGATGGTGAACGAGCGCGGATCGAGCGCCGTCTTCATCGGGCCAAGCATCGAAAATGCCACCAGTTCGTTCAGCACCATGCGGGTGCCCAGCAGATTGCCAATGACCCCACAATCGTGCCACGGTACCCCAATTACCCAGGCCACCGGCGCGAAGACGGCGCCGAAGATTGTTTCCAGACTCGAGGGGCACCACGCGATCCAGTGGTGTATGCCCCCAAGAATTCCGTTCGCAAGGGCAATGAGCGCCAAAAACGAAATCAGCATCGCGGCGATGTTCAGCGCCATGTGCAGTCCGTCGGTGGTTCCCCGCGCGACCGCACCCAGCAAATTTTCCTCCTTTTCAGCGCGTTCTTCGTTTTCGCTCATCACCACGCGTCCGGCGGTTTTCGGCTGCTCGGTTTCCGGTACCAGCATCTTTGCCATGAGCAGTGTGCCGGGCGCCGTCATAATCACCGCACTCAGCAGGTGCTTCGGTTCAATGCCAAAGGCAATATACGCGGCCATGATTCCACCTGAAACGTGCGCCATCCCACTGGTCATAACCGTCATCAACTCGGAATGAGTCAGATCGGCGAGAAACGGTTTGATCGTGACTGGCGCTTCTGTTTGCCCCATGAAAATACTGGCCGCCACGTTCAGCGATTCCGCGCCGCTCGCCCCCATCACTCGGGTCATCACCCACGCGGCGATCTTGATGACGAACTGCATGATCCCGTAGTAATAAAGCACCGCAAAAAAAGCGGTAATGAAAATGATGGTGGGCAACACCTGAAAAGCGAAATAGAAGCCGAGATGCGAACCCTGCTTCCCGAGATCGCCGAAAACGAATTCCGATCCGGCGAAGGCGTAGTTCAGGAAGCGATTGACCACGTTGCCCGCTGCCTGGAATGCGCGGCGCCCCGCATCGATGCGCAACACACAAATGGCAAATGCAAATTGCAGGCCCAGGCCCCACGCCACCGTCTTCAGCCGAATGGCGCGTCGGTTGGTGGAGAAAGCAAAAGCCAAGCCCAGCATCGTTAACAGGCCGAGAATTCCCGTGAAACGTCCCATTCAGTTTTCTCCTGGCTTCCCGGTTACTTCCCGATGACCCGATGAATCAGAGGCCTCTTCTCGCTCGGCGGTGAATCGCCGATCCGGCAGCTCTCTTCCAACAATTCTTGAGCGCGCGCAACTCGCGATTCGGAATTGTAGTAGATCGTGGCCAGCGGTTCTGCGGCGGCAACATGATCTCCTACCTTTTTATGCAGCACAATGCCCACCGCCGGATCAATCGAATCTTCCTTGCGTTCGCGTCCGCCACCGAGAATCACGCAAGCGGTGCCGATCTGTTCGCACTGCAGAGAAGAGATGTATCCATCCTTCGGACACAAAACCTGCTTCACGTGCCGAGCCTGCGGCAAGCCTTTCGGATCGTCGACCACTCGGGGATCTCCACCCTGCAGCTCCACCATCTGGCGAAACCGGTCGAGGGCTTTTCCCGAGGCGATCAGCTTCGCGCTCTCCTGCTTTCCTTCAGCAACCGTTTTCGAAATCCCGCCCAAATAGAGCATCCATCCTGCCAACTCCAGGCAAAGTTCCCGCAAATCGGCCGGCCCGGCGCCACGCAGGACATCCACTACCTCGACCACTTCCAGCGCGTTGCCAATCATATTTCCCAACGGCTGGTCCATGTCCGTGATGAGCGCGACTGTCCTCTTACCCATCCGCTCGCCCGTTTCCACCATGAGGTCGGCAAGGAACGCTGCATCCTTTTCGCTCTTCATGAACGCGCCGGAACCGGTCTTCACGTCGAGCACCAGCGCGTCAATGCCTTCAGCCAACTTCTTGCTCATGATGGAAGCACAAATCAAGTAGGGGCTTTCCACAGTCGCGGTCACATCGCGCAACGCGTAAAGCTTGCGATCGGCCGGGGCGATCTCCGCGGTTTGCCCAATCATCGCGCAGCCGCAGGTCTCCAGTACGCGTCGGAATTCTGGCACCGGCAGATTCACGTTGAACCCGGGAATCGCCTCCAGTTTGTCGAGAGTTCCGCCGGTGTGACCAAGCCCGCGTCCGCTGATCATCGGAACCGTAACGCCCCCTACGGCCGCCAGCGGCGCCAATACCAGGGACGTCTTGTCACCCACTCCGCCCGTGGAATGCTTGTCTACCTTTCTTGCCGCGATGGCTGAAAGGTCCAACACCTCGCCTGAGTGCAGCATCGCGTCCGTGAGGGCCGCAGTTTCGCCCCGCGTCATCCCGCGCAGCACCACCGCCATCAGCCACGCGGAAACTTGATAGTCGGGAATCCCTCCCTGTGTGTAAGCCGCAACAAGCGATTCGATTTCGAACTGCGACAACTCGCCGCCATCTCGTTTCTTGCGAATCACGTCGATTGCGCGGAATATCTGAGTCGAGGCTGCGGATTGACTCACTGGAGGCGAAACCCTTCCGGAAGGAGTTCAGAGATGTGAGCTTGCTTCGGGCCCCGAGCGCCTTGGAAGAACACCACCGCGTCGGGGCCGAACTCATAGATGACCTGGCGGCAGGCTCCGCAAGGAGAGCACGCAACGCCGTGGTCGTTGGTTACGGCGACCGCGCGAATCTCAATCTTCGGCCCCAACTTCGCCACTGCAGAAAAAATTGCCGTCCGCTCGGCACAATTCGTCATCCCATAAGAAGCGTTCTCCACGTTGCAGCCGGAGAAGACTTTGCCATCCGCCAACAGGATCGCGGCGCCCACGCGAAAGTTGGAGTAGGGCGCGTGAGCGTTCTTCATCACTTTCTGTGCGGCGTGTTCTAACTGCTTGCGGGTAGCGGCGGAGAGAGTTTTCTTAAGCATGACTTGTTTCGTCGGAGATAGTGGCCCGGACAAATTGAGCGTCATTGTAAACCCTGTCGTCGCAACCGACTGGCATTTTCGCCAACGCAGAGTAAGACTTCGTCGCGGGTTCCATTCCGACGCCCCAGTTCGCGGTGCCTGCCGTACAATTGCAACCTGAGCCAAGGGCAGTGTACATGGCGCCTTTGAGGTAAAGTCGTCAATGTCCGTCGATCACAAACTTCCCGCGACGACCCGCGAAGCTACGCATGGATCGCGCGGCTACGATACCGGCCGCGCTGCGGGATTAATCGCAACGCTTTCCCGACACGCCCTTCAGCCCAACTCGGGCATTCCTCTGGATCTGCACTGGGTGCGCGACGTGCAAGCCAACACCAGTGCCGTCGAACGCCGTGCCCAGTCGCAGGTCGCGCGCCGATCGGTCAAGAAAGAATGGCAGGCCGCCTGGCTGCTCCGCGCCATCACCTGCATGGACTTGACCACGCTTTCCGGCGACGATACCGACGACCGGGTGCGCCGCCTCTGTGCCAAGGCCCGGCAGCCCATTCAGAACGATCTGGTGCTCCAGTTGGGTATCGAAGAACTCGAAGTGAAAGTCGCCGCCGTGTGCGTCTATCACACATTCATCGAAACCGCTCTACACGCTCTCGAAGGAAGTGGAGTGTGCGTTGCAGCCGTCTCGACCGGCTTTCCGGCAGGTCTGTCACCGCTGGCAGAGCGAGTCGCAGAAATCCGCCGCTCTGTGGAAGCGGGCGCGCACGAGATTGATGTCGTCATCACGCGTGGCTATGTATTCGGCGGCCAGTGGCAGGCGCTCTACGACGAGGTTGCAGCTTTCAAACAGGCCTGCGGCAGCGCTCACATGAAGGTGATTCTTGGCACCGGCGATCTGCTCACGTTGCGCAACGTAGCACGAGCCAGTATGGTCGCGATGATGGCCGGAGCCGACTTCATCAAAACTTCGACCGGCAAAGAGGCCGTCAACGCCACTTTACCAGTGGGGCTCGTCATGACGCGCGCCATTCGTGATTACGCGCAGCAGACTGGAATGTTCGTGGGCTTCAAAGCGGCCGGGGGATTGCGTACGGCCAAACAGTCCACGGATTGGCTGGTTATGATGAAGGAAGAACTCGGGTTATCGTGGACGCGCGCGGAACTGTTTCGCTTTGGTGCCAGCAGCTTGCTGGGAGATATCGAACGCCAACTGGAACATCACGCGACCGGGCGGTACTCCGCGGAATATCGTCATCCGATTGCGTAGATGCCGATCATTATCATCGGTGAAGGGCTGGCAAGACAAAGTCATGAACGCCAAATGCCACTTATTCGTGACGGTCGCGGAAGCCGCGCTTGTGCTGACGGTCACGTCTTGGGCGTTCATTTTTGTCTACTCGTTCTTCGTGCACGATATGTCAGTGCACGGGCGAATCACGGTGGTGCCAATTATTTTCGTTCCGGATTTCTTGGCAACCTGGTGGATTTTTCGGAGACTTAGGGCGGACCACTCAAGAACCGATGCACGGCGTGCCGCCACAGCATTTGCGGTCTCTGCTCCTGCGACGTTAGCCATCGCCCTTGCGCTCGGTGAATTGATCGGAGGCTATGCCGGGGTTGTGTTCGGGAGCCGCTCCATCCTTCCGGCTGTCGTGACTTTTGTCATCGCCTTGATGATCTCTGTTCCAAGCGCTGTCGTTGCTTGGACCTTACATCCCTCCGGCGGCACTGGGCCCGTCGGCGAAAGTGGTCAAGATGAGCATCGCTGAGAAGTTCGTAAGCATGGAATACGGTCCTGCTCCCGAAGATCCCAAGGAGTCGCAGTCCTGGCTCGATCGCCACAGCCGCCGCTTCGCCCACTTCATCAACGGAGCGTGGCAGGCGCCGGTGGCCGGCGAATATTTCGACACGGTCGACCCGTCTACCGGCGAAAAACTGGCTTCTATCGCTCAGGGTTCTGCCGCCGACGTTGACGCCGCCGTGAAGGCTGCCCGCGCCGCGTCGCCGAAATGGCGCGCCCTTACTCCGCATGCGCGAGCCCGTTATCTCTATGCGCTAGCCCGATTGGTACAGAAGCATTCGCGCCTGCTCGCAGTTCTCGAAACCACGGACAACGGAAAGCCCATCCGCGAGAGCCGCGACATTGATATCCCTCTGGTCGCGCGGCACTTTTATCACCACGCTGGCTGGGCGCAACTTCTCAAGCAGGAGTTTCCCGAGCATGAGCCTTGCGGTGTGGTGGGGCAAATTATTCCGTGGAATTTTCCGCTGCTTATGGCGGCCTGGAAGATTGCACCTGCGCTGGCTACAGGCAACACGGTCGTTTTGAAGCCGGCCGAGTTTACTCCGCTCACAGCGCTTGCTTTCGCCGAACTTTGCCGAGAAGCCGGATTGCCTGCGGGCGTTGTCAACATCGTGACCGGCGACGGTTCCACGGGTGAAGCGTTAGTGAAACATCCGGATCTTGAGAAGATCGCCTTCACCGGTTCCACCGAGGTCGGACGCGCAATCCGCGCGGCTACAGCTACCAGCCACAAACGTTTTTCACTCGAGCTGGGAGGAAAATCTCCTTTCATTATTTTCGACGATGCCGATCTTGACAGTGCAGTCGAAGGCCTCGTCGACGGAATCTGGTTCAACCAGGGTCAAGTCTGCTGCGCCGGCTCGCGGCTGCTGATGCAGGAGAGCATCGCCGAAAGTTTGCTCGGCAAGATTCGCGAGCGCATGAGCACGTTGCGCATCGGTGCGCCTCTCGATAAATCCATCGATATCGGCGCAATCGTGGCTCGGGTGCAGCTGGAGCGCATCCAGCGCATGGTGGAGCAAGGCGTCGCCGAAGGTGCAACCTGCTGGCAGCCGCAGGTCACGCTGCCTGCGCACGGCTTCTTCTACCCGCCGACTCTTCTCAGCAATGTGCATCCCACATCCATCGTTGCCCAGGAAGAAATCTTCGGACCAGTCCTGGCGGCGATGACGTTCCGCACGCCGCGCGAAGCCGTGGAACTCGCCAACAACACGGTCTACGGCCTCGCTTCGTGTGTGTGGAGCGAGAGCATCAACGTCGCGTTGCACGTTGCTGCGCAACTCAAGGCCGGCGTCGTCTGGGTAAACTGCACCAACTTATTCGACGCATCGTGCGGCTTTGGCGGCTACCGCGAGAGCGGGTTTGGCCGCGAGGGCGGCCGCGAGGGGCTGCTGGAATATCTGGAACCGTCGTGGTTTAAGAACGCCGCGAAGTTGCCGGCCGCACACTCGCCCGCAGTCATCGAGGTGGAGGACGAGGCGCAAGCCAGCACTCCCGCCATTGACCGCACCGTAAAGCTCTACATCGGCGGGAAACAAGTCCGGCCCGATTCCGGTTACAGCATGGAGGTTCGTTCGCCAGACGGCCACTTGCTCGGCGAGGCTCCGCTTGGCAATCGCAAAGACATTCGCAACGCTGTCGAGGCCGCGCGCAAGGCCGAAGGCTGGGGAAAAGCCACTGCACACAATCGCGCCCAGGTTCTTTATTACTGCGCAGAAAATCTTTCGCAACGCCGTGATGAGATCATTCGACGCCTTGCCCCTGTCGTTGGCGAAAAGCAAGCTGCCACGGAAGTCGATCTCGGCGTTCAGCGCATTTTCTCCTACGCGGCGTGGGCAGACAAATTCGATGGCGCGGTCCACAACCCGCCGTTCCGCAATATTGCCATCGCCATGAACGAGCCCATCGGGACCGTCGGCGTCATCTGTCCCAGGGAAGCGCCACTGCTCGGTTTCCTTTCGCTTGCAATGCCGCTTCTCGCCGTGGGGAACACTGTGATCGCAGTTCCTTCCGAGGCCTATCCGCTCATCACCGCGGAGCTTTACCAACTCTTCGACACCAGCGATTTGCCCGGAGGTGCAATCAACATGGTGACGGGTTACACGTCGCAACTGTTGAAGGTTCTTGCCGAGCACGACGATGTGGACGCCATCTGGTGCTTCGCGGACGAGGCCAGTGCCTCCGCAGCGAAAGCCATGTCCACGGGAAATCTAAAACAGGTCTGGACCAACGAAGGCCGCGAGATCGACTGGTTCGATTCCAATCTTGCCGAGGGACGCTGGTTCCTTGAACACGCCACCCAAGTCAAGAACATCTGGGTTCCTTACGGCGAATAGCCGGCCTTAAGTGAATCGATTTTCTTGCCGTTAGGCCACCCCTCCACCGAATTGCTTTTGCCCCCGCATGGGTCTAGCATGTTAGCGGTTCTTATCGTCCGCAGGGTCGTCCTTCCCGATTACCCCGGATCTTGCTCGTCTTACGACAATGTCAGATTGATTTCTGTCTGACGAAGGAGGTTGTATGGGTATTGCACTTTCCCCCCAAATTCACCCACAGGTTGCGGATTTCATCGACAAACCTCGCAAGATGTTGATCAACGGTCAATGGGTCAACGCCGCTTCCGGAAAAACTTTCCCTACTTATAATCCCGCCACGGGCGAAATCCTCGCACAAGTTGCCGAGGGCGACCGTGAAGATATTGAGCGGGCAGTCAAGGCCGCGCGCAAGGCTTTTGATAACGGACCGTGGCGGCAACTGACCGCGGCCGAACGCGCCCGCCTCATGTGGAAACTTGCCGATCTCATCGAAGCCCACACCGAGGAACTCGGCTATCTCGAAAGCCTCGACAACGGCAAGCCGCTTGGAGTCGCGAAGGCCGCCGACGTTCCGCTCGCCGCCGAACTTTTCCGCTACATGGCCGGCTGGGCCACCAAGATCGAAGGCAACACAATTCCGTTGTCCGTGCCCTACACGCCGGGCGCTAAATATCTTGCTTATACGTTGCGCGAGCCGGTCGGAGTCGTAGGACAGGTGATCCCCTGGAATTTCCCACTACTCATGGCCGCGTGGAAGCTGGGCCCGGCGCTGGCTACGGGATGCACCGTGGTTCTCAAACCCGCCGAGCAGACACCGCTTTCGGCGCTGCGTCTCGGCGAACTCATCATGGAAGCTGGATTCCCCGAGGGCGTGGTCAACATTGTTCCGGGCTATGGCGAAACTGCCGGCGCTGCTCTCGCCGCGCACCCGGACGTCGACAAAATCGCGTTTACCGGCTCCACGGAAGTCGGCAAACTGATCGTTCATGCCGCCACCGGCAATTTGAAGAAAGTCTCGCTGGAGTTGGGCGGAAAATCCCCCAACGTCGTCTTCAAGGACGCCGATGTCGACGCCGCGATCGCTGGTTCCGCCAGCGCTATTTTCTTCAACCATGGGCAGTGTTGTTGCGCCGGGTCGCGGTTATACATCGAGAAACCAATCTTCGACCGCGTGGTGGAAGGAGTCGCTGAGAACGCCAAGAAGATCCGTGTCGGCTCAGGCCTCGATCCGCAAACCCAAATGGGACCGCTGGTTTCCGAGGAACAGATGAACCGCGTTTGCGGATATCTCGAAGCCGGATTTAGCGAGGGCGCTACTGCCATCGCCGGCGGCCACAAGTCGGGCGACAAAGGCTACTTTGTCGAGCCCACGGTCCTCGTGAACACTCGCGAAAACATGAAAGTGGTGCGGGAAGAAATCTTCGGACCCGTCGTCACGGCCATGCCGTTCGATAATCCGGAAGAGATTCTGCCTCGAGCCAACGACAGCGCCTACGGCCTGGCTGCGGCTGTCTGGACGCGCGACATCAGCAAGGCTCACCGCATGGCAGAACAGTTGCGCGCCGGAACCGTGTGGATTAACTGCTACAACATCTTCGACGCGGCTCTGCCCTTCGGTGGCTACAAACAATCAGGATGGGGACGAGAAATGGGTCACGATGTTCTCAACCTCTATACGCAGACCAAGGCAATTTGCGCCAGGCTGGCGTAAGAGATCGGAGTCTCAGGCAGGCTTGTTAGAGAACTAAATCGTGCAAAACTGAGAAGGACGGCAGCTTCCCGCCGTCTTTCAAATTTTTCCAGGAACAAAAGCCGAAGTCTAACGCGAATCACTTCTCCATCAGCAGAACTTTCTCCGCATTGTCGATCTCGGTCAGCTTTACTTCAATGACTTCGTTCATGGTCGTCTGAACGTTGCGTCCTACGAAACTCGCTTCCACGGGAATCTCCCGATGTCCGCGGTCAATCAGGACGCACAACTGCACTCGCCGCGGACGCCCGTGCGAAAACAACGCATCCAGTGCCGCCCGCGTCGTGCGGCCGGTGAATAGAACGTCATCCACCAGCACAATGTTCTTATCCTCAATCGAGAAGCCGATTTCTTCTTCCTTGACCACCGGCTTCGGTCCCAGCGTCGATAGATCGTCGCGATAAAACGTAATATCAAGCGTCCCTACCGGCACCTTGGCATTCTCGATGCGAGTGATGATTCTGCCCAACCGCTCGGCGATGGGAACGCCCCGCCGTCGAATCCCGACCAGGCCCAACGCTTCCACGCCGCCATTTTTTTCCACGATCTCGTAGGCGAGCCGCACCAACGTGCGTTCGATCTCGGACGGCGACATCAACTGCGCCTTTTGTCGAAGGCCCGTTTTGCCAGGCTTACTTTTTGCATTCATTGTCGGAGATGCCTCGTAGAGAATCCTTTCGATCGGCTGGGACCGCAGGCTCGCGCGTTTGTCCTGCGAGAAACCGGCTTCTCAATGTATTCAACAGGGGGTTGAAGGTCAAGCGCTCAACGGCGACGAAGAATAGCCGCAAAAAAATTGCTGATCAGAAAGAATGTCAGAAGAGCAAACATCAGAATCGCGGAGCTAGGCGTTCTTAGCGTTATCAACAGGCTCAACAGCTTCGATGTGTTCCTCGACCGACCCTTGCTCCGGGCATTCGGTCTTGACGATCCGTGCCAGCGTGCTGTCATCCTCGTGAACGGACATCAGGCTAATTTCCGATGGAGTCTTGCTCGCCGTGTCCGTCGGTAGTATCCCGGCGCCGACGTTCCGTCCCAACCCCTTCGCGCGATAGAGCGCGGCATCGGCCAGCGCAATGACTTCTTCGGCGCAGATCGCCTCGTAAGCCCCGCGGCACCAGGGATACGGCGCCCAACCCACCGAGCACGTCTTCCTCACTTTGATTCCATATCCGAGATCAAACGGTTCCCACGCCATGATTTCCAGAATGCGGCTGCAAAACGCCGGCGTTCCCGACGGGTCCGTGGACCGGCTCATGATCAGAAATTCTTCTCCACCCCACCGCACCAGCACATCCGACTTGCGCACTACTCGCGAGAGCCGCTCCGCGACCAGAGACAGTAACCGGTCTCCGGCAGGATGGCCGTACCGGTCGTTCACTTCCTTGAAGAAATCTACGTCCACCATGATGAACACCAGGTCGCGGTGGTCAACTTTTCGTATGTCTCCTCCGCGCGCTCGCTGGTAATTGCGTAAGACCTGGCCCGCTTCCGCAGTCAGGATCTCCTCGAGATACCGGCGGTTCCAAACTCCAGTGAGCGGATCGGTAAACGAAATCTGCTGCAGCTCAAGATTCTTGCGCTGCAGTTCCAGGCCGTGCCACCGCAGAGAATGTTCCTTGGTTTCGAGTTCGTCCTTCAGAATGCACATCTCGTCCAGGTTTTGGCGTGAAAGGCGAAGCAGGCCGAGCAACTCTTGATCCAGCAAATGCTGCTTCAAAAAAACCAACCCTCCCATCAGAACCATCACTGCCACAGTCAGCAACAATCGGTAAGTGCGAACTCGCTGCGGTGCATGTCCGCCGAATTGCGCCCACGCCACCATCAGCGGAGTAAAAAACACGGCCGCCATCGCTAGCCGCGTTTTCCATATCCCATGGCCTTGCCCCGGCACTCCCTGGAGAGAGCCCTCGTCCGATGCCTTGCGCGCCACGAACCCAATCGCCGCAAACCACGCCATCGCGGCCACCAGCGGGATGTCATACAGGCTGCCCGTGTAGTAAACGTGCGCATCAATCGCCCGGCTTGCCAGGTACGAACCGGTACAGTACAACACGGCTGCTCCGAACAGTTGCGCGTAGAGTCCTCGCCATGCGCCCGTGGTGCGCCGCCACACCAAAATCAAACCGGCGAACAATACCAGGTGTTCCGCAAGGTAGAGCACATCAAAGCTGCGACCATATTCAGCTTCGACCGGATACACATATTGCCAGGGGATCACGATAAAAAGATAAAGGTATAGCCAACACGTAAACAGCATCAGCAAATCAAGAGAGCCCATGCGGACCGCTCGATCGTCTTCCTGAAAATGCGGCAACACCGCAACCGCGGCCATCATGGGCACGATGTGCAGGAACAACACAACATCCCCCACAAATGGGTTGGGAGCTTCCTGTCGCAAAAAAACTTCGAAATACGTCCACAACACCTGCGAACTGAACCACATGGCGCAACCTAGCCCCATCAATCCCCAGAACAGTCGGGACTTGGTGTTGCTGTGCCGCAGGTTGGAAAGCATTCCAATCGTTGCGCCCAACAAGAGAAGACACTGGGTGAGATCGCCGAAGGACGTGAGTGCAGCCCCTCGCGGAGAAAGGAAGGAAACCAAACTGTGAAGGCACACCACTCCGCACACGATGGCGGTCCACTTCCGAGCGTGCTGGAGCGGAGAAATCCCCACGACTAGAATTGTATGTTTGTTAGTCTGCCTGAAATTGTTACTGAGGTAACCTATGGTGCCACGGGGAATTTCCGGGTCAACCTTTCCTCAAGCAGGCTGAGAATCGTCGCACGAACTCATAAACATCCTGATATGAGTTATATAGCGACACAGGTGCCACTCGCAGGATGTCCGGCTCGCGCCAATCGCCAATCACTCCCGCGCCAGCCAACTCCTCACAAAACGCCTTTCCTTTGTCAGGTATCCGTAGGGAAATCTGGGCTCCTCGCCGCTCAGATTCTCGCGGAGTAATGATCGAAAACTTCGCGGAGGCGATCCCTTCCAGCAGGAACTCCAGATACCCGGTGAGCGCCACGCTCTTGGCGCGCAGCCGCTCCATTCCAGCCTCGTGAAAAATCTCCATCGATGCGCGCAACGGGGCCAGCGCCAGGATCGGCGGATTGCTCAGCTGCCATCCTTCTGCTCCCGCCATTGGCTGGAACTCCGGCCCCATTTCGAATCGTATTTTTTCTTCGTGCCCCCACCATCCCGCATAGCGCGGCAACTCCCACGCTCGAGCGTGCCGTTCATGCACGAAACAACTGCCCACGCATCCCGGACCCCCATTCAGATATTTGTAGTTGCACCACACGGCGAAGTCCGGACCCCATTCGTGAAGCCTCACCGGGAAATTCCCGGCGGCGTGCGCCAGATCGAAGCCCACCACGCATCCCTGCGCGTGGCCCTTCGCCGTAATTCTCTGCATGTCAAACGCCTGGCCCGTCGCGTAATTCACACCGCCGAGCAGAATGAGCGCGATCGAGTCACCCTCGCGCTCAATCAACTCGTCCACATCCGCGTCGCGAACGCAGAACTCCCCGGCCCGCGCCGTCAATTCGATCAAAGCCGATTCCGGATCGTATCCCTGTACTTTGATTTGCGATTTCACCGCGTACTGATCCGACGGGAACGCTCCACGTTCCACCACAATCTTGTGCCGCCGTCGCGTCGGCCGGTAAAACGACACCATCATTAAGTGAAGGTTGACCGTCAGCGAATTCATCACCACAACTTCTTGCGGCTTCGCTCCCACCAGTGCTGCCATCTGCTCGGTTAATAGTCGGTGGTAAGGCATCCATGGATTGCGCGCGTGGAAGTGGCCTTCCACGCCGAGGTCCGCCCAATCTTGTAACTCTCGCTCGATGTACTCCTTTGATTTCCTGGGCTGCAAGCCAAGAGAATGTCCGCACAAATAAATGCGATCTTCCCGGGACACCGTCTTCGGAAAGAAAAAACGATCGCGGAAGCTCGCAAGCGGATCGTCTGCATCCATCCTCGCCGCGAACTCCGCGCCAGTTTCGTACGACGTGCCGGTCACGGAACTTGCTCCAGCGGCGTGAGATCTCGTCGAATGAGGCGGTTGGCCAAGCCCCAGTCCAGGTCCTCGACCCGGTCGATCGGATCGCACAACTCTGACAGCACCCGTTCTTGAATCGTGCCCCGAGCCAGCGCGATCGAGTAGGGCACCCGGTGAAACGTCACCATCGCATACTTGGGCACGAACAGGTGCGGATATTTCGCTGCCAGCGCCAGTTCCACCTTTTTACGAAAAAGGAATTTCGGATCGCCAACCCGGTCGCGCATTTCCACGAAATTTTCCACAGCCATATCCGCAATCGCATCGGTGTTGATCCTTCGCTCTGCTTCAAACTCCTCGAATATCCGCGGCCAATCCGCTCCGTGGCGGTTCAACAGTTCCATCAGGCAAGTGCAGTCTTCGAATCCACAATTGATTCCCTGCCCGAAGAAAGGAACGATGGCATGTGCCGCATCGCCCAGCATCAAGACTTTGCCTTCCGCGTGCCACGGCGAGCACTTGATGGTGACCATCGCCCCCGTCGGGTTCGCGAAATAATTTTCGGCAAGCCGTGGCATCAACGCCAGCGCATCCGGAAACCGCGATTGGAGAAATCCGAGCACATCGGAAGCCGCGGCCAAAGTGGCAAAGCTGTCCGCGCCTTCAAACGGCAAGAACAAGATACAGGCAAAACTGCCATCTGTATTTGGCAGCGCGATCAGCATGTAATTCCCCCGCGGCCATATATGCAACGCATGTTTCTCGAGTAAATGCTTTCCCTCCGGACCTGCCGGAATTGTTAACTCCTTGTATCCGTAGTCGAGGTACTGTTGCGACAGATTGAAGCGATTCTGCTTCAGCATTTCCGCGCGCAGCGCCGAAGCTGAGCCATCACAACCGATCGACACATCGGATTCAACCGATGTCTCCGCGCCCGTTTGTTCGTCGCGCAGACGAATCGCGCCGGTCTTCAGATCGACTCCGGTGCAGCGCTGCTGGAAATGAAACTTGACGCCCTCTGCCTCTGCTGCGGAAATAAGCGCCATGTTCAGCTCGGCTCGTGAGATCGAATAGATCACTTCCGATGCGTCTTTCCCGTACGGCTGAAAAGTAAGGTCTCCCCCTACGGAATGGATCATCCGCCCCTTCATGGAAATGATGACCTTTTGCATCGCGGGCCACAGGCCCGCACTTGTTAGCCCATGAATTCCCCGCGTCGACAAGGCCAGATTAATCGACCGCCCCGCGCTCACCCGGACGCGCCGCATGTCCGCCCTGCGCTCGTAAATTTCAACGCGAAAGCCACGCCTCGCGAGAAGAATCGCCAGCAGCGGACCATTCAAGCCGGCCCCGATTAGTCTGATTGTTTCGGGATGCCCCTTCATGCGGAGATGACTCTTCGATAAGCAATTGCTGGACAGAGTGGCGCGCGTCGCACACATTACTTCATCAGTAAAGTTCTCGCTTCCCATAATTCGGGGAAGAATTTTTTTTCCAGCGTAAGCTTCAAATACGAAGCGCCTGCGCTCCCTCCGGTCCCCATATTGACTCCGATCGTTCGCTCCACCAGTTGGATGTGTCGCAGCCTCCAGCTCACAACCAGTTCGTCGAACTCAGTCAGACGTTCGCACACATCAATCCAGTCGCGGTGGTGCCGATCATCCTGATAGAGAGATTGCACCGCGCGGGCCCTCGCATCAAACCGCTCACGCTCCGTCGCGCCTTCCGGCAGCGCCGTCAGCTTACCCAAGCCTCGCAAAGCCTCAAAGAAAACGTAGCGCAACGATGGATCTCGAAGCCTGCGTTCGAGCTGTGCATGAGCTTCAGGCGTCGGCTTGTGATAGCGCAACATTTTTTCGTCCTTCAGGCCACACAGAAACTCAAGCTCGCGAAACTGCTCCGACTGAAATCCGCTCGCCGGTTCCAGATTGTCGCGAAACGCCAAAAAATGTGTGGGCAGCATGGTTTCGAGAATCGTGAACTGTTCCACCAGCACCCGAGTAATCTCGGTGCACCGCCGCAGCAACCGTGCCGCCTCATAAACTTCATCCCGCGAATCCGGATGCGCTCCCGCCGACTGCAGGTTCGCGACTACTGCGTCCAGGTCGTGCAGCAGTTCCTTGAACCACAGTTCGTACGTCTGATGCACAATAATGAACAGCAACTCGTCGTGATGCTGTGGCGAAGACTGCGGCTGCTGCAATTCCAGCAATTCTGGAATTTTCAAATAAGAACTGTAAGTAAGCTGCCGGCCCGTTGGGTGGGACAATTCCTCAGACGCCATTGACGCGCCAACTCCTTGCTTTTCAAGCGACTTGCCCTCGATCCCCAGAAAACGCTGCGCGTTCCCACTCAATATTTTCTCTTTTGCGTGCTGAGAAAGTTGGCTTCCACGAATCAGCGCGCCCGCACGCTCTTCTCCGAGCGGGAACGGATAATCGGACCCAAGCATCACCTGATCCGCACCCATCGTCGCCACCAGAAATTGCAGGGCATGCCGATCGAAGACGGCAGAGTCCACATAAAAGCGATTCAGATAATGACTCGGCGGAAACTGGCACACGCCGTGCGCCTCGGGATGGTGGTGCCACGCATTCTGCAGCCGCCCCAGCAAGAAAGAGAAGCTCCCTCCGCCATGCACGAAACAAATCCGCAGATTTCCCGGCAACTTATCGAACGCACCACTCAGAATCAGCGACACCACGGCCAGCTGCGTTTCCGCCGGCATGCCCACCGTCCACGGCATCATATATTTCGGCATGCGCGCCTGGCCCATCATGTCCCAGGGATGAACCAGGACGGCCGCGCCTTCGTCCGCGCAATGATGCAGAAACGTCACGATCCCTGGATCGTCGAGATTCTTTTCGCCAACGTGGTTTCCAATCTGTACACCCAGATGTCCTGCCCTAATGCAACGGCTGAGTTCCGCGCAAGCCGCGTCAACATCCTGCAACGGAACCTGGCAGAGCGACTTGAGCCGGCCTTTTCCGCGGCTGCAAAGCTCAAGCGCCGCGTCATTAAAAAGCTGCGCGCAATCCAGCGCATGTTCCACCGGACGGTCGTAGGCAAACAGGACCGGCGTTGCGGAAATCACCTGCATTTCCACGCCGTCGCGGTCCATCTCCTTCAGGCGTAGTTCCGGATCCCAGCATGCCGAATAAATATGCCGGAAGAACCGGTCGCCCACCATGATGTCGGCCTTGCCCGGTTCGGTATGCTTGATCCATGGCCAGTCCGGCGTGCCGTAAAGCTTAGCCAGGTCCGGCCACGTGGCAGGGAAAAAATGATTGTGGATATCAATGACCATCTTAGCTTGGACCACCTACGATTTGCCCGGATGCACCGTGTCGCAGTGCTTGCATTTGCGCAGACTCTCGTTGCCGTAAAACTGTTCGAACAACGGAGGTAAATCCCGCACAATGCTCTTCAGCTTCACTTCCGCGCGATGCACCAGCTGATGGCAATTTGGGCAGTACCACTCGAAACCGTCGAGAATGCCCTCTGGACGCGGCATCTCCACCACCACACCGATGCTGCCAGCCACGCGCTGGGGTGAGTGCCGAGTATGTTTCGGAAGCAAAAAAACCTCACCCTCCTTGATAGGGACTTCGATTGGCGGCTGTCCGGGTTTTTCCATGACCCGAACAGAAATGTTCCCCTTCAGCTGGTAAAAAAATTCTTCCGTAGGATCGTCATGGTAGTCGCGCCGCTGGTTCGGCCCGCCGACCACTGTGACCATCATCTCGCCATCTTCCCAGACCTGCGCATTGCCCACCGGCGGTTTAAACTTTTCTTTGTTCTCTTCGATCCACGCCTGAAAGTTGAAGGCCTTCAGGCTTCGTATCGACGGCATAGCGCCTCCTATTTCACCGGCTTGTAAGCCAGAGCTCGAATCTCAATCAGCAAATGCGGATGCGGCAACTCGTGCACCGCCACGGTAGTTCGCGCTGGGCCATCGTGCCCAAAATACTCGCCGTACACTTCGTTGTATCCGCCGAAATCGTTCATATTCACGAGATACGTGGAAATCTCGACCACGTCGTGCAGTTGCGCGCCGGCACTTTGCAAAATGTCGCGAACATTCTCAATCACCGCGCGCGTCTGCTTCCGGATGTCGAGTTGAGTCGTGCCCAGTTCGTCCACTTTCGCTCCGTCGATGGAGTTGTCCGCGCGCCGGGCGCTGGTTCCAGACACAATTAAGAAGTCGCCGGCCCGCTTGATGTGCGGGTATTTTCCCCGCGGCACGGCTTTGCCTTTTGTGATTTTGCTTTCGGTCTTGCTAGTCTCGGTCCTGCTCATTGCGCCCATGCTCCAGCTCAAGTGTTTTTCGTGGTCGCTCCTTGCACGCAACGCAACCAGCAGGCTTTCAAAGTCGAACACAAATATTGTTCAGCTCGGAATAGAAATTCAGCGAATGAATTCCGCCTTCCCGTCCAATCCCTGAAAGTCCCACTCCGCCAAACGGAGTCCGCAAGTCGCGCAGGAACCAGCAATTCACCCAAGTGATGCCCACATTCATCTGCTGCGCGATGGTGTGGCCGCGCTTCAAGTTGGTTGTCCACACCGACGCCGCTAACCCGTATTTCGTGTCGTTGGCCATGGCCACGGCCTCGTCTTCCGAATCGAACGGCGTGATGTGGCACACTGGCCCGAAAATTTCTTCCTTCACGCAGCGGGCCGATTCCGCCAACCCAGTATAGATCGTTGGTTGAACGTAGAATCCCTTGTCGCGTGCGTCGCCAAATTCGGGTATGCTCCCGCCCGTTATCACCGTTGCGCCTTCTTCCCGCGCCAGGTGGTAGTAGCCCATCACCTTCTCGCGATGCTCCGCCGAAATCAGCGGACCCAGCGTCGTGTCCTGCTCCATGGGCCAGCCCGCCCGCAAACTCTCCGCTTTCCTTTTCAGTGCCTCGACGAATCTCTCAAAAATCGCGCGCTCCACGTAAATTCGCTCGGCGCACAAGCAAACCTGTCCGGTGTTCAGAAAAACTGCGTCGGCCAGTCCACGGACCGTTTCCTCAAAATCGCAATCCGCAAACACGATAGCCGCATTTTTGCCGCCCAGTTCAAACGACAACGGCTTCACCGTAGAAGCCACCGCTTTCATGATTGCCGCACCCGTCCGCGATTCTCCTGTGAAAGTCACGGCGTTCACGTCCGGGTGCTGCGTCAGGAACTCTCCGGCTGAACCAGGTCCAAAGCCATGCACCACGTTGTAAACGCCGTTCGGAATGCCAGCTTCCTGCATCGCCTCCGCCAGCAGAGTTGCTGTCGCAGGCGTTTCCTCGGAAGGCTTCACCACCACCGTGTTTCCGCAGGCCAGCGCCGGCGCAACTTTCCACGTCAGCAGCAGCAGCGGCAGGTTCCACGGCGTGATAATCCCCACTACACCCAGCGGCTTGCGCACCGCATAGTTCAGCGCGCTTCGTCCGTCCGGCGTCTCCGTTTGAAAGGATTCGAGTCCCGCCATTTTTATCGCGTCGGCGAACACGCGAAAGTTTGCTGCTGCGCGTGGAACGTCTAGCTTCGCGGCCAGTGCGACCGGTTTTCCCGTATCCGCCACTTCGGCCTTCAGAAAGCAATCGAACCGCGCTTCAATCGCGTCTGCAACTTTGTGCAATCGAGCAACTCGCTCGCGCACTCCAATGCAGCCCCATTCGCCGCGCAAAGCCTTGCGAGCCGCTTGCACCGCGTCGTTCACAAGACCCTCGTCGGCCTCGGTCACCTCGGCGATCGCGCTGCCGTCAGCGGGATTCACATCCGAGAATTCGCGCCTGCCGCGTACAAACTGCCCGTTGATGTAGTTCTGGATTGACTTCACGAATCACACAAGAAAGACAATGCCAAAGAAACGCCGTCCCGCTTTTTCGCGGCACGTTCCAGCGCCGAATCGTAGCAGGGGAAATACGGTGGCGCAATGTCGGCAGCCTCTCAACCGCGCGCTTGCAGGTACCGCCTCAAGGCGTCCTGCCACGTGGGAGTCGTAATTCCGAATCCTTGCAAACTCTTCGGAGAAAGAACTGAATACGCCGGGCGAGGCGCGGGACGCGCCATCTGCGCGCTGTTCACCGGACGCACCTCGGTTTGAAGTCCGCCGCCATGCACGACCTCGCGGGCAAACTCAAACCAAGTGCAGTCGCCACTGTTGGTCGCGTGCACAATTCCGCTCGCATTCGCGCGGCACAGTTGAATAATCGCCTCGGCCAGATCTGCGGCATAGGTGGGACAGCCGCGCTGGTCGTTTACCACATCAAGCGCTGGGCGGGTCGCGGCCAACTTCAGAATGGTATCGGGAAAACATTTTCCGCCCGTGCCGAATAACCATGACGTGCGCGCAATGCAGCAGCCGGGCATCGCATCCAGCAAACGAAGTTCGGCTTCAGCTTTCGACCGTCCATAAACGCTCTGCGGATTCCGCCGGTCATCGGTCTCGTACGGGGATGTTTTGCGCCCATCAAAAACATAGTCAGAACTGAGAAACAGCAGCCGCGCTCCTGCTTCTTTCGCCGCGTGCGCAACGTTGACCGCTCCGTCGCGGTTCACTGCAAACGCCAAATCCTGATTACTCTCACAACCATCCACATCGGTGTAAGCGGCTGCTAACACGATCCAGTCCGGCCGCGTCGTCTTCACCACCTCGCGCATCTTCCGCGCATCCCGAATATCTGCGTCGCGCGAGCCCAGTCCGCTGACTTCGTCGCCGCTCCAGGCCCGCATGAGCGTTTTGCCCAGAAGCCCGGTGCTTCCGAGAATCGTGGTTTTCATTTTGTGAATGTCCGTTATGAAGCGTAGTTGTAAAGTTCCGTCTTGAGTTTCCGCAGGTTAGTCGAAAGTTTCTGTATCGCGGAGTGAAACGCCGCGCTGATCTTTCGTTGAAACGATTGGCTCGCCTTCCAGTTCCCAATCAATCTTCAACTGCGGATCGTTCCAAATCACCGTGCGCTCGTGGGCCGGAGCGTAAAAGTCCGTCGCCTTGTAAAGCACTTGCGCTTGTTCGGACGTCACGCAAAATCCGTGAGCAAAACCCAGCGGAATCCACAACATACGCTTGTTCTCCGCCGATAGCCTCACCGCCTCCCATCGCCCGAACGACGGCGAACTCCGGCGCAGATCCACAGCCACATCCAGAATTTCTCCCTCCACCACGCGCACCAGTTTTCCCTGCGCCTGCTTCAGCTGATAGTGCAAACCCCGCAACACGTTGCGGCGGGAACTGGAATGATTGTCCTGCACGAAGCTTTCCAGGATCCCTGCCTCCGCCATGGTCTGCTGGTTGTAACTCTCGAAGAAAAATCCCCGCTCGTCGCCGAACACGCGCGGTTCCAGAACGAATACTCCCGGCAGGGAAGTTGGAATTTTCTTGATCGCATCCATAGTGGCAGGACAGGACTCTCGGCGAGATCACGCGCCGATTCATTCGCTTAGAATATTTTCTCCCGCAACATCTGCAACAGATACGCTCCGTAACTGTTGTTCTTCATCGAATTCCCAATCTTCTCCACCTGCTCCGCCGTGATGTAGCCGGAGCGGAACGCAATCTCCTCCGGACACGCCACCATCAATCCCTGCCTCTTCTCGATGGCCTGGATATAAAGCGAGGCCTCCAGCAGGGATTCGTGTGTGCCTGTATCCAGCCAAGCCATGCCGCGCCCCAGCACTACCACTTCGAGCTGGCCTTTCTCCAGATAAGCTTTGTTAACGTCAGTGATCTCGAGCTCCCCGCGCGCGCTCGGCTTCAGCGACCTGGCAACCTTCACCACCTGGTTGTCATAAAAATAAAGTCCGGTGACGGCATAACGCGACTTGGGATGCTTTGGTTTCTCCTCGATGCTCAACGCCTTCCCGTTGCCGTCAAATTCCACCACCCCGTACCGCTCCGGATCGTGCACTCCGTAAGCGAACACCCGCGCCCCACGCTCCATCCGCGCAGCCTCGCGCAGGTCCTTCGCGAAATCGTGTCCGTAGAAAATATTGTCGCCGAGGATCAACGAGCACGCACTGCCGTCCAGAAACGATTCGCCCAGCAAGAATGCCTGCGCAATTCCCTCCGGTTTCGCTTGCACCTGATACTGCAAGTGGATCCCGTACTGGCTTCCATCTCCCAGCAGTGTCTTGAATTTTGGGATGTCCTCCGGCGTCGAAATTACGAGGATCTCCCGGATCCCCGCCAGCATCAGCGTGCACAGCGGGTAATACACCATGGGCTTGTTGTAAACCGGCAACAGGCTTTTCCCCATGGCGTGTGTCACGGGATAAAGACGCGTGCCCGATCCGCCCGCCAGAATAATTCCTTTGTGTTGCGCGCTGGTTTTCGTCATGTGTTTTTCTGGCTTCAAATCGAATAGTGCGTCGAAATCCATTGCCGGTAGCTTCCGCTGGTCACGTCCTTCACCCACTCCTCATTCTCAAGATACCAGCGAACCGTCTTGCGAATTCCTGTTTCAAACGTTTCTTTCGGCCGCCATCCCAGCTCGCGTTCAATCTTCCGCGCATCCATGGCGTAACGCCGGTCGTGTCCGGGGCGGTCCTTCACGAACGTGATCAGCTCGCGCCGCGAACCTCCCGTCCGCGGCGCCAATTCATCCACAATGTCGCAGACCGCGTGCACGATCTCGAGGTTGGGTTTTTCGTTCCAGCCGCCGATGTTGTAAGTCTCTCCGGGAGTTCCTCTCGCCAGCACCAGGGCAATGGCCTCGCAATGGTCCGACACACAGAGCCAGTCGCGCACATTCAGTCCGTCGCCGTACACCGGCAACGGCTTACCGTCGCGCGCGTTCAAAATCATCAGCGGGATCAGCTTTTCCGGAAACTGAAACCTCCCGTAATTATTGGAGCAATTTGTCGTGAGCGTCGGCACTCCGTAGGTGTGGTGATAGGCGCGTACCAGGTGATCGGACGCCGCCTTCGATGCTGAGTAAGGACTGTTCGGCGCATAGGCCGTGGTTTCGGAGAAAGGCGGATCGTGCGGACCCAGCGATCCGTAAACTTCATCGGTGGAAACATGCAGAAAACGGAAACGCCTGCTCTCGTCGCCGATCAGGCTCGTCCAATAAGCGCGCACTTCTTCCAGCAGAGCGAACGTCCCGTCCACATTCGTGCGAATAAAATCGTCGGGCCCGCGGATCGAGCGGTCCACGTGGCTTTCCGCCGCGAAGTGCACGATGGCGGACGGCTGATGCTTCTCCAGCAATCGCCGAACCAGGCCGCGATCACCAATGTCGCCATGTACAAATTCATATCGGCGATCCGTCGTGACCGCTTCAAGATTGCGCAGGTTCCCGGCGTAGGTGAGCTTGTCCAGATTGACCAGCGCCGTGGCCGTTTCCATTTCCAGTTGCTGAAGAATGAAGTTGGACCCGATAAATCCCGCACCGCCGGTGACCAGAGTCGTAGTCTGCATGAATGAAGGTGCTTTTCGTCGTGCCTTCCGCCCGAGGTTTCAATTGTAATAAAAAAAGACGGCGCAGGCCCGTCCGGTTCAAGAAAGTAGCCGTTGAGAACGTAGTGGCCAACCAGGAACGCCCAACCAGGAAAGTTCAAGTGGGAACATTCCCAAGAAGCGGCAGCACAAGAGCGCCGCGCTGATCTCTGTCCGACACTTCTTCGTGGTCTTCGGGGAGCCCTTGCGTCCTCTGCGGTTAAAGCTCCAAGAACCTTTAGCCGAGAAGATCGCAAGGTACGGCTGCGAAGATTGTCAAGGAATATCGCGCCGCCACCGACTTCTCGCCCAAAGTTAAGGCGCACGAGATTGGCGATGGCTCCCTAGCCGGCACGCCTTTCTTTCGTCCTCTGCCCTTCCGACGCGCTGGTACTGGGCTTCTTCGGCGCCTCCTGCCACTCCCAACCCAGCACCTGGAAGTAAGCCCGCTCAATCTCCCGGGTAATCTTCGGCCACAGATAATGCTCAAGAACCCGTGCCTTCGCCCCGCGTCCCGCGGCTTCCCGGACGGCTGGGTTGGCAATCAGGAAGCTCAACCGGTCCGCCAGGTCGGCAGCATCCCCTCGACGAAAAGTGTATCCCGCGTCCATCACTACTTCGCGATTCTCCGGCACGTCGCTGGCCACTACGCATAGCCCCGCCCCCATCGCATCGAGCAACGCGAGCGACAAGCCTTCCATCTCCGACGGTAGAACGAACAGCATGGCGTTCGTCAGCAACTCATCGAGCGTTTCACCCGAGACCCAATCCAATATTTTGACTTGATCGCTGGCGTGAGTCCTCAACTCGCGGCTGTACTCGTCGCAATAACTCGACGCCCCCGCCAGCACGAGTTTCACGTCCGTTTTCAACCGCCCATAGGCCTCTACCAGCAAATGGCATCCCTTCTCTGGCGAAAACCTTCCCAGAAACAAAATATAATTTCCAGGAGTCAGCCCCCAGTCGAAAATCTTGCGCGGCTTGCGCTTTTCCCGCAGCGTTGCCCCGTTGGGCACATAAAAGGAATCCACGCCGTGCCGCTCGCGGTAGCGCTGATGCAGGTTCTGCGACACGACCATGGTCGCGTTCGGCAAACCTACTGACGCTCGCTCACCCAGCCGCAACACCAAAGACGCCAACCGTCCCCATTTTCCTCGCTGCCAGTCCAGTCCCTGCACCGTGACCAGCGTTTTCTTCCCGAACCATCGCGGAAACCCGGAGAACAGTGCTGGCCCCAACGTGTGATAGTGCACAATGTCGTAATTCTGGGTCAGCGTGTGGGTCGTGCTCAGCGCAGTGTGCACCACGGTCTCCAGATGTTTCGACCGTATCGTCGGCAACCGGACCACCCTCATGCCCGCGAACTCTTTCATCGGCGGCGTGAAATAATTGCGGCAATACACCGTGACTTCGTGTCCCATCGCCGCTAATCGTGCGCCAACTTCCTCGTAATAAGTCTCGATGCCGCTGTATTTCGAAACCACTCCGCGTCCGCCGATGAACGCCACACGCAGCCGCCGCTTCGGAGCGTTGCGTGGAACGGGTTCCTCCTTTACCAACCCGGCCAGTCGCGAGAAATATTTTTGGTGGACCGCAAATGGTGTTCCCGCCACTGCCCTGCGTTTCGTCGCCATAAGCTCCTCATACATCCCGAACATCGCCCGATAATGCGACTCCGGCGTGTACTGCCTCTTGACCAGTTGCCAGCCCGCAAGCCCCATCCTCGTCGCCGGTTCCGGTTCGGAAAGCGACACGATCGCCGCCGCCAGTTGCTCCACATCGCCCACCGGATACAGGAGCCCAGTCTTGCCCTCCTGCACCAACTCCCGCCGTGATCCCAGGTCCGAAGCCACTACCGCCCGCGCTCTGGCATACGATTCGAGGATGCTCTTGCCCAGCGTTTCGTAAGCATGTGAGGGCAGCACCGTGAAGCGCGACCGGGCAATCAGCGCGTCCAGTTCCACTCCCCGCACGTACCCGGCAAATTCCACGTTGGTCAGTCCCAAATTTGCCGCTAGCGTCCGCAACTCGCCGCCCTGCGGACCATCGCCCGCAACCACCAGCCGCAGTTCGGGCAATCGCTGCATCGCTCTCAACAGATCGCTCACGCCTTTCTCAGCCGACAATCTTCCGAAATAAAGTAACGGAGTATTCTTTTCCGCCGGTGGTGCAACCGCGGCAGCGGCCACTTGAAAATGCGGCAGCACCCGGAATCTTTCCGTGTTCCACTTGTGTTCGGCGAACTTGTCGCGCACAAACTGGCTGGGCGCCAAAAAAAGGTCCACACACTTCTCATACGTACGCAGCCCGCGCTGAACGTAAGCCTCCATCATCAGCGCCGCCCGAGTCCCCAGCCCGGGATAGCAATCCGAGCCCAGCACACGCCAAAATGCTCCCCCGCGGCAATCCTCACAGGCTTCCCCTTGACGCACCAGGTTGTAGGCAGGGCACAAGAGCTTGAAATCGTTGATGTGGTAGATCACCGGAATGCCTTGCGCCCTCAGCTCCCAAAGAATCGACGGCGAAAGATGGTGATAGATGTTCCGAACATGCGCCACGTCGGGCCGGAAGTCCCCGATCATGGCTCGCATCCGCACTCGTGCCTCTTGTGAATAGACCGCTTGCGCTGCCAGCCGCACCTTTTTCGTGAGGCCCGCGTGCTGGTTGAATTCGATATGCGGAACGAAATTGTGATCGTACGGAGTAGCCTCGCCCCGCTCATCGGCCATCGAGAACAGCGCCACCTCGTGGCCGCGCGTCCTCATCAGCTCCATCAGCTCAAACAGGTAAACTTCGGTGCCGCTGAAGGGATAGTTATATTTGTTGCAGTAGAGGATCCTCATAAAACGAGTTCTCACGCCGTCCGGCGATTTCCGCCGGAACGATTTCGCGCCGGAAGAATTTGCCCCGGCAGAATTCGCTCACGCGGAATTTGCGTACGAACGATTCGCTCCAGAAAAACATCGCCGAACAGTTCCAGATTCTTCCTGCGGTTGAAGTGGAGGCGAACCTGCTCCCTCGCCCGTTGACGCACCCAGTCGAGGTGGTTGGCGCCAGGAACTACGGCAGAACCACCCCTGGGTTCGCGCACAGACATAAGCGAATCGAGCCAGAGAATCCGCTCCACAAAATCCTCGACCGATCCCGGCTCGTAAAGGAATCCAGTCTGCCCCGTGGCCACCAGCTCAGGAATGCCAGTAATCGCCGGCGCCACCACGATTTTTCCCCGCGCCATCGCCTCCATCAGCACCAGCGGGATGCCCTCACTTCGGCTCGTCAGCACCACCACGTCTGCGCTTTGATAGAGCGAGTCCTGCCGCTCACGGGGCACGTGCCCTAGCAGGCGCACTCTCGCTGCCAGCCCGTATTCCTGAATCAGCCGTTCCAGCTTCGGCCGCTCCGGACCCTCGCCCGCAATTTCGCACTGAAAGTCCACACCACGCTGGTTAAGCTGATCGCACGCCCGCAGAAGAAACGCATGATCCTTCACCGCATGCAACCGCCCCACCGCCAGCACATGAAGCCGCGAAATTAACCGCGAATCTAACCTCGAATCCAACCGCGAATCCAACCTCGAATCCCCGGCGTTCTGGACGGTTCCCCCCTCGAATATCGATGACCGGACCTTTGCCGCCGAGAAACGCGCAGGCTCAGGCACATCCACTCCCAGCCTGGACACAACCACCCTTCCAGCTTCGATCGTCGAATAGTGCTCGAGAATGTAGCGCCGGTTATATTCCGAAATCGTCACACAGAAGCGGCAGTTCTTCAGCTTGGTATCCAGATAAGCCGCACCCGTCAGCAGGTCCGACCCGTGCAGCGTCATGCTGTAGCCCACATTCAGCAGCCGCGCGGCTACCATCGCGACCCAGGCGCCGAAGTATCCGTGGTGCACATGAATGTTCACCACCCCCCTCTTCTCCAGTCGCAGCGCGTAGCAAGCCCCCAGCCACGTGTGCAGCAAAGCTTTCCCCCGCTGCATAAGAGTTTCGTGCCCCTGCAAAATCACGCGCTGCAGCAAGTCCGCGATCCGCCGCCACCGCCTTAAGCACAACCACGCAGCCTTCATCGCAAGAACGATTGCAACCGGCTGCAGAACCACAAACTCCGGATCACGATCTTCTCCCCAGCTCAGCCGCACTCCCTCATCCGGCCTGCGCACACTCCCCGCGATCACCTCGATTCCGCGCCGCCGCAACTCTTCGATCTCGTCCACCACATAAGGCTCGACCGGGGAAGGGAATTGATTCGCGAGATAAGCCACGGCCATCATGCTCTGACCCACACTTCAGCCCGCGCGTCCATCTGCCCGCCCACCCGCTCTTCCATCGAAGCCCGCCTCTGCTGCGCCGCCAGCATTCCCGCCATGGTGAACAGAAGTCCATTCACGAACTGGTAGTTCATCACCACCAGCGCCGCGTTCACCCAATACACCGCCAGAAGGATTGGCCACAGCCTATGGAACTGCCCGTCGAGAAAGCCGCTTCGTTCCCCACGAGGAATGCAGCCCCGCCTCAGCCGCCAGATCTCCCACATCAGCCACAGATAAAGCGCCAACCCGGCCACGCCGTGCTCCACCAGCAACTCCAAATATGTGTTGTGCGGATACAGCACCTTCTCCCTGTATCCGCTCACATGCCTCGCCAGTTCGGTTGGCATCTGGTTGATGCCCCATCCCGTCAGCGGACGTTCCAAAAACATCTGCCATCCTCCGGCATAAACCGCTTCGCGGAAATCCACCGGCCCTCTTTCTTCAAAGCGTTCCGCAATCGTGCTTTCCAGGTCCGGATTGCACAGCACCCAAAGCAACCCCGAGCTCCCCACCAGAACCAGCGCAATCGCAGCCCGCCACCAACCCCCGTTGCGGAATCGCACGATCACCACCAGAATCGTTCCCACAAACGAAAGCCACACCGCCCGGGTCATCGTGGCCAAAACCGCCACCGGCACTGAGGCCAGCAGCAGCCATGCCTTCAGCCCGCGAAATCGCCCGCGCCGGAAGGCGTGCCAGGCCAGCAATCCCAGCATGTTCAACGAAACTCCGTTGGCCACGGCCTGCAACAGCGGTCCGCGTGCGCGGTCCGCGTGATGACCCAGGCTTGGGTCCAGAATGAAGGTCGGGAAAATGAGTTCGTTCGCGCCCACCAGAAATGCGATCGCCGTGAAACTCAAATAGGCGAGGACGGCGAGCGCGAATATTTCGAACTGCCGCAACGATCGTTCGCCCGTAAACACCAGTCTGGCCAGATGAAACAGCGTGAACGGCACCAGGAACTTCGCCGCCAGCAGAGACCACGTCTCGTTGTCAAAAGGCTGGCCGGCAACACTCGCCACAGCCAACAGCGTGAGCCCGGCCATGGGCCACGAAGCTCGCTCCATCACAAACACGCGCTGCTTCAGAACCACAGCCCGCGCCAATACCCCCACCACGAGAAGTCCAACGGCCACGCGGTCAATGGCGTAAAACGACACATCCGGATGCCGCAGCAACATGGCTGCAAGCGCCGCCAGAAACAGCACGCAGGGCGCGGCCATCAGCACCTGCACAGGCTTCAACAGGGCCGCTACCAAAGGCGCTCCGGCGCCGGCTGCCCACTTGCCCCGGGTTCCTTCTCGCACCGAAACAGCTTCCATCAGTCGCCACTTCCGTCGATGCAGGCGCGAACGGTCCGAAAAAGAATCCGGAAATCCTGCCCCAAACTCCACGTCTGGATGTATTCCCGGTCCAGGTCCATCCCGCGCTGAAAAGAAGGATCCCGTCGCGCGGTGACCTGCCAAAGTCCCGTGATTCCCGGCGTCACATCCAGCCGCGCAAAATGTTCGAGCTCATACCCCGCAAAATCGTCCAACGGATGCGGCCGCGGACCCACCAGGCTCATCTCCCCCTTCAGCACATTCCAGAGCTGCGGCAGTTCATCCAGGCTGTACCGCCGCAAAATATGTCCCAGCCGCGTGATCCGCGGGTCCCCAGTGATCTTGAAGGTCGGTCCCGACCTTTGGTTCTGCCGCCGCAAACTCACCTTCAGGTCATCCGCATTGCGCACCATCGTCCGGAACTTGTAGCAACGAAAGAGTCTTCCTTTGTGTCCAGCTCGCTGCGCCGCGTAAAGTGCAGGTCCGTTCGAGCCGATTTTGATCAGCCCCGCGATCAGCCCCAGAATCGGGCTCAGGATCAGCAAGGCGACTCCCGCTCCCGCCGCGTCCAACATCCGCTTTACGAAGAGTCCGAGGGCGGGGGAAGGCTCCTGGTGCAGGCAGATTGCCGGCAGATCTCCGAATCGCTCCACCTCGCTCTCCGCTGGCCGGCAGCCGAACAAGTCAGGCACTAACTTCACGTCCAGCCGAAGCCGTCGCGCTTCCTGCACAACTCGTTGAATCAAATCGCGGTTACGGGGTGCTGCCAGAATCACTTCATCCACAAATCCGGTGCGTGCCAAACGCGCCAGGCTACTGACCCGCCCGATCACCCGGTTGCCCATCGGCAGTTCGTCATCCAGAAACCCGCATACCACCCGGGCGGTCTCGGAATGGGCCTCCACCTCTGCGGCAACTCGGCGCCCCACCGGTCCGGCGCCGATAATCAGGACATTCCTCACCTGCCGTCCAGGTTCGGCCATCGGTCGCGCCTTGCGATGCCCCGCTCGCCTCCAAGCCAACAGGATCGCGAAGTGCAACGCACCCGCGGCGCAAATCTCGCTGCACGAGATGGCAGAAGCCGCCAGCAGCCACGCCGCCACACAAAGAATGCCCGTCGCCCAAAACACCGACTTGCCCAGCGCCGCGGCCTGCCGGCGCAAATTCCCGCTCCAGCCGTACAGGCCCTCCGCATAGCCGAGCAATGCGATCAGCGCCGCATGCAACAGAGCGATCCCCAGCACTTGATGCCGAACGGCTCCCGCTGCCGAGTGCTCAAAGGCCGCAGGTGAAAAGACGCGGCCGAACTGCAGGAAAATCGCCACCACCAACAGCCAATTCACGGTGATCAGCGCGAAGTCCGCTGCCATCGCACCCAGCCAATTTCGCGCCCAAAGCTTTTTCAGCGGTTCCGGCAGCAGCCCAGCAAGAAAGTTCTCCGGAGACGACCCCTCAGGCGAAGATGCCGGGACCGGCTCTGCCAAAGCTTCCAAGTCTGCCCCCACCCGCATCACAGTTTTTTTCTTAGCTCCGCGGAAGACGCCCGCAGCTCCAGGAATCAACCGTGCGGCCCAATCACTTGCCTGGGGTTGCCGCGGACTGGGATTTAGATGGGGAGAAGACATTTCAGACCAGCTCTAACTCATTCGCCTAAGCCATTCGCGTGGTGGCGCATTCGCATGCGGACTCGGAGTTCTCGGTGTTGAAGTCCTGTTTTTCATCTTGATCTGCGGCGTCACAAGCGCCGGTAAATTCCCTCCGGAATCGGAAACCTTCTTTCCGCCAGAATCGTCCCCAGCAGATGGGTCTGCGTCGATTTCAGCGTTTCCTGAATCCGCTGGACCGTGGCCCGGCGCGTTCCGTGCGCCGTCAACACCAGAATCATCCCGTCTGCCACTTGCGCCGCGATCGCCGAATCGCTGGATTCCCCCGCCGCCGGCCCTTCGAGGATCGAATACTCAAACTCCCGTCGAAAATCGCATAGCCGCGAGTACCACGCCGTGCTGCTGATCATCTCTCGCTGTAGCTTTCTCGTTACATCTCTGGCTGCATCTCCGGCGACATCTCTCCGGCGAAGGCACGGAGTCAGCCACAGATTGCCGCGCACCCGATTCGCCAGTGCTTCGCGCCTTGGACTATCCGGAGCCTGTTCGTCGCTCCCCGACGAACCAGCCGACAAACACGACCGATCCCCGGCCGCAACCACAACGCTCGCCGACGTTTCCTGCGAAAGAATCTCCCCGACTTGTTGGCATATGCCGGAAATGTCCGTCCGCGACTCCGCGGCGCTGATCACCACTTGCCTCATCCGAACCGTGGCTTGCGAGAAAAATGTCCGCTGCACCAGCCCCCGTAATTGCTCTCGCGCGAAACCGTCCGGATTCCATATCCATTTCTTGGCCGCGGGCTCAGGTTGAAGTGAAGCGGGACCATCGAGCCCAACCCGGTCTGACTCAGCACAACCATCCTCCCGAGTCTTCTCCTCCGCCGCTTCCGACGACTGCAAAATATCCAGCTTCATACCTTCATCCTTCCTTCCATTTCTTTCTCCCTTTCCTTTTCTTCTTTCATTCCGTTCGCTAGGCCAGAAACCGCCGGTCCGCCGTTTTTCGTGGCAGCGATGCCAGCACCGGAGTCCCCAGATAGGCCAGCACTTCTTCCGGCGTCCTGAAGGCCGGGTCGAGATGATCGGCCGCAAACGCCGCGGCGGTCCCAGTGACTCCGCCCGCCACCAGCCCAGCCGCCAGCACCACCCACGCCGACCACAGCGGCAGAGCAGCGACCACCGGCTGCTCGGCAATCGCAACGTTCACAATGCCGCGCTCATCCAGCGCATCGCCCATGCGCGCTTCTTCGCGTTTTTTGATGTAGAGCAAGTAGCTTTCCTCGGTCGCCTTCTCCGTGCTGGCAAGGTCGTCCTGTGCGATCGCGTCCGCGCCCATCTGCTGCGCCCGGGTCTGGTAAGCAGCCACCATTTCGCTCGTCGCCGCCGCTTTCGCTTCCAGGCCTTCCAGGTCCACTTCCGCATGCTGCAATTCGCTCTTCGCCCACTCGTAATTCTGATTCTTGTCCGTGATCTCATCGCGCAGCGGATTCGCCGCCTCTACCGCAATCGCCGCCTTGGTCTCCGCGATTTTTTCGTCCGCTTCTTTCACCAGCCGGTGGCTGGGTTCGAACTTGGTCAGCAACTCGGTTCGCTTCAACTCCTGTTCCAGCAGCCGCGCCTTGAGCGACCCCACCAGTTCCGGATTGTCGGCAGTTCTCACCTGTGTAGTCGTGCGCTCTGACAGCGTGGCCAGTTGCTTCTTCAACTCCTGGACGCGCTGCCGGGTCACCGCGATGGAGATCTGCGTTTGCCGCCGGCTGGCGTCCGCGTCGCTCAGCTTCACCAGATCGAGATCGCGCTGCTGGGACGCAATCACCACCGCGTGGTTCTCCGTGAACTGCAGCAGGTTCCGTTCCGCATCTTCCAGTTGCCGCCGCGACTCGACCGTCTGCTGTTCAAAGAAATGGAGCTCGCCCGTCGGGCGGTGCACCTCTTTATGCTTCTCGATGTAGACCTGAGCCAGCGTCTGCAGCACTCTCGCGCCCTTCTGAGGATCGGCCGACGAATACTTCACCGCGATCAGGTTGGTCTTCTTCACCGCTTCAATTTCCAGGTTCTTGGCCAGGCGCCGCGCCGCCCGCTCCACGCGCGCCGGTTGACCTTCTCCCGGCCTCAAAAAGCGCGTCCAGCCGGGCTTCGCTAAATCGCTGGCCTCCACCACCTGGCGCATCACTTCGTCGTCTTTCAGCAGCTCCACTTCGGAATTCAATTCTTCCTCCGTAATGGCCAGCCGCGTCAGGTCCACGGGCGCGTTCTCCTGCGCCGTCACTGGAGTGTCCGCGCGTTCCCGCTCTACCAGAACCTGCATGCGGGTTTGGTACCGCGCGCCCGCCGCCAAATAGAAAACGGCTCCCGCCAGCACCAATCCCATCGCGCACACGAACACCTTGCGCTGCCGGAACAGCACCATCGCTATCTCGCGCGTGGTCGGCGCCTGCGTTGATCGTGTTAGCGAAGAAGACGCTCGTTGCAACTCCCCCCGCATTCCGTGCTCGTCGTAATTGTCCATGCGCTCCAATCCAACCTGTCAGCCCGGACGCGGGGCGATTTCAGATTGCAGATTTCAGATTTAAGATTTTTCAATCTGAAATCTGAAATCTACGATCTGAAATGTTTCTCAAAACTGTGTAGGACTCAAGTACATGCCCATCGTGGGCCGGGTCACGAAACGCTCGATCTTCGAAATGAAATTCTGCGGCACAAACACCAAATCTCCCGGACGCAGGTGAACATCCTCCCTCAAGTTCTTCTCCTTCAGCATTTTTTTCAGGTCCACCACCCGTGTTTCCACCAGGTCGTCGTCCACTCGCCGGAAAACGATGACCTGCGAGTGTTTCGCCGCCGGCGCCAGCCCGCCCGCAATGGCTACGGCCTCCGCCACGGTGGTGTCGGAGCGCAATTCATATTTCCCCGGATGCCCCACCTGCCCGCCCACGATGAAATAAGGATGCTCAAAGTCCTTCAGCGCCACGCCCACCTCCGGATCATGCAGATATCCGCGGTACGCCTGCTGCACGGCTTCCTTGAAATCAGGAATAGTCAGGCCCTCGGCATAAACCGTGCCCGCATCTTTCAATTCGACATAACCATCGGGCTGCAAAGTCAGTGTCTGGTTGAATTCGGGCGCCAGAGTGAAACTCACGTCTACGATGTCGCTTGGTCGTAGCCGGTAAAGCGGACGGCGCTCCCCGAGCAAGGGGTTTCCCAGTCCGTCCGCTTTTCCGGTTTTTGTGGCGGTGGTCACACAGCTCCCCGTTCCTGCTCCGGTTAAACAGGACTGGGAAGTCTCCTTATCTCCGCCCAGAGACTTTTCTCCCTGTGCGAAGGCCGCCGAGCAACATTGCAACGCCAGCAGCGCGGATGCCGTGAAACGGACGAATTGGGAAAGGCGCTTCATGCTGATTCGTTGGCCTCTTGGCTGTGCCCGCCGTCGTTTGCTCACAGTTTCCGCACCTGGCATTTCTCCTGTGTTCGCAAACTAGCTCGTCGCCGCCAGAGCCACAAGACATGGGAAGTGGTGTCTACTAAAGAAGACGTTGCCCCGAATCAGGAATCGCGCGTAACCCGAAGCGATTGTGCATGTTTCGTCCGCGGAGATCGCCCCGCGGCCATTCCCGCGGAGCCCATGTTCGGCCTACCCACAAAAGTAGACTTGCATGTTTGCCAGCTCACACAATTGATGGCTTGTGATCCTCAAAGTTCGTCCTGAGGATTTCCCGCTGCGACGATCGCAACTGTGCAGAATCCCTGCGCCCCTACGCGTCTGCGCCAACAAACGAAAATTTGTTTTGTTCCTTTGCGACCGCTTCTCAATCGCCCCGGTTCTCCACAGCCGTGCCCGCTTAACCCGCGAATTTACTGCACGGAACGCTGTATTCCCATTTCGGTAGCGCGCACGAAATATACCTGTGCATGTCCTTGTGATTGTCGCTTGCGTCTCCCTACAATCGCTGCAACATGGACCGCAGTTGGGAGACCCGGTATGAGTTCAACATCCGCCACGGCGGACGCCCTGTGCGTCCTCGTCGCGGACTCCAATCGCATGCAGGCGCGTTTGCTCACCAACGCATTGCGCCGCCGCCCGGAGTTCCGCATCGCAAGCTGCCGGATGGAGACCGAATCCATTCTGCAAAGTGTTGCCGCTTGCCCAATCCAGGTTGCCCTGTTCGCACTGAACCCTTCCGACAGCCTGGCGGTGAACATGGCCACGCTCCGCCGCTTTCATTTTTCTCATCCTGAAGTGGTGAAGGTGCTGTTGGCCGAGTCCACCGATCGGGAACTCGTGGTCAGCGCATTTCGCTGCGGCGTCCGCGGCATTTTTTGCATCACCGACGCCAGCCTCCGCTCGCTGTGCAAATGCATTCAGCGCGTCGCCGGCGGCCAGATCTGGGCGGACGCCGAACAGCTCAGCTTCCTGATCGACTTGATTGTGGAGGCGCCCGCATTGCGCGTGCTCAACGCCCAGGGAGATCCGCTGCTTACGCCGCGAGAGGAACAAGTGGTCGCACTGGTGGTCGAAGGGTTGCCCAACCGTCCCATCGCCGTCGAACTCAACCTCAGCGAGCACACGGTGAAGAAATATCTTTTCCGCATCTTCGAAAAGCTAGGCATCTCCAGCCGCGTGGAGCTAGTCCTCTACGCCGTCAATCATGGCGACCCCCGCCACGAAGAATGACGGGCGGGCTGGTCCTCCCCTTCTGGCTAGGTTGTGAAAACCACCACGATTGAGGATGCCCCGCTCTCCGCGGTTTTCGGAGGGCGGGGACTCCGACCGACGACACCGCACGATTTTGTTCTTGTTCTTGAGGTTCGGTGTGAGGGTCACCGAGACGCTCACGCTTTCGACTCCGCGATAGCAGCTCAGAATAGATTGCACCCCAAAACGCGTGCAGCAGAAATCCCCGGCCTTCGAAACGCGAAGGCCGGGGCAGCCTCATTCAGTATGGTGTCAGCAAGGACGAGAAAGGCTTGGCCAACCCCCAACCCAGCTCGGGCGGCAATTTGAAAGCGCTCTCCCAGCCCTGTATAACTGCTGCCAGCAGAATTCCATTGCCTGACGCCGCTTCCAACCCGTTGCCCGCCGTCAAGTCCCGCCGCCTGACCATCCTCGCTGCCGGCTTGCTGCTGCTGGCGCTCGCCCTCGTCGTGATCTACACCGGCCGGGGAACGTTTCGCAGTCCCATCGCGTTGGTGGTGGTCGCAGCCATCGGGCTCGCCGCTCTGCTGTTGCAACTTCGCTTGCGGCAGGATCTGGCAGCCTCGGTGCGCGCTCCGCTATGGCTGAACGCTCTGGGAGTGATCTCGGCCATCGCCGCGGTGGTCGCGGATGTGTTCCGCCTCAACTTCGCGTTTCTGCTGGCGACAGCTTTGGGAGCGGTCGTCTGCTTTGCTATCAGCGGCATCATTGTCCTCGACGCGCTGCGCAAACCTGGCCCCGCCGCAAAATAGAACAGTTCTCAGTTGCCGGTTGTCAGTTCTCAGACAAAACCTAAAGCCCTTGTCATCCCGACGGCCACTGGCGATTTCAGATTGCAGATTTTAGATTTATGATTTTTCAATCTGCAATCTGAAATCTACAATCTGAAATGTCCTGCTGGTTTATTCACGCCTCCAGCGTTATCAGCAACTTAGCGCTAAGTGATTGAAAACAGGTCGGGGCTGACGACGCAATCTACGGAATTCTTGGGCGTGGTCGTCTGCCAGGATGCCATTTGCCGAAGCGCCGATGACCCTACAATCGACGATCAACCTAACGGACGACCCGAAGCTCGATCTTGCAACTCGAGGCTCTGAAATCGACTCCCAGCGAAACGCGTTTCTGTAGAATCAATAACTTAGCCGCAAGTTATTGATAACGCTAGCGGACGAATCAATCAGCAGGACATTTCAGATTTCAGATTTGAGATTGCAGATTTAAAAACCATAAATCTGGGAACTGGCCCATATTTTCCGTTTGTTCTGACGGCGTCACGTCCGGCTTATTCTGGCAGTGTCACGAATGAGGCTGCCCCATCCCTTCGACTGCGCTCAGGGCAGGCTTTTCGCGGTTTTCGAAAGGTGGGAGTTTCGGACGCCTGCAGATGGTCGCGACTTTCGCGAAGGGACATAGGCTGGTGCGCTACACAGGCTGGCGCTCGGCGACAGAGGAGACTGAGATTCGTACCCCCCGATGAAAAACGCGTCGTTCGGAATGACAAAGTCTCAGGTTTTAGCTGAGAGCTGAGAGCTGAAAGCCGTCGGAGACTAAAGCTTGAACTCCACCGCAACCGTCGTCTCCACCACCGCCGGTTTTCCCTGCACGTTGTAAGGTTCAAACTTCCACCAGCGCAGCGCTTCCCTCGCGGCTTGCGCTAGGATGTCCGGGCCGTTCAGGGCGCGGGTCTCGAGCACCGATCCGTCGCGGCCCACGACCACGTCGAGGACGATCACGCCTTGCAGCTTGTCCTGCCGCGCCGCCGCGGGATATTCCGGGTCAACGCGGTGGACCAGCAATTTCTGCATCTCCTCCGGCGGCACCTGGAGCGCCGGCGCTGCGACCTGGGCCGCGTCTACCTTGGCTGCGTGATTGGGCAACCCGGACTCCAGTTCTTCCCAGCCGCGATTCCAGCGCCACCAGAAAGCGGCTCCGAGAATTGCGATCACGATCAGCAGGGCAAGCCACGCGCCGCGCCGTTTCTTGCCTGGTCCGCTGCTTGGTCCTCCTGGCCCGCCTGGCCCGCGAGGTCCGGAGGTGTTCGTTTTTTCATGCTCGCTGCCCTTGCCGGCGACGTTAGCCATCATGGCGACTCCCGGCTCCGGCTCGGCCGCAGCCTTCGAGAGTTCGGCCCAGTCGCGAATGGCCGCCTGCTGTGCGGCGGAGAGTCCCACGAACTCCAGCCCGCAGCGCAGGTGATCCTGATAGCGCACCAGCGCCCGGGCCCGCAAGGGCTCGTGCGCCGTTGGCAGGTGCACTTCCACTCCGACGGTATCGCCGGGAATCATTTCGCCCGCCAGCACGGCTCCGAGTCCGCGCTCGCACAAATTCAACGAGCGTCCCGGCACTGTGTCGGGAATGCCGGAGCGCAGCATGGTCACGTCCAGCGCCGCCTGCACGCCGTAGCGTGGCACGCGCCTGCGCGACGGTTTATCCCAACTCCGGGCT
>JBAUAN010000113.1:0-21586 GCA_049675725.1 Candidatus Sulfotelmatobacter sp. | reverse complement strand
GCGTGGATATAGGCACGGACGGTGTTCTGGGCGTAGTTGCGACGCTGGAGCTCGTCCAGCATCAGCTTCCTGAGTCGGGTCACAGTAAACCTCCTTGTGACCCAAAACCTTACACGCGCAACAATGCTGGCGACGACCACGCGGTAGCGTCCGCCGCGCTAGCGGCTTAGTTCAAACGCCCTTGTCATCAAGAAACTCCCTAATTTTCTGCCAACTGGACTTGTGCCTGGAAAAATCGGCAGGGTTGTTGGAGACATAAGAGCCAGCCGGAAGAGGAGGTCAGCGAGTCCGTCCTACGTTGGCCAACGATACCAAGGCTCTTGCACGAAAAAGGCGCAAGCCTTTTCGTTCCATCGCCGGAATCCTTAGTAGAGTGATCGCGCGCAAGACGGCTCGCTCTGTCATCAAACTTAGGAATCCATGGTGGCACGAAGTCCTTGTTCGCGAATCTCCATGAGGAAGTGGGCGACTTCCGGGGCGATTGCTCGCAGATCAATATGTTCCCGGCTCCACTCGATCTGTTTCGCCAGAATTTGCTGGACAAACGCTAAAATGGAATCGGGTGACTGATCATCGACGCGCGCCCACATCTCGCGAATAAACGCGAGATGCGTATCTTCCACTTCAGAGTCTCGCAGGAGAAGCATCACGGCGGCTACCCCGAATAAAAGCCTTCGAGGCATCACCCCACGGTGCTCCATGAAACTGCGAATGGCGGGAAAGAGCCGCGTGCCGATCTTCGTGCTGCAATTCGAGCAAATCGAAACCAGTGAGTGCTCGATAGAAGGATTACGGAAGCGCTCCAGGATCTCCCGGGCATAGTGTCCGCTTTCGACTTCTTCACCAAGTTCAATCGCCGGAATCACTTCCTGAAAAATCGCATTTTCAACCAACTTGCCGAGTTGACGGTCGTCGATAGCCTCGCGAACTGTTCGCAAGCCAAGTAGTCTGCCGATCGCTGCCAGAATAGTATGCGAGCCGTTGAGAATTTGAACCTTTCTGACGCGGTAGGGGGTGAGATCGTCGACAAATCGGATGCCGGGTGACGCCTCGCCATTGGGAAAATGTTGGCGGACGAACTCATCTGCTTCCAGGACAAATAGAGCAAACGGCTCAGCGCAGACGATCAGATCGTCGCGGTATCCGAGCGCCTGCCACTCCTCCTCCAACTTTTCCGGCGGCGGCGGCCCAACCACGATTCGATCCACCAATGTATTCGCAAAATGTACGGACGATCGCAGCCAATCTGAAAATGCGCCGGATAGATTCCAGGCTCGTGCCTGCTCGTCAATCAGCTTACGCAACATGGAGCCGTTATTTTCAACCAGTTCACACGGAACGATGGCGACGTCGGCATCGTGCCCTCCCGACGATTGCCAGCGTTCGCACAAGAGCTGCGTAAGCTTTCCCGGGAAGCTAAGCGGCGGCTGATCGGCCGGTGTGTCCGAGGCGCCGAGTGCGAGGCCTGCCTCGGTGACGTTGCTAACGATCACACGGGTAGAGGGCCGGACGGCCATTGCGATCACTTTGTTCCACTCGCCATCCGCGCTAAGAGAACGGCTTATCGACGCGATGATCCGTTTTCTTTCCGCCGGTTGACCATTCTCGAGCCCGCGCAGAATGAGTGTGTAGAGGCCGTCCTGTCGGAGAAAAGCAGCGGAACGATGGTCTGCCTTGCGCTGAACTGTGACGACCCGGCCCACCGGGCCGCCTGTGATATTCGACAACTGCACAAAGTCTTCCATAAAGCCCCTGAGGAACGCTCCTGAGCCAACCTGGAGGATTGTCTCGGGCGTGCTAAGCATGTTGGCTGTGGGCAATTCCAGGTTCGCAGATTTGTCAGCACGAAGGTTCGCAGAAATGTTCGCGCGACTTCGTTCGCGCAACTTGTCGAGTAAAGATGGCGAAAGCGCCGGTAAGGATTGTCCTCTCATGTCAGATCGTCTGCCGCGAACGCGCGTGATTCAGCGACTGCTAAAGGTAGTCTGTGCGACACGGTGTGAAACGTCAGGTCCCCGCGGCACGATTCTTTCGCTTTTATAGTGAGGAGCATTTTCTCCTTTGTCTATATCCACTAATCTATCGATCGGATCTTGATCGTCGGTCGTGCAAAGCGTTTCCACACGAAACTTCTTCAGGATTCCTTGCGCGCTCAAATCTTTGCCCGCGAGCTGTTCGTTTGCCGAGTCCCAGGTCTTACGCGCAGATTTCTCGCTTAGCAGCGAATCGATGCCAAAGTATCTCTGCAATTCCAGATGCGTCCAGTGATACAACGGATTGCGCAGAGTGTGCGGGACGGTTTGCGCCCATGCGACAAACTTGTCGTAGGGATCGGCATCGCCGGTGCAGTAGCGCTCTGAGACGCCATTGGCTCGCATGGCCCGCCACTTGTAGTGCCGGCTGTCCGCAATGTCCTTGGCGGAAAGGTGGCAGTGGTAATCGAGGATCGGCTGCTCGGCCGCATACTCGTGATAGAGGCGGCGGGCAACCTTGCTCTGCAATAGAAAATCTTCAGTGATGAATCCCATGTACGTATCTTTCAAGAACAAGAAGCTCAAGAAGCAGTCAACCAAAAGACCAGTCAGTTCGGGGAACTGAACGGTTTCGCCGTCTGGGCGCGCTCAATGAGCTTGCCGTTTTCCTGCACGTTGTGGAGCGTGAGGCTGGCAACGTTCTCGATGACATCCGGCTTCGACACCCCGTTGAATTCGCAGTCCACCACGCGCACGCCGTCAATCGGGGCGCGCTTGAAACCACGAAGATATAAAAGCGCGCTGCGCTTTTCGCGTCTTCAGATTGCGGACTTCTCCAGCGGCCCTGGAGAGCACGCGGGCGAGCGCGATCCCCACACCAAACTTCTGGCCGCAGACGAAGCCGCTCAGTTTGAGACCAAGACTTTTTTCGATGGCTGGAACCCCCGGCCCCATAGCTGCTGCGTCGCTTGACTGAAATAGGAAAGCTGCTTTTAATGGGGACCAGGACAAAATGAAAAGTGCAGTGCTGAAGCTCGATCCTAGAGACAACGTCCTGGTTGCGCTGCAGAATTTGCGCCAGGGCGAACGGATCAACTTCTCCGACCAGACTTACGTCCTGGTCACCGACGTTTACGCCAAACACAAATTCGCCACCGAGGATCTTGCGGCCGGACGAGATCTGATCATGTACGGCGTTTTGGTTGGGAAAGCGCGAGCGCCTATTCGCATGGGCGAAGCGTTGACCACGCGGAATATCGCTCATGAGGCCGCTCCTTACCACGGTAAATCAGGCGAGTTCGAGTGGAGCCCGCCCAACGTGGATCGCTGGCGGCAGCGAACGTTTCTCGGATATCACCGCCCGGACGGACAAGTTGGCACGCGAAATTACTGGCTGGTAGTGCCACTCGTCTTCTGCGAAAACCGGAACATTGACGTATTGAAACAGGCCTTTGAGGAGGAGCTCGGCCTTGCTCCACCAAAGATCTACCGGCAACAAGTGGCGGAACTGGTCAGGTTCTACCGCGAAGGCGCGATAAGAGACATTGAAATAAATGCGGAACAAAAGAATCTGCGACTTCCAGCGCTCCCCGATTCCAGCGATAGGGTTTTTAAGAATATTGACGGAGTTAAATTCCTGATGCATGAAGGCGGTTGTGGAGGAACTCGGGAAGATTCCAACAATCTTTGCGGCTTGCTCGCTGGTTACATCCATCATCCCAACGTCGCTGGAGTGACTGTCCTCAGTCTGGGCTGCCAGAACGCGCAGATGGGGATTCTTCGCGAACAGATCAATCGCCGCGACCCTGCGTTCAAGAAGCCGCTCCTGATGTTCGAGCAACAACAAAGTGGATCCGAATTCAAAATGCTTTCCCAAGCAATCCAGGCCACATTCCTGGGGTTGGTCGAGGCCAACAACGCCGAGCGCACGCCCACGTCACTTTCGCACCTTTGCGTCGGTTTGAAGTGCGGCGGGTCTGATGGCTTTTCCGGCATCTCAGCAAATCCGTCCATTGGCTACCTCTCTGACATGTTGGCGGCATTAGGAGGAAGGACGATCCTCTCGGAATTCCCCGAGCTGTGCGGCGTCGAACAGGGGCTAATCGATCGCAGCGTCAACAGCGAGGTCGCGGACCGTTTCATTCAATTGATGCGCGATTACGCGGCCCGCGCAAAAGCGGTTCACTCCGGTTTCGATATGAATCCTTCTCCAGGAAATATACGCGACGGCCTTGTGACCGATGCCATGAAATCCGCGGGCGCGGCTAGAAAAGGAGGCACCTCGCCGGTCACGGCCGTGCTTGATTATCCGGAGTATGCCTCTGGATCGGGATTGCACTTGCAGTGCACTCCCGGGAATGATGTGGAATGCGTTACGGCGCAGGTCGGGGCCGGTGCGAACGTGGTTTTGTTTACGACCGGGTTAGGTACGCCAACCGGGAACCCGGTCGCGCCCGTACTCAAAATCTCCACCAACTCCGAGCTTGCGCAGCGCATGCAAGACATCATTGACATTGATGCCGGCAGCGTCATCTCGGGCGACAAGACGATCGAGCAAATGGGCGAGACAATTCTGGAGTCGGTAGTTCGGGTGGCAAGCGGCGAAGTTCGCACCAAGGCGGAGTCGCTGAGGCAGGACGATTTTATTCCGTGGAAGCGAGGAGTTTCGCTCTAAGAAATTTGGGCAGTCACGTGGAAAATCTGAGCGCTGCATCCATGGCCACCGACCGGGCCTTAGTTTCAAGTTCTGATCCACGATTCGCCGTCACGGGCCATTGGCGGAAGAGCTGCGACGCAATAATGTGAAAACACTACGGGCGGCCGTCTTCGACTTGACGATCGAAGCAAGTACTACTTTCCAATTATTGACCCCGCCGCAAAGCGTCCCTATAGTCGCCGCACTTCAATCTGTGGGCGAATTCTCGCGCGTGTTCTCTAAAAGCGCAGGCGAGAAACTGTTTTGCGAAATCAATCTTGATTCTTGAGGACGAATGGGGAAAAACATGCGTACCGCGAAGACGCTCACGTTGTTCGTGATGGCCCTGCTTACCAGTGTGAATGTTGCCGGACAGCAAATCACAGGGAGCATTCGCGGAACTGTGAGCGATCCGAGCGGTGCGATTGTGCAGGCCGCTACGGTTACCGCAAAGCAGATCGAAACGGGATTGACACGGGTTGCGATCACAGACCGACAGGGGGAATACGTGCTCGTCGAACTCCCGATCGGACATTATCAGCTAGAGATTCAGGCGAAAGGCTTCGAGACCTACTTGCAGCAAGGAATCTCGCTGGATGTGAACCAGACCGCGACGGTCGGCATTCACCTCAAACTCGGATCGGAGACGCAGCAGGTGGAAGTGAGTGCGAATGCGGCTTTGGTGCAGAGCACCGTCAGCAGTCTGGGGCAAACCGTGATGGAGCACGAGATTCTTGACCTCCCGCTCGACGGTCGCAACTTTTCTCAGCTCGGACTGCTTCAGCCCGGAGTCGTTCCGTTGACCCCTGGACTGCTCGAAGCCGGGGGGCCGGCGCGAGAGAACCAGGCCTATGCCGTGGACGGGCAGCGGCCAGAGTCAAACAATTTCATGATCGACGGCGCCGACAATGTGAGTTCCGTGGACGGAGGATTTGTTCTCAAGCCGCCGATCGATGCGATTGCCGAGTTCAAAATTCTCAGCCACAACGCGAATGCGGAGTTCGGCCGCAACACGGGTTCTACGACCAATATCGTCACGAGGTCTGGGTCCAATTCGTTTCATGGGGCCGCATGGGAGTTTCTGCGCAACGACGCCATGGACTCATCCGATTACTTTACGCAAAGCGTTCAGCCTTTGAAGCAAAACCAGTTCGGCGCCACCTTCGGCGGACCGATTGTTAAAGACAAGACCTTCTTCTTCGGATACTACGAAGGCTTCCGCAACCGGCAGGGTGAGACCGTGCCGGCGACCGTCCCATCCGCCGCGGAAAGACAGGGCAATTTCGGGGAGGAGTGCACCGACATCCCTGGCGACTCCTTTGTGGGCGGCATCTGTACCAACGCCACAACAAACGCTCCCGACTTCAACGGGCAGCTACTCAACTTCGCCATGGGCCCGGCGCCGGTTCCAATCCCGAATAACCAACTGACGTCCATCGATCCCACAGCGGCGAACGTCCTGCCGTTTTTTCCTTTGCCCAACGTTGGCGAAAATGGCTTCATCGCCACCCAAACGCTCATCGAAAATAACAACCAATACGGAGTGCGCCTTGATCATTATCTTTCCCGCGCTGACACTCTGAATTTCCGCTACATGTATAGCAGTGGCCCCACGACGGATCCTCTGTCGCCTGTAGGGGCCAATGTTCCCGGCTTTCCGGTGGGCGAGTATGACCGTGCGCAGAACTTCGTCGCGCAGGAAACCCATGTATTCTCGCCAACCACCATTGCCGTTGGCCGCTTTTCCTTTCTCCGCAATACATTTTTGCTTGACGAGCACCTGAATCATGAGTCACCGACGGATCTGGGTTTTCAGTACGCTCCCACGTTGCCCTCGGCTGCAGGCCCTCCGTTTATTCAGGTTGGGGGATACGCCTCGGTGGGCGACCCCATCACCGGCCCGCGCAACACGTTTCAAAATACTTTCGACCTCTCCGGCTCTCTAAGTTGGATTCACGGGCGCCACGAACTGAAATTTGGTGGAGGATACCGGCGCGATCAGATTAACGCCTTGCAAGGTATCGCCACCAACGGCTTCTTTGTGTTCTCGAACTTTCCCTACAGCGACGGATTCGCCAGTTTCCTGTCCGGCGATCCGGTGGTCTTTCTGCAAGGCGGAGGTAACTTTGCCCGCGAAATCCGTGACCGAGCTCTCGATGCTTACGGCCAGGATACCTACAAGGTCTCATCTCGCCTGACCTTGAACCTGGGACTTCGTTACGAGCTGCCATTCCCCTCCACCGAGAGGAACAATGAGGTGAATCTGTTTGTTCCCGGAGCACAGTCCCAGGTGCTGCCCAACGCTCCTGCGGGACTTCTCTATCCCGGCGATCCGGGCGTGCCGGCTGGGTTGATTCCGACGCAGAAGACAGCCTTCGCCCCACGCGTCGGCGTTGCCTGGGACCCGCGCGGAGATTCCAAAACGGTGGTCAGTGCTGCCTACGGAATTTTCTACGAGCCTTACTACACCGGCGAGGGCGGGCCGCTGCAGGATCCCGTAAGCTCGCCTCCGTATCTCAAGACGCAGCAGATTAGCTTTCCCGTCCACTCATTCGCCAACCCGTTTTATACGCCGAATCCTTTCAGTCAAGATTTCCCCGAGCCGATGACACTGCTCCTAGTCGCCCGCAATCTGCATTTGCCCTACGCGCAAGATTGGAATCTGAACATTCAACGGTCTTTTGGCGAGGACTGGCTCTTTCAGATCGGATACGTGGGCACGACTGGTGTGAGGCTGCCGCGATTCATCGAAGGGAATCCCCCCGTCTTTATCCCCGGCGCGGTCACGACTGGCCCCGGCTGTTCTGTGGCGGTCCCGTGTCTGAATTCCACCGAGAACAATGTAAACCAGAGGCGCCTCTATTCTGGATGCACTTTAGCCAACCCGAACAATTGCATTTACAGTTCCGTCGGTGAAATCGCCAGCGTCGCAGACTCCGGCTATAACGCATTGGAAGCCAGTCTGCGCAAACGCTTCAGCCACGGCCTGTCGTTCCTTGCGTCCTACACTTGGTCGCACTCCATCGATGATGTTTCGTCCTTCAACATTACTGGCTCTGCTTCACAACCCGTTGCCGGGGAAAATGATTTGGCGCAGAATCCGTTTGATCTCGCGGCCGAGCGCGGCCGTTCCATGTTCGATTCGCGCCATCGGCTTGTGCTGAGTTATCAGTGGGTCCTCCCGTTCCTGCAACACTCCAGCAGTTGGTATGCGCACGTTCTCGGCAACTGGCAGCTGAACGGGATCTTCACGGCGATGAGTGGCGGGCCGTTCACCGTTTTTGACTCGAACGACGTTTCGCTGCAAGGTCAGGCGCCGGAGATCACCGGGTTCTCGGCGAACCGCCCCAATCTGATTGGCAACCCAAACTCCGGTCCGCGCACACCTCGGGAATGGTTCAATGTAAGCGCGTTTCAGCAACTCCAGCCGGATCCTCTCGGACGGTTTGAGGTGTTCGGGGACGAAGGCCGCAATGTAGTCGCGGGCCCGGGATATGTGAACTGGGACGCCTCGGCCTTCAAGAACATTCGGCTCACGGAATCAAAAGAGCTTCAGTTCCGTGGGGAATTGTTTAATTTGCTGAACCATACCAATTTCCGCTTGCCGGTCAGCGACATCGAATCGCCGACGTTCGGGCAGATCCAATCGGATGTAAGCCCGAGGGTGATTCAGGTGGCGCTGAAGTTTCTGTTTTAACGAATTTTGAGGAGGTCGACGTCATGGCTCACATCAAAGTTCCCGACAATTTGCCCGGCATTCTCGGGCCGATGGCTTTCAGTCCTGAAACGCACCAGAGTTGGCGCATCATTTTCGCGAAGCAGCGGGCGTAGGAGACTGTGCGGAACCGGTCTTGGAAAAAATAATAGGCTGGGCCGAAGTAACGCCTTTGCCTTCTTTCACCGTGATGCACTGATTGGGCTTGACCGCTGGGATCGTATCCTTCTGGCCGCTGGGCCAGGCGATCTCCAGGGTCACTGTCTTGCCAGGTTCCGGTTTACCCAAGCCGAAGGTTAGAGGTAGCTCGCTTTGGGACAAATAGCTTGAACCGGTCTTCACCATCGCAAACAGGCGCCTTCCTGTTTTTGTCTTGACCGTGACCTTCGCGCCGATGCCATCGCGGTTCGATCGTGTGCCCACCGTTTTCACGCGCAGCATGTCGTTCTGGTTTCCGTTGTCGTTCCGCAGCAATCGCGCTGGCCCGTTGTTGGCGGTGATCAAGAGATCCAGATCACCGTCGTTGTCGAAATCTCCATAGGCCGCGCCACGGCCCACGATCGGACGTTGCAGCGCAGAGCCGAGTTTTGTGGTTACTTCTTCAAACTTGTTCTTGCCCAGGTTGTGGAAAAGATGCGGCGGTTGGGCATACTTAACTTGTGGCTGCACCACGCTGATGTCGTCGGAGACGTGGCCGTTGACCGCGAGAATGTCGGGCAGTCCGTCGAGATCGTAGTCAAAAAAGAAAGTGCCAAACGTCAGCGACTTCGTCGATATCCTGCTGATGCCAGTCGCTGGCGCTTCATCCGTAAACAGCCCCGAGCCATCGTTGTGGTAAAGCGCCATCCCCTCGTTGGTGAAGTTGCCGATCACCAGGCTCTGCCAGCCGGAGTTGTCGTAGTCGGCCGCATCCGTACCCATCCCGGCGCGCACCGTGCCCGCTTCGCTGTAAGCCACGCCAGCCGCGACTGCCACATCCGTGAATGTTCCGTCGTGATTGTTTCGGTAAAGCTTGTTTGGTTCGGTGTCGTTCGAAACAAAGAGGTCGAGCCAGCCATCGTTGTCATAGTCCAACAACGCAATCCCGAGCGACTTGCTCGTCGGATCGTAGAGGCCAGCCTTCCGCGTGACGTTCTCAAACGTTCCATCGCCCTTGTTGCGGAAGAGCGTGGAGCTTTGGCCTTTATACCTCTGCGGAGTGCAGTAAGACTTGTTCTTGTTGTCGAGTGAACAGTATTGATCGGTCTCGATGGACCAGTCGATGTAGTGGGCGACGAAAAGATCCAGCTTGCCGTCGTTATCATAATCAAACCACACCGCGCTTGCGGAAAATCCCTGATCGCCGACCCCCGCCTTAGCGGTAACGTCGGCAAACCTGCCATTGCCCAGATTATGGAAAAGATGATTGGACCCGACGGCGGTGATGTAAATATCTACATAGCCGTCGTTGTCGTAGTCGCCGACAGCACAGCCCAGTCCGTACATTTCTACCGCGAGCCCGGCTTGCCGCGTCACATCGGTAAACGTGCCGTCCTTATTGTTGTGATAGAGCGCGGGGAAGGATTTGCCGGACTTATGTCCTGGCCAGTCCATGGAATTGACCAGAAGGATGTCCTGCCACCCGTCATTGTCGTAATCGAGAAAGCACACGCCGCTGCCCATCGTTTCCGGGAGATACTTTTTTCCGAAGGCTCCGCTGTGGTGTTTGAAGTGAATGCCAGCCTGGGCGGTGACATCGGTGAACTCGATCGGGCCGGAGGGACGAGAAGGCTTCTCGGTCGCGTCCACTGCAGAAGATTGGGTTTGAGATGCTACTGGTATGGGCATTTGCCCCGGGATCGCGGGAACAGCTTTCGGCTCGCTCGATGTCTTTGGCCTGCAACTCGGCAACATGAACAGAGCGACCAGCAACATGGAATAGAAAACGCTGCGTAGTGGGTCCTGAGATCGAGGACTCCAACTACGAGCCGTCACTGAGCCACCGTCAGTTTTGCAGCGCTCGCGCGGCGCGAATCCAGCCAAATCTCGACCAGCATGGCCGTTGGACCGACAACGAAGAGCGCATAAAAAGGCGCGTAAACAATTTGGTCCAGGCGCAGAACCATTTCCACCACAGCCACAAGAAACACCACCAGACATTGACCTCGCTTGGAGCGAACTGTGGTCTTCGGATCGGTAATCATGAAGAAAATAAACAGTTGGTACATAGGTCCGGTAATCGGCGCAATCTCCGATTGCCAAGGGCTTCCGGCCATCCAGCTTCGAATCAATGCGAAGGCAATGAACGACGCGACGTAGATTCCAGTAATGTGAAAGCGCTGCAGTCGCCAGATAATCACCGAGCCCAGCACCCAGATCACGAGCATGGGCAGTAGGTAGTTGCCCCACTGGATGCTCAGTGTGGCCACGGTCTCCGCAGCCAGAAATAGCATCGCAGAAATGCCGAAGTTGGAGGGGTTCCAGATATGACGGCCCTTTACCCGCAATACATATTTGGACGTGATGGAGATTGCACTGCACAACGCGTATGGCCAGAAGGCCGGCGAGCGCACCAGAATGCCGACGCTGATGCCTGTGATGTAAGCGCTAGCGGGATGCACCCATTTGCGAAAGAAAATCCACCCCAGCAGCAGTTCGAGCCCAATACTTGTAACGATCGCCAGCAGCGTCTTCTGATAGCTCTCGAGAATGCCGAACGACAAATCACCGGCCAGCAGAATGCACGTAATGAATGCGGGCGCGATGTAGCGGTTGTCGAGGCTGAACAGCCGCTTCCGTCCAGTCGGCCCCTGCGGCGGTTGAATTTGCGGCGAAAAGACAGGAGCGCTCGTCTGCTGGCTCATGCCGGCTCCTTCATCTTGTGCAATTGATTGGCGGCAGGTTTATCGATGGTCTGAACTTTGCCCGATGGCCAGCGAATGACGGCCTTCTCAATGTGCGGATTCCTGCCCAGGCCGAAATGCAACCGCCGGTCGTTCTCGGCGGCGAAACCGCTGCCTCCGGAAACTTCCTGCACCTGCTGCTGGCCATTCCAAAACACCGTCACCTCGGCGCCGATCGCGCTGCGGTTACTGCCGCCGTGATTTGAGCCGGTTCCCTCCAACTCAAATTCGATCCATTCGTTCTCTGGTGCGACCGTATTTTTGTAAAGCAGCAATGGCCCGTTCTGGTTGGCGACAACCACGTCGAGCACACCGCGGTTCCACAAATCGACCAGCGCTACGGAGCGTCCGTCGTAAGTATCGGTGGCGCCAACCGCCTGGGCAACATCCACGAACTTGCCGGCGCCGTCGTTGAGCCAGACCCGCTTGGTTTGATAACCCGACAAACTGCGTCCTTCAAACGCCGGCCAGTTCTTGGCATCGCCGATGATGGTACTGTTTCCGCCGGCGACTTTCGAGAAGTCGTACCAGTAACTTCGATTCCGGTCGAGGGAGATATAACCATTGGCCAAATACAGGTCCAGCGTTCCATCGTTATTCAAATCGCCGAACTGCGCGCCGAAACTCCATCCGCCCAGTTCGACGCCAAAGTCGCGTGCCAGATTTTGATATTTAATGGCATCGCCCGCAGTGCCTTCCTTCGGCACCCACAAGTTATTCCCTTGAATGAGAATGCCGTCTTCCGAAATATTGGAGACGTAAACTGAATATCGGCCTTGATTGAGGATATCGCCAAACGCGGCGTTCATGCCGCTCTTGGGGGCGAAGCCGACTCCCGTTTGTTCTCCGACCTCGTGAAACCGTTTGCCGTCGTTGAAGTAAAGCTCCGAGACTCCATAATCATTCGCGACAAACAGATCAGGATGGCCCGTGCCACGTAGATCTGCCGCGGCGGCCGCCAGGGCCCAGCGCCGGCTGTTGATGCCAACTTTCGAGCTGACTTCTTCAAACTTCCCGTTGCCGAGATTGTGAAACAAATATTTCCGCCCGCCATTCTTTGCGTACTCAAAACTGTCGGGCATAATTCGCGTCGTCGTGAGATGCCACAGATCAATGTCTTCGGAATAGTAGCCACCAACAAAAAGATCCAGGAGTCCATCGCCGTCGTAATCGAACCAGATGGCGGTGTTCGCATTGATCCAGGGGGGCAATCCAGCTTGCTCGGTTACGCGCGTGAAGCCGTGGCCCTGATCGTTGTGAAACAGCTCAGGCCGCCCCCATTTGATCAGGAACAAATCCTCATACCCATCATTGTCGTAGTCTCCCCAAACCGCGCCCGTCGAAATCCCGGTGCCGGGCTGGTTCACGTCAGCAATGCCCAGTTCGCCAGCCACATCCTTGAACGTTCCGTCATGCATGTTGCGATAGAGGGCATTCTTGCTTCCGATCGCGCTGTTCGTGACGTAGATGTCGGGCCAGCCGTCACGATCGAAATCGACGATCGACACCGATGCTCCCATCGAAGCAACCTCGGGCATGATGGGATCTAACTTGGGATCAAGCTTTGGAGAATGATGAACAAAATTGATGCCTGCTGCACGAGAGACCTCTTCAAGATAGAACCCGTGCCGAGCCAATGCCGTCTTCGCGTCGAACTTCGATCTGTCGGCTTCCCGCCTCGCCGACATCCGCTTAATGATGAGAGGAGTAGCCAATAGCCCTATAAAAAAGAGAACGAGAATGGCCCTTGCGATCCGCTTGCCAGTCATTTGCCGGTTTCGTCCCTCAATGCGTTCTTGAAGACATCAGGAGTGACGTAGCGCGTGTGATAATTTTGCCAATCCTCGGGATGCCGTTGATAGACCCATTCATCTTCAAGCCGGCCCGGCCGCGTGGTGTACTCATTCTTGGCGTGATACGGAAGAGGCAGCACGGTCTTGGAAAATGTTGAATTGTAGTCGCCGTCTTTGATCCAGCCGTCGCCCACGATCACGAAGTCGCGCACCCACCCCGCAGGCGGAGCCGGTTGCTCCGAGAAACGGAGAGAGATTTCATCTCCTGAATTCACAATCACGTAACGGTCATCGATCTTGTTTACAAGCTCGCGCACGTCCCCGTAACGAGTGTAGTAGCCGATCAGATCGCGCCAACGCTGCTTGGTCCCCTCAATCTGGTTGTAATCGGGCACCTCGGGCGCTCGCGCGGCCCCTGGCATGTGCATGACGGAATATCCGCGATAATGCAGGTCGGCCACGTTGGGACTTAGCGTCACGGTCTTTAGCTCCGTGTCTGGCGCACCCTGTGCCCAATGAATGGCGTCCCAGTAGATTTCCAGATTGGTTCGTATTCGCACGCGGCGCGGAGTGCCCGTGCGAAAGACGTTGGTCAGATTGAAAAGAATTGTTTTCTTCCGGCCCGCAGGAAATCCCAGATTGTCCTGCGCCGTAACCCAGCCACCGTGGCCATCGGGAACTTCCAGGCTCAACCCGTGAGCGCGCCACCGGCTGCCTTGAGTGATGGCCACATTCACCGACGACTCGGTGTCGTGGATCGATCCCTGTGCGATCAGATAGAGAGGACCGCTTTTCGGAGCATCGTCGCCAAGGTCCACTTCAAGAAAATGATCCCGCGTGATGCCTTGATACTGGCCGCGTCCGAAGCTGGCAAGAGCTTTCCCGTCGAGCGTACGAACGATGTCGGTAACGTCCTGGCCTGTGTCGTCGATAGCTCGCGCAATTTCGTGCGGCGTAGCGACGGTCGTGAGTCCCAACTTCAGCGGAGGAATTACGAAACGTTCATCGACAAAAATCTCCGTACCCACCGGATGGTCGACTGTCATCAGCGCCAGATAATCGTAGTAATAAACTTCCCACAACTCGGCCGTGATCCGCAGGTCGTAGTAGCCGTCATGGGGCACGAGTTGGTCACGGCCAATCTTGTACCATTCTCCAGTCGCCGCGATCTGCGCAGAACCAAGAGTATTGATTCGCAAGCCGATTGCCGAGCCCCAGGGAACCGCGTCTTTCACGAACTCCATCTGCTTTCCGTTATAGGCAAAGAGGAACGGACACGAAGCCTTCAAGCGCTGCTCGGTCACGATCTCCGTGTCAGCTTTCACTCCGAATTCGGCGCGCACCGTTCCATTCGGCCAGACCACCTGCACAATGTCGGCCTCGGTCTGTTCTCCCAATCCGAAATGAAGTTGCGGACCGGTGATCGGTTGCTTCTGCACCAGCAAGCCGGAACGAATTTCAATCTCGCCGCCGATGCCGAACGGGTTGATGCGTTGGTCGCCGACGGCTTGTACCGCGTGCGGCCGAACTATCTGCCAGTGGTAATTCTTCGTACCTTGATTCATCGCTTCGACGGGCGCGCCGTCAGCGGAAAGGCCGACTAGATCGAGCTTGCCATCGCCCTTCAAGTCCGCGGCGTCAAAGACCAAAGCTGGTCCTGCAGGATGGTCCAGCAGCACGAAGTTGCCCTTGTCATCGCCAAGCCAGATCAGCGCGCCGGCTGCACCGGGCACAGGCGTTGTCGGAGCCAGGAACAAATCAAGGGCTCCATTGTTGTCGAGGTCAGCGACGTGGAGTCGCACTTCTCCCGCAAGGTTGTTGGCAGCGTCCGGCACTCTGGCGATCTCGGCCGTGTCCCAGCTTTCTCCTTCGTTCTTGTCAGAAATCCGAATGATGGTCCCGTCCGCCTGCACCGCCAAGAGATCGAGAACTCCATCGTGGTTCGCATCAGCGACCGCGATTGCTTTGACGATCGGCAAACCTGCGGGGAGCGGGCGCTCACGGAACTGGCCTTGCCGCTCATTCATAAAAACGTGCAGTCGGCCAGCGCCGTCGATGATGGCGGCGTCCGGGTTGCCGTCACCATCAAGGTCAGCCCAGGCAAATTGGGCCACCCCCGTGATTCCGGCAAAAGGATGGATGGCTAAGAATGTGTCATCCCCGTCGTTTCTCAATACAGTCGGAATCGAATCCTTTGAGCCCAGAACGATATCGAGATCACCGTCCGCTTCAATGTCGACTGCCCAGGCACCCGTATAGCGGGCGTTCGTCACGGATTTCGGCAACTTGGTTTGCGTCGTTACGTCTGTGAACGCGCTCGGACTGTCCTGGCGAAATAGGCGCACGCCTCCCGCGCCCGCGAGGACGAGATCGGTTTTGAAATCGTAGTTGAAGTCGACTTGCAACACTCCCTCGGGAGAAGGCGGAACGCTGGATGGTCCACCGGGAAAGGGAAGCGTTGCACCGGTCGACAGATGCAGTTCGCGGCCATTGGCCTCGGCGGTGACGGGAACGCCGGCGCTGCCCAGTTGGATGGCTCCAATCCAATTCCAATTCCGATGACCATTGCTATCCGCAACCGGCTGCATGGGGAATTGGATCGCCGTGTCTGCAGGGGCCGGCTTGAAGACAGGCGATTCCATTCGCACAAAGTGGGTGAAGGGCCGCGCCTCTTCGCCGGCGGGTGCCTTGATGACGGAGAGACTTTGTCGGAACTCGGGAACACGCATGAGGACGTTGCGCAGAAAAGTGGTTCGCGTGGCAGCCGCGCGTAAATCCGTTCCAGCCGCCGCAGCCTGCACGGTTGCAAGTTGCTGCTGCACTTCCGAAGGCCACGACGACGACCGGGCGGTAATCTGAGCTACCGCCGATTTTAGTGTTGTGGCGTCCCCGCGTTTCGCGGCAACGCGGCTCAATTCAAGCAATGCTGCGAGATTCTCCGGTTGCTCTGCCAGAATCTTCTGGATCACCTGTTGAAATTCGGCTTCGCTGTTAGCATCCCCCTGGCGTTCGATTTCTTCCCCTAGTGCATAAGCAGCGCGCAGGTTCTTCGGATTAAGGTCAACTGCTTTCCGCAGATCAGCAATCGCTTCCGCGGAGTGGCCGCGATCAGCTTCAAGGACTCCCAACAGATCGTAGATTTGATCATTTTGCGGGGCGAGATCGCGGGCTCGTTCCAGTCTTTGCGCGGCCAAGTCGTAGTTTCGCTGGCGCAGTGCGAGCACTCCCCAGTTCGCCCATCCGGCAGGTTCCGTGGGCACGAGTCGAGCCAGCTCCGAAAGCTTACTCTCCGCGTGAACGTCATCGCCAACTTGCAGAGCGGCGAGCCCGATGTAGAAAGCCGAAACAACATCGGCATAGGCTTTCGATCCTTTCTCGGGCAGCTTCGGGGCGGAGTGACACCCGGACAGCAACGCTACAAGGCTCCCGAGAAGCAGCGACGACACCACGCACTGAAGATTGCCTGCTCGCCTGTCGCGCAGAGCAGAGGCACGGCTGCAACATCCGATCGGGTCGACGCCCATTAGGAACCAGCCTCCAGGAGAATCATTTAGAGAATCGCAAATCATCTAGAGAATCGCAGCGTCAATTGGAATGTTTCACCTGACCGGCCGCCTGCGCAGCAATCGCCGCTTCGGCACCGTCCCGCAATCGCGCGTTCTTACGGCGCTTCATGCGCGAAATACCGTGAAACCACAAGAACGCCACAATCAGAAATGGCGAAAGATACAACAAAAGGTCCCACCGCCCGAACCCGGGTGGAGTCACTTCCACTTGTGCGGTTGCTTCGCCACCGCCTTGCGAACTCTGAATCACGAGACGCACACGCCACAACTCCTGCCGGTCGAACTGGGCCACAGCGTTGTATTGCACCGGTCCGTGCGACTTCACGCGCTGGGCCTCATAAAATGTCTCAGGCAGCCGTCCGGTTACGGGCTGAACGCCTATCTTGATCGTCAGATCGCCCGGAAGCGTAGCACCCGGCGCCGGTTCCACGAACGCATAAAAGGCCCCGGTGCCAACGTCAGGATGAGTCCAGAGAGCAACTATACAGGGCCCAACTTTCTTGTTCTCAATAATGGGAAACGGCGGGCCGTTGTGTGCGCCGGCGGGCGCAGGCCACGCCAGCAAGAGCACAACCAGAAGCCCAACCGAAACTCCTCCCGCACTTGTAGCGCGATTCGGCATCGTCAACGAACCAACGGCGGCTATCCGCTCATCTTTATCCGCTCGTCTTTACCCGCTCATCTTTATCCGCTCATAAGCATGGCACGCATTTCCATGGGCTGAAACATCAACCACAGCGACGCACACCAAAGAAGCAGGCAAACCATCGCCCAGGGAATAAACGCCCGCAGCGGCTTCTCCGGGGAGTCGTCTTCCGCCAGACTGTAGGTCACCACCAGGGAGCCGGCAAATCCGAGTACCAGGAACCCGATCTCGATTACTTGCACGAGGTTTGCTGGCAGCCCCGTCAGCGTCCAACGGGGCTCTCCCAGGAAAGGGCGGCCAAGACTCGCTATCGCGTTTTGAGTGACGGGGATCAGCGTGTAGAGCCCGGTTAAGAAATGAAAGCAATAGTGAGCCAACCACATTCCGAAGCCCAGAGGAACCAAACCATAGGTGTATCTCACCGCCAGCGGCAAAAGAGCGCGTGGACTATGGGCCCATACACGGGTCAACCATGCGGCTAGACCAAGCAGCAGAACCGGCTCCACAATCAAGAAAAATGTGAAGATCGATCCGAGCACAGGGGCTTCGTGACTTACATGCAGCATTCTCCCCAGCCACGCCTCCACGGCATATACCGGACTCACCATGCCAAACGCATTCAGCAGCGCGCCAAACGTGAACACGATTACCAACGCTGCCAGATCCTTCCGGCGCGAGAAGTACCCAATCCCCGACCGGAGCGGATCCGTCATCAACTCACTCGCCGGCATGCGGCTCAAGATGCCAATGTTGTCGTGCGGGCAGGCGTGAACACAGTCCAGGCAGAACGTGCAATCCATGTTTCCAACCTTGCTGGGCTGAAACAGAGCGAGTTCGCAGCCGCGAATCGTCACCAGATCCGAAATCGGCTCCCGTCTGCCACGGATGCAGTCCTTGGTATGGCAGCGCGTGCAAACATCCTGCTCGCGCACTTTCACTTCGAACGGCGAAAGTGTGGAAGCCACAAAGTTGAACTGTCCGATGGGGCAAACAAACTTGCAAAACGAAGCGTGTTTGAAAAACCCGTCGACCACGAGAACGGAAAGAAAGTAGGCAACGATCAGCCAGGCCGTCCACCACGGAGACGACCACAAACTGAACAGCTCGTAAGTAAAGAGGATCAAAACGAAAAGGCCAACGGAAACCCACTTGTTACGCAACACGCGGGGCCAGGTGAAGCGGGGCCGAAAGATCCGTCGCGCCAGCTGACGTACCAGCATGAAGGGGCAGGAGAGGCAGAAAAAATTTCCTGCGCAGAGCAGGACGAGCACAAGCACGCCGCGGAAGTGAAGCCAGCTCAGCGTTGTTGCCAGGTTCTTTGGCGCCAGCGTCGGACCGAACAAGCCGTGCAGAATCATTACGAGGCTGAGGGCGAGCAGCGGCGCCTGAAGGAGCGGTCGGGCATATCGCCAACGGAATAAACGGCCAAGGCCCGGTACTCGCATCAAATCGAAGGGAAGGGGATCAGGAGTTTCCAGGGCCGGAATGGAGGATGGATTCAACAGCTTGCCTAGTGTGGTCGGACGCCTCTTATGTCGATCTGTCGTTCTAATTTCTTCCCGCCCGGCAGCGTGACATGGAGGAGGATAACCCAATCACCGGCCATCGGAAATTCCAGACTAGTCTGGTAACGGCCAGCCTCTGCTTCTTTCGCCTCTGCGAATATGGGGCTCATGCCCGCGTGCGACATGTCAGCCTCAACCGCAATGTGCGCTCCCGTGACAGGTTTGCCGGTGGCGTCGGCCAACTTGAGAGTGACCACAGCGGGGCCGACCTGAGCGGGATGAGGCGAAATTTCGTAATCAACCGCGACAAAAGCCGATGGTTCGACCGGTCGCGCGCAGGCAGCCATGAACAAGATCGCTGCGCAGGCGAACCTTGGAAGCCATCTTGCCATTTCTTGCTTTGACAGGCGGTCAACAAGTCTTTGATCAGGCAGCTTTTGCCGAATCGTGGCGTCCCCACTCGCACGTACAGGCCATGTTCCCATGCTCACCTTCGGGCGGAAACATGTGGTAATACATGCCGATAACCATCGGGATGAACACGATCGAATTGTAGAAAAGATGCAATTCGACTCGCGGGAAGAACAACTGCAGGATGCTGCAGGGTACCGGCTTTCCCCAGAAATTGTGATGAAACGTGGCCTGCCAGATTAGCAAAAAGTGCTCGATGTGATGCCAGAACTGGATCCAAAACGCGACCATCCACCAGGTGTGGGAAACTCCCGTGAAGCCCTTCCGCAGCACCCAAATGCCGATGAGCATGACTAAGGCGAAGCCGTAATGCAGCGTCTCCGTCTGGATTAGCCAGGGATACCACAAACCGAGCAAGCCCAGAGCTTTCGGGCGAGGCCATCCCATAACATAAATCTGGTAAGCCTGGACCAGGTGCTCCGCCCAATGCCCAAGCACGATCAACATGAAAATCTGCAGCCCGCGCTCATGCCAACGGGTATTGAGCTTCTCGTAAAAGCCGGCATTCGCCGCGGGCGCACTATGAATGTTAGGAACCGCAGGATTCGAGACCGCCATCACTGTTCCTCTAGTAAACCTTCAGACTCACTTCAAAATGTGACCACGATCACATCTCTGCTACGGCGGGTCAATAACGTAATTATATTAGCCGCCGGACGCCAACCAGCGTCTCATCGACAGTTGACTAAGCCGCGTGACCAAGTTGCGCACGGCAATCAGAGTGCCTGGCGTCCTTTTACTGCGATTCAATTACTGCACTGCAATTTCGAACGAATCTGAATAGCGTGGAAGCAAAAGGTTCGTCGCTGCCGCGAGTCCTAGCGCTGCCGCGAGGAGCACCAGCAAAGAAGCATAGGAACCGGTTGCGTCAAACGCGCGCCCCAGTATCACCGGACCGATGGCTCCGGCAGCGGCATAGAACGTCCAGGTGAGTCCGTAAAGGGTGGAAAAAGCGCGCAGCCCAAAGTATCGAGTCAGCAGGTAGGGTGTAATGGCGGCTTCACCTCCGGCTCCGACGCCAATGAGTGCAGCAGCCACGCAGCCTGCAGGAAAACTACTTGCCCGCGCGAGGAGAAAAATGCCCAGTGCAGTAATCACGTTGATTACAAGCGCGACACGTGGCCCGAAAAATCGGTCCAGCAACCATCCCACGACGATCCTGCCGAGTAGGCTTGATCCGCCGAGTGCGGACGCGCAGAGTGCCGCATTTCCCGTGGTGAGCCCTCGATCGGTCAGCAATGCCGACAGGTGAGCGATCGCTCCGTTCATGCTGATTGAACTCACGAAAAGGATGGCGGTGATAATCCAGAAGGCAGAAGAACGCAGGCCTTGCTGCCACGTCATTCCAGAATGGGTGGCTGGAGCGGCTTCGTGCCCGACCGCGGCGCGCTCGCGGATGTAGCGCCAGCTGAGGGGCAAGCCAAGTAGCAAGGCGAGACCGCCGAGTGACGCGTAGGCAGCGCGCCAGCCAAACCGGCTGATGATGGATTGGGCGACGACGGGTAAAATCATGGCTCCCAGACCCGCTCCAACCATCACGAAGGCCAACGCCGTCCCCAAGCGTCGCAGAAACCAGGTGGAAATCGATCGCGAATAGGCCAGATGAGCTGCCCCGTTCCCAACGAGGCCCAGCACGAAACAAGTTACGTAAAACTGCCACAATCCGGAGCGCAACAGGGACAACGAGGCAATGGCGCACACGTATATCGTCATGCAGGCAAGAATGATCCGACGAGGGCCGAAGCGATCGATCCATCGCCCAAGCAATGGGGAAACGAAACCTAAAGTGACGGCGGCGATTGCGAAGCCGCTGGAGATGGCCTCACGACTCCAGCCGAATTCCGCGGCCAGCGGCTTCACGAAAACGGAGAACGTGTAGACGAATAGCGAGCCGAATCCCGCCATCACTCCGAGACACGCCGCCAACACGACGCGCCAGCCGTAATAGCCGAGATCGAACTCAGTGAAGTCGGATGTCATTTCGGTGGGTCGCATCGTATTTGCGGTTTGAGGGGGAAGAGCCAACTTCACGATTTCCTTTCGACGCCAAAATGTCTTCCGCGGCACCGGCAGGGAATCGTACACGGACTGTGCGGCGGCTATCTCTAGTCTTTTTCTAGTATTGCTGCGATTCAGCGATGCGGGCTCATGCCGCCGGACAGATATCGGGGGAACAGTTCCATGTGGCAGAAGAAGATGCCCCTTCCGCTCTGGCGACCACAAGGAACTTACCTCTTAAGGCCGCTTAGCGAAGAGTCAAGGAAAGCAGACAAGCTCCCTATTCGGGGGTAACGACGCCAGATAATGTGGTCTTGTCGTCGCTTGAAAAGCGGGACGGTC
>JBAUAN010000112.1:0-5049 GCA_049675725.1 Candidatus Sulfotelmatobacter sp. | reverse complement strand
GGAATTGAACCGTATCCACTGGCTTTTCAGACCAGCACTCTGCCGTCGAGTTCCCGAGCCAAACTTTGGTGGACGGTGCGAGACTTGAACTCGCATTTCACGGTTGCAGGCCGTGGGTAATCCCCTTATACGAACCGCCCATTTTGGGGCGAGATGAGAGAATCGAACTCTCGTGACTGGAGCCACAATCCAGTGCCTAAACCATTCGGCCAATCCCGCCATCGAACTTGGAGCTGCTGGCTGGATTCCCACCAGCATCGACCTGCTTACAAGGCAGGTGCCTTTGTATGTCGGCCACAGCAGCAAACTTTGGAGCTGGCACGCAGCCTCGAACTGCGGTCGGGCGCTTACCGTGCGCCTGCTCTTCGCGTTGAGCTATACCAGCGGAGCTGGCGCGGCGATTCGAACGCCGATCACGGACTTACGGGGCCCGTGCTCTTCCCACTGAGCTACACCAGCATCTTCAACAACTCTGGAGGCGGTGGGGAGAATTGCACTCCCGATGATCTCCTTTGCAGGGAGACGCCTTGCTGTCTTGGCTACACCGCCTCGAACTTACCTACAAACTTGGAGCGGAAGGCGGGACTCGAACCCGCGCTCTCGACGTTGGCAACGTCGCGTCTTGGCCACTAGACGACTTCCGCCCTCACAAAATCATGGAGCGAGCGGCGAGAGTTGAACTCGCGTCATCGGGTTGGAAGCCCGAGGCACCAGCCGCTATACCATGCTCGCGTTTGGCGGGAGATGAAGGACTCGAACCCTCGTAACTGGATCTGGAGGCCAGTGTCCTAGCCGCTGGACGAATCTCCCGCAAACTTATGGCGGAGCTAACGGGAATTGAACCCGTCCCTGCTGATAGACGGTCAGCCATCCTGCCGATAGACCATAGCTCCGGCTCCCTCCCGTGGACTTGAACCACGATTTCCGCGTTCAGAGCGCAGCGTCCTGCCATTGGACGAAGAGGGAATTTCAAATTGTCAAAGAACTGGCTGCCGGGGAGCGATTCGAACGCCCGTACCCGGAATCAAAGTCCAGGGTCCTGCCACTAGACGACCCGGCATCACGCTTTCAGCTGTATTGCTTTCATGCATCGCACGCACAAGACCGCTGAATCATCGACGTTATGGCCAAGTCTCGTGCGATCCGTACACGCACGATCCACCAATTCGCGATGATCCCCGCCGCGATCGCAGTAAAGCTCCGATGCAAGCTCGATTTCAAAGCCTTCGAGTTCAATCGTTTGTGTACTCATAACTTTGGTAGCAGCGAGGAGAATCGAACTCCCATCTCAGCCTTGAAAGAGCCGCATCCTGGCCGTTAGACGACGCTGCCTCCTTCTCTTCGCACGGTCAACAATGCGCCGTAAAAAGCAAAAGCCCCCGATTTGTATCGGAGGCTCAGAAAAACTACGCGCATGGATCGCCCCCGTTACATGAACGTACCTTCTCCCGCTCCTTGCCACGTAAACGTGGCCGGTGTCGGGAAGCAATCGGTATGGGGTTTGCGCATCATTGCTAGAACTCATCTTCACTGTTACATCATTCTTGAGATTCGTCAATAGCCCAAAAGCGGCAAACTCAGATGTTGAATCACCAAATCCGAAGTAACATGCACGGTCGCAATCTACCGGCTTAAGCTTGTTAGCGTATGCGGACTCGAACCATTATCCTTTCCTTGATTTTGCTTTGCAGCCCACACCTTGGCGCTGCACAGGGCAGCGGCGCGCATTCCGCGCCAGCAGAAGGCATCTTGCTTGGCTTTTCGAACAGCCCAGCCTCCGACCGCGGTCATGATTCCTCACAACAGTTCTCCACGGCATGGATCGTGAGACATGGGAAAACCGCTGAACTGGTCGCGGTGCTCCCGTATTTGGTGGTGCCCCGCTCGACGGGGTTTTGGCGGCTTGGCATTGAAAACGTTTGCGAAATGTACGGGCAGAACAATGAGTTTCGCTCCCGTCGGGACATTGTATGGTCCGGGACGGCTGACGCGACTCCGCATCTGAAGAAAGGACCGGACTGCCCCGCGAAACCGCAAGGTAAAGATCAGGCAGATTCTGCTCACGAATATCAGGGGACCAACGGCGGGCCAGTAGACCGGTATACGGACTGCATGTACAGCAGACGTAGGATCAGTTTCGTCTCTCCAAACTACATCTCGGAGAGCGCAGAAGACGCCAACACGGAAGACTGCGAAGCACGCGGAGGCCGAGTGTCAGCCTGGTCGCGCGTGCTGTCAATCACTACCCCGGAAATGAAAGAAGCGTATGGACCAGAAGAAACTGGTCCAATCGCAAAGGCCTTGAGTGACTTTGAAGAACAAAACCCGAAGCGCGCAGCCGACTCATTCGGCGCGGTTTTCACAAAGGAAGCACAGGACTTAGTGGCTGGAGGGATGAATTGCCCGGAAGCGCACCTCGACTATCAGGGTTGGGAGATCAGGCGCAAAGATGGGCTGTGGACTCCATGGATATCGCAGGAGATGTTCTTGGGTTTTAGCGATTGCGAAATAGATGCCTATGTTCCCGTGGGGCTACCCACGATCTTGGTTGGGCGCAATCGAGTTGTTCCTGCGTTTTCGAAACTCAGAAACCTCGTGCCGGAATTAACGGACGCTTTTACTTCGCCGGGTGGTGACACGACGGTAGTGATCACCAACGACAAGGTGCTCGTTTTTAGCGTCTCCGAAGAGAAACTGACAAAGCTGCTCGAAGCCGACTTCCCAGGTGGCGCAACCCCAGTTATGGAGCAATGGGCCCTCGGCACCCACGTCGAGAGCTGGACACAACAAGTTCGTCAGTGGAAAGTACACACGCCTCCCAAAGCTGTTATCTCCTCGCAGTGAGAATTAAACATAGTTGGAATCTGATTCTCCGCTTGTAATTTCAGAAAAGAGCGGGCGTCGCCCATTTCGCCTTGAGTTGCTGAAATCCGTCAATGAATTGGAGGGCGGGCCGGGAGTCAAACCCGGATTTGCAGCTTCGGACGCTGCCGTGTTGTTCGGTTACACTACCCACCCTCTGGAACTCGCGCCGGGAATCCAACCCGGATCTCTTCGTTAGGACCGAAGCGTCATCATGCTTTAGACCACGCGAGCCTACTCAATGTGGAGGGGATGCAGAGAATTGAACTCTGATCTCAAGGTTCGTAGCCTTGCGCCCTCATCCGTTGGACCACATCCCCACATTGGAAGCGGCAGAGAGATTTGAACTCTCATCGTCCGAGGTAGAAGCTCGGCGCATTGTTCCGTTATGCTATGCCGCCTCTTTGTTAACTGACTCTGGTGCGGGATGTGGGAATCGAACCCACTTCGTCTCGCTTAAAAGGCGAGTGCACATCCATATCTGCCAATCCCGCGAATCTGGTGGGTGACGCTGGAATCGAACCAGCCTGGTCTCGCTTAAGAGGCGAGTGCATCAGCCATCTCTGCCAGTCACCCTTGCTCAACAACAAAATGGTGCAGGATGTTGGAATCGAACCAACGCCTCGCGGTTATCGACCGCGGGCTCGACCTTCGAGCTAATCCTGCATGGTGCGCCGTTCGGGAGTTGAACCCGCATCTGTTGGGTGTAGGCCAACTGTTCTGGTCCGTTGAACTACCGGCGCGAAAATTGTGGTAGAGGGTGCAGGAGTTGAACCTGCCTGGCCGCGCTAATCTGGCGCCGAAGTGGGTATAAGCCACTGCCCCTCGCCGGAGGCCCCTCCACTGGTGGCTCGCGATGGATTCGAACCATCCGCGACGGCTTTATGAGAGCCGCGTTCTTCCTACTGAACTAGCGAGCCGTGTTTACACTTCAAATTTGGCTGGCCGGGCAGGATTCGAACCTGCGCATGGCGTGAGTAACAGTCACGTGCCTTTCCAGCTTGGCTACCGGCCAAAACAACATCCGTAAAAAGCAAAAGGCCCCGACTTTTGTCGGAGCCTCGGAAATCGAATCTGAACTTGGAAATCTAGCGAATGATCAGACCAATCCCGAGGGCCGAGCGCGATTGACGCGCCGTCTCATAATGGATTTGGTCTGTATCGTCATTTTCGAAATCGAGTATAGCATTGCTTTTGGCGGGAATCCAGCACTAACAAGCTGTTCTGTCACTCAAGTTACTCGCTGTCCTCCGCACCTTTATCTGTCATTGACTTAGCACCCTCGCCACGAAGTGGCATCTGTTTGGACGTCGAAGGCATACAACCACGAGCAGCAACTCCCTTGATTCCGAACTTCGAACAGCGCTAGCGTCTGCCTGTGCTGACGATTCGTGCCATGACCGGCGGTGGGGGCTACGCACAGCGTCATCTCCAGCAAAGCGATTATTACGACCAGAATCGGACCGTCGAAGGCAAGTGGCACGGGCGCGGCGCTGAACTGCTTGGACTTAAAGGAGAAGTTACCTCCGAGGATTTTGAGGCGGTACGGCAAGGTCTCGACCCGCAAACTGGAGAGTTCCTCCGGCAGCGCCACAGCGCGGATCGCATTGCCAGCAATGGCGTAGAACAAAGCAAGGGCCGCTCCCTCTATGACATGACATTCTCGGCGCCGAAGTCCATCTCTATCATGGCCATTGTTGGCGGCGATGAGAGACTGATCCCCGCGCACGAAACCGCCGTGCGCGAGGCACTGGAGGAAGCAGAAAAATACTCGGCCACTAGGGTTCGCCTCGCCGGCCTGAACGAAAATCGAGCCACCGGAAACTGGATCGTAGCTTCCTACACTCACGACACGAGTCGGCAGCTAGATCCTCAGCTCCACACTCATGCCGTCGCTGCCAATCTCACTTACGATGGCACTGAAGGGCGTTGGAAGGCGCTACAGGCTTCCGGTCTGTACGAACGTCGCAGCTACCTGACCGAGGTCTATCGCAATGCCCTGGCTCGCGAAGTACGCGCCCTTGGTTACCAGGTTGAAAACCGTCACGATGTTCGTGGTCGTGACAAAGGATTCGAGATCGCAGGATTCTCCCAGGACCTCCTCGACAAGTACAGCCAACGCAGTGCCCAGCGGGATGCGGCCATTCTGGAGTTCACCAATTCACGTGGTCGTGCGCCAACAGACAA
>JBAUAN010000111.1:0-1940 GCA_049675725.1 Candidatus Sulfotelmatobacter sp. | reverse complement strand
GCGCAAGCCCGCGGCTTCGACAATGCCATCGTGTGCGATATGCTGGGCAATGTCGCCGAACTCGCTACTTCGAATATCTTCATGGCGAAGGATGGCGTGGTGTTCACTCCTCTTGCCAATGGAACTTTTTTGGCGGGGATCACCCGGCAAAGAGTGATCGGATTGTTGCGCCAGAATGGCGTGAATGTGGTCGAGTCGACTCTCGCTTACCGGGATTTCGAGAAGGCAGATGAGATTTTCGCGACAGGAAACTATTCCAAGGTGGTTCCGGCGACTCGCATCGGTGATCGCCCTCTTCCCTTCGGTCCCATCTACACCAAGGCTCGAGAGCTCTATTGGGCATTCGCACATTCATGATCGCATTCATGATCAGGCAATCGCTCAGGCCATACGGGACTTCAAGACGCACGTCTAAGATCGCTCAGTTGTAACGTGAACCCTATGCCCACCTCCACGATGGTCGAGATGCTCATCCCGATCTGGCAGCGCGTGCTGCAGCTCTCATTCATCGGTGTCGACGATAACTTCTTTGAAGTTGGTGGCGATTCGACGCTGGCTCTCGCCCTGTTCAACGAAATCGCCCAAGCATGCGGCCGCGAAGTACCGCCGGTGATGATCTACCACGCTCCCACGATCGCTGCCCTGGCTGCGGTACTGGAAGAGTCTGCCGCACCGCGCGTTCCACCGCTGGTTCAGTTGAAAGCTGGCTCCGCCGAGCCGTCCGTCTTCATCACCCACGGACTGGGCGGGAGCGTGATGGATTTTTTTCAAGTCGTCAAGCACATCCAGACGCCCCGCGCGATTTACGGAATGCAGCAGAAAGGGATTGATGGAGCGGAAGAGCCGTCTCAGAGTATCGAAGAGATGGCACGGTATTCGCTCGAAGCTGTCAAACAGTTACAACCTCACGGACCGTATCTGCTCGTCGGATACTCGCTCGGAGGGCTGGTCACGCTGGAAATGGCGAGGCAATTGAATGCCGCGGGTGAAGCGGTAGCTCTCCTGGCTATGCTCGACTCCTACCCTGAGATACGGTACTTGTCGTTCGCACAGCGTTGCCGCCTGCTGGCACGCCTAGCCACACGACGCGCTTCGACTGCCATGAAACTGCCCGTGGGCGATGCCGTGTCTCTTCTCCTTAGCCCCTCCCGGCGGCGCTCGCTCACGCCGACAGTGTCCTATCAACCTCCGGCCGATGTGTCGCTCTCTCCCGCTATGCAGCGCGTCCGGCAGAGCGCTTACCTGGCGTTGACTCGTTACCAACCTCAGTTTTATCCGGGCGCGATCAGGTTTGTAAGGGCCGCGATCCCCACCGACTTTCCGGCGGATCCGTCACCAGTCTGGGCTCACTTGGCGGGCAAATTCGACGTGGAGACCGTCCCCGGCGATCATTTGGGAATTATGACCACTCACTACGAGCAACTGGCGCATGCAATCTCTCGCTATGCGGAAGAAGCACTCCGCGAGGCTGGCAATTCGGAAGCTCTTACAACCCGCTGAGAGTTTGTTAACGATAACAAGATGAATGGTGCAGAAAGTCTCATTCGTTCCCTGATGGCCGGTGGAGTTGAAACGTGCTTCGCGAACCCGGGCACTTCGGAAATCCACATTGTTTCCGCGCTCGACCGCGTTCCGGGAATTCGCTGTGTGCTAGGTCTCTTCGAGGGTGTCGTTACCGGAGCCGCGGACGGCTATGCCCGCATGGCCGAAAAACCGGCATGCACTCTCTTGCATCTTGGCCCAGGCCTGGGGAACGGCCTCGCGAATCTGCACAATGCGAGCCGGGCTCACGTGCCGATCGTCAACCTGGTTGGCCAGCATGCGACCTATCATCTGCGCCACGACACGCCGCTCACCTCAGACGTCGAAGGCATCGCCCGGCCCTACTCGAAGTGGCTGCGAACCTCTCGCGCTTCTTCAGAGCTGGGCCGCGACGTGAT
>JBAUAN010000110.1:0-7333 GCA_049675725.1 Candidatus Sulfotelmatobacter sp. | reverse complement strand
TCAAGTGATAATCAGTGGCCGCTTTTGGGTGATCGCTGAGGCCCATACGAGTTTCTTGAAGGGCGTTCCGCGTGCTTTTCCCCAGAAATGGCACTACAGCCTGAGCAACACCCTGTGCTAAAAGAATCCGCTCGGCTAGACTGGTTCATGGAGGTACGCGAGATGACAACCCCAGCCATTGCCATCAGGAACGAAATCCGAGAGCTAATTCACGCGCATATTGAGAGATTCGGGCAGTCCGCGCCTTTAACATCCTCGGAATTGGAAGATTGCCACTGTCGAGCCGAAAGGATAAAGCTGCTTGGTCAGGAACTCGACCGTGTTGATCGAATGACGATTGTGGACGAGCGGTTTGGGCGAGCATCTTGACCGATTGGGGCGCGGTAGTCCTCTCCGCATCGGGGAACTTCAAACCAACTTTCATTTCTGTGGCTCAGGCCAAACGTACAACAGCACTACAAGTGCGCCTATTGTCAGAAAGAAAACAGCCCATTGCGGATGTGCGGGCCACATCTTTTGCGTTAGCCCCAACACCCATGCTCCAGTTCCAATTGCACTCGCCAACAACGAAGCCTTCAGTGTCTTCATAGATCAAGTTCTCAGACGGAGTCGGCGTCCTCACGACTGACTGAGAATACGCCAAGAGCCGCAGCAATGTTCCTGTTAGCGGACTTAAATTTCATACTGAACCCACTGCCCTCAGTAGGCTTTGCATCTTGCCTCTTGCTACTTTGAAGCTCTTGCAGCTTTGACCTTCGGTTGTGTCGGCGCTTTCAAGACCTCTGCCTCCGCTTGGAGCCAGTCGTCTAAGGCGAAGCCGTCCTCTCTACCACGCAGCTCGTACAACTCGTAGGCACGTCGGCGTATGCTTTCCTCGATGTCGTTCGGTTGGGCAGGCTTCGGTGAGCGAGGTTTGCGAGATTTCGACTTGGTTGTCATGGGAGTCCTCTTCATGACGTTCCTCCTCATCTTCGAACGACAGCCACAGAGCTTTCTGTGCTCCGGGTCACAGCGTCCCTGTTTACCCTGACCGCAGTATTAGGAAGCGCGGAGGCAAAGCCAGATGAGGAACGTAGCGGCATTATTGCTGATCTTCAGCCTAAACATGTGGGCACAGCTGTCCCGCCTCAGTTGGAAATGGAGAAAGCGTTCGTCCGTTAAGATAGCGGAGCGAACGTATGAGAAAAGAGCGCAAGCACTACACTGCTGAGGAGAAGGTGGCCATTCTACGGATTCGGTCAAACCGGCATCGGCACCCAAAACAGAGCCCGGAGATTGGGCAGTTAACGCTCTAGAGGTGTAAAAAGAAAGGCATTCGGTTAGAGGGCAGCGTTCTAACAGACTGAACTACGTCCCCAACTTGTTTTCTTACCTTTATCGGAAACCCTGGTCTTTAGTGGCTTTCCTCAGGTTCAATCGATTCGCCTGTGTCGCCTGTTTCAACCTCGTAGAACCAAATTCCGAGGTTAGTGGACACCACGGACACCGGGCTAACCATCCTCTCCTGCCCCGAAATCAGGATGACCTCAGCGAACGTGTAGTGGCCGAATCTTGCGATCGCTCTGCGATGCTGTCTTCCCCTCAGATCATTTCCTCGTTCCCATTTGTTTCTCACATTTTTTCGATAGCTGGAAGCAACAAGGGAGCGGAGAGGGAGATTAGTCAAGGCCGCATTCTTTGCGCCGCGTAGCTGTCGGAGCGAAGCGCAGAGCCTTGACTGGCCTCCCGCGCTCCTTACACTCGCCAGCGAAAAAATGGGAGATCACCCGCACGTGCCTCTGCTTATTGAACCAGTCGACGATTCCGCCTCTGACGACATCGTGTGGCTCTTTGCCAGCGGACCAAGCAGGTTCACCAACAGCAGCCGGTAGGCCGATGAAGCCTGTGCGGAGGAAATCCCGCCTGACGTTTCTCCTCCTAATTTGTTGGATCCGCACCCAATTCATCGCTGAAAGACGGCAGAAAATACCGCGTATTCCACTGCGAGTAAAAAACTTACGGTGAGTGACTAAAACACCGCAGTTGTCTTAACATGGCCATGGTAATAATTACGGCCATGTTAATTATCTTGGCCGTGGTATAATAACTCATGCTCCTTTCCAATGCCATCGTCGCTGCCAGCCGTGCCCAGGCCTACGAGGACCTGTTGGCCAAGCTCTTCCACAGGGCTGGATGGAGCGTGCAACGCCAGGCGAAAGACCTCGATGAAGGCATCGACCTCGTGGCCCAGCACGGAAACCAGAAATACATTGTCCAGATCAAGGCGTCCTCGGAAGCTAGAAGAGACCGGGCGGTGCCTCTCCTGTCGCAAGCCATCCTCGAAGCCCAGGCAGCGGCACAGCAAATACCGGGCCCTGCCATACCCGTCGCGGTCCTTGCAGTTGACCATGTCTCAAAATCACTGGCCGAGCACGTGCAGGCTTTCGTCGAACGGAATGCGCCGAACATGGCTGTCGGACTGATCGACGCCAGTGGCTTTCGTATGTTTCGCGGGCCCGGCATGGAATGGCTCAACTCCGCAGGTTCACCTTCGCGCGGCGCGCGCGCGCCGGCGAAACCGTCCTCTCCTGCTTATTTGTTTTCTGACTTGAACCAGTGGATGCTGAAAGTATTGCTTGCCAAAGACGTCCCCGACTCCATGCTCTCGGCCCCACGGAAGCAATATGAAAACGCTTCCCAACTGGCCGAGGCGGCCCAGGTGTCGGTGATGAGCGCGTTCCGCTTCGTCCGCCAGCTTTCGAGCGAAGGATTTCTCGAAGATAATGAATTCTTGCGGGTGGTCCGCCGCGAAGCATTGCTCGAGCGCTGGCTGGCGGCGAATCAGCAGCGTGTCCGCGAGATTCCGGTGCGTTGGGTGATTCGCGGATCAAACAATCAACTCGCGGTTGCTGTACATGCCTACGTTTCTAGACTTGCCAGAAAACCTTCGCCGAACAAGCGAGCGGCCCCGGGACCTTTATCCAAGGCTCCAAATCGGATCTGTCTGGGATTGTTTGCCGCTGCCGAGGCCCTGGGTTTCAAGTTCGTACATGGATCGCTGCCTCATCTCTACCTGGAACGGTTGGATCGGGAAGTGCTCGCGCAACTTGGCCTCTCCATGGAAGATGCCCGGCATCAGGCGGACGCCTTCGTGAGAATTCCAGAAAACGCGGAAGCCATCTTTCGCGCGGCCGTCGAACGCCATGGCGTTCCCGTCGCCGACATTCTTCAGGTATGGCTCGATGTCTCCCACCATCCGGCCCGCGGCAAAGACCAGGCCAAAATCATTGCCCAGAAAGCTCTCTCTCAACTATTGGATGGGAAGGACGCATGACTTCGACAGGAGCCGACCTCCAAGCCTTCGCTCGACTGATCGAGTCGCTCACTCCATGGCTCGACCAGGTGGTGATTATCGGCGGCTGGGCGCACCGCCTGCATCGCCTTCATCCCGCCGCGCAGACATTGGACTATGCTCCTCTAACGACGCTCGACGCCGATGTCGCGCTACCGATCGAGTTGAAGGTGGAAGGCCAGGACATCTATCAGCGCTTGCAGGCAAACGGGTTTCAAGCGCAGTTTTTGGGCGAACACAAGCCGCCTTCAACCCACTATCATCTGACCGCGGAACGGGGCGAATTTTATGCTGAGTTTCTTACACCTCTGGTGGGCAGCGCCCATGAACGCGGTGGCAAGAGCAAAGGGACGACCCAACTCGGTGGCGTAGTGTCGCAAAATCTGCGCCACCTCGAGCTATTGCTATGTGCGCCTTGGACTGTCATCTTGTCACGTGCCAGTGGCTTTCCGCTGGAAGGAGAAAAGTCCATATTGGTAGCGAACCCGGCAAGTTTTATCTCGCAAAAAATTCTGATCCATAGGAAACGAAATCGCGACGAACGAGCCAAGGATACGCTGTACATCCATGACACGCTGGAAACATTTGGAGCCGATCTCGTTACTTTGCAGGCGGGTTGGCGGGAGAAGATTGCGCCCCAGTTACATGCGAAGGCCCGTCGGCAGGTGGAGGCGGCGGGAGAAACTCTCTTTGGGCAAGTGACCGACGAAGTGCGTGAAGCCTCGCGCATGGCACAAGGCAGGACATTGTCTCCGGAGAGAATCCGCGAAGTGTGCGCCTTTGGTATAGGTCAGATTTTTCGGTCTTCTGGAATATGACCCAGTCTCAAAGTCAGCCTACTATCTGCCGGAGGGACAGGAAAGTCGCAGGCAGATCGGTCACCGGAACATGGCGAGGGTGTAAAGACAATGGCGGGGCGGCCAAATAATCGACCCCCGACGGTCCCACTGCTGGACGGAGCGCATGGCTATTTCTCCTTGCTCTGACTGCGCTTGGCGAGGAGTTCCTGAGCCTTTGTGGCCTTGGTCGTCTGGACTTGGCGAAAGAGGATGGTGAGCTGTTCCTGGGCGATCTTGTCGCCACGCAGCAGCGGTTCGAGCGTGTTCATGAGAAGCATTTGAATACCGACAAGTTCAGTGAAAATGTGCATTTCCATCTGCGTGTGACTGCCGACAACGACACTGCTCAGCAATCGATCGCGCGCCCATTCGCTCGGAGTTTTTCCCGCTCGCGCCGCGGCCTCTTGGACCGCCTTTGCCTCATCTGCCGTGAGCTTGGTACTGAGGTTGCAAGAGCGCCGCGCGCGGCCTCGCAACTTGCCGGAAACTCGTTCCTCGATCATGTCAATGTCAGCCATACGGGAACCTCCGTTAGTTGCCAGGGGCGGTATCTCTTCAGATACCGACTCATTTCAAGATCGTGTGTTTTCATCGGTATCTGCCGAGATACCAAAGTATCTGGGCAGTTCCCTATCAGGGGTGGAGTGTCAAAATTCTTCCGGTGCGAAGCACCGTTCTTGCTCCGACGCGATATTGAATGCAGGATCACGCCTTCAATACCTGCATAGAACCCGTCGACTCCACCCCGGCTACAGACTTCTTTGCAGGCTTCTTCCGCCGCACCATTGCTCGGGCCTTCAGGAACGAACAATCGCAGTTGGACCCGCGCACTTCGACTGAAGAAAGCGCCCGATGAGACCGACGGCATAGACTCGGAACCAACGTGCTGTTTGAACCCTCTCGCAAGACCTCAAATTGGCGGCTTGTGGCGCAAACATACCCCCACTCAGTCACCATGTCCAACAACTTCTCGTCACTCTGTTATTCCTGCGAGGAATAACAGACGAACATGGTGTCGCGACCAAGTAGATCGCGCCGCTCGGCGCGATTCTTTGTGAAGGAAATTGGTTGGCAAGTGCGACTCGGATACAGGTACACGGAGGGTCTAATCAGACGGCCCAAAGATGTCGTTGTGTTGGCGGGCGCATAGCCATTTTCCTCGCAGATCTACGTCCAACTTCCCTGACAAGACAGACGAGGCTGTCGTGACTGCTTCACTGTTGGACTCAGTTCTTCTGAAACGTCCACTCCGCATCCGCGAAGTGATTTGCTCAATGAAAGGTGAGGTGGCGAATCGGTTTGTCGCTGTCTGATATTCCCGGCAGGAATATCACGCGGACGAGAAGTTGTTGGACACGGCTGCAGGATTGAAGCAAATTGCTTAACGTCACCAGCCCTGCGGAAACTTAGCAGCCGTGAATAAAGGTGCAACATGGGAAATGGTATTTTGCGTCAGCTGGGTGCAAACGCTGAAACGCTGGGCGATTGCAACGAGCCTTCCAACGTCGACCTCTCGGGGATACTCCTTCCCTTCCAGTCGCCAACTGGCCGGATTGAACCTGCGGACCAATATAGGCGCCGGCAGCTCGTCAGCACCAAGGAGCTTTCAGAGATTTGGGGTGTCCCAGAAAGCACTTTGCGCTACTGGCGTTGTGCGGAGATCGGTCCGACCTACGTGAAACTGGGAGGACGAATCAAGTATGATCTTGCTGACGTAGAACATTACGTCCGAGCCAACAAGCGAATGCCGTCCGTGCGGGCACATGGAGGCTAGAGCAATGGCTCTGCACAAACGAGGCGGGATCTACCATTACCATTTTTGGGTCGACGGTACGCGCTACCGTGGATCTACCAAGAAAGCCAACCTGGCGGTGGCTCGGCGAGTGGAATCGCTGCTGCTCGCCCAAGCCGAAGAGAAAGGAGATGTGGTTCTCAGAAAGCGAAGCCCGCTGTTGCGTGACTTCAAGATCCGGTTTTTTGAATGGGTGGAAGGCAACACGACACTCAAGCAAAAGACTAAGGACTATTACGAGAACGGCTGGCGTTTGCTTGAGGAGACTGACGTAGTGGCCATGAGGGTCAATGCGATTACCAAGGATGATGCTGATCGACTCACCTTCCCAGGTGGTCCTTCAAATCACAACAACGCCTTGCGTACCCTACGACGGATGCTCGGAAAAGCCGAGGAATGGAACATCATCAAGGCTTCTCCAAAGATCAAACTCATGCAGGAGCACGCGCGGGAGCGCGTCATTGACGCCGAAGTAGAAGCCAAGCTTTTGCCTTTCTGCAAACAGCCGCTTCGCGATGTGTTGATGATCATGCGTGATTCCGGGATGCGCAACCAGAAGGAAGTTTTTCGAATGCGATGGGAGCATCTGGACTGGGGCAACAAACGATATTTCGTCTACGAGAGCAAATCGCCCAAGGGACGGAGATTCGTGCCAATCAGTCCGCGTGTTCGCCAGGCACTTATGGCGCGATACTCGGAGCAGAAGGAAGGATGGATCTTTCCCTCCAAACGCGCCGGGGAAGGACATCTGACAACGGTCACTAAGCAGTTCGAGAAAGCCAGGAAGGAGGCCGGGGTGCCAAATGACCTCGTCCTCTATTGCGCGCGTCATGGCTTTGGAACTGAAATGTATCGGGCGACCAAAAACCTGTTCGCGGTCATGAACGTCATGGGACACACGACCGTGAGCACAACCATGAAGTACCAGCACCAAAACATCGATGAGGTGGCCGAGGTGGCCAGCCGTCGAGTCCAGTAAGGACACAAAAAGGACACAATCGGTGGAATGGGGATCGAGCCGAAGCTGCCAAGTGATTGAAAAGATGGTGAGCGCGGTAGGAATCGAACCTACAACCTACTGATTAAGAGTAGGCGAGTCTGATAGGGTCTTCCGCGTCTTATCGCCGTTACGATTCAATCACTTACCGACAATCAAGCCCGCACGGAAGCAATCAGCTCTGGTATTGAAAAGAAGCGCTTTAGCTCACATGGGATCGAAGCGCACGGCACACTTACGGCACACCTCCTGGAGCCCGCCGTTCCGCTCTGGACAACTGATTGATTCCTACAAGACATGCCAATGCCACGCGTCTAATCCGGTCAATGAGCTCGATCGCGATTTTGCGATAGCCATGCAGGGTTGATGTATGT
>JBAUAN010000109.1:0-16888 GCA_049675725.1 Candidatus Sulfotelmatobacter sp. | reverse complement strand
CAGTTCCGCCAGCATGGCCTCGAACCAGTGCGTGTGTCCGGTAGCTTCAATGCCCACTCGCACCCGCCCCTGCAGCGCAGAGTAAAAAGCTCGCGCCTCCCCGCTCTCGTGCTCCAGACGCCGCTCCACTTCCTCGCCTGTCTCCGTGTCCAGCATCGCGATCTGCTGGTAGCGCGTGTGCAAATCACAACCTATAATCATCATCGCTCGGCTCCTTTCCTTCGAGCCTTGGTTGCTTGAGCGCTCCCAAGTCTACTCGCCCGCGAGGAGCCGACACGGTTATCCCATCAGCCTCACGCCTTCGCCCTTACCCAGTCGAGAGTTCGCTGGCTGCGGCCTTATCTAGGAACCAGATTAGTTTGCCGTCGGTGGGGCGGACCAGTTTGGCGGGATAGCGACTCGCGGGCGCGGCTGCGTCTTCCAGGACTGCGTGCAGCGCGGGGGCTTTATCGGTGCCGCTTATCAGGAAGGCTACGCTGCGTGCGGCGTTCAACAGCGGCGCTGTGAAGGTGATGCGGTTGGTCTTGAATTTTTCTACCCAGTTGGCTACGACCAGGCGCGATTTTTCCTGCAGCGCGGCGGTTTCCGGGAAGAGCGAGGCGGTGTGGCCGTCGGGACCAAGGCCCAATAAGATCAGATCGAAGCGCGGGAACTCGCCGGGTTTCGACTGGAAGAATTTCTGCAACGTCAGATCGTAGGCTTGCGCAGCGGCCGCCGCGTCGGGGTTTTCTGCGGGAACGCGAAAAATGTTGGCGGCGGCTACGGGAATCTTTGACAGCAGGGCTTCGTCGGCCATGCGGTAGTTGCTGTCTGGATCGGTGGGAGGGACGTGGCGTTCGTCGCTCCAGAAGAAAAACATCTTGTCCCAAGTCAAGGAAGCTCGGGCATTCGTTGCCAGCAGGTTGAAAAGGCTCCGGGGAGTGGAACCGCCGGAGAGCGCGATGGTGAAGCGGCCGCGCTGGGCTATGGCTTCGCTCGCGGCGCGGACTACTTCTTCGGCGGCCGCGTCGAAAAGCTCCTGCGGGGTGGTGAGGGTTCGGATTTCGGTGGAGGAGGTCACGGGCTTGGGCTCGGGTCTTTAAGTCTGGCAACCACGGGGGCTGAAGCCCCTATTCATTCTGCTCGCTTTACGCGGCGCTGGAAGCGCCGCTCTTCCACGGTTGTGCATGCAAACGGTTGTGCACGATACGGTGATGCGTTCGTCATGAGTGCAGTCGTACACGAGCAAAATCCCCACTTCTCGCAAAGGACGCGAGAAATGGGGCACCCACGTCCGGGTTGGCTGATCGTCGCTCATCAGTCGTCCCTCTGGGACTGGTTGTGTATTCCGATGTTACCCAGCGCTGAAGCGCTGGGCTATTATCGCGTGCCCTTCCGGGGCTGGCGTCGATCGTTTTCGCTCCACCTCTTCGCCCGGAATTCAGCTCTCACGCAGACGCGGCAGCCTGATCGACTTAGCTCTTGCCGCGGGCGGCGGCGCAACGGGCGGCGCCCAGCAGGCCGGCTTTGTCGTTGGTGATGACTTGCACGGGAATTGCCTCGACCAGCGAGCGCAGGCGGCCTTTGTCGCGGAAGGCCTGCATAAATATTGGGCCGGTCAGCTTGGCCAGGACTTTCGGCGAAATTCCGCCGGCCAGAAACATGCCTCCGGTAGCCATAGTCTTGAGCGCCAGATTTCCGGCTTCGGCGCCGTAGACTGCGACCCAGATGTCCAAAGCTTTTTCGGCGAGGACATTTTTGCCGAATAGAGCGGCGCGGGAAATGGCGGCGGCACCGTCGTCGCGAGTCATCTCGGCGGCGAGAGCGGGATCTTCTTTCGCGCATCCGCTTTCTTTCAGGAACTCGTAGACGTTCACCAGGCCGGGGCCGGACAGAATGCGTTCGTTGCTGACGTGTCCGAAACGGCTGTGCAGGAAGCGCAGCAACTCAATTTGCAAATCACCTTGCGGGGCGAAATCGGCGTGGCCGCCTTCGCAGGCAAAGACGTGATGACGGCTGCCGTCCCAGAACAAGCCAGCTTCGCCCAAGCCGGTTCCGGGAGCGATGACGGCCTGATTGCCGACGGCGCGTCCGGTTACACGGTTCAGGGCGACGAGATCGCCTGCGGCGAGTCCGCCCACGCCCCAGGCGCTGGCTTCGAGATCGTTGATGAGCCAGGTGGAGGGCAGGTGAATCTGTTTGGCGAGGTGCGATTGCTCGATGATCCACGGAAGGTTGGAGGCTTCGACGCGTCCGTTGCGCACCGGGCCGGCGATTCCGAAGCAGGCTACATCCGGCCGGGTGGGGGAACCATCCAGAAATTGTTCGACAATCTCGCCGAACTCTTGATGCTCGCGGCTGGGAAATACGCGCTCGGAAACCAGGCGCAGATGCCCGTTCTGGGGTTGAAAATAGGCAAGCCTAGCGTTCGTTCCTCCGATGTCGCCGGCCAGAATCATTTCTCGAAATTCCTCCAGCGGCGGCCATCGCGCTCGAGCAACTCGTCAGCATCTTTCGGTCCCCAGGTACCCGAGGCGTAGTTCGGGAAGTTGCGGGGCGGCAGCGCCTTCCAGATATCGAGCACCGGGTTGACGATGGACCAGCCGGCCTCGACCATATCGGCGCGCTGAAACAAAGTCTGATCGCCGATCATGCAATCGTGCAGCAGGCGCTCGTAGCCGGTCGAGGGCTGCTTGCCGAAATATTCCTGATATTCGAAGTTCATGTCGACGGTGCCCAGGCGCATGACCGGTCCGGGAACTTTCGCCGCGAACTGCAGCGAGATTCCTTCCTCGGGTTGGATGTGAAGCACGAGCTGGTTGGGCATGAGATGGTCGACGGGTGTGTCGCGAAACAGCACGAACGGCGCCCGTCGAAACTGTATCACGATCTGGGTGCTGCGGGCCGCCATGCGCTTGCCGGTGCGCAGGTAGAAAGGAACGTCGGCCCAGCGCCAGTTGTCGATGAGCAGCTTCATGGCGACAAAAGTTTCGGTGCGCGAATCTTGGGGTACGTCACCCTCTGAACGATAGGCGGTAACCGGCGCACCGCTTTCCGTTCCATCGCCATACTGGCCGCGGACCGAGCGGCTGAGCACATCTTCGTCGCTGATGGGCTGGATGGCATGCAGGATTTTTGCCTGCTCGTCACGCACCGCGTTGGCGTCGAAGGAAATGGGAGGCTCCATGGCAGTGAGGCTGATGAGCTGCATGATGTGGTTAGGCACCATGTCGCGCAGAGAGCCGGCGTGATCGAAATAACTGCCGCGTCCTTCGACGCCGACGGTTTCGGAAACGGAAATCTGCACGTGGTCAATGTAGCGGCGGTTCCAGACGGGCTCGAAAATTCCGTTGGCGAAACGGAAGGCCATGATGTTCTGAACGGTTTCCTTGCCGAGATAGTGGTCGATGCGGTAAATCTGTTTTTCGTCGGCGACTTTCAGCAGTTGCTGATTGAGAGTTTTCGCCGACTCCAGGTCGTGGCCGAAGGGCTTTTCGATAATCACGCGGCGCCAGTGGTCGTTGTTTTGCTCCATCAGTCCGGTGGCGGCGAGCTTTTCGACGATAGGGCCGAAGAAACTGGGCGCAGTCGCCAGGTAGTAGAAAACATTTTGATGAGTCGAGTGATCGCGATCGATCTGGGTGAGGCGATCCTTGATCTGAGCGTAAACCTTGCTGTCGCCGAAATCGCCGGCGAAGTAATAGAAACGGCGCGAAAAAGTCTCCCAGGTAGCGGCGTCGATGCAGTCGCCACAGTACTGTTTTATGTCGTCGTAGATACGCTTGCGGAAATCTTCGTCGGTCATTTGGGCGCGGGCCACGCCCAGCACCGCGAACTCCTTGGGGAGCAGGTCGGCGCGGTCGAGGTTGTGCAGCGCGGGAATCAACATGCGGGCCGTGAGGTCGCCGGCGGCGCCGAAGATCACCATCACGCAGGGGTTGCCTTGTTTGCCGATGCGCGGCGCGGTGGTTGTGGGCTGTTCCGCTAATTGAGCCATGAATCGAGTCCTCGGGGAAATCTGGTTTGCTCTACGCTGTTTTTTTCGTCTTGGGTGCGCCGGCTTCGATGTGTCCGCCGAATTTCTGGCGCATGGCGGAAAGCATTTTCTCCGCAAACGTATGTTGCTGGCGCGAGCGGAAGCGGACGTAGAGCGCGGCGGTCAGCACATCCGCGGGGACGGCCTCTTCGAGCGCGGCCTGAATCGTCCAGCGTCCTTCGCCGGAATCCTGCACGAAGCCTTCGTATTCCGAGAGCGTGGGATTTTCCGTGAGCGCCATCGCGGTCAGATCGAGCAGCCACGAACTCACTACGCTGCCGCGCCGCCAAACTTCGGCGATGTCGGGCAGGTTCAAGTCATAGCGCAGGTCTTCGGGCAACTCTTTGCTGGTAGCATTTTTGAAAATGTCGAAGCCCTCGGCATAGGCCTGCATGATTCCGTACTCGATGCCGTTGTGCACCATCTTGACGAAATGGCCGGAACCGGACGGGCCGCAATGGATGTAGCCCTCTTCGGCGGTGCCGGGAAGTTTTTCGCGGCCGGGAGTGCGCGGGATATCGCCTTTGCCGGGCGCGAGCGTTTTGAAAATCGGGTCGAGGCGTTGCACGGCTTCGTCGGGGCCGCCGATCATCATGCAGTAACCGCGGTCGAGTCCCCAGACGCCGCCGCTGGTGCCGACGTCAATGTAGTGAATGCCTTTGGATTTCAGTTGGTTGGCTCGGCGCACGTCGTCTTTGAAATAGGAATTGCCGCCGTCGATGATGGCGTCCCCGGCCTGCATGTGCTGCGCGAGCTTCTGCACGGTCTGTTCCGTGGGACCGCCTGCGGGAACCATGACCCAGGCGGCACGCGGCGGCTTCAATTTGCTGACGAAGTCTTCGAGCGAAGTCGAGCTGCCTGCGCCTTCGCCGGCGAGTTCCTTGACCGCGTCGGGGCTGAGATCGGAAACCACCAACTGATGTCCGCCGCGCATCAGGCGGCGCGTCATGTTCGCGCCCATGCGGCCCAGACCCACCATTCCCAATTGCATGCTTTATTCCTTGCCGTGACAAAACGCCTTATAGCTCGAAATTGCTCGAAACTCTAACGTCGAGATTTCGCGATCCGATTCAGACTATGCGTGATTCAGACTATGCTTTTCGTTGCGTGCTTTTCGCGACCGCGGCCAGCAGCTTGTCGAAGGCGTCGGCAAACAGTTTGACGCCGTCGACGGTCAATTTGTCGGTGACTTCGTTGATGGAGATACCCGCCTTGGCGAGATCGTCCATGGTTTTCTGTGCGGCGGGCACATCTTCGGTGAGGCTGTTGCGCAGGCGGCCGTGATCGCGGAACGCGTCGATCGTGGCCGGAGGCATGGTATCGACCGTGTCGGGGCCGATGAGTTCTTCGGCGTAGAGAACGTCGCGATACGCGGGATTCTTGGTGCTGGTGCTGGCCCACAGAACGCGCTGCGTCTGGGCTCCCTTGGCGGCCAGAGCCTGCCAGCGCGGTCCGCTGAAAACTTTTTGATAACTCTGGTAGGCGAGCTTTCCGTTGGCGATGGCGACTTTGCCCAGCAGACTCTTCAGCAAAGCCTGCTGTTGAGAGTCGGTCGTGGCTTTCAATTTCGCTTCGATCATGCCGTCGACCAATGAGTCGATGCGGCTGATGAAGAAGCTGGCTACGCCTGCTTCCTTTTTCAGATTGCCGCCGCGCGCGGCCAGGTCTTCCAATCCGGCGACATACGCCTCGGCAACTTTCACATAGACTTCCTGCGCAAACAGCAGGGTCACGTTGATGTTGATGCCTTCGCCGATGGCCGTGCGGATCGCGGGCAGGCCTTCCGCCGTGCCGGGAATCTTGATCATGACGTTCTCGCGATTCACGGCCTTCCATAAACGGCGGGCTTCGGCGATGGTTTCCTGCGTCTTGCGCGCGAGATAGGGAGAAACTTCCAGGCTGACGTAGCCATCGCGAAATCGCGAGCTTTCATACACGGGGCGCAGCGTGTCGGCCGCGTCCTGAATGTCGCGAATGGCGATCTGTTCGAAGCGGGCGGTGGTGTCGAGGTCGTCGCGCGACGCCAGCGATTTCAACATGTCGTCATAGAGCGAGCTCTCGGCGATTGCTTTTTCGAAGATTGCGGGATTCGACGTCATGCCGCGCAGGCCGTCGTCGGTAATCATTTGCTTCAGTTTTCCGGTGGTGAACAAATCGCGGCGGATGTAGTCGAGCCACATCGACTGGCCGTAGTTGAGCAATTCTTTCAACGGATTGGCTTTCGCGGTTTCGAGTACTCCAGTGGGTTGCATAGGTAATCTCCAATCTCACAATTCCTGTCGCACAATTCAGGAGACGTAGCTTGCTACGTCCGTTGGCGCCGCACGCAGACACGTAACAAGTTACGTCTCTACGGTTTTATTTTGTTGCTGCAATCGCCTGACGGGCTTCCGCCACGACTGCATCTACGGTGAAGCCGAATTTTTTCAGCAAATCTTTTAATGGAGCGGAGGCTCCGAAACGGTGCATGCCGATGATCCGTCCCTTCAGGCCGACGTAGCGCTCCCATCCGAAGGTCGCGGCCATCTCGACGGAAACGCGCGCCGTGACTGCAGAAGGCAGTACGCTCTCCTGGTAAGCCGCGTCCTGCTCGGCAAAAATCTCCCACGACGGCATGCTTACGACGCGCGCGTGGATGCCTTCCGTTTTGAGCTTTTCGTACGCGTCCACGCACAGTGACACCTCGCTGCCGGTGCCCATCAGAATCACATCGGGCTTGCCTCCCGCTGCGTCGGCCAACACGTACGCGCCTTTGGACGCGCCGGATGCCGGCGCATATTTTGTGCGGTCGAAAGTAGGCATCGGCTGCCGCGAAAGGACCAGCGTGGCCGGACGGTGCGTCTGCTGGATCGCGATCTTCCAGACTTCCACCACTTCGTTCGCATCCCCGGGACGCAGCACCAGCATGTTGGGCATGGCTCGCAATGACGCGATCTGCTCGATGGGCTGATGTGTGGGGCCGTCTTCGCCCACGCCAATGGAATCGTGGGTCATGACGTAAAGCGCGGGAATTTCCATGAGCGCGGCCAGACGCATGCTGGGCCGCATGTAATCGGTAAAGTTGAAAAACGTCGAGCCAAATGCGCGCAGGTTCGACAGGACCATCCCGGTCACGGCCGCGCCCATCGCATGCTCGCGCACTCCGAAGTGCAGATTGCGTCCGGCGTAGTTGAACGACTGGAAATCGCCTGCGCCTTCAAACGTGAGGTTCACTTTGTTCGATTTGGCTAGATCGGCCGAGCCGCCGATGAGCCACGGAATATTCTGCGCGAGCGCGTTCAGCACCTTGCCGCCACTTTCGCGCGTGGCAATGCCTTTGGCGTCCGCGGGGAAGGTTGGCAGGTTCTTGTCCCAGCCGCTGGGCAGTTCACGATGCTGCATCTGGTCGAGTCTCTGCGCCAGGTCGGGATATTGCTTGGCGTATTCCGCGAAGTTTTTATCCCACTGCGTTCGCAGGTCGCGTCCACGCTTGCCGATGCCATCCTGGAAGTGCTCGTAGACGCCTTCGGGAACCAGGAACTTGGCATCTTCGGGCCAGCCGTAAAACTTCTTGGCCAGGCGGACTTCCTGCTCGCCCAGCGGTTCTCCATGCGCTTCGTAGGAATCCTGCTTGTGCGGGGAGCCGTATCCGATGTGGCTATCGACGATGATGAGCGTGGGCCGGTCTTTGGTGATGATAAAGGAGCCGTAGGCGCGGCCGAGAGCGTCGAGGTCATTGGCATCGCCGATGTGCGTGATGTTCCAGCCATAGCCCAGGAAGCGTGAAGCCACGTTTTCGCTGAACGACCAATCGGCGGGGCCGTCAAGGGTGACGCGATTGTTGTCATAGATCCAGCACAGATTCGAGAGCTTGAGGTGACCGGCCAACGAGGCCGCCTCGCTGGCCACGCCCTCCATGATGTCGCCGTCTCCGCAGATGGCGTAGACGTTGAAGTTGAACAACTCAAATCCCGGACGATTGAAGTGCTCGCCCAGCCACTTGCTGGCCATGGCCATGCCCACGCTGTTTCCCGCGCCCTGGCCAAGCGGTCCCGTGGTGGTCTCGATGCCGGTGGTGATGTGCGACTCGGGATGGCCGGGCGTGCGGCTGCCGAGCTGGCGGAAACGTTTGATTTCATCGAGCGAGACCGAGAGATCCTTCGAGACTTCGCCCTGCGCATTTGCCGCCCGCACTCCTGCCAAGTGGAGGATGGCGTACAGCATCATGGAAGCGTGTCCGGCCGAGAGCACAAAGCGGTCGCGGTTTGGCCACAGGGGAGCTAGCGGGTCGTAACGGAGAAAATCCTGCCACAGAGAATAAGCGACCGGGGCCAAGCCCATGGGCGCGCCAGGATGGCCGGAGTTGGCCTGTTGCACGGCGTCAATGGCCAGAGTTCGAATCGTGTTGATGGACAAAGTGTCGAGTTGTTTTCCGGTTACCAACGTCTGTTCACTGGCTACCATGCGAGTTGGCTCCTTTCGCCGAACCGTTCGCCGACGTTAGGCGGCGCCGCCGGCCCTAAGTGCATATTTATTAGAGTTCCCGGCTGGGAGAAGGGTTCAGTACGAAAGAAGTGTATCAATTTCCGCGGAGGCGCGGTCTGGTGGGAATGTGAAAATCGGTTAATACAGCGTTCCCGAATGCGGCGGCTGCTATTTCAACATCTGTAAGTAGGTGCTTTCGCTGCGCGAATTCTGCGTGGCTTCCATGGCGTACTTCAGGAACTGGCGAAGGCTCTCGCGCTCGGTCGGCTCCATGCTGCCGAAGCGTACTCGCACCCCGGCAGAGGCGCTGCGGGTGACGACGCCGCTCAGGGCAAAGCCTTTGACCCAGATCTTGCCGTTGGCCACCCACAGTCCGATCTCGACCTTGGCTCCGGCTCGAATCGGGCTGGCGGTTTCGACCAGGCATCCACCCACGCTGGTGTTGCTGAGGTTTCCCCAGACCGGCGTGGTTGCCTCGTCTACGCGCAGTTCTACTGCAACAAAGCATTTGATACGGGGATGGCGCCGGCGGTCGTCGGCCGAGCTGGGACGGAACACGTCGGGCTCAAACGGCGGGCTTGCCGAAGCCGGTGTGGGCACTGGGTGCGATTCTTCCAGAGAGTGAAGGCTCGAAGAGGGCGCGGATTTTCTCTCGCTCGCGGCCTGCGCCTTGATCTCGCGCATGGTCTTGAGCAGCGTCTCTTCGCGCTTTTCGGCGGGCGCTTCGCGATAGGCTTGCAGCAGCTTTCCAACGTGCCGCACCAGGTCCGGATCAGACAGCAGCTTGGTCCAATCGGTTCCCATGGCTTCTGACTTGGCAATACTCATACGTCAACGCCACTTTCCTAAAATTTGCCTTAAATCTCCGGGTCCCATGCTGACGCGAAAGTCACGTCCATTCAAGATGACCGAAGTTACCTCTATTTACCCTGGCGGACCTAGTCAAAATCGGCGCGTTCCAACCCCTCGATGAGGCGCTTGAGCGTGCCGGTTTGTTCGCGGGTGAGCGAAAAAAACTCAAAGCCGTAGTGATATCCCCGGCGATGACGGAGAATTCCTCGCACATCCCAGGGCGCGGGCAAACCAGGGAGGGTAAAGTTCAGGGACACGACCTCGCCGGAAGCAAGTTCGGCCGCGAGCAGAACCCCGATTCCGGCCTCGGACAGGTCTTTGCAATGAGCCTCCAGGCTCTCATAGCGGCCCGCGGCCAGCAGCGTCACCAGCACCGGGAAGCTGGAGCGGTAGCGCGGGTTCCGCCGGAGACGACGGCCTGGCGCGTTGGTAAAGGCTCTCCCCGGCTTGGCGGACATGCTTTTCGCTTTCTGAATACCGTGATTGGGGGCCAAAACTAGGGCTGGAACGTGAGTTCTATGATCTCCACAGTTTCGCCTTGTCCCACCTCAAACTTCCACTTCGAAACGGCGTCCGCGGCGGCTTGGATCAGCACCGGATTTCCCCCGATCACGCGAGTCGATTTCACGGCGCCATCGGCCTTCACCCCAACCTCCAACTTAACTGACCCCTGAAGGTGCATTCGTTTGGCCAGCTCCGGATAAGTGGGTGCGACTTTGGTGATCACTCTGCGCTCGGGATGAGCCTGGGCGAAAAGCTGCTGCGCCGTAACCAGTGTCAACCCGGCAAGCGCCAGCACGGCCAGAAATGCGGTTACTCTACGGTGCATCGAAACCTACCCTCCATATTTCAGTTACTGTCAGTTTATGGGGGTGCAGGGAGGGGAAGAAAGTGCCGAAAGTGCTTGGTAGAACGTGTATCCCGCGATGGTGGGCGAACTTGACGGACACCCCACGGATACCCTGACGAAAACTTAGCGAACAGACTCTGGGAGCAGCCCGGGCGAACAAATCCTGCGAGCAACCGTGGACGGACAATCTCGGCGAGCAACCTTGGACGGAGCAATCCTGGCGAACAATCCTGGCGAACAATCCTGACGAACCCTCCCGTCGAACAATATAATGCCGACTCCTCCCACCTCGCGTTGATTTTCGGTGTTGAGAGGAGGGCGAGATACAAATCGTTTTGCATCGCAAAGCAGGCAAATGGAATCAAAATTTGATTATTAGGGTACACCACACGAGAGAAAGCATCCGGAAACCAGCCTCGATCAGGCTTCCACGGCTAAACATGCTTCGTTTGAAAACTTTAAGAGTTATTTTTTTCGTCGCTACGACGTTGCTTGTGGCTGCCCCCGTGCTTTTTTCGCAGGCGGCTCCGGGAACACCTGCGCCGAACATATCTGTGCCGGGATCGCAGAATCCATTCCTGGGCAGCGAACCTGAAGGAAAAGCCAGCAGCACTGTTCTTCAAATCAATCTCCGGGACGCCATCGACCGCGGCTTGCGCAACAACCTGGGCCTGCTGCTGGCCGGCGACCAGACCATGCAAGCGCAAGGCGAGCGCTGGAAAGAGCTCAGCAATCTCTTGCCTGATTTCTCGGCCGGGATCCACGAAAACGTTCAGACGCAGAGCCTCACTGCGCTGGGCTTTAAGGGCAATTTGTTTCCTTTTCCGCTGCCGCGAGTGATTGGGCCCTTCAACTATCTCGATATGCGGGCCAACTTCAGCCAGTCGCTGTTCAACTTCCACGATCTCGAAAAGGAGCGCGCCGCCAACGAGAGCCTGAAGGCGTCGCAGTTCAGCTACAAAGACGCGCGTGAGTTCGTGGTTCTGGCGGTGGGAAACGCGTACCTGCTGTCCGTCGCCGCGGCCGCTCGCGTCGAAACCGCGCAGGCGCAGGTGAAGAACGCTCAGGCGCTCTACGACAAGGCGGATGACCAGCAGAAAGCAGGATTGAGCCCGGCCATTGATGCGCTCCGCGCCCAAGTGGAATTGCAAACGCGCCAGCAGCAACTGATCGCAGCCAGCAACGACCTGGCTAAACAAAAGCTGGGTCTGGCACGGATCATCGGTTTGCCTCCGGGGCAGGAGTTTGTCCTCACGGAAAGCGCTCCCTACCAGGAACTGACGCCCTTGCCGCTCGAGACCTATCTGCAGCACGCCTACGCTTCGCGCCCGGACTATCAGGCGGCGCTGGCGCAAGTCCGCGCTGCGGAATTATCGCGGCGCTCCGCCGGAGCCGGGCATTATCCTACGCTCGATATGAATGCGAATTACGGCGATATTGGCGTGACGCCTTCACATTCGAACGGCACCTGGCAAGTCGAGGGAGGGGTTACGATCCCGATTTTTGCCGGAGGAAAAACCCACAGCGACGTTCTGGAAGCGGACGCGCAGTTGAAGCAGGCTCGCTCCCAGCTTGGCGATCTCAGCGGGCGCATCGATTATGAAGTGCGCACCGCTCTCCTTGATTTGCATGCCGCCGCTGACCAGGTGCAAGTGGCTCGCAGTTCGGTGCAGCTAGCCGAGCAGGCGCTTGCCCAGTCCCAGGACCGCTTTACGGCCGGGGTTGCGGACAATCTGGAAGTGGTGCAGGCCCAGGAAGCCGTTGCCAATGCGCATGAGAGTTATATTCAGAGCCTGTATGGTCACAATCTGGCCAAGATAGAGTTGGCACGCGCGATTGGCGATGCGGAAGAGGGCGTCAAACGATATTTGAAAGGCAATCAATAGCCTATGGAACAAACCACTCAAGGTTCTCCCGTGGCGACGGAAAAAAGCGCTGCTGAACAGAACGCTGCTGAACAGAACGCTGCGACCACGGCGAGCGGGACCCAGACAACGCGATTGCCGGCAACGGAAAAAGATTTTCAACGGTGGCCGCATGCGAAAAGCGGTACCGCGTTTCGTATCGGCGTGGGGGTTGCCGTAGTGTTGCTGCTGGTGGCGGGATTCTTCGTCTTCCGGCATGTAACCAGCTACGAATCTACCGATGACGCGCAGGTGGATGGGCATCTCAATTCCATCAGCGCGCGCATTTCCGGCCAGGTGATCAAACTCAACGTGCAGGATAACCAATACGTGGAAGCGGGCACGGTGCTCGTTGAAATTGACCCCGCCGATTATCAGGTAGCCTACGAACGCGCCAAAGCTGATTTTGAAGATGCCCAGGCTGCTGCGATTGCTGCTGGTGTCAATGTGCCCATTACCTCGGTGAATACGACGAGTCAAGTCTCGGTCACCGACGCTGACGTGGACAACGCGGGCGCCGGAATCCAGGCTGCGAAACAGCAATTCGAAGCTGCGAAAGCCCAACTGCAGGAAGCGGAAGCCAACAATGTGAAGGCGCAGAACGACCTGGTTCGCTACAAGCAACTGGTCGACAAACAGGAAATTTCACAGCAGCAATATGACGAGGCAACCGCTGCCGCAAAAGCCAGGGCGGCCGCCGTGGAAGGCGCACGGGCCACGGCCGAAGCTGCCCAGCAGCAGGTTACCGAAGCCCAGGGAAAGCTAGTGCAGGCAAAAGCCAGTGCGCGCTACGCCCAGACCGCGCCCCAGCAAGTGCAGTTGGTAAGAGCCAGGGCCACTTCCGCGCTGGCAGAAGCCCAACGCAAAAAAGCTGACCTCGATCAGGCCGCGCTGAACCTGCAATATACGAAGATCGTCGCTCCCGTAAGTGGAGGCGTGAGCAGTCGCACCGTCGAGGTCGGACAAAATGTGGCACCGGGCCAGGAACTGATGAAGCTGATCCCGCTTGACGACGTCTGGATCACTGCCAACTTCAAAGAAACCCAACTCCGCAACATGAAGATCGGCCACCCCGTCACTATCGAGGTTGACGCGAATGGCAAAACTTACCGGGGCAAGGTCGATAGTATTGCCGACGCCAGCGGATCTCGCTTCAGTCTTCTGCCTCCCGAAAACGCCACGGGGAACTACGTGAAAGTCGTGCAGCGCATCCCGGTGAAGATTGTGCTTGACCCCGGCGAAAACAAAGACCATCTTCTGCGGCCGGGCATGTCGGTCACGCCCAAGGTGTGGATTCGGCAATGAGCGCGGCGTCGGCGACGTTTGACCAAGCCGCGGCTTGGCGTCCGGCAGTCAATCCCTGGATCATCGCTCTCGCGGTGACGCTGGCAACGTTCATGGAGGTGCTTGACACTTCCATCGCCAACGTGGCCCTGCCCCACATCGCGGGCAGTCTTTCCGCCGGTCAGGATGAGAGCACATGGGTTCTCACTTCTTACCTGGTATCGAACGCCATCGTACTGCCGCTGAGCGGATGGCTCTCGTCGATCATCGGCCGCAAGAATTTCTACATGGGCTGCGTCGCACTGTTCACCGTGAGTTCCTTCATGTGTGGACTGGCGCCGAATTTAACCGTATTGATCATTTGCCGCGTCCTGCAGGGAGTAGGCGGCGGCGGTCTGCAGCCGAGCGAGCAGGCTATTCTGGCGGACACATTTCCGCCTGCCAAGCGAGGCATGGCATTCGCTGTCTACGGCATCGCGGTGGTCACGGCTCCTGCGATTGGCCCCACGCTCGGCGGCTGGATTACCGATAACTTCACCTGGCGCTGGATTTTTTTCATCAACATTCCCGTCGGCATTCTTTCTCTGTTGCTGACCTCGCGCCTTATCCAGGATCCACCTTATTTCAAGCGCCGCAAAATTAAAGAGACTCGCATCGACTACATCGGCCTCGGTCTTGTGGCCCTGAGCCTGGGTACTCTGCAGGTGGTCCTTGACAAAGGCCAGCGCGAAGACTGGTTCGAATCGCACTTCATCGTGATTCTCTCCGTGATTAGCGCAGCTTCCCTGATCTTCGTAATCTTCTGGGAATGGAAACATAAAGATCCCATCATTGATCTGCATTTGTTTCGCGACCGCACCTTCGCCGTTTCGAACCTGCTGATGTTTATGCTGGGATTTGCTCTGCTGGGCAGCACACTTCTGCTGCCGCTGTTTATGCAGACGCTGCTAGGGTATTCCGCGGAGCAGTCAGGGCTGGCTTTGATGCCGGGCGGATTCTGCATCATGCTGCTGCTGCCGCTGGTGGGCTACTTGCTTTCGCGGTACAGTCCGCGCTGGCTTCTGGTGTTCGGGCTCGCGGTGCTGTCGTTTTCGCTGTTCCATATGACCGGTTTCGATCTGGAGCTTGATTTCCGCACCGCTGTCACAGCCCGCATATTTCAGGCGGTGGGCATGGCGTTTTTGTTTGTTCCAATCAATACGGCGGCCTACGCTTTTCTGCCGCGAGACAAAAACAACGCGGCTTCCGGGCTCATGAACCTGGCTCGCAACATTGGCGGCAGTGTCGGAATTTCCGTGGTGACTACCATGCTCGACAGGCGCGCCCAGGTGCACCAGAATTTTCTTGTCAGCCATTTAAACCCCGGTAATCCCGCGCTGCAGGCTCGTTTGAAGGCGCTCGGCACGCTGATCCAGTCTCACGGCGGAGGCCCGCCTGGCTCATCTCCCACGCCCTATGCGTTGATTCAGCTCGCCGTGCAGCGCCAGGCGGCAATGCTCTCCTATGTCGATTGCTTCGCGCTGCTCGGGGTTTGCATTTTGGTGATGATCCCTGCAGTGTTCCTGATGAAGAACGCCAGAGCCGGCGGAATCGCGGTACACTAAGCGCCAGACAGCATGTTTCGCCTGATTACCCATCGAGCGGGAGTATGGGTGCGGAGGCGCTGCGATCGCGGAGCAACTGGCCCGGCATCTGGGCTGGAAGCTGTGGGACCAGCTGCTCACCGAAGAGATTGCCCGCGAAGCTCACGTTTCCGCGTCGGCGGTGAAGCGCTGCGACGAGAAAGTGGACGGACGCCTCTACCGCCTGGCCAAGTCTTTCTGGCGCGGAAGTTATGATCGCGGCGCGCCTGCCGGCACCCAGGCCTTCGATGCAGATTGCATGATGGAGATGGTGCAGGAGATTCTGAATCGGGTTACTGCCGAGGGGAATGCCGTGGTGGTGGGGCGAGGCGCGCCTTACTTGTTACGCGAACGCCCCGATGCCTTTCACGTTTTTCTTTATGCGCCCCGCGCTGAGAAGATTCGTCGACTGCTCGAAGAAAACCACACCCTGGAAGAAGCCGAAGATCTCATCGATACCATCGACCGCGAGCGCATGGCCTACGTCAAGCACTACTTCAATGCCGACTGGCCGACGCGCTCGCTCTACCACGTGATGCTGAACACTGCCGTGGGCAATGAGCCGATCATCTCGACGATTCTTGCCACTATGCACCTGTTCGAAGGCCGTCCGAAAGCGACGGCTTACGAGCCTACCCGCATTCCCGCGGCGCGTTAATCCGCTGGAACTGTCTTTGCGCTAACGTCCTGCGGTTTCGTGCCCCAGGATCCTGAGCCCGCCACCACCGACTCCGGCGTCCAGTCGTATGTCGGCCGGAAAGTCCCATCGTTCAATTGAATTCCCTGCGCGCTAAAAGGCATTCCGTTGGTGCGCCCGCTGGAGCGGACGGAGATGCGGAGGATTCCCGCGTCCCGCAGAGAAATCATTTCGCCCGGATCGCACACGCCATTCCCGTTGATGTCCCGCCAGATCGCGATGCCGGCGAGTTCGTTCCCTTCGAGCCAGCCGTTGCCGTCGTCGTCGAGGGCGGCCAGGGCCTGGTAGCCGTCGCGCCAGAACATCCACCAGGTCACCGAACCGAACAGTTGCCGGCCCGACTCGATACGTTGCTTGTTTTCGGGATCCCACACCAGAAAGCCAGCGTCGGAATTCACCCATGGCCATTTCGCGGGCACTCCGTTTCCGGCAAGATCAAACGACACAACCCGCTCGGGAGCCAACAACGCCTCGAGGGTTGCCGGTCCCCGCAGCGGAAAGATGATGGGCGAAATAACCTGAGGGCTCCCCAGGTGTCCGTTTGGCTGCGCGTCTGCAGCCTTCTTTGCACTTTCCTGGGCATCGTCGTTCACCTTACGCGCGCGCTCCACGTCCGCCTTTTCCTCGGGCGATAGATCAGATCCAGCAACCACGCGCAGGATTGCCCGGCTGGCTTCCAGCCGCAGTCCCTCGGGCGTTTCCGGCTGGGGACCCGCGTCATATAGATCCTTGGGGTTCGCGGCCAAACGGCGATAAATCGCGAGCGCTTCGGCACGCCATTCCTGCGCGGAAGCGCGCTGGGGTGGCGTCTTGAAAGGTGCGTCGATCTGATCCGGGTACAGCGCGCCTTGCTCCAGCATCCAGCCCAATCCGAGAAACGCCATGGGCTGCTTAGGTTGGAGTTCGGTCGCGCGCCGGTAGTTGCGCAGCGACTCAGTAAGATGCCAGCGCGCCGCTGCGGGAAGAATGTTTCCCGGTACTGTGCGCGGCGTCCGCGGGATGGGTTCGAGAAAAGGTACCAGCCGTAAGCCGTCGTCGTAAAGTGCACCGTGCTTCCATACATCCGTTTTGGTGTTCCCGGCAAACGCAAAGCTATGCAGGCGTCCGAGCAGATAATATCCTGCGGAATGTTTTGGGTTGGCTTTGACGTATCTGGCGGTGTTGTTGATGAGGCGGCTCACCGGAACGCTGACGGTCGAC
>JBAUAN010000108.1:0-8527 GCA_049675725.1 Candidatus Sulfotelmatobacter sp. | reverse complement strand
AATCGGCTCTCCGGAAGCCGAATCTCAATATCTTGTACGAAATCGGTCATCGAATCACGCAGCTCGACTCGCAGCTCGGCGCGGCTGGTCGTGCCGAAAATTACTTACTTCCACCCCGGGCTGCTAGTCATGACCATCGTAATTTGGGCGCTGCCCCGACATCGTGGTGAAATTCATGGTGGGGAGAAGTGCCATGTGGCGCGTTCCTTTTCTCAGGAATTTATGGGCGATATTCTCAGCGTGAAGTTCCTGCGGACTCGTCCGTGGTGAGAATTCGCTAGGAGGAAGCATGGGAAGGTTGATTGTTGTATTTGTTCTAGCGATCTCACTCACCCCCGCGACTTTTGCACAAGTGATAAAAGCGCGGAAGTCCAGTGTTCACGGCACGGTTACCTATACACTCACGGTTAAGAATGTCTCTGAAACCGACGAAGTTTACGCGTTCTACTTCCTTCCGCCCGGTGTCCCTCAGTATGATGCAAATTTGTTGTATGCATTTTGCTTCAAACCTGCGCACAAATGGGAGGAGCATGCTTCAGGGAACTTCTGCATGCGGTTGAGTGAAGGGAAGACATACACGTTCTATCGGATGAGTAATGATTCCGATACATTTCCAAGCATCTGGATTCGCGCTGCCTACGGTGATAGCCCCGCGCACTATAAGGTTAGAGCACAATGCTGCGGAGATTATCATTAAAAAGCCCACTGTGAATCGAGAAAGGCAGGACGAGATGCTCGCGCACAGCCCGTGGTTTCGGCTTTGGCATCGGTACGGCATCTGTTGCCGAGCCCAGTCCCCGGTACTCCGGCTTGGCGAAATCGAGAGCTAGACCTTAGAGCCGTAACTCGTTCTCTGGAGGTAGTTCTACACTCAGCCAAGCCGCAAGTGCGACGGGATCATCAACGAAAACGCGCTTCTGTTCCAAGTCTAGAAATCCAATCTTGACCAACTCCTCCGCGTTCACATGGCGCTTCTTGATCGTCCTGTCAGCCTGCGGGCGGTTGCGCATCATGTTGTCCGCCGCCGCGAGAGCACGCTGTATATAGCGCGAAAGCTGAGGATTCCCGCTCGCGTTGTCCTCGTAGTACACAACAGCGACCGGGAACGGAGCTTCAGCGGACATCCCGATGTCTTCATGCCTGTTCAGGACAATCGCAGAGCCGCGTGCGATCCCCAATTTGTGGTTCGTGGTGACATACAAGGGAAGAACCGGAACTTTTATCCCTCGCTCAACCTCTTGAAAGATTTCTTCGACTCTTTCTCGCTCCGATTGCTCGCGGAACAGTCGGTCTTCGTAGGCTCTCACGAGTTTGTCTGTAGGAATTCCTCGACCCGGCTGGTCTGAGATGAGCATGCCGCTCTGTTCCAGCACCGACAGGTTTCGTGCAATGTCATCGACACAGACTCCGAGATAATCCAAGTCTGGCTCCGAATCGAAGCGCACCGCATACCGTCTTCCGTAGCGGTGACTAAGCCAATACGCCGCATGAACGAGGAAACTGCGCACTTCTCGGTCGCTCCGCTTGGGGGGCGGATGGAAATCCCAAGGCTCCAGCGTGATTTCTTGGCGTGGGCCCCCACCATTGTTGAATCTGAATGATCCAGAATCGAACGCCCTCCGTATCGCGTTCAGTAGCACGGTTTGGATACGGTCGCCGCACTTGGTGCCAGTCGGTGCGGAGGAGTCCGCTTTCCCCTCCTGAAAAAGGGATACCTCGCAGGTTCTATCGGAGTTGGAATCTGCAATGTTAAAAACGTAAGCGACGCCGTTGCGCTCGGTCTCGTTCTCAACTGTTATGGCTCCAACGGTGAAACAATCGCCCCGCATAGTCACAACACGAATTTGCGCATGGTGGGGCATTCTGCCTCAGCGAGGATTCAACTATGTTTGTGCGAGTATTCGGGGTGCTGCTCTCGATGACAATTCAAACAAAGCAAAACTAAATTAGAAAGTGTGTGATCGCCCCCTTCGCCACGAGTCGTTTGGTGGTGAGGATCAACGTAGGCTGGCACGCGGCGACGGCAGACCGCACATCTACCTCTGGCTCGGCTGTGAACGCACAATTTCCGCCACTCCCAATCACGCGGTAAGCCGGGCAATCGGTCAAACCTGTAAGCCGGTTCGACCTCGCTGATGTAAATGCTAAGAGCAGTCCGTAACCCAAGCCGTCGAACAGCCCTCTGCGGATCATAAAACTCCTCTCTTGTGAACGGCATTCGCATCACTTGTCCTGCGATCTGAAAACCTTTCTCATCGCCCACCTGTAAAGGAAAAACCCGCCAATACCGAGTGATGCCACGGTGCCGATTCCAAGCAACATACTGCCGCCGCCAAGAGTGGCGAGCGCGGAGGTTATCGCGGCTGCATCTGTCGCTCCACCAGCGACCGCTACCACTGTACCCGGCCCGCATACCGTCGGCTTATCATTCATCTATCCAGGGAATGTCAGATGTTCCTGCAACAGCACTTCCTATTTCTTCGATCTGTCGATGACACAAATTCATCTGAGTTCGGTCACAGGTAGCGCCCGAAATCCATTTGCAAGCGGAAAGCCGTTTGGTGTGCGACACACAACAGCGGCGGCAGCTATACGTGATTTGCCTACGACATTGCGCACAAAATCGAGATTTATCGTATCGCCGATATCCGGCAATTCTGTCCACTTCGCTTCAAACAGCTCCAGGCGTCCGCCCGTATCCACCACAAAATCCACTTCACGAGTTCGGTCGCGCCAGAAAAAGAGGCTGCCTGTTCGACCGCTACGGCGTTCGCGGTCCCGAAGCTGGGCAAAAACAAATGTCTCCCAGACTGCGCCTACCGCCGGTGATTGCTGAAGCGCTTCCTCGGACCGAATATTCAGTAGAGCGCAAAGCAAGCCAGTGTCAGCGAGGTACAGCTTGGGGCTCTTGACGATGGACTTGGTTCGATTCGAGAACCACGGCTCAAGTAATACGATCTGACCGGAAGCTTCCAGCATCGACAGCCAATGGTTCGCAGTTGAAGGGGCAATCCCTACGTCGCGCGCCAGATCTGCTTTGTTCAACAGATTTGCAGAACGGAGTGCGCAGGCACGCAGAAATCTCTCGAAGTCCCGCAGGCTGCCGACATTGGTTAGGGAGCGCACATCGCGTTCGAGATACGTAGCAAGATAGGAGTTGTAGAAGGCTACTGGATCAATGTCTAGATTGGCGTACAGCTCTGGGAAGCCGCCGCGCACGACGGCTGTTTCGATTTTGGTTTGCGGCAACGCCCCTTGAATCTCGGCAAACGAAAGGGTCTCCAGTTCAACGATATCGGCCCTGCCCGCCAGCGATTCGGAAATGTTCTTCATCAGGGTGAACTTCTGCGAACCAGTGAGCAGGAATTGTCCGTTGCGTGTACGGTTGGCGTCGACGGCCACCTTAAGGTGTCGGAACAGGCCAAGCGCATATTGAACCTCGTCAATGAGCACGGGCGGCGGATGACGTTGGAGAAAGGTGCGTGGTTCCTTTTCGGCTTGCTCAGCTTCGGCGGGGAGATCGAGGGATACAAACGTATGTTTCGGAAACAGACGCAAAAAGGTGGAAGTTTTGCCGGTTTGTCTGGCGCCAGTCAGTACGACCACTGGCCGCGTCTTCGCGGAGCGTTGCAGGCGAGGTTCAATAGCGCGCGTAATCCACATACGCAAAATATACGATACAATCGCATATGTTGCACGCCCCTTCGGCTTTGCCAGAGCGTTCGAAACCCAGCCATTTCTTGTCGTATTCGAACGTGGCGCTTTCCTTGTTCTTGCGCGTGCGGGCCCACAGACGACCCATCAGGTGCGGGACGCCGTCGGGATCGACGTATACGAGAGCCTCTCTGTCCATCACTTGTCTTTCGTGCTCTTCCGGCTGCGCGCCACGCGAATACGTTGCGGCAGGTTTTCTTCTTCTAGCTGCAGGCCCACGGGATGGTTCTTTGGCGCGGCGAGATCGCCCAGCCGGTCCGCCATACCCAGCACAAAAAGGACCGTAGCGTATATCCCGATCCCGACGCCGGGATCACCCTTTTCAATCTTGACGAGGGTCGTGCGGCTGATCGAGGCGCGCTGCGCCGCGATGGCCGCCGGGATGCGCCGCCGCCGTCGGGCGTCACGGACGTCGCGGCCGAGCTTCCGTAGAGCATGCCTTGCGGGCAGTGGCATTACGACTGATGATCGGCTGGTCCTCATAGGTAATGTCCACGATAATGGTCACAAACAGCTCTAATGTACATTATTATGAACGTTATATCAACTTCGCCTATCTTTGAAGGGTAGCTAAAATTGGAGTTTAAGCGCCAGTTGAATCGAGCGTGGGCCGCCGATTTGGTACAAAGGATTGAGTCCGCCATTTGGGCCTCCGGAGCCGAGGCTGCTGGCTAGTGTTGCAGTCGAGTAGCCAAAAAAGGGTGTCCGTGATGTTATTGTCGGGAGGGCCGAAGTTTGGGTGCTTGAAGATATTGAAGAATTCACCCCGGAAGCGAAGCTGCACCTTCTCTGTGAAACGAAACTGACGTCGGAACGCGATATCTGCTTGTGAGGCTCCGAATCCGCGCAGAATGTTGCGTCCGAAATCCCCCTGTTCTCCGGTCGGCGGCTGAGTAAAAGCTGCGCCATTCAGAATCTTCCCGCCTGGGTACTGCGACCCAAAAAGTTCAAGCGGCTGACCGGGGACCACATCTGGTCGCGGATAAAGTGCTGTGCCGGCGCCAACAAAAATCGTGCCCGTGACATTAACCGGCGAAGCTGATCGGGCCAGAACAAAGGTGTCCACCGACCACCCGCTAAGCGTGGCCTTGGCGAACTTGTTCTCTTGAAGAGACGGCAAGCTGTAGGTCACGCCGGCTGTGAAGGAATGTCGGACGTCAAAATCCGAATTGCCACGATCAATGCTCGGGTTGGCGATGGAAGTTGGCGTATTGACATACGTAAAGGCATCTGTCGACGCAATGTCGATCGAATGCGAAAGGGTATACGAGGCCAACGCTTGCAACCCTTGAGACAATCGCCGCTGGAACCCTACTTGAAGTGCCTGGTAATCCGACGTGGCCGTGTTGTCCGTTGCCTGGACGAGCTCAAAATCTGGATTGGGATCGACCAGAATCGTTGTTCGAAGCAGATCCCGCCCAATCCCGTTAACATAACTCAGGGACAGGCTTTGATTCTTTCCGAGTGACTGCTCTACCGTCGCATTCCATTGATAGGTCCTTGGGAGCTTTAGATGGGAATCTGGGACAACAATCGTGACTACTGGCGGACTTGAGCTGAACTGGGGAGGCGTAGCATTTTGCGGATTCAGAGGAAAGCATACTCCTGTGTCACCCGAAGGGCAGGGTGATGGTCCTATTATCTTGGCGGCATTAAACGGAAAATACCCAGATAGTAATCCCAGCGACCCATAGCCCTGATCGTAGAAAATGCCAAAGCCTCCGCGCAGCAGGGCGCCCCAGTTTGGGTTGGCGCCGAGTTGACACGCGAGCCCGACGCGCGGCGCCACGTTCCCGTACGTGGTGTCACACAAAGAAGTGCCGGGAGGCGCTAGGGTCATGGTCGCCGGATCATTCAGACCGACCACAGTGAAGGGCTGATTCTGCGGGTTCTTGCCCTTAAGAGAAGGATTAATCTCCCAGCGCAGGCCGTAAGTCAGGGTCAGGCGTGGCGAGATCTTCCACATGTTCTGACCATAAAATGAAAGATTTCGCGTTAATAGTGCCACGTTCCTGAGCGCCGCGACGTCAGCGAAAAGTGCCGTCCCAGAAAGGGCTCCTCCTGGGTTGCTGGTTACTCCGCCAAATTCCGCAAACTGTATGTAAGAGTACGGACTACTGAAGGGAGAAAGCCACCTGTAGTCCATACCGAACTTCAATTCGTGAGCGCCCCTGCTCCAGGCGAAATTATCGATCAGGTTCACCTGCCTTTGCTCGTTTGTCCCAAACTTGCCTGTCGCCCACTCACCCGCGCCCGCGATCAAAAATTCGAAAATCCCATTCGTTGAAGAGAAATCCGACGGAAAGAGCACGGAGTCAGGGACTGGCATGGCTCCCCCGAAGTCATCCGAACCAAATCGACTGCTAACTCGGTCATTGCTGTAATTGGCCCGGATTTCATTGCTAGTATAGTGTCCCAGTGATAACGTAATCGTGCTTCGACCGTCTATTTGGTATGACGGATAATCGAAGCTTGCTCAAACTGAGTCCCGAACAGAGAGAAGACTTACAACGCTGGGCGCAGTCACGAACCCTGCCTGGCGGAGATGTGTTTCGCGCGCGACTCATCCTGGCTTTGGCCGACGGTACTACGTATCGCGAGATTGCCAGAACTATGAAGACCAGTTTGCCCACCATCGCCCGCTGGAAAATGCGGTTCGAACGAGACGGATTGGCGGGGTTGGAGGGCCGTCATCAGGGCAGTAAGCCGCGTGCCGCAACGCCCAAGGTGCAAGCCCACGTGATCCGGCGAGTGCAGCAAAAACCAGGGGACGGCAGCACGCACTGGTCCTGCCGGAAACTGGCGAGCGAGTTGGGCCTCAGCAAGTCCACGGTGCAGAGGATTCTGGCGCAAGCGCAACTGAAACCGCACCGACTGGAACGGTACATGGCCAGCAATGATCCGGATTTTGAAAACAAAGCGGCTGACATCATCGGTCTGTACTTGCATCCGCCGCAGCATGCAGCAGTGTTTTGTGTCGATGAAAAAACGGCAATTCAGGCTCTGGATCGGCTCGACCCGGTGTTGCCGCTGTCACCGGGGCGAGCGGAACGGCATGGCTTCGAATACGATCGCCACGGCACGCTTTTCCTCTATGCGGCGCTGGATGTCAAGACCGGCAAAGTGGAAGGCAAGACGGCCAAGCGCCACACCAGCGCCGAGTTCATCGCCTTTCTGAATCAGTTGCTCAGCAAGGCTCGGTGGGCGAAGGAAATCCACATCGTGCTGGATAATCTTTCCGCCCACAAGACCAAAGCGGTGGAGGAATTCTTGCAGCAACATCCGAAACTGCGTTTTCACTTCACTCCCACCTACTCCTCTTGGTTGAACCAGGTGGAGTTGTGGTTCGCCAAGATCCAGCGCGACGTGATCAGCCGCGGGGTCTTCACTTCGGTTGCTGATCTGGCACGAAAGCTACGCAAGTACATCGAGGCTTATGCCAAATCAGCAAAACCTTTTCGCTGGACTTATACCGATCCTCAAGCGAATTCGTATTAACGAAATCACCGGGACGGCTTACTAGATAAATTAGCGTCGGCGAGTGACTCCCTTTGTCGAGGCCTCGGATCCAGGTGGTTCACGGAACGGTTCCACAGAAATGCGCTGGTAACACACTTCTAGCACGGTCAAGTGTTCTGTACCGCCCGGCAATTGAAGGACTACGCTGTCACCCGCTGCCGACTTCATCAACGCGCGCCCCAGAGGTGACACCCAACTGATGTGGTTGCGGTTGAGATCGATCTCGTCTGTGCCCACGATGCTCACCACTCGCTCCACTCCCGCGGCATTGGCATAGCGCACGGTCGCTCCGAAGAATGCCCTCGTCGCCGCCTGCCCCGTTCTCCGAGCTTCCGGGTCTACCACTTCCGCGGCTTCGATTCGCTTGGTGAGAAAGCGAATCCGCCCATCGATCTGCCGCAGGCGCCGCTTGCCGTACCGATAATCGGCGTTATCGCTGCGATCGCCGTTGCTGGCAGCCCACGTCACGACCTCCGTCACCGCCGGGCGTTCCCGGGTGAGCAGAAACCGATGCTCGTCTTTGAGCCGCTCCAGCCCGCTCCGCGTGATGTAGTTCTTGACTGGCGTCGCGGGCTCGTCCGCCTGTGGTTTTCTCGTAAACCCTTTTCGCATCTCGTAGTCCCAGGGCGGAAGTCAATAGTTGTTAGGAGGCAATTTCATTCATTAACGGTCCGGCCGTGGGTCAATGAAATAAGAATGTTATGCCAACCCTACGCTTCACGGAGCTAAGTCAGATACTTCGGGCTTTGCTGGATTCACATGAATCTGCATCGTCGAGCCCTTGGGGTACCTACTGGCAATGGCGTTAGCGTCCTCTTCCGAAAACGAATCGGCCGTGTAGCGGCCGCTGTAATACTCGCCGCCGACTTGATACGAGTAGACAACTTCAGCGCTGTACGTAGTCGAGGAGCGCCCATGATGTGTCCGGACGTTTACCTCCTCTACCGTCGCCGGCATCATCGGCCAATTGGAGCTGTCGGAAAGTCGCACCAATCGCAAAAGTCGCGGCCACGTGACTGCTACCAACAACGCGATGCCGAACAGGGCCAAAAAAGATAGGTCAAACCAAAGGGGCATAACGCCGCTATCTTGGATCAAAAGAGGACCTCGCGAATAGCGATTTCTGCAATCAAGCCTTTACACTCATTCGAGGCGATCGACCCATGGTCAATGAGTTCTATAAAAAGGGATGTCAAGAAAAAAGCTCCGCCTCGACCGGAGGAGTGAGATTTGTTCTCGAGATCCAGCCCACTGTGTTTCGTTACCTCTGAAGCTGTTCGGCTTGTTATCCATT
>JBAUAN010000107.1:0-27195 GCA_049675725.1 Candidatus Sulfotelmatobacter sp. | reverse complement strand
ATCACACCCCGGCGTTGTCATCCTGAGGTCCGCGGTTTTTGCGGGCCGGAGGACCTGTGCAACTTGCCGCGAGCGCCTCGATGCGATTTGTGCGCCGCCAGCAAATTGCACAGGTCCTTCGCTTCGCACAGGATGACAAGCATCCCCGTGTATAATTTCCGGCGTTCAGCGGAGAGGCTACTGCATGAAACCTACGCGCCCGCTCCTTTTGTTCGCTGCGTGCATGCTGTCTCTGGGCGCCTTCGCGCAACGTCCCGCACTTCCGAAGCCGCCGGTCACGCCGAAGCATCCCGTTACGGACGAGTATCAGGGCGTGAAAGTGACGGACGACTACCGCTGGCTGGAGAATTGGGACGATCCCGCGGTCAAGCAGTGGAGCGCCGCGGAGAATGCCCGTACGCGCGAATATCTCGACCACCTGCCGGCACGCGTAGCTATCAAAGAGCGTCTCCACCAACTCGCTGCGGCGAGTTCCGCTTCGTATTACGATCTGCAGTCTCGCGCGGGAATGCTTTTCGCCGAGAAATACCAGCCGCCGCAGCAACAGCCCGCGCTCGTGGTGATGCGTTCGGCGGACGATCCGGCGAGTGCGAAGGTCGTGTTCGACCCCAACGCTGCCAGCGCAAAGGGATCGCTCTCCGTGGATTTCTACGTGCCTTCTTTCGGCGGAAAATATGTCGCAGTTGCGCTCTCGGAAAACGGATCAGAGGACAGCTCCGCGCATGTTTTTGAAGTGGCTACCGGCAAGGAACTTGGCGACATTGTCCCGCGCGTGAACTTCGCCACCGGCGGCGGCAGCATCGCTTGGAAGGCCGACAGCTCCGGCTTCTTCTACACGCGTTATCCGCAAGGGAACGAGCGTGCGCCCGAAGACGCCAACTTCTACCAGCAGGTTTATTTTCACAAACTGGGCACGGATGCGAAGGAAGACGCCTACGTCATCGGAAAAGATTTCCCGCGCATTGCCGAAATTCTGCTTCAGACCAGTGACGACGGCCGCTGGCTGCTGGTTGCAGTTGCCAACGGCGATGGCGGCCAGTTCGCGCATTACCTCATGGACTCCACGGGCACGTGGACGCAGCTTACTCACTTTGAAGACGGCGTCGTTTCCGTCAAATTCGGCGTGGACCCGGCGCTCTACCTGCTCTCGCGCAAAGACGCGCCGCGTGGCCAGATTCTGCGCCTGCCGTTAGAACAACTTGATCTATCGCAAGCCAAAGTCATCGTCCCGCAAACCTCGGGCGGCTCCGACGAAGCTGACCGCGCCTCCATCGAAAACTTCGTGCTGGCATGGAACCACCTCTACGTGATCGACATTGCAGGCGGCCCCTCGCGGGTGCGCGTCTTCGCACGAAAGAATTTTGAACGCGGCGCGGGCGGCGCTGCGCCCGTTCTTGCCCAGGTTGGAGAACTGCCGCTGCCGCCGGTCTCGGCGATCGGCCAGGTGGTTTCCGTCGGCGGTGGCGACGTGCTTTTCTACATGTCGACTTACATTCAACCGGGTGCGTGGTATTACTTTGATGCAGCCAGTGGCAAGGCCAAGCGCACCGCGCTCGTCGAAACCTCTCCGGTGACCTTCGACGACGCCGAAGTGGTGCGCGAGTTCGCTACTTCCAAAGACGGCACGCGCGTTCCGGTTAACATCATCCGCCGCAAGGGCACGAAGCTCGACGGGACGAATCCCACCCTGCTCTACGGATATGGTGGCTACAACATCAGCGAGAAGCCGTTTTTTCTCGGTTCGTTTGCGCGACTCTGGCTCGATCAGGGCGGCGTCTACGTGGATGCTAATCTCCGCGGTGGCGCCGAGTACGGCGAGGAGTGGCACGCGGCTGGGAAGCTCACGCACAAGCAGAATGTATTCGACGATTTTCTGGCCTGCGCCCAATATCTGATTGACCGGAAGTATACTTCGCCGGCGCATCTCGCGATTCTTGGCGGCAGCAACGGAGGCCTGCTCATGGGCGCGGCCTTCACGCAGCGTCCCGACCTGTTTCGCGCGGTCGTGTCCGAGGTCGGCGTCTACGATATGCTCCGCGTCGAGCTCGATCCCAACGGAGCTTTCAATGTCACGGAATACGGCACCGTGAAAGCTCCCGATCAGTTCAAGGCGCTCTACGCATACTCGCCCTACCACCACGTGAAAAACGGCACGGCTTATCCCGCGATCTATATGCCCACGGGAGAAAACGACCACCGCGTGAACCCCATGCAATCGCGCAAAATGGTCGCGCGCCTGCAGGCGGCGTCGAGTTCCGGTTACCCGATTCTGCTGCGCACGTCATCCGCCGCCGGCCACGGCTTCGGCACTGCCCTCGACGAACAGATTGAAGAAGAGACTGACGAGCTCAGTTTTTTGTTTGATCAGCTGGGAATCAAGTACGCGCCAAGAGAATGAGCACGCTCGGTTAGAAGCGCCAAGCTCACCAGGCGCGAGAGCGCTCGATTTGACCATGATCGCTGCGGTTCTGGTCGATCGATCCCTGAATCACAGTCTGCAGTCTGCTCTGATCATCGGGCTGCAGGGCAACGAAGCGGAACGGTTGCAGGCTCCAGGAAAGCGGGCTCAGCATTTCCGCGGAACCCAGCACCATGCCGGCCGCGGTCAGGATCATCAGTTTGCCATTGCTTCCGGTGTCGACCGGATGAGGCACAGAGAGCAAGCCACCCGTCAAGGAAACGACTTTCAGTTTGCCCGCGACGCTGCGGCCGTCTTTGAGTCGAAGCACCGCCGGATTGGGCTCGGTGAAATGCACTCTCGTGGCCCGCGGAGGGGGCGGCGATGGGGGGAGAGACTTCATGCCTGGTTCAAAATCTCCTGGTTCAATCTCCTGGTTCAATATCCTGGATCAAGTATCTGACGCCGGAACCTGCACTGGGGAGATTACGGAAGGGCCTGCCCGCCACTGGTTACGGCCTTTCTACTTGCCACCTTCCACCGCGATCAGACACTTCCCGTACAACTCCAGCAAATGCGCCGCGTAGTCTTCCGGCTTCGACGCTGATCCGCCGCCGGTGAAGCCGACGCCGCCGCTGCTGGCCGTCTTGCCGTATCCCGTGGTCATAGCAATGAACTTCATCAGGTCGAGCGCAATGTCTTCGTCGCGGCGCGAACCCGCGCCCCTGGCCGGTGTTTCGTCCATGAGTCCTTCTCCTGATCCGGAAATAAGAGGAATTTCGTCGTCTTCGAATTCTTCGTCGTCCATCACTGCGAAAAATCTCCGTCAGAAATGATAGCAGAGGACTGGCTTCCGGCTCTCGGCTGCCGCCCCCGGAAACTTTGCATTGCAGTCCGTAGCGGGTTTGGGCTCTAAGGCGGCAGCCGGAAGCCTAACGCCTCACCTCACTCATCAACCCCATCAAATTATTCTCCGAATCGCGAAAGAACGTCATCCACAGATCGTGGTCGGGCATTTTCGCGACCAAATGAGGCTCATCTTCGAAGCGAGCACCGTTCGCCTTCATCTTGACGTGCGCGGCCTGAATATCCGGCACGGCAAAATACAGGATCGAGCTGGGATGGTCGTGCTCCGGTTTCGCCGGTCGCGACAGCATCAGCCGCACTCCTCCGCAATCGAAAAACGCCAATCCGGGCGGAGCTTTGAACAGTAACTTCAGGCCCAGCACATCCTGATAAAAACCCGCGGCACGCTCCACATCTTGCGCGACGATGGCAATCTGCCCCAAGCGCGAGATTCCGACGCCCGCTGCGGCCGTGTTCATAATTTCTTGACCTCCTGTTTTCAAATTAGATAGCATACGCGCCCGAGGATCTTGTCGACTCAGAGGTTGTGGAAATCTTGTCGGCCTGCTCGGCGGGCTGGAATTGACTGGTCCGGTGGTCACACCGGTGTGAGTACCGGAGTGACATGAAAAGTTTGACGGCTTGCGCGATACTAGAAGTGGGGCGAGGGATAATTGTGCGCGTGTCATCTCTCACGCGTGCGTTGTGCTTCTCCGTGGTCTCTCAAGGCTGAGCGCTCGGTCGAAAAGTCCAGCCTGAGAAGTTTCAAGTCTGAAAATCGTCTGGATCGAGGTCTCGATAATTGTTGCGTGAACGCAATCTGATGATTGCCGGCGGCGTTCTTTTGCTGGCGCATGTCGCCGTGGTTGCCATCTTTGGGACGGCAGCCCGTGGTCCATTTCTGTCTGATTTGCTGCAACTCACTTTGGGCGTCTTGGTCGCGGTCGCGTGTTTCCGCGCCCACCGGCGTTCGGAAGGGCTGGCGCGCTCGGTGTGGCGGCTGGCCGCAATCGCATATGTTCTGTGGCTGGTGGCGCAGAGCGTGGGCGTCTACAACGATCTGTTCCCCGGCTCGTCCACGGCCTCGTGGATCAGCAACATGTTGTTCTGTTTCTGGTTTGCTCCCATGGCCATGGCCATGTTTCTCGACCCCGAGCACGAAGCCGGACATCTCGACACTTTGGTCGCTCTCGATTTTGTGCAGGGCACCATGGTTTGCATCGCTGCGTACTTATATTTTTTCTACTTGCCCAAAGCAGAATCTCCCGGAGAGTTGGCTCACGGAGTTTGGGCGCCTTACTTTGTGGGCTACGGATTTGTAGCCGGAGCCTATCTGCTGCGAGGCGCTCTCAGCCGCTCCCATCTAGCCCAGCAACTGTTCGGGCGACTGGGACTTTTCCTGGCCTTGTCGGGCTGCGTGGACGCTCTCTATTACTACGGCCCCGGGCGCGGCCTCAAGACCGGAGCATGGTTCGACATTTTGTGGAGCATCATGCTGGTAATTCCTCTGGCGCTGGCTGCCACCTGGAAGAGTGCGGAGACGCCCACGGTTTTCGAGCGCGACGCACCCCGGCGCGAAAAGAAAATTCATAGCGAACTTTTTCATTTGTTTTACCCGCTGCTGGTGCTGATCATGTCGTTGCGCATCGCGCAGGAGCACCTACGCCTGGCAGCCGCCGTAGTTTTTCTTTCTTTTGTGTGTTCGAGCGCGCGCCTTCTCGTTACCCAGACGCGTTTGATCCGCACGCAGGATGCGCTTCGCCGCGAAGCTTCTCATGACGGCCTGACCAGCCTGTGGAACCATAAAGTCATTCTCGAAATTCTCAACCGCGAACTGCTTCGCTCCGAACGCCACGGCCAACCCGTGGGCCTGATCATGGCCGACGTGGACGATTTCAAAGACGTTAACGACAGCCGCGGGCATGCGGCAGGCGATGTGGTGCTGCGCATTATCGCCAGCGAAATCGCCGCGGTTGTGCGGCCCTATGATTCGGTCGGCCGCTATGGCGGAGAAGAATTCCTCATCGTCGCTCCGGACTGCGGCGGGGCCGAGATCTGGGAACTGGCGGAACGCATCCGCAATTGCGTGGCGAACTGCAGCATTGTGGTCGGCGGAGCCAACCTGCACGTGACTCTGAGCCTGGGCATCGCGACGGGCCATTCTGCCGCGGACGCCGAGAAACTGCTCGCCGAAGCCGATACCGGCCTTTACGTAGCCAAGAACGCGGGCAGGAACCGGGTCGAGCCCAGCGCCGGTCGAGCCTCGAGCGCCGGTTCCGGACCATCGTCCGCAGCGCAAAGCAGCTTCTGGCTGTAATCCCGGGTAGGCCGCGCGTCACGCAAGCCTAGCCGCATAAGCTAGTCCAAATCTCTCCAGTTGGCACCGACACCCATCTCCACGAGCAGCGGGACGGCCAGCGTGTGCGCCTTTTCCATATGCTCGCGGACGAGGGCCTGCATGGTGTCCACTTCATTCTCCGGCACTTCGAAGACGAGTTCGTCGTGAACTTGCAAAGTCATTCGGGATTTCAGGCCGCGCTCCCGCAGCGCGGTGTCGATGCGGATCATGGCCACTTTGATCAGGTCGGCGGCCGTGCCTTGCAGCGGCGTGTTCACCGCCGTACGTTCTGCAAAGCCTCTTTGATTTGCGTTCTTGCTGTTGATGTCGGGAATAGGGCGCACGCGGCCGTGGAGCGTTCTAACTTTCAGATCGCGGCGCGCCTCTTCAAGGGTCTTGTCGATGAAGGCGCGGACGCCTTTGTATCTCTCGAAATAGTTTGCGATGAATTGCTTGGCATCTACGGGCTCGATGCCGAGTTGCTGCGACAGGCCAAACCCCGAGAGGCCGTAGACGATGCCGAAGTTGACGACTTTGGCCTGACGGCGATGATCGGGCGTGACCATGAGGGGCGGCACGCCGAACACTTGCGACGCGGTGAGCGTGTGAATGTCGTCACCACGGCGGTAGGCTTCGACCAGCAGCGGATCGCGCGAGAAATGGGCGAGCAGGCGAAGCTCGATCTGCGAATAGTCGGCGGTGAGCAGAACGTGGCCAGGCTCGGCGGTGAAGGCGGCGCGAATGCCGCGTCCAAGTTCGGTGCGGATGGGAATGTTCTGCAGGTTGGGATTCGCGGAAGACAGGCGCCCCGTGGCCGTTCCCGTTTGGCCGAAGGTGGTGTGCAGGCGTCCAGTGGCGGGATTGATAAGAGCGGGCAGAGCATCGACGTAGGTGGATTTCAGTTTCGTGAGCTGGCGGTACTCGAGTACCTTTCTGGCAATGGGATGCTCTTCCGCCAGGGTTTCGAGAACGTCAACGGCAGTCGAAATCGTGCGCCCCTTGCCGTATTTCACGGGCTTGGGAAGATTGAGGCGGTTGAAGAGAATATCGCCGAGCTGCCGCGGAGAACTGATGTTGAATTCGCTTCCGGCAATTTCGTAAATTTCCTCGGCCTTGACCGCGCTCTCGCGCTCCAGCTCTGTCGACATCTTCGCTAGCGCGCCCGTGTCGATCTTCACTCCAGCCTGCTCCATGCGGGCAAGCACAGGAACGAGCGGCAGATCCATTTCTTCGTAAAGGTTCGCCAGACTCGCCTGCTCAACATCGGCGCGCAGGGCGGTCGCGAGGCGGCTCGTAATGTCCGCGGATTCGGCGAGATCGCCAGAGAGCTTGAGATTAAAACGGCGCAGCGCAACTTCGGGCAGGCGATGCGACGAGTAGGTGGGATCCAACAAGTAGGAATACAGCATGGGATCGTGCCGCACCCCTCGCAACTCGATGCCGAGCGGCGCCAGCCCATGAATCGCGGATTTGTAGTCGTGAATCGACTTGGACGTCGCAGAACTGGTGAGGGCTGACAATAATCTTGCGCCAGCTTCGCTGGCGTCGAGCTTCACAATCGTGGCTGTTCCTGCAGCGGCGGAAATAGCTGCGCGGCGCACGGCGGGTTCCGGCGGCGCGGGTGAAACCTCATCGGTCAGCGCCAGCATCATCGACCCTTGTGGCTCAGGCTCGGCTTCTTCTTCGGCAGTTTCCGGAAGAGGCTCGGCCTGTTCGACTGCCACGGCGAGCGCCCCTCCGGCAGGCACTGACTTGAGGACACTTTCCACATCGGTTGCGGATGTTGCTTCGACGTAATTCGATTCGGTGACTTCAACCACCGGCAACAGCTCTTTCAGCAGCGAAGTAAATTCGAGGTCGGTAAAAAGATCGCGCAGAGCGTCCAGAGCGGGCTCGCCAGCGCGCATGGACTGAACGTCAAGATCAACTGGGACATTCGTGTCGATGGTCGCCATACTTTTGCTGAAGAGAATCGCCTCGCGATTATTCTGCAGGGATTCGCGATAAGTTTTCTTTTCGACTTCGGCCGCGCGTTCCAGGGCCTGCTCCACCGTGCCGAAGCGCTTGATGATCTCGACCGAACCCTTCTCGCCGATGCCGGGAGCCCCGGGAATATTGTCGATGGCATCGCCCCGCAGGGCCATCACATCGATCACGCGTTCGGGAGGGACGCCAAGAATTTCCTCGACCTTGGCGGAGTCGCAAATCAAATTATCTTTCGGCGGGTTGAGAACCTGCACTTTGTCGTTCACCAGCTGCATCATGTCCTTGTCGCTGGAGACGACGTAGACAGTGTGCGAGGCATCCGCCGCTTTGCGCGCAAGCGTGCCGATCAAATCGTCGGCTTCGAAGCCGGCAAGTTCGAGGATCGGGATGCGATAGGCCTCGAGCGCGCGGCGGATGTAAGGAAGTTGTTGCGCCAAATCCTCAGGCATGGCGGCGCGATTGGCCTTGTAGCCTTTGTATTCCACTTCGGTGAAAGTTTGCGTCCTGATGTCGAACTTGCGGACGGTGGTGATGGCCTCGGCTTGCTGATCGCGGAAAGTAGGAGCGGCTACGTCGTAGACTGCAGCGAGGTATTCGGGCGAGAAATCCTCGCGCAATTTGCGCAGCATGTTGACGAAAACATAGATCGCAGCGGTAGGGAGTCCGCTCTTGGTCGACATGGACCGCTGGCGCGCCATAGCGTGGTAGGCGCGGAAAATAAACGACATGGTGTCGATAAGGAAAATGCGGCCGTGGGCGGAGGCTGGCATAGCAGAGGGCGTTGTAACAGCATCCGGTTTCGAGGATTTCTTGCGGGGAGGCAAGTGGCTAGTTTAGCAGCCGAAGTGTTTGTGTTGCAGCAGTGGGATGCCAATCAGCTAGCAACTCGCACCTACAAGTCACACCCCGCTTAGAAATCAACCTTGAAGTTGGCTTCCACTACTCTCTCAGCGCTTCCGGAACGGTGAAAGACGAGATAGTACTTCATGGGCTCGTCCATCGAGGGCGGAAGAGTTAATTTCACATCCTGATCATGCGACGCGTCGAGGGCGAAAAGTGCATCCGCGGGGTGGCCATTGAGAAAATCGGTGTACTGCTGCTGGGTCATGAGGCGAAAATCGACATCGGCACTGGCATTGCTGGCCCGGCCTCCGGCCTGCCGCACAAATGACCGATACCTTCCATGCAGCTGCGGGCTGACGATGTGGGGCGGAATCTCGAAGGAAACGTTCTGATCGGCGGCGACGTTGAGGATCTTTTGCACGACGACACCGGTGGTGGTGGCCGAGGACCGGACTATGAGATCGCCGGCATACGGCTTGTGCGAGCCGCGACCTTCGGAGACGCCTTCCTGTTCGTGACCTTGCGGAGCACTGGCCTGCTTTTCCGGCGCTTCCTGCTTCTCCGGTTTTCCGTTCTGCATCCACTGAGCGAGCGGCCCAGCGATAACCACCAACTGCTCAGAATCCTGGCTCGCTGCCGGCGTTGGCTCGGTCTCTTGCGGGGTTGATTCTGTAACCTGCTGTTCTTGGGCAACGAGCAACTGCTTCCGTTGCAGGAAGTGCTTTCCGTAATACACCGAAGGGATGATCAGGATTCCGCTGACCGCGATCAATACCAAAGCCTTCTTCACGCTGCCTCCGCACGCGGGCACACAGGAGTCTCAGAGGATATTTTCACAACTCCAGGACCGGCCGGCAAATGCCCAAAGTCACCTAAGGATTCCGCGGGGATGCAATGAAAACTAATTCAGAAAAGGCGTCGGAACGCGGTTCGCAAATGCGCCGACACTGCGCTAAAAATCGACCTTGAAGTTGGCTTCGACCACCTTCTTGGCGCTGCCGCTAGAGCTGCGAAACACCAAATAATACTTCGCTGCCTGATCCATGGAAGCCGGAAGATCGAAGTTCACCGCCTGATTGTGGGAAGCTTCCACCGAGAAAAGCGCTTCCGAGGGACGATGGTGCTGAAAGTCGCCATATTGATCCTCGTTAAGCACCAGGAAATCAACGTCGGCGGCGCTACCAGATTCCCCGTGAACATTGCCGACAAACGATGTGTACATGCCATGAAGATGAGGACGCACAGCATGCGCCGGGATCTCAAATGGAAAAACCGCCGAACTCTTCAGAGTGAAGGTCTTCTGCAGAATATTCTGATCCGTGCCCACCGGAGACGGAGCCACATGCTCATATTGCACGGGCGTCGGCGCGGGAGGCGTGGTCTTCTGCTCGCAGGCGCTCGCGGCCAGTAAGAGGACCGTAGCCGCAACCAAGCTGGGCAACATGTTGGGAAACATGCAGCGCAGGGGCCGCTTCGGCACGAGTGGTTTCACGGCGACACTGACTTCCCGTATGCCGTGTGGTAATGCAGGTTGATTTCTCCGCAGGTGCCCTGCTCCGCGGAATACACAACGCAAGTATCGAATGGACGCGAATACACATGCAGGCTGACCGCGCGCTCGCCGAACTGCCGCGGGTTCAGCACGCGATGCACCGGTTCCCGAGGGTCAACCGCACGGGGATGCGCAATGTTCATCTCGACAGTATCGGCGGGCTGGATCTCACAACGCCCAGCGCTCAAGTCCTGCCGAATCACGCGGAAATTCTCCACCTGCAAACGACCGATGGGCACCGCCATCCAGCAGTTCTGGTCGCGATGGTTATGCACGGAACTGGCCTGGCCGATTTCCCAGCAGATGGCCAGCAATTCATAGAGCGGAGTTTTGTCGATCAGGTTGCGCGTGTAATGCTGCCGATCCCAGGTGAGATACGGAGAGAGCGAACTGGCGTCCACCGGTCGGTCCTGCAGAAGCTTTCGGATGGTCTCAGTTTCGTCGAAGGCGCCCTGCGGCAGCTGGCGCAGCCCAGCCACCAGGCCCTGAATCGAAACGACCTGCTTCACGGTAGTCATGGCCCTCGTTCTTCGTGCTCACCGGGAAACTTGCCCGTTGAAAACCGGTTCGACGAAAGTCCGCTTGACGAAGTTAAAGTATAGCGCAGGGCGCGAACCGCAGAAGATGTCACTCGGAACTCCTCGCACGCTTCACGCCAGAAACATGCAGTCGCCGTAAGAGTAGAAGCGGTAACGCTGCGCGACCGCATGGTCGTAGGCGCGCAACACATTCTCGCGTCCGGCAAAGGCACACACCAGCATCAGCAGTGTGGATTCTGGAAGATGAAAGTTGGTGAGCAAGCCTTTGACAACCTGAAATTCGTAGCCGGGATAAATAAAAATGTCAGCCTCGCCAGAACCGGCAGAAATGCCGCCTCCGGCCTGCCGCGCCGCATATTCCAAAGTTCGGACGGTCGTGGTTCCAACGGCAATCACGCGCCGCGAGGTCGCCAGAGCGCGATTGATCTTCCTCGCCGCCGCCGGCGTAATCGTGAACGGTTCCCAGTGCAGCTTGTGTTCTTCCACTCGCTCAACGCGCACCGGCTGGAAAGTTCCCAGGCCAACGTGCAGAGTGATCTCAGCTGTTTCAATACCCCGGTCTGAGATTTCGGCGAGGACTTCCGGAGTGAAATGGAGCCCGGCCGTGGGAGCGGCCACCGACCCGCGTTCCCGCGCGTAAACCGTCTGGTAGCGCTCCCGGTCGGCAGCCGAATCCGCGCGGGCAATGTAAGGGGGCAGCGGAACATGCCCGATGCGCGCGATCCTCCCGAAAAAATCCTCCACGGGCTGAAAGCGAATGGTGCGTTCGCCGAAGGTGCCGCGGGCTATGACTTCGGCCTGAAGTTCGTCGTGCCCATCCTCGTCATCTCCGAAAAAAATGCGCTCTCCAACCGGGATTTTGCGTCCAGGACGGACGAGACACTCCCAATCATTATGTTCCTCCTTCTTGTCAGGCGCCGGGGACAAAGCTACCCGCCGGGTCAGCAGCACCTCGACGCGGCCTTGCAGAAAATCGCGGGCCGCGGGACTGCGCGCGCTCACAGGTTGCGATTTCACCCCGGCCCGCCGCCCCAGCAACCGGGCGGGAAATACTTTTGTATTGTTAAGAACCAGCAAGTCGTCCGGGCGCAAGATCCCAGGAAAATCCCGAAACCTGCGATCCGACAAATGCCCGGTAGAGCGCTCCACGTGCAGCATCCGCGACGCGGCGCGATCGGCCAGGGGTTCCTGCGCGATCAAATCTTCAGGCAGATGAAAATGAAAATCGGAGACCAGCACGCTCTCCGATTATAGGGAAACGCGGCCTCCCTCGAGATCTCTGGATTACTTCTAATTTTTCGTAAATTTCGTTGTGTCTGTCCGAAGGGGCTGGTACTATGCCGTTGCCTGTTGCGGAACCGCTTTTTCACCACTTCCCCCAAGGGTACCCATGTCTAGCGAGCGCAAACATAGGGAAGAAATCGTCCGCTACGGACGGACTCTGCACGAGCGCGGCCTGGTCGCCGCCATGGATGGCAACCTGTCGGTCCGGCTCAAGGGCGAACGCATTCTAGTAACGCCAACCTGCGTGAGCAAGGGCCACATGCGCGCCGCGGACATGGTCGTTGTCGACATGGAAGGCCAGCGCGTTTCCGGCCGACGCAACGTGACCAGTGAAATCGGCATGCACCTTTTGATTTACCGCATGCGGCCCGATATTCAAGCCATTGTCCACGCCCATCCGCCCACCGCAACCGGCTTTGCGGCCGCCGGCATCGCGTTGACCCAGCCCCTGGTCTGTGAAGTTGTGATGGGGCTGGGCTGCATTCCCCTCGCGCGCTACGGTACGCCGGGAACCTCCGAATTGGCCCGCACCTTGGAGCCGTTTGTTCCGCATTACGACGCGATTCTGATGTCGAACCATGGTGTCGTGGCCTACGGCGACACTCTAGAGCGCGCCTACATGAAGATGGAAACCGTGGAGCACTTCGCCCAGATTGCCCTGGTCACTCATCTCCTCGGGCGCCAGCAACCGCTGCAGGAAGTCGAAGTACAGAAGTTGCTGGTGGCGCGCGCCAAGTATTTCGGAGCAAAGATGGCGTCGTCCATGCCCCTGCCCATGCACAGCTCACCCGAGAAAGCCAGCTAGCTCCGCAATTCCCAATCAGAAAAATTCGTGGAGGGGCGGGCGCCCTCGTCCGCCCAGGCAGCGCCACGAGTCTAATGGTTTACTAAAGAACGCTCCCGTAAAACTGCTCCCCGGACGAGGGCGTCCGGGGCTCTACCCCGCTGCGTATAGGCAAGTTACGACAACATTCCCGCCTTATTCCCCTCCAACTCTTAATCGAAACCCGACGCGAAAATTAATTGGCAGCGCCGGATACCCCAGCACTTCGTTATAGCGCCGGTCAAGCGCGTTCGCGACGTTCGCGTATGCCGTGACGCGGCGACTGATCGCATACCATCCGCCGAGATCGGCGCGCACATAGCCGGCCGCGTGCTCGATGCCGAAACCGTCAAAGTCGGAATCGGGCCGCGGGCCAACGAAACTTCCACTCAGGTTCGCGCCCCAGCGTGTTCCCAGATAACTGAGCAGCATCGTTGCCGAATGCTTGGGGCGACGGAGCAAGGGATCTCCCGGAGCATAGGGAAACTCACAAGGACTTGCCGCCGTGCACTCCGGATTTTCGAGGATCTGAGTCGAAGTATAGGTATAGGCCGTGGTCAGCGACAATTTCGAGCTGATCCTCCCTTGCAGCTCGAATTCAGCGCCTTGAGCAAAAGATTGCTCCAGATTGAAAAACTGGTACACGCCGGAATGATTGGGTATGGCCTCAATCTGATCATGGAAAAGATTATTGAAATAGGTTGCGTTCAGAGCCCAGCGGCCCGCAAATAGTTTCTGCTCAAAGCCGGCTTCAAAGGCCCGAGTTCGCTCCGGCAAGAGGCCGCGATTGGCTGCGTAGCCATATGCAGAGTAGCCGAAAGCCTCGTAGAGGGCGGGTTCCATGAATCCGGTGGCGTAGGAAAAACGCAAACGCGTTCCCGAAAACAATTCTCCGCCGCGCAACACCAGCAGCGTCAGGGCAACCCGCGGCACACCCGTATTGCCGTAAGTGCTGCTGTGCACGAAGCGTCCGCCAGCGATTACCGAGAGCCTGCCCAGCGTGAACTGTTGCTGCGCATATGCATTCTGATCCAACCGCTGCCCGGAAGCCGGAGGCGGAGAATTCAAATCGGACACAACTCCATTTTCGTTCTCGATGCGATATCCGAAAGTGGTGTGAGCTCCGATATGAGCTAACATTCGCTCCGAGTGGTCGCCCTGGTATTCGAATCCCACGCGGTTGATGCGCGTGCTGTAGAGATCCGCATAGTTGTCGTAGCTGTCAGCGGGAGGGTTCAGGTTTGAATCTGTGTAACGATAAAGGGAGTCGAAGCCGGTAAAGCGGTGCTGCCAGCCAGAAGGCGCCGCCACAGCAAGTTCCACGCTTCCCAGAATATTGTTCAGATGGTCCGATTCGGTAGAGTCCGGAGCCAGAAGTGGAGCACCGTTGAAATTCCACTCCCCGGGCAAGCCGGTCTGACTGTTGTAGTGGCGAGCCCGCACCCGCAGCGCGGCATGGTCGGTAACAGCCATGCCGACGTTTGCACCCTCCAGCGAATCCGAGTAAGTGTCGTTTGCGCCCAGCCCGTTGCTGTTGAATTGATCGCCAAACAGGTTGTAGTCGAAGCGTTCGTGGGCTCCGGCCAAAGACGCGTAGCCGTTGGCGGTTCCGAAGTTTCCTCCATCGGCTCCGAAACGAAATTCTGGCACTGGCGTGCTTCCTGTGCGCGTCCAGACCTGCACTACGCTGGTCATGGCATCGGAACCATAGAGCGTACTCTGCGCGCCGCGCACAAACTCCAGGCGATCCGCCTCCGCCAGCGGCAGAGTGCCGTAGTCAAATGTTTCGCCGGGATTATCCACGGCAACCCCATCGACAATCACTTTGTTGTAGGTGGATTCGCCGCCGCGCACAAACAATGACGATATTCCTCCGCGCTGCCCCGCCGTGTTCACCACAGCGCCGGGAAGAAATCTCACCGCGTCGTCCGCTGCCACAGGCTGCATCACCGTGAGCTGTTCGCTGTTGAGAGTTTCGACGTCCGCGCCCGCAGCCTCGCCCGGCACCGGCGTGCGCGTGGCACTGACCACCACGGTTTCAGACGCAGTCGCCAGCCGAAGCTTCACGGTGAGTTCTTCCGCTCGCGGAGGAACGTCGGCAATCTCCACGGCGAATCCCGGAGCCAGCACTTTGACCTGGTACATAACTGAATCAGCCAAACGAAAACTGGCGCTGCCTTCCGCCGAAGTCGTTTGCGCCGAGAGAACCGCGCTGTCGCCCGCCCGCAGCAGCAACACTTGCGCATCCGCCACGGCGGCGGATTGCGGATCAACAACTTTAACTTTGAGGTTGGCGGCAGAAGCAGCCGCTCCAAAGACCAAGACGAAGAGCAGAACGAAAACGAAAACCGCAACGCGAAATACGCGCATGACCATCCTCCTTTTCACGCGAAAGGGGTTAAGGTGGACGGATTGCGCCGGTCTCCTGGCTTTGCGAGTGAGGATGCGATCAGCATCCGGAATTACCGTCTGGCCTTCCCGGGATCGTTCCCAGTGGCCAGCCGCAGTTTCCTCGCTTACAGTTGCGCGGCAGCGCGGGATTCACACCCGCTTCCCTGTCTTCACCGAGCGGCAAAGACGCGCATTCCGAAAGAATTGGAAAAGAACAAGAAACTCGTTCCAGAAATCTACCGGGGAGGAGCGGTGGAAGTCAACTTGGAGATGCTCATGTGGGACAGCCGCCTTCGGCGATTCAGGCGAGCGACGCTCGACTGGTTTCCTCGCCGCTCCCAGCAAACTACACTTATCCAAGGCGACGCTATACTCCCTCATCGCCCCACGCTCGCTGGGATTCTTGCTCTACCCCGTTATCCTCAATGTGTTCCACGTGGTAAAAAATTTGGCGACGCTGCCTGAGAACTTATTTCAACGCGCGCGTCGGCTCCCCAACAAACACCAAACATCCATTCGGATCCCCGATGTGAAACTCTGTCATGCCATACTCTCGATCAAACAAATCCCGGATTTTATACCGCTCCTTGAACGTCTTCACATGCTCCCACAGCAACCGAATCCCCGAGACTTCGATATAAATCTCCGTATGCCCGCGCACGCACTCCATCACATGTTCGTTCGCAGCCTTCATGAAGTGAATGGTCAAACCATCCCGCTGCACGATGGAATACTCCGGCGACTTCATCTGCGCACTAAATCCGAGCACGTCCTGGTAAAAGGCCAGGGTCTCTGACATGTCGGCAACTGCCAGCATGGGACTTATTTTTTTGGCGGTAAACGTCACCGCCATAACCGTCTCCATCTCATGAATAGTTCTTTAGGCGGCATAAGGAAATTCCGGCGTGCCGACGTTCTGAACGTTGGCCTCGGCAAACTCCCGCACTCGGTCAAGCGACGCCTGCAGCTCTGCTTGATATCGCTCCAGGTCTTCCTCCGTAGCGCTCCCCGGCACTGGGATCATTCTCCCAAACCGCATCAGCACTCGCGAAAAGGGCTTCGGAATCATCATTCGATCCCAGCTATTCAGCAGCCACGCTCGCTCGACAGCCATGTGAAACACGCTCAGAGGCACGCCCGCCGATCGCGCTAGCGCCACCGGTCCCGGCTTCACCTGGTAACGCGGGCCGCGCGGCCCGTCGAGTGTGAACGCCACGGTCCATCCCTCTTCGAGTGCGCGGCGCAGCCCGAGCAACGCGCGCACCGCGTTGCGGCTGCTGGATCCTTTCACCGCGACAAACCCGAACCGGCGGATGATCCTTCCCATATATTCGCCGTCGTAGCTGTAACTGCTCATCACCCGCACGCCGATATCGCGGCAAATATACGTAGCTGGAATAATGCAGGCGTGCCACAAAGAGACGATCAGCGGACGCTGATCCACAGTTTCCTGCGCGCCCTCTTCCCGGGAAATGCAGACGCGCAGCGTCGGCCCAATCAACCGGATCACCCAATACCCCGCCCAGATGATCAGGCTCAGCACGATCCTCTGCCTGAGCGTGAAGCGGCGCGGCCCAGAAGCCGGTTCGGCCGCAGCAGGCGCTTCGCGAGTGGTCGCCTCGGTCACGAGGCTATTGTAATCGCGGTTGGGCGACGGTCGAGAGTATCGAGGCGGTGAGGGTGGCGAGGAGAGGCAACGAGGGTATTGAAGCGGGAAGGAGAACGAATCTATCGCCGTTGTTTCCTACACGGCGTGATGCGAGGTTCGTCGAGCCCTTGAATTTCGCCGTCGCTGTCGAGGTATTCGAACCTATCTTCGTAACAGGCTGCGCGACAGTAGAAAATGGACTCTAACTTGTAGAGCTTCAACACCGACATGGTCGCCGAGCCGTGCATACTGAGGACGACGTCGCGCAGGCCATTCGTCTCGGACGGCAGAATCGCGACCGTCTGGCCGGTGGCGCCCTCAAGGATGTACGAGTAATTGTGACCGCGTCGGCGAAATATCCAGACCCTGCAATTTCCAGTTGGGCTGCAATCGAGATTGGCGGTAGCCCGTACGACAAAGAATCTCTCTTTAGTGTCGCTTCCAAGGTCGATTACTTTGATCAGTGCGTGCCTGGCCTCGTCGTACAGGTCCCGACCGCCATCCGGTGATGCCCCGTGCGGAAGGTTAGCGAACATCACCGTCAGGGCGTGCCGGTCAGCATCGGAAAGTTCGGTCGATTCGGCAATCGTCTCGTCGAGCACGACCGCCTCGGCTTGCGCCCAGTCACTTTCAAATTGGGCGAGGGCGGATTCCTGAGCCGGTTCTTGGGGCGATTCCTGAGAGGAGACGGTCATAGCCGGGTAACAAGCGATCAACACGACAAGGACTGCAAAGAAAAGTGAGTTTGGGGTTGGGGTCAAAGTTCGGGTCATTGAGGTGAGCCTGCGTTCGTCTGGATTATGGTATCGCAGCGCGACGTGTCAGGTCATTCGTCACGGCAGGAGGTAGGGCGGAGCCAACTTAATTTTCCAGGTAGGAGTCGATCCACTTCTTGATGTTGTGCCGACGTTCGTCCGCCACGTCGAAGCGCACGCCGTAAGACTTGGGCTTCCGCCAACTGACCACCCCGCGCACCGTGACCCGCGGCAGTGTCACGAGTGCAAAAGAAATTTCAACGTTCGTGTGCAGCGACAATTCCTCGCCCGTCTGCAACGACATGCCGCCCGAGCTGATCTCAATGCTGCTGGCCGTGAACCGCGCGCCGTCCGCCGACTTGACCGCCACTTCAGTCATCACCGGAACCCGCACGTAGCGCCGGAATTCATGCAGCACTAGCAGATGCGTGGCCCGCACCAGCTTGATCGCTGCCGGACGCTCCAACGGCTCGCTGAACATGGCATTGATGCCGTACTTGGAATAGCGCATGGCTTCCTGCGCGTTCCCGCCCAGTCCGTAGATCACACAACGGCTGTTCGAAGGAGAGCTGCGTGCCGCTTCCATCACCGCTTCAGCCCCTGCGCCCTCACCCAGGTTCAGCACGCACGCTTCAAATTTCTCGCGGCGCAGCCGTTCGGCCGCATCCGACGACATCGTCACCGACTCGATCCCGAATTGCCGGAAGCACTCCACCAGCAACGCTCGTGCCGACTCTTTTACGTCAACCAGCGCAGTCCGCGCGGCGGCCTTCCGGGTGGAGGCAGAAGGAAGAATAGAGGCCAAAGTTTTTTCCATAGTCGAGGGGACGACTTACTACTGGATTTCATTCTGGCCTGCTCCGCCGCACTTGCAAAGGCACAAAGGGACAACCGCGAAGTACTAAAGTCTCATTACCTCGATTGCACGTCCGGACCACAAAAATTGGAAATCGCGCATCTCCCGCAGCCACAAATACTTACAAGCCAACCCCGAGGCGAGGCGGCCGGACCGGGCCATCCCGTTCGAAGGCCACATTCGCAACAAAACATGCAGCGCACGGCGCGTCGATATTTTCTTGTTCTTGCCGCGACTTTCGCAGCGGCAGAACTCATGGCACTCAATCTAGATCGCGCATCATCATCACAATCACAGGCGGACGTGTCATAAAACCGGCATCACCCCTTCAAGAGTGTAGTCCCGCCCGGTCCCGGTCGCCCCCACGGTCGCCAGTTGGTAATAGAAGCTCCATTGCTGTGTCTTCGCATTCCGTACTCCGAACGTGGTCACGTGCACGGGGTTGCCGCCGGCCATGTAAATCGTGGGGTCGACCAAACCCTCCGCCAGCTTCGAGCCCTTCAGAATTGCGTTCTGCTTGCCGTGCATATTGGTTTGCCCCTTCATGTTGATATGGCAGACCATCCGGTCGCCCTTCGCCGTTGCACTCCCTATGCCGAAGCTGCAGCCATCCATCGGAGCCGTCAGCATGATGTTGGCAAGGTTGCCTACCATGATCGACTTCATCTGACCATCCTCGTACGGGCACCAGTAGCAATCGAAGGGGTCGGTGCCCCCGGAGGAGGTTGGCCGCGCCAGATACACAGGGATATTCACTCCCGGTCGTTCGCGGCTCTTCGCCGTGTAGGCCTTCTTTTCGAGCGTGAAGAACTTCACGCCTCCCGTGTCCAGCGATCCGCCGGTCGCTGGCGTATCGACCACGTTGTTCTGCATGAAATCTACCGGATCCGCGAGAAAACGATCGACGTCCGCCATCATTCCTCTCTGTTGGCAGCCCCCTGGTTCTTGTACCAGGGCGGCCAGAAGTCTAAATCACACCCACACGCGTTCGCAATCGCGTAGCTTGCCACTTCACCCAGGGACCCCGGGGTCGGCCCGATTCTCAACCAGCGAAATCGCCACACCACAACACCTGCCTCCGAGTTGCGCGCCATGCAAGAGTGGCGCCATGCAAGACTGACCCTAAACTTTGACGCCAGAATACGAATTAGATTTGTGGTAGCTTGGTTCCGGCTAAATGTCCCCCGATGCGACCCCGAACGGGGTGCGATCGGGAGATGGGAATCCAAATGAAAACATTCTTGCGCGGAGCACGCCTCCGGCTCTTTCTCGCATTCATTGCTTCCATCGTTATTTTGCCAGTCGTTCTTTCGAGCCAGCTTTCGAGCCAGGTTTCGAAGGAACCGGTCGACAGCCAGCTGCTCTCGAACATGCAGTGGCGGTCGATTGGCCCATTTCGCGCCGGGCGAGTTACGGCCGTCGCTGGCGCGGCTGACCCGAACACCTATTATTTCGGCACCCCCGGTGGTGGAGTCTGGAAAACCACCGACGGAGGCCAAGTCTGGCACCCGATTTTCGACAAAGAGCGCGTCGCCTCGATCGGCGCGGTTGCCGTAGCTCCGTCCGATTCGAACGTTGTGTATGTCGGAACCGGGGAACAGACGCGGGGCAATGGTGTCTACCGCTCGGCGGACGCAGGCGCCACATGGCAGAACGCAGGGCTGCGGGACGTGCCCTTCATACAGGCAATCATCGTCGATCCAAAAAATCCTGACGTCGCCGTAGTCGGCGGAAACTCGCTCGGCATGGGGCTGCTTTGGCGGCCGCTTCCGGCCACGGCAAAAACCGCGAACCGCGGAATCTTTAGAACCGTCGACGGCGGCAAGAGCTGGACGAAAGTGTTCTCCGCCGAAGACTCCATCGGGGCCGTCGACCTATGTTCCGATCCCGGCGATCCAGACACGTTGTACGCCGCAATCTATCGCCCCGCATCCGGTTCCGGCGATTCCGGGATTGAAGCTACCTCAGACATCGTCAAGTCCGGGGATGGCGGTTCTACCTGGAGTCCTCTTGCCAGCAAAGGTCTCCCGGAAAAGGCTCGCGGCAGGGTTGGCATCGCCGTCGCTCCGGGAACTGGTGGACGCCGCTTGTACGCAATTCTGGAGCAGGGGTTCTTCCGCTCCAATGACGGCGGCGCCACCTGGCAACAGTCCAGCAAGGATCCGCGAGTGATTGCCAGCGAATATTTCAGCCGGGTTTTCGTCGACACGCGGAATCCCGATGTGCTCTACGTATCGCAGACCTCGATGTATCGCTCCACCGACGGGGGCAAGACGTTTGAAGCTTTCGCTGGAGCCCCCAGCGGCGACGATTTCCACGTGGCATGGATCGACCCTCACGATCCCGCGCGCATGATTTTCGGTGTGGATCAGGGAGCCATCGTCACGGTGGACGCCGGCAAAACCTGGAGTTCCTGGTACAACCAACCGACGGGGCAGTTCTACCACGTCTCCACGGACAACTTGTTCCCCTATCGCGCCTATGGGGCTCAGCAGGATAGCGGTACGGCCGGCGTGCTCAGTCGCAGCGACTATGGCGAGATCCTTCTGCAGGATTGGTATTCCATCGGAGGCTTCGAGTACGCGTTCATAACTCCCGACCCGGCGCATCCCAACCTCGTCTATAGCGGAGGCTGGTACGGTTCGGTGGTTCGTTACGACAAATCGACCGGACAAATCGCCACCGTCTTCGAGCGCGGTGAAAAATATCGCGCCTCGTCAATGCCGCCCCTGGTCTTCTCGCCCCAGGATCCCTCTACCCTCTACCTCGGCATGCAGTTTGTGCTCAAGACGGTCGACGGAGGAAAGGCCTGGCAGGAGATTAGTCCTGACCTTACCGGCTATGGCAAGCAGGAGGAACCGGAGAAGCCCGATCGCGATAAGCCGCGTCCGCCGGCCATCAGCGCCCTGTCACCCTCAACCGTGCAACCCGGCGTAATCTGGGTTGGCACCAGCAACCGCCTCGTTCAACTCACCCGCGACGGTGGAAAGAACTGGCAAAACGTCTCTCCGTCCGGATTGACCGAGCCCAGCCAGATCATCTACGTCGAAGCCTCGCATCACGACCCGGCCGCCGCCTACCTGACCGTAGGTGCGACCCGAGAGTCCATTCCTTCGTATGTCGCTCGCACCAACGATTACGGCCACACCTGGCAGAAGATCGTCAACGGGTTTCCGGAACACGAAATGGTTCGCGTGGTGCGCGAGGATCCTAAGCGCAAAGGCCTGCTCTTTGCCGGTACCGATACCAGCGTCTACGTCTCGTGGGACGACGGCGACCACTGGCAACCGTTTTCCCTGAATCTCCCCGCAACTCCCATCACCGATCTCCAGGTGCATGACAACGACCTGGTAATCTCGACCTTCGGACGGAGCCTGTGGATTCTCGACGACATCACTCCCCTGCGTGAAATCAATCCCCAAATCACGGCTGCGGATGCCCACCTCTTCGCGCCTGCCACTGCCATGCGTGTCCGGTGGGAGAACTATCAGGACACACCCTACCCCATCGAAACTCCGGCTGGCCAGAACCCGCCGGACGGAGCGATCCTCGACTACTACCTGAAGACGCCGCCGGCGGGCGATATAACGCTGACAATCTACGACGAGAAGGGTGTCGAAGTGGCGCGATTTTCCAGCGAAGCCAAGCCGGCCTCATATCTTCCGCCGAACGCTCCCAGCTACTGGTTTGCTCCAGAAGCCACATTGCCCAAGGCCGCGGGCGTCAATCGCTTTGTGTGGAATCTGCGGTATCCGCCTCCGCTTTCGCTTCCCTACGGTTACTACGGCCAACTGCTGGAGTACACCGAATATACCCTCGCCGATCACGCCGTACCCGGCCTCACGCCGCGCGTGCAACCTCGCGGACCGCTGGTCTTGCCCGGCAAGTACACAGCAGAACTAAGAGTGGGCGGTCAAACCTTGCGCCAGCCTCTCACGGTGGAACTTGATCCGCGGGTTCAAGCCTCGCCCGCCGACCTCTCCGACCAACTCGATTTGGCGCAGCGAATCACCCACGGCATGAAGGCGAGTTCTGATGCCTTTTACCAGGTCGCAGGATTGCGTAAAGCTTTAACCGAACGGACGGACGCCCTGAAGCAGCCGGAAACCAAAGACTTAAAGCAGTCCGAAACCCAGGCCCCAAAGCAGTCTGAAACCAAAGAGACAAACGACGCCGTAGCCGAGTTCAAAAAGAAGATTGACGCCATCGACAAGGGAACCAGACGCGCTCCCGGACTTGGACCTGTGAACCGCGACCTGGCCCGGCTCATCTTCAGCGTGGAGAGCGCCGACATGCGTCCGGCAGACACCCTTCAGACCTCGGCGCAACAAACGTGCGATGCCCTCGACAAGGATCTCGCGAACTGGCAGCAGTTCAGCGAACACGATCTCCCTGCCTTCAACGCCTTTCTAGCTGCCAATAAACAGGCGCCGTTGCCCATCCCCACAGGAATCGGCAACACCGGCTGCAAGCCATAGAAATCCGGGGGGGGCTGGTCCCTGGGCTGGTCCCCCATATACCACCCCGACAGAGGCTGCCACGGGCGACGGTATCAACCGAACTTGCGTTCGGCCTTACTGGGAGGACTCCTTACAAATCGCAGCCCGGCCCGCCAGGGCCTCCGCACTCTTTCCACAGCTTCTCCCAATTCCACAGCCCGGACATCACCTCAACCGTCAACGGAAATCCCATCTGGTGCGCCAGCATACACACCTGCCCGCGATGGTGGGCTTCGTGCGCAAGCATGTAGCAGAGCATTTCCACTCCTACCGGCCAGGGCCGGCCCCAGCCGTCTCTGCGAAACTTTTCCACCCGCCCCTCACCACCGAGCGCTTCCCCCAGCATCTCCGCGCAGCGCGCAGCGCTCTCGGCCATTGCCGCGCGGGCCTGCTGCGGCGTGCAGTGCGTGCGGCTGAGCTGTGCCGGAACCTTCAAATGCAGAGCCGTCAGCCTCACCCACTTGCAGCGCATATTGTGCATGTGCGTGAAGATCGCCGCAATGTTGCGGACCCTGCCCGGCGGCTTGGCTCTCCAGACGGCCGGGTCAAGCTGTTCAATAAGAATCTGGTTCATGCGATCACTAGCGGCAAAAACCTGCACCGCAGCTAGCCCAAGTTGGGTCTGAAGCGTGTGTTTATCAAACTTGGGCTTGCGCAGCTTGCGCTTGTGAAGCATGGTCTTGTGAAGCTCGGTTTGACGCGTGGCCACGGCTCCCTGCTCCTTCACTTCGAATCATGACGACCTGGGAATAAGCCGACCTTGAATACGTCCCATCATACTTCCGGCCCGTCCGCCATCCCGAAGTTATCTCGAGCCGCAAGCCGCTAGGAAATCGTTCTCAACCGTCGAGCATCGTCATATCACCCACTAACCCCAAGGTCAGCCGTTCCCAACAAGCGCTAACGTGTACTCGACACTTTGGTGCCCACGTCGTATATAGGTGTGTTTTTGAAACTGATCCAGGAAGAGGTTATCTTCTATTCGAGGATATAAAACCTATGACAGACTGGTTCGCGCGCCCCGTCCTACACGTGGCCGACGTTGAGGCTTCGCTCCTCTTTTACGTGAATCGGCTCGGCTTCACGAGTCCCTGCCGCTACGACGAGGACGGCAGAGCGCACGTCGCGCAGGTTGACCGGCAGGGCTGCGCGCTGATCCTGGCCGACTCGTGGCCGGAGAAGATCGGCAAGGGGCTGATGTTCATTTCCCTGAACTTCGAGCCGGAGGCCCAGGTCGCCGCCTTGGACGCGCTGCGCGCGGAACTAGAGGCCAAGGGCGTTCCGGTCGAAGAGGGTTCGTGGGGCTACCGGCTCCTGGTGGTCGATGATCCCGACGGCAATCAGCTCTTCTTCAACTATCCGGCCGAGACTGCGCCCGGCAAGACAGCTAAAGACGAAGCGTAATCGCGCAGCCGCGCCAGCATGTCCGGCTTACCTCGTGCCACAAATCGGCGTGGCAACGGACTGTGTTCCCTATGGTCGATGGAAACGGCCAACCAGCACGCCTTTCATCAAAATGTGTCCGTCCATCGCTTTCATCACGTCCGCTTGGGTTGCGTCCGGACCAAGGCTGAGTTTTGTGTCCAGGGCGAAGAGTTCAAACGTGTAGTGATGATACGGACCAACAGCAGCTGCGCCCATTCCCATGTAGCCAACTTTCTTGCCCGTATTCAGCACTTGAATTGAGCCATCGGGCAATTGCGCTTGCGCCGGCACTCCCTCCGCAAGCTCGTGGGCTGTTCCTGGAATGTTGAAGATCAGCCAATGCAGCACCTCATTGGTTGTTTTCGTGAGCGAAGTGTCCGGATCGTGCAAAATCAGCGCAAAACTTACTGTTCCATCCGGTACATAGGTCCACGTTAGCTTCGGAGATACCGGGGTTCCCTCAGCGGCCATCGTGAACTTGTTCGGAATAATGCCGCCGTCTTGAAACGCTTCCGTTGTCAGCGTCAACCTGGGTTTTGTGGGCGCCGGTGCAGCGGGCCCTTGTGCGACGGCTACCGCTGCGGCCGAAACCAACACCAAAGCTGCGATCCGCGATTTCATGCTGCACTCCTTAACGTTGGATGAGTTTCAGATTGTCTAAGTTTGTTCTCGGACGCCGCAATTGTAAATACTTGGGCGACAGTTTTGCATTTGACCCCTCCAAGGGACACTTTGACATGCGTGAAGCAAGGCTGCGCCACTTTGAGAACCGTCCGACGCTCCCGCGATTCTATCGCCGCGACCACGATACCCGATAAGGAAACCGTTCAGTCGGCGAAATGGCTGCTTACGTCAACTTGCCCTGCCGGTCCTGTCCGTATCCGCCCAAGGCGAACCTCCTCAGAACTCACATTCCGCAACTCGCTTCAAAAGCCGAAGAAGCGTCTCGCGCTCCTCCGAGGTCATTTGCCGCCGCACACTCTCATCGGCGCTCTCCCGAGCTTCGATGAGCCGTTCGCGGTACTTCCTTCCTTTGGCCGTCAGCTGGATTCGAATTGCTCGGCCCGATTTTGCCCTGTGCTCCGACACCAGTCCTTCCTTGGCCAGTGTCTTGATCGCCCGGTGCACGACGGTCCGGTCGATACCCAGGAGCGTGGCGATCTGATTCTGATTCAGCGGCGTTCCGCCACGCAATGTCGACAGGATAAAGCCGCGGGTCGCCGAGCACTGGGTTTTTCGCTCCAGTCTCTTCCCCACCGAGAAATACGCCGCTGCGATATTGGCGAGTACCGAGTCTTTCAGAATGTCATCGGGAATCTCTTTCCTGGGGAGGATGTTCATAGGATGGTCACCGTAGCGTCGAGAGGTCTTCGCCACTGCGGTGGCTCACTGTAGGCAAGCGACTTCTTCCCGATCGCAATCACCATCACAATCTCGTGGTGCCGGCCAGACAACCCCAGATATTGAGAGAGCCTGCGGCCGTCGAAGCCTTCCATGGGACAGGTGTTCATTCCCAGCGCTTCGGCGGCGATCATCAGATTCTGGCAAGCCAACGATGTACTCTTCGTGGCCCACTTGAACAAGTCCTGCCGGGAGAGCGGCGGCATCCCGATCACCATCCGCAGATTCAGCAGCCGGAACAAGGCCCGTTTGATCGCCGCAATCACTCCGAATGGCCCCGGCATGAACAGTATCCGCCCGATCCTTGCTTTCCGCTCGTAGTCGCGAAGTTTTTCTTCGGTGAAGTTGCTTCGGCGCATCCACTCCAGCTGGCCTTGCGCCGTGGTAGACAGCGATCCCAGGTCGGCAACGGCCACGACCAGTGCGGAGGCGGTTTCCGCGGGCTTCTGCCCGAGGCACAGTTTCGCCACCGCGGCCTTCTTTGCTCCGGACCCCACCCAATAAAACTTGTAAGGCTGGCTGTTAAAGCTTGAGGGGGCATGGCGGGCGGCATTGAGAATTTGCTCGCGCAGTCCTTCGGAAATTTCAACGGGTTCAAAGACCTTCACCGCTCGCCTTTGGAAAATCGCGTCCAGGGTCTGGCTCATAGCTCACTCCCTCCATGTTGTCATTGCAACATACTGATGTTGCTATTGCAACATGAACCGGAAACAATTGTCAAGTGGCGATAAATCGCGATGGCACTTGTGGACTTCCCATCGCCGCGTCGTTCTGACGATGTAAAATGGCAGTCAAAAAACTGGCGTTGCCGGTGAGACCTAACCTAGCGACGCGCGGTCAACCCTGAGGATTCATATGCGAGCAGACATTGTTCCCGGAGCAATCTTCCCAGATTATGAGCTTTCCGACCACACCGCGAAACGCCGGAAGCTCTCCGAGCTCCAAGGACAACATCCAATGGTTCTCGTTCTCAGCCGCGGCGGTTTCTGCCCCAAGGACCGGCGGCAGGCGGAAGGACTCGTTCAGCTCCATCGTGAGCTTGAAGTTGCCTACTGTCGGCTGGTAACGATTAGCACCGACAATATCTCCGAGACGAACGAATACCGCTCCGGAGTCGGTGCTCACTGGCCTTTCCTCTCCGACGCAGGCCGTATTGTTCAAAAAGATCTCGACATCGCCGAATACACCGATCCTGTTCACAATCCCATGATCCCTCACGTGCTTGTTCTTGAGCCCGGGCTTGTCATTTACAAGGTCTACAACGGCTACTGGTTTTTCGGCCGGCCCACTCTGGAAGAGCTCCGTCAGGACCTCCGTGCGGTTACCAGGAAATGCCGGCCGGATTGGGACATCACAACGCCGGAACTCAGAGCAGCGTGGCAGCAAGGCCGCAAGGAACTCTTCTATCCATACGGAAAAACGTACGCTCAGACTCTGGCTGAACAGGATTAGGAAAACATTCGCTTCATCCCGTCGGTCAATTCTCAATGAGTTCTATAAAAAGGGATGTCAAGAAAAAAGCTCCGCCTCGACCGGAGGAGTGAGATTTGTTCTCGAGATCCAGCCCACTGTGTTTCGTTACCTCTGAAGCTGTTCGGCTTGTTATCCATT
>JBAUAN010000106.1:0-1897 GCA_049675725.1 Candidatus Sulfotelmatobacter sp. | reverse complement strand
AAGAGGTCCAGATCACCAAACGGCGGCGGGTGATTGCCCGCCTGGTTCCCGAAAACGGCCAGGGTACTGCGCAGATGCCGGATTTTCTCGAACGGTTGCGGTCGATCTATGGCGACAAAATTCTGCGGGTTAGCGGAGCGGAACTGATTGCCCAAGATCGGAACCGCTCTTGAAGATTTACGCAGATGCCAGCTTTCGCCTTTTCCTGTACAGCCCGGATGCCAATTCCGCCGTTGCTGGGCAAACCATGCAGGCCTCTGGCGGCGAGCGCTACGTCACAGTTTTTGGCGAATTGGAAGTGCTGAACGCGCTCCATCTGCGAGTTTTCCGGAAAGAGCTTTCAGGGTCCCAGGTGCAGTCATCGCTGAGTGACTTTGAGAAAGATATGCGCGATGGGATCTTTCTGCTGCGCCCGCTTCCGGAGCAAGTTTTTGAACGAGCCGACCAATTGTCCCGACAAACAACGGCTCGCCTGGGGACCCGCACCGCGGACCTACTGCATGTCGCGGCAGCACTCGAACTCGCTGCTGACTACCTTTATAGTTTCGATCAGCATCAACGAAGGCTTGCGCGCGCGGTCGGGCTCAAGCTCAATTGAGACCCCTCCCAAGGGCCACATTCAGCGAGTCAACCGCCGACTAAGCGGCCTGGTCGGTCACCGCCTCATCTTCGATCACCGATCCAGCATGAGAGGAGCGCTCCTCGGTTGTCGTCGCGATTGGCTTTGCCAGGTTCGGGGTCTGCGACGGGCTCTCAGGTTCCAGCGTGGACGCGTCAGCTTGGTCTTCTTTCACTACCCCCAATGTCGACGGCGACTGCTTGCTCAACAGCTCCAAGCTCTTCGCCAGGGCCCGCTGGCTGGCGGTGCGGTAGCGCTGCAGGTTAGGAATGTAGACAGACATCCAAGTCGGATGAAATTTCTCGAAGGCCGCCATCTCGATTTCTAGCGCTTTCCCTTGACGCCAGCACTCGACCACGATCGTGTCCAGCAGCAAAGTAGTAACAACATCGTTCTGCTGATACTTTGAGCGTAATTGATTCCAGAGCTTGAGAAGATCCTCATTCGCCGGCGCGCCGTCAGCCCGGAATAAAACGCGCTTGGGTGTCAGTCCTTGCGTGAGAGCATTGCTGCGGCTGTTCGCTTTCCCCCGGGCTGTCTTTGGGCCGGTCGATTTCTTCGCGTTTTCCCGATTGGCGTTAAGCTTTTGCTGGGAAACCATGCGCGCTTCAATGTTTCTTTTGTAAGGGCTTGAATCTAAACGGGCTTAGCGATGCTGCAATCCGTCGCGCAGTTGATCCTACCTACTTCCGGATGGGCTTCTCTGCTTTGTGGTGGGTTCTGGAGTCCTGCTGTTCCCACAATTCACTGAGTGTCACTTCAAGATAGTTCGTGACCGAACGTTTTTCCTTTGCTGCTTCTTCAGTCAGGCGACGTTTGAAGTCGGCAGAAACACGAAGATTCAAGGTCTCAGTCTTTGCCATTGGTTCGCCCAGTGCCACTGTGAATGCTAATCAACGTCAATGGTCGGGTCAACCGACCTTGAAGTGTAACGCTAAATACGTTACAATAGCGTTACACGCCAAGAGGAGGTGCCATGGCAAATCCACCAAATAGTGAGAAGCGGCTGTCATTATCAAATCTTCGGCTGGCAAAGTCGAAATGGGGCAACGTGAACCGAACAGCCGCTGAGCAGCTAAGGAAACTTTCGAGTGAACTGCAACTGTCGGTTGCTTCGGGCGATCTTCTGCTTCTCGACTCGCGCTGGTACGTGACCCACACAGGACTGATTCGCCTGGCAACTCGACGATGCTGTGGTGGAATTCAGGTTCAGCCGATCCCAGAATTTTCGGACGCGCTGAATCGTCGTTATGCGTTCAAGGCAACCGTGTACAAATC
>JBAUAN010000105.1:0-11712 GCA_049675725.1 Candidatus Sulfotelmatobacter sp. | reverse complement strand
AGATGCTCATGTGGGGACAGCCGCCCCCGGCTGTCCGGTCGAGCGAAGCTCGACGGGCTCTTGGCAACCACCAGCGAGCTCAGTCACGACCACGCGGCACCTACTTCTGCGCCACCAATTCCCTCGCTCTGCTCAACTCCGGACGCGTGGAATTCGATCCCTCGCAAACTTTCAGCAACAACGCGTAGTATTCAGTCGCATCGCTCGATTTCCCGGCTTGCTCCGCGGCGCGGGCAGCTCCGTAAATTCCGTTGAACCGGTTGGGATTCAGCTTCAAGTCAGTCTGATATTCAGCCAGCGCCTGCTGCGGACGCTTCGCCTCGAGCAGCATGTCGGCCATCATTTCCCGCGTAGGAATGCCTTGCGGCTCGTCGCCCAGCGAATCCTCCTTGTCGGCAATGGGACGCAGCGCCTCGACCGCATCGTCATATCTGCCTTCGGCAAACGCCAGCCAGGCCTGCGCCTGTTTCAGATCGCTCTCCGCAGCCTCGGCAAAATCCTTTTTCTTCGTGTCCACCAGACTCTGATGAATGCGCTCGATCGCCGCAATATCTTTTCGAACTTCGTCCGCCTTGCCGAGATGTGCCGACCCGATCGCTTTCGCCCAATAGCCCGCGGATTCTTCCGCAGTGCCCGGAACCTCCGTCGGCGTGAGCGCGGCCGCCGTAGCCCAATCATGCATCTCAATGGGATAAAGCGCCGTAAAATGAGCCAGCGTGGCCTCATGCGGATCGAATCCCAGGCCATACATATCGTGCATGGCGGGCATGTTTCTCACCTCCTCCATCAAAGCGCGGGCATCGGCCTCGCGTCCACTTTGCAGGTAGGCATAGAACAGAAAGTCCATGGCATGAAACTGATGCCCTTCACCGCCCATGTGCATCGCGGAACTCTCGCGGGTTGCGGCAATCGACGCCAGGTTCGACTTGATGTCGTCCTGCCACAGCCCCACGCGCGCAAAAATGTGCGACGGCATGTGCAGCGCATGTGGAGCGGCCGGCGCAACCTGCGCGTAGCGCCGCGCCGCAGGAATGCCCAACTCCGCCAGCTGAGGCTTGTCATAGGCGTGAATCAGATAGTGCGCAACTCCAGGATGATCCGGTTCTGTTGCGAACAATTTTTCCAGAATCGCGGCAGCCTGCCGACGCCGGGTGAACGTCGCATCCTCATGCGGGTCGGAAGCCAGCAGCGAAAGTGCGTAAAACACCGCAGCTTCGTGATCGTCCGGATAGTTCTGATAAACCTTCTGCATCGCATCGGAATAAGCCCGCGCGCGGGCGTCATGATCAAGCTTGGCCGAATTGTCATAGAAGGCGGCAATAGCACCGATATAGTCGCGTTCGCGCGCCGTGATCTTCGTACTGTCGGCCCGCGCCTTGTGGGCTTCATCGAGACCGCGCGCAATCACCTTCTCGTCCGGTTCGTTCCACAGCTGATGCCACAAGCTCATCGCGACTCCCCAATGAGCCATCGCGCAGTGCGGATCGTCTTTGGCGATCTGCAGAAATTCCTTCTCCGCCTCCTCGTACCAGAACGAATGCAGCAACGCGACCCCGCGCTGAAACGGTTTCTGCACCGACGCCGCGCACGATACCGGGAAATGAACGGTCCCCAGTTGGGTCTCGTTCAGATCCTCGTGATGCTGGTGACCCTGATCGTCATCGCCGAAAGCCGGATAAGCAAACAGAAAAGAAAGAAGCAGCAACCATGCAAGACGTTTCATAAGAACCCCGCTGAGAGCAGAGTTTAGTTGCAGGCAGTCGCCAGTGTCCAGTTGCCCCAAGGAGTAGCCGTGCCTAAGCTTGGGCGATGCTCATGTGGGGACGGCCGCCCTCGGCTGTCCGGTCGAGCGAAGCTCGACGGTTCTGGCTCGCGCCGCCCAGGCGCTACCGAGATCAACGGCAAACTTTGCCGGAATGGCTGTGCAGCCATTGCCCAGTTGCAGCCTTGCACTCTGCGAGTGGAGCTCAGCCTCGGGAGCGCGATCCCTTTCACGCCCAATCCGAAACAGAATTGTTCGCATCCCGCGAATCGCCTCGTCCTTGTTTTTCTGCCCCCTTGCCCTGCCGCTGCTGATTTTCCCCCTTGCCCTGTTCCTGAGATTCCTGGTCAGCTCCCAGGCGAACCACGCAGCCTTCGCCGGACTCAAGCTCGCCCAGCAGTTTTGAGGCAAACTCCGAAAGCTTTCTTCTGGTGCGCGCGGCCTCCCGTTTGGCGGCCGCCTTTTCCGCGGCATAAAGAGCATCCAGCTGCGCGTTCGGATTAATTTGGCTGGGGTGCACATGCATGGCAATCCTCCTTCGAGGACAAACATCTGCGGAAACTCGCGAGCCGGTTCGGCGGCAAGTGACAACAGACTGGCGTCCTTCGGGCTACAGAGCCTTCGAGACTACCTGCCTGCTGGCAATTGGAATGCCGAAGGTGTAGGGACACTCTTGCCGCCGCCTCTGACTTCAGTTTTTAACTTTGGTTTCATCGGGTGCCCCATTTCTCGCGTACTTTGCGAGAAAGGCTGCCCTGAGCAAGGCGAAGGGTGGGGATTCTCCTAGCCCTCACCCACGTTCACTGCTTCCCCGTAAGCTTCCGGATCAGCTCCACTTCCGCCTCCCGATATGGCGTGCCATCCGAGCGCAGCACTTCGTGAAACCACACCGGAGGCTGGCTCTTAACGTAGGGATGCTCCCACGACTCCCACGGAAAATACGTTTGCGTCTTGCCCGCGACGAATCCCCAATTGATGGCCCCCACGCGCTCCTGCTTGGCGATGGGCAAGATTCCGTCGAACGTACTGCCGACCGGCCGCGCCATGAATTCCGTGCAGATCACTGGCCGGTTGAATTTTTTCAGCCACGCCACTTCTCTCCTGAAATCCTCCGGCCAGCTATAGTTGTGAAACGTGATGATGTCGCTTTCGCGCAGTTGAATCCGCTGCAGCTCGCCTAGACCAGCAAGACCGGCGGCGTCGCGTGAGGTGTCAATATCCCACACCCCGCTGGTGAGCGGCTGCTGCGGATTCGCCTCCCGCGCCCACTCGAACACCTCTGGCAGCAGCGCGGCCACGCGCGCCTCTTTATCTTCCGGCTCTTTGCCCGGATAACTGTCCGTGTTCTCCGCGCCCGGCTCGTTCCACAAATCCCAGCCCAGAATGCGGTCGTCTTTCGCAAACGCTCCCACCACGCCCCGAACGTAAGCTTTGAGCCGCGGATATTGCGCCGGATCGTCCAACGCAACTGCCCCCGGACTCTGCACCCAGCCCGAGTTGTGCACGCCCGGCACCGGAGCATGCTGCGGCCCGAGATGCAGCAGCGAATCCCAACACGAATCAAAGATCACAAACAGCGGCCGGATGTGGTGCCGTGACGCGATCGCCAGAAAACGGTCCATGCGCTTCTGGAAGCCGACCGCATCCTGCTGCCAGAGCAGATCGTGCAGAAAAACCCGCATCGTGTTCATGCCCAGGGATTCCGCCCAGGTAAATTCGCGGTCGATCTCATCAGGATCGAACGTAGCCGCCTGCCACATCTCCAGCTGGTTGATGGCCGACTTGGGAACGTAATTGCTGCCGATGAGCCAGGGCTGCTCCCCGTACCACGCATTAGCCTTCGCTTCGCTCCAGCGGCCAGTTTGGGCAGCCGCGGAAGCGCACAAAGCAAGAGCAATCACTAAGGCGCGAGTGAAAACTGGCCACAGCTTTTTTAAGTTGAACTTTTTCAAGGCGGGCGCTCCCAGTCTATTTATATGCGGTTTATTTATATGCCCGCGTTCGATAGGGAGCAATGGTTTCGAATATCCGACCACAGACGAGGAAGCCACGTGCCGTGAAGCAGACGAAGCCTCATAAAGGATCCCCGCTGCGCTCAGCGAGCGCTGGTCACAACAACCGTGGGTTCGGTCTGCGCTGCCGGCCGTACGAAAACAAAATCCAACAGAGTATCGGTAGCGCGCAAACTGGAGTCATTGCCGATCTGCACCCCGGTGGCGTGAGTGCTGCCTTGCGCCAGAGCCAGAGTTGGGCTTGCACTGATGACCCCTCCAAATTCATCCAGCAGGGACGCCTGCTGCGTCTCCTGAATCTCGTCCACAACCGTCCGCGCCCGGTAACGCTCGCCATAGTTGAAGCTATTGAAAACTTCCACAAATTCTCCCTGCGAAATGATTCCAGAATCCGCCGTGGGATCGACGCCGTGAGTGGAAGGCAATTCCCAATTCACCAGATTCAACGGCGCTCCCGACGCCTGCCCCTGCAACACAACCGAAAACTGGCTTCCCGCCGGCGTCGGACTCGAACGAAAGCGAAATTCAAGCGCGTAGCGAGTCGCATTCAAACTCAGCGCGTGCGTTGCCAATCCCGGCAAGAGTTGGCTGAGCACGTGAAGCGAACGGCTCGGCGCGTAAGTCGGCGGCCGCACCGACAAAGTCACGGATTTTATGTCGGGCTCGCTAAGATCGTGCGAGTCCGCGTAATACACGATGTACACCTGCGGATCCCACGGTCGGCAAACAATTTCCGGAGGCCAGCACTGCCCCGGCGGTCCGCTTCGCCCATCTACTGAAATCGGCCCCAGCAAAATCGGCCACGAATAACCGCCATCAACCGTCTGTCCCGTATACGTATCCAGCACCGTGCCATAGCCGAACGTCTGCCCCGCGTCATAGGAAACGAATGCCACCAGCTGCCGCGGATAGCCAATCTTATCGCCCGGCACTCCGGGGATAGCCGTCGCGTCCCTCCCCATAAGAATCAGCGCCGGTCCAGCCTGGATCATCTCCGGATCCTGCAACACGCCCACTTGCGAGGTGTACGAAATAAGAGGTCCCCAGGTGAATCCCAGGTCGTTGGAATATCGTCCGAAAGTATCGAGGCCATCGTCGGTTCGCATCATCGCGAACAGAGTATTCGGGCCGGTCTGGGCAAGCGCAGTTTCGTTAAGGCCAGGATCCTCCGGCCCGCGCAGTTCAGAAAGCTTGTTCCAGGTGAAACCATCGTCCGACGACGACCATACCGATGGAGCATCTCCGGTACCGCCGACGTAGAGGCCATATCCAGCTCCATACATCGTCGACCCAATATTCAGCAAAGGGTCCACCACGTAAGTAGCCGTCGGGGGATCATCAAAGAACGTAAAGGGACCCCAGGTCAATCCGTTATCCGCAGAACGGCTGTAAGCGCCGCCCAGCTCACCGCTGGAGTCCTCCTTGACGAAGGCAATCAGCAAATCACCGAGCGGAGTCCGAGCCAGCCCCGGATCGGGCTTCGACGAATCCCAATAAACTTCTTCCGGGCTCCACGTGGCCCCGCCGTCCCGGCTGCGCCGCAGAATCACCAACGGGCTATTCACATGGCCCGGCCCCTTCTTATACGAAAGCACGAAGTCCTCGTTCGCGGCCTGCACCACGGCGGGAGTGTTGTTGTAAGATCCATCACTCTCGATGACGCTGCGCCCGGTCACGTTCAGCGGCCCAGCAACCACCGTGTCTGAAACTGTGAGCCCGTTCGTTGCCTGCCAGTTCCTCGCATCGCTTACATCGCTGAAAAACGGGAACACCGCATAGCCGTTGAATGCGGGAGCATAACACCCCGGCACGTGGCCCGCGGTCAACCAAAGGCTCACGGAACCTTGTGCCCCTAAATTCGGCAGTTTCACCCAAAGCAGTCCCTTCCCGGCCACCGGATCGTAGGACTCCAGCCAGTCGGGCAGCGCCTGGTGCGTGGTCGCGTCCCACACTGCCAATTCCGATCCATCTTGAAAAGGAATGCCGAAATCAAAGTTGGTGCGATCCAGCGCGATCGCAACCGCGTAGTCCTGCAGATTTTCTTCCCCGGAATTCTGAACAGTCACCAATTGCACTTCAGCCGCGCGGCTTGGGTCACATTGCGACGGCAAGACAATGCCCCAGGAAACCGCAGACAAAGCCAGAAAGCATATCCCACAGAACCGACAACCTCTCCTGCGCATGCTCGTTTTGTAGCACAGAATTCAGCCCCATCGCTGTGACGAATGAACATAGGCAGCTTTGCAGAATGGCTTTTTCACCCGGTTGCAGCAGCCCCACGCCCCCGGGTGCCCCATTTCTCGCGCATTTTGCGAGAAAGCCTGCCCTGAGCGAAGTCGAAGGGTGGGGCTTTTCGCTGTGAGACTTATCCTCCCTTAATATCCGCGTCGAAAAACTGTCCGCGCCCACGAGCGCGGGCGCGCCGGAAAACTGCGCCGGCAACTCGCTTTCCTACTCCGTCCGCAGCGCGTTCATCGGCTCGATGCTGGCAGCCCGTCTGGCAGGAATAAATCCCGCAATCCCCGCGAACACCGATAGAACCACCACAGCCCCCGCCATCGTCACCGGATCATATGTCCTCACCCCATAAAGTTGGCTCGCCATAAGATGCCCGCCCAGCAGCGCCACCGGAATGCCAATGGCAAGCCCAATTCCCACCTGCAACGACGCGCCGCGCAGCACCAGAGCCACCACGTCCCCGCGGTTCGCTCCCAGAGCCATGCGCAGCCCGATTTCGCGGGTCCGCCGCGCCACCGAGTACGCAGTAATGCCATACAGTCCCACCGACGCCAGCACCAGCGCCAGCAATCCGAACAGCGTGGTCAGCCGGCTGATGAGCCGTTCCTCAACGAAGTTCTCCGCAACCTGATAGTCGAGCGACTTGAAATCGAGAATGGTCAGATTGGGGTTGATATTGGCCAGCGTTCGCCGCACCAGCGATTCCAGGCCCGCAGCATCGCCGGCAAATCGGATCGTCATCGAATTGGGGAACAGGGACCGCGTTTCCGCCGTGATCGCGCTGCGCTCCGTGACTGTCGTATTCAGCTGCGTCATAGGGCGGAAGTACATGGAGCGCACGGGCTCGCGGGGGTTGTTGTATTTTGCGTCGGCCACGATGCCGACAATTTCGTAGTCGCTGGCATACTTCTGGTCAAACGTTCCGAAGTGGTGGCCGATCGGGTCTTCGTTAGGAAAGAACTTCTTCACGAAGGCCTGGTTCACGACCGCAACCATGGGCGAAGTGGCCGTGTCCTGGTCGGTAAAGCCGCGGCCACGAACTACAGGTTGCCCGATGGTTTCGAAAAAATGCGGGCTCACGCGATCCCACGATGAGCCGTTCTGTACCTCCGGACCGGGCGCGGGCCGGCCCTCGATATAAACCCCTTCACCCCAGTTATTGCCTTCCAGTGTGCTGTAGAGGGCCAGCCCCACGCTCTTGACGCCGGGAAGGGACGAGAATTCGCGCTCCAGTCGTTCAGTCACAGTTGGCACTGTAGCCACCGTGTAACCGGCGCCCACAGGATCGAAGTGGAAGACGTAGCGGTTCGCCGTAGCGATGCCGAAATCCTGATGTTCGAGGTTGCGTAAGCTCTGCGTCAGCAATCCCGCGCCTACCAGCAACACCAGCGAAAGTGCCGCTTGCAGCACGATCAGCGACCTTTGTGGCAGCGAGGCCCGGTCCCGCGTGGCGCGATTGATTCCGTGCAAAGCTTCCGCCGGATCGGAATGCGACGTGATCCACGCCGGCACAATGCCGAAAACAACTCCCGTAAGCAGCGATAGGACAAATGCAAATCCCAAGACGACAAGATTCGGACCGGCATGCAGGGGCAGGAAGGGCGAGTCCGGAAAGGCCAGCGCCAGGATCATCCGCGCCCCGGCGTAAGCCACCGCCAGGCCCACGATTCCGCCCGCGCAGCCCAGCAGCACGCTTTCCACCAGCATCTGGCGGATCAGCCGCGACCGCGCCGCTCCCAGCGCCATGCGAATGGAAATCTCCGCCCGGCGGGTTGCGCCCCGGGCCAGCAAGAGATTCGCGATATTGGCGCAGGCCACCAGCAACACCAGGCCAGCAATCGCCATCAGCAGGCGAAGGCCACTCCCCGCCTCCTCCTGCAAGTTCTGGATTCCGCCGCCGCCCGCCGCCAACACCACGTGCTGCTTGGGAATCTGCGTCCCATATCCGTTGATGTTGTAGGCATTCACCGTGGCCAGCCACTGCCGAAGACTATTGGAGAGTTTGCCTTGCAGGCTTCCAGCACTGACTCCGGGTTTTACTCTCCCCAGCACGTAAAGCCAGTTCGTGTCCGGCTGTTTGAGGATGCTGGTTTCTCCCTCCAGTACGGTTTCGTCATTCAGCGGAATCCAAAGCGCGGGAGGATCGTCCCCGATGCGGTCTCCGAAAAATCCGGGAGGCGAAATTCCCACAATCGTCATCGGCTGGTTCTGCACGATCACCGTCGAACCCACGATGGTTGGATCGGATCCATGCGCGGCTTGCCACGCCTGATAGCTGAGAACCGCAACCAGCGCCGCTCCCGGCTGGTCGTCGCTCGGCAGCAGCATACGCCCGGCATAAGGTCCCAAACCGAACGTCGCGAAGTAGTTCCCGGAAACATATTCCGTGGTTTCCGCTTTCGCCACGCCCGACCCTCTGCGGACATTCATGGTGTTGTGTCCGGATTGGAAAGCGGCCATCTGTTCAAACTCCGGCGTGGTGTCCCGAAAGTGACGATACAGATCGTAAGAGAAGAGATCGAAATCGCCATCGCTGTTTACAAAGCCGCCGTTTATGCAGCAGTCATCGCGGTCGCCAATGCGGTACAAACTCGCAGGATCGGCGACTGGCAGCGATTTCAACAGAATCGCATCCACCAGCGTGAAGATGGCGGTGTTCGCCCCAATTCCCAGAGCGATGGTAAGAATCACCGTGGCGGCAAACCCCGGCGCCTTCCAAAACTGCCGCAAAGCAAGTCTTACATTCTGCATGTGTGTGAGTCCTTGAGCCTGACGTCGCCTCACGAGCCTGACGTTCGGTTCCGAGCCTAAGGGTTGGAACGAGAAACTCGTCAAGCGCGAGCGATGTCCTCGCGTCCAGCCGGTCGAGTAATGGACGCAACGGCGCAGGAAGAGTGAGCCAAAAAACTCTTCACCCCGTTTTAAGACGATGCATCGGGACTCGGCGTTTGAAGGCACAGGCATCGGCTTGGCAGTGTGCAGCGTATCATCCCGCCGCACGGCAGTCGCATCTGCGTGAAGCATCACTCGGCGCAGGCGCGACTTTCTTTTTCAAGTGGGAGATTGCAAAACCATGTTTGTCTATACATGTTTGTCTAAGCATGAAAAAACCCCTCGCTCGCGCGAGGGGTTTTTCCGGGGGAGGGACTCGGGCGAGGCGCCCGTTGGGTCCCAAACTTCTTCGATTCGTACTTCTGACCTCTGAACCCTGACCTCTGCCTTACTTAGGCTGCTGGGACGAATCCATAGTCATCGCCGGAGTCGAGTTGCTGGAGAGCTGTTCCAGATCGTTCTTCAGCAAGCTGATCTCGACGCGGCCGCCGCTGATGCGCTTGGTCTTGGTTGTCTCATCCGCGGGCGCAGGAGCGTTGCCCATACCTACCAGGTAGATGCGATAGACCGGAATCTCGTGGTTGAGCACCATGTAGCGAACCACCGACTCGGCCATCTTCTGCGAGTGCTCGATCGCGGCCTGGCCCCTGCCAGCCGAGAATCCCTGCACTTCGATGATGTAGCCGCGCTGGCCCTTCACCGTGGTCGCCATTTCATCAAGAGCGTCCTTGGCGGGCTTGCTCAACACGGTCTGGCCTGGACGGAATAGGATTTCTGTCTGGTTCGAGGCCTTGTACTGGTCGATGTTGTTGACCACGGTTTCAACCGTCTGGATCCGCGTGGTAGCCTGCTGCGCCGTCTGCTGCGCCACGGTCGCCTTGTTGCCGGCGTCTACGGCGTGCTGATCGGCCACATCGGCCTTGTCGGAGGCCATCTTGATGCCGGCCTGGGCGCGCCCGTCTGTGTCTTTGATCTCCTTGCTGTTCGCGGCGGTCAGGTCATCCAGCTCGTTGACGCGGTCGCGAATGGGCTCGGTCTGCCGTTTCACGTAGTTCTTGCGCGCGAAGGGATTAACCCGTCCCCAGAAGCCTTCGCGGCTGGGAGGGGCCAAGGGAGCCTTGCCCGTGGCCGTGTCAGTGGACGTAGCGGCGGCGGGCTGAGAAGTCGGTGTAGTCTGCGCCAAAGCCGGCAACGAGAGCACTGCGGCCAGTGGCAGGGCGATGAGAATGCGGGTGTTCATGATAACTTTCCTCCAGATTGGGAGTTGCTGAGCTACCCTCACCTCCGCCTAAAGGCGGCCATGGGGCTTAATTTCGTCCCTAAGCTTATGAAAAACAAGCAGGTTACCCGCTTGCCGGCCCGCGCTGACGGTGCGCTGAACCTGAAGACCTGGGTGCCAAATGCAGCCGGCTCCTGCCCCTGACTACTACATGTTAGATGCCAAACCCGCCGAAACGCGATCGCCTTAACTCATTGATATCTAAGGACATTATAACTCCCATCCAATCTGCGACGTAAGCCAAGCGCAATTTGGAGGGTAAATTTGGGAAACCTGATATAAAAACTGCGTGAAATTCTGACCGGAGGAGGACGGAGATTGCCGAAAAACCGCACGGGCTCGTTTGGGTTTTTGCACCTGTTTTGCAGGCGCGGCTGGCAGGCCGCGGGGCTGGCTGTGCTTGGGGTGGTTGTGACATTACTTCCCAGCCGGGCGGAGGATTCGCCCGAGCGTCCGACTACCGATCAGCTGGCGGTGACGTTGGCTTCATCCCGCATTCCTGCGGATCATTTGCGGCAATATTCTGACCTGGCGCTCGACTGGATGCAGCAATATCTGCGGATTAACACCACGAATCCGCCGGGCAACGAGATGCGCGCGGTGACGTTTCTGAAGGGAATCCTCGATCAGGAAGGCATTGAAAACCGGGTTTTTGAATATACGCCGGGGCGTGGAGATTTGTGGGCGCGGCTGCCGCATACCACCTCTGGTCCTGGCGCGGAAAGCAAGCGCCCGATTGTTCTCCTCAACCATATGGATGTGGTAACCAGCGATGCTTCGCACTGGCAAGTTCCGCCATTCAGTGGCGAGATCAAAGACGGATACGTCTGGGGCCGCGGTGCGCAGGACATGAAAGACGAAGGTATGGCGCAGTTGGTTGCCATGGTGATGCTGAAGCGCGAACAGGTGCCGCTCGATCGCGACGTGATCTTTCTCGCGGTCGCCGATGAAGAAATGAATGGTAGCGGCTCAGACTGGTTCATTGCACATCAGCGCGATCTGCTGGGAAATGCGGAGTTTCTGATCAACGAGGGCGGCGAGAACCTGCTGGAAAATAGCCGCGTCAAGTACGTGGGCGTGGATGTGGGCGAGAAGACGGTCTTCTGGCTGCATGTGGTCGCGCATGGGAGGGCGGGGCACGCCTCGCGTCCTATTCCAGAATCGGCCCCGAACCGGCTGGTGCGGGCCCTTGACCGAATCCTGGCTTATCAAACGCCGCTGCGGGTCCTGCCCGTCGTTCAGGAGTTCCTGCTGGGGATGGCGCCCTACGAACCGGCTGAGCGCGCGCGGCAGTACCGAAACATCCACAAGGCGATTGAGGACAAGAAATTTCAGGACGAACTGGAGTACGACGAATCTCTGAACTATCTGCTGCGCGACACGATTTCGCTGACTATGATGGGCGCCTCGGAACAGACCAACGTGATTCCCGCCGAAGCCTGGGCGAATCTGGACGTGCGGATTCTGCCCGGGGGCGACCGGCAGGCGCTGCTGGAGGCGATTCGCAAAGCGGTGGATGACCCGAACGTGACGGTCGAGCCACTGAGTTCGGAGTTTCGCGTGGCGAACTATTCACCGACGGATACCGC
>JBAUAN010000104.1:0-3399 GCA_049675725.1 Candidatus Sulfotelmatobacter sp. | reverse complement strand
CGCGGAGTTGGTTCTGCATCAGGTACTGGTTGGCGCATGCGGGCTCGCCATTGATAGCGTTGTACGCGCACATGACTGAACCGGCCTTGCCTTCCACGACGGCAGCCCGGAATGCGGGCTCGAAGGTGTCTACTTCGTCGTGCTTGCTGACGTCGACATCTGCAAAGTGCCGGGTCGGCTCCGGGCCGCTGTGTACGGCATAGTGCTTGGGTGTTGCGATCACGCGGTAGTACTTCGGGTCATCGCCCTGCATACCTGTCACGTAGGCAACTCCCATGTGACCAGTGAGGAAGGGATCTTCGCCATAGGTCTCTTGTCCGCGCCCCCAGCGTGGATCACGGAAGATATTCAGATTCGGAGACCAGAAATCCAGTCCTCCGCCAATAAATGCCGTGCGACCGATGCGTGCATCTTGAACGTATTTGATGCGTCCCTCAATGCCAATTTGGGTCGCCATGAGATGAATGTTGGGTGTATCGAAGGTTGCAGCCAGCCCGATGGGTTCGGGGTATTCCGTTACGCCCGGATCGATGACTCCGTGGAGCGCCTCACTCCACCACTGGTAAGCGGGGACGTTGAACCGCGGAACTGCGGCAGATCTGTTCAGCATTTGCGAAGCTTTTTCAGCAAGCGTCATGCGATGCACCAGGTCAGTGGCCCGCTGCTCGGCTGACAAATTGGTGTTCATATATGGAAGGTTCGCGTTGTCCTGGGCAACTGCACACTGCATAAATGAGCCAAGGAAAAGCGATCCCGTCCACGCAACCAAGCCTACAACAACTCGTGTCATGCGTATCTTCATGTTGTGTCTCCAGGTTAAGTGTGGCGACCGCGAAGCTCCACCGCGAGGAAGCCAGATGGAGCGCAGCATCGAACTTTTCAACAGATTGCGCCCCGTTTCATTGGAGCCCGCTCGACGGATGCGGTTTTGCCTCAGGCCCAGTTGTAGAAATTGAGTTGGAGCGTCCTGAGGTTGGCTTGGGATCAAGGCAATGAATGATGATTTCATTGGTTGCCGGGTTCCGCCAGACTTTGAACCTCATGGCAACGGTTTCGACCAAATGCGTTGAATCCCGACAAGTCCCACCTTTTTGTTGGTCGCAGACCGACTGGGAGGAGCATATCCAGGTGGTGGTCTCCCAATAAAGCCGATAGAAAATTCATCAGCGTTATAACGGTCGTCGACCAATCGTGCCTTAAAGCACGTGCGCTGTGAAGTGCATAACGGAGAGTCCCTCTGTTAGGTTTTGTTAGCCCATCTAAAGTGCTTGAAATCAACGGTGTTAGGGCCTTGGCCGGAGGCAGGATTTACGGCAATCTGATCGACCGTAGGATATACTTTGGTGCGCAACCAGATGATGACGTCTTCTGTAGCCGGATTGAAATGCAGGATGGGAATGCCACTCCTCAATATCGACAATCTGGAAACGCCATGGACCCCAGCCAGCGACGAGGACTTCACTGAAGTCCGAAGGCAGCTTGAGAGGATCTTGGAGGATCCCCATTTCAAGGGAAGCAAGCGATATACGCGCTTTCTGCGTTTCATTGTCGAGGAAGCCCTAAGCGGAAATTCAGGCGGAATCAAGGAACGCTCACTCGGCATCGCCGTGTTCGACCGCCCGCTGGACTACGACACATATTCTGATTCCATTGTTCGGGTAGCTGCTTCGGAAGTACGGAAGAGAATAGCGCAGTATTACGACACGCCGGGTCATGACCATGAATTGAGAATCGGACTGCCCTTGGGCTCCTACACACCAGAATTTCGGTTGGGCAGGCACCGCGCTTCTCGCGCAACCACGGTCCATGCAGATAACGGCTTGCGAACTCTCGAATCAGGATTGGCGTCCGGGACGGAGGACGCATCGAAGAAGAGTGAATCTCAAGCCGGAAGACTCCTCAATCGCCGAACCTCGATTTACCTGGTGATTCTGGCCGCGGCTTGTGTTGGCGCCGCCCTTTTTGGGCGGGTAGCGCTTCGTACAGCCAAGGAAACCAATGCCCTTTCGGCTCTATGGGGACCGGTAGTTGAGAAGACGGATTCCGTTGTAATATGTGTCGGGCAAGTCAGGTCACAAACCCCACGGGCCACCTCGGAGTCAGTTCCAGTGGCCGCACCGACCGAGACCGGCGTCTCACCAGACATTCTTTTAATTCGCGATGCTGCCTCGGCCTCCCAGGTCAGCGCTGTACTCGGTCGCATGGGTGGCAATCCTCGAATGCTCGGGACTGCCTCGACTAATTTCACCGATCTTCAAATCACATCCGGGGTGTTCATCGGTGCATTCAACAATCCATGGACGTTGCGTTTGCAGGCGCCTCTCAGGTACCAGTTTGTTCGAAACGAGGCCGATCAAACCTACGACATCGTTGACACGAAGCACCCCGACTCGCGCCTTTATCAGATCGATAAAACCAAACCGTATAGCCAATCCACCCAGGATTACGGAATAGTTGCTCGCTTTCTGAGTCCGACTACGGAACGAGAGACCGTAATCATCGCCGGAATCGGCGCTAACGGAACTCTCGCCGCAACCTCGATGGCAACGGATGAGCGCTTTTTGGGGGAATTGGTCCGTAGCGCGGGTAAGAATGCGGCCAAGAAGAACATTGAAATCCTCGTGGTAACACAAATCATCGATAATCGCACCGGTCCGCCCAAAGTCCTCGATGTTCAGTATTGGTGAACGGGTTCATTCAGCGTTCGTGCTTCCAGTTAAAATCACCGATTATCGCAAATAAGCGCGAAACGTTTCGGCACATCTTTCCTTTATAAGGGCCTTAATACAGGCAAACTAACGATTAGTCCATTAGTCCCGACGCTGCCACAGGTCATGTTTCTCGCTTCACGCATAATCGCCAATGCGCTCATCGAGCATTGAACGCAGAGCACTTGGCTGAATATTCGACTTTTCGGACAAGTGACCCTTGCCTTAACTGTTGATTTCACCAACGCACTCGTCGAGGCAAATCCTTTGTCGGGGACCTGCTTTCTTCTTCAAGTAAAGTACACTCTGCGTGGGAGCATCAACGATTGTGCACGGTTTACTGCGTAGTTCTAAGAGGCCCAAGGTGACGGAACGACGGCGGATGGAGCCCGGTCTTGCATTGGCTCGTTGGAGCGAACGCTGGTTTCCGGATCCGCTTGTGTTTGCCCTGCTTGGCGTCGTGTGTGTGTACGGCGGCGGCGTCCTCGCCGGCGAGCGTCCCTATGTGCTGGCGATTCAGGCGGGCAAGGGTTTCTGGGCGCTGGCTTCGTTCACATTGCAAATGGTGATGATCATTATTGGAGGGTATGTAGTCGCGTCCACGCCCATGATTCGCCGGACGATCCAAGCGATCGCTGGAATTCCCAAGACACCGCGCGGGGCGATAGCGATGGTCGCGTTCTTTTCGACG
>JBAUAN010000103.1:0-5188 GCA_049675725.1 Candidatus Sulfotelmatobacter sp. | reverse complement strand
AGAAAGCGCAGCGATCCACTCAGCGTGTGATATTGATCATTGATCTGCGCGTCCACGTGCCCGCGATAGGCCGCCGTAATCACTGCTGCCGCCCCCTGATAATCGCCCTCAACCCAGCGGCGAATTTCCACCTCCGGGTCCGCGGCAGTCGTCTGCGCGGCAGCCCTTCCTTCGAGCGGCAACACCATGAACAGCCGCGGGTGGCGCTGGAATCCCTGCTCCAGAAACGGGCGTGCCACCGCTCCCGCCTCGTGCGCCAGCAATTGCGCCTCGACGCGGTGAATTCCGGGCGACTGCTGCAGCGTCTCGATCACGTGCGTGAGCAGCCGCAACTCTACCTGCCGCGAATCAGGCAGCCGCGCGCCATTGGTCACGTAAAGGTCGCCGATCACTCCCTTGCTTCCCTCGTAAACAAAGAATGAGTAGCCAAAGATGCGCCCGCGATCGACGGCCGCGTACCCGGGAAGAATTTTTGCGTCGACGTAGCGCAGGATCATTTCCGCCGAGCCGCTGTAGTCCCACGAAAGCAGGCGCGCCCAGAGCTGCGTCTCGTCTTCAAGAAGCGGACGCAAATCCACGGAAGAAAAATGCCTTAGGTCGAGAATTTCCAATAGGCTCCTGCTTCGTCAGCCGCAAGAAGGAAGCGGTGAACATCGGCGGCAAAAGTTTGAGTGTAGTGCGTTCGTTGACCAGAGGCAAACGGCGCGAACAACGGGCGGCAACAGCCGCTCAAGATGCTATCGCGCTTAGAAAGAAAATCGGGAAGGGCATGGCTTTTCAGCCGTGCCGTCCGGGAACTGAAACGAGTGGGGCTTTAGCCTCTGACGATTTGTTCAAGGCGCGAACTCCAATAATTCATGAAGGCGTTCCCCGCGCACGAGCTTACTGAGCCGGACGTGGCCCGGCCGCGACCCAATAATAATCCACGTTCTGCGGAGCAAAGTGACCGAGCAGAAGGATGCGTCGGCCCGCAACTTGCTTCTCGAGTTCCGTTCGCGAATTTTCCGGCGTCACCAGCAGATGCTCCTCAGCGGGAACGCCGTCTCTCTCATAGCGAACAATGGTTTGGTTGCGATAAAACGCCAGCCCATATTCGACTTCGCGGCGAACTCCGAAGACAGCGAGTGGCAGTGAATAGGTTTCCACGCTGGCGATCTGCCTGGCCAAAGGGCGAGACGAGAGAGTCTGGTCCACCGACACCGATCCGAGTTTCAGGACAGCGGCGACGGCTAAAACCACCGGGATCAAAGTGACAAAACGCAGCATGCGGAACCCCGCGCGACGGAACAACGTGAAACCGACTCCAGCGGCCAGCACAAAACCGAAAACCAGCGCGCCCACCATCGACTGCCCCTTCGGCAATCGATGCTGCGCAGCAACGTAGCCGACGAGCAATGCCGGCACGATGCACGCTCCTGCCAGCACAGAATGCAAAACCACCAGCCACTTCGCAGGAGTTTTGTCATCCTCGCGCCGCAGATGCTTGCGCAAGTAATCCGCCAGCAGCAGCGCGCCCGCCGGGACCGCCGGAAGTATGTAGCCGGGCAGCTTCGATCGCGAAATCGAAAAAAATACTACCGGCACAATCAACCACAACAACAGAAAAACGCGAAATTGAGGTTCGCAGCCTTCGTGCGCAGGATCGCTCGTCGACCTCTCCGCCCACCAGACTCGCGCCGACTCCACGGACGCCACCGTCACACAAACTGCCCACGGCACCAATGCCAACAAAGTAACGGGTAGGTAATACCAGAACGGCGCGTGGTGGTGATAGAGATTGCTGGAAAATCGTTCCAGATTGTGCTGCAAAAAGAAAATACGAAAGAATTCTGGATTGCGCATCTGCACCGCAAAATACCAGGGCAGAGAAATCGCGCAGAAAAGCACTATCCCGGGCAGCCAGAGAGTTTTTGCAATCACGCGAAATTCGCGCACCGAGGCGGCGTAAAGCACAATGATCAAAACAGCCAGAAACGGTGCGACCGGTCCCTTGGCCAGCGCGCCCAATGCTAAGAAAAAATAAAACGCGGCGAGATAAGCTCTCCTGCCGCTTTCGCGCCAGCCCCACCACGCCAGGATGGCAATGGAAAACGTGGAAGCCAGCGCCATGTCAGTGCCGGCAGCGCGCGCGTAGCCGATCACTCCCGCGCAGGAAGCCGCGATCAGCGCGCCATCCAGCTCAACTCCGCGACGGAATCGGCGCAAGAAAATGTAGACGGCGATCACCAGGAACGTCGCATCAAGCGCGGAAGGCACGCGCGCCGCCGCATCGCTCACACCGTACAAAGAATAGGCGACCATTGCCTGCCAGTAATACAACGGCGGCTTCTCCAGCCAGGCCTGACCGCCCAACACCGGAGTGATCCAATCGCGACGTTCCAACATTTCACGCGCAACCTGCGCGTAGCGCGGCTCGTCAGCGCCCACCAATCCAAATTGTCCTAAGCCGTAAAAGAAAAGAAACGCACAGAAACCCGCCAGCAGAACCACGTCCGTGCGGGTACGATTGGTCATGGGGAGATTTCGATTGCAGATTCTGAGTGCAGATTTAAGTTGATGCTCCCGGCGGTGTTCAATCTGCAATCACAAATCTAAAATCTGCAATTGTCTTTTCTACTGCACCGACGTCCCGCGCCGCAGATGAACCAAAACCTGCCGCACGGCCTCGGCTAAAGGCCCGTCTACCGAACAGCCGCTGGCGCACTCGTGGCCTCCGCCGCCGAAATTCTGTGCAACGCGGGCAACGTCGAGTTTGCCTTTGCTGCGCAAGCTCACCCGCTGGCGCCCGTCGGGAAGTTCGCGAAAGAAGGCCGCTACTTCGACCTCACCGATCGACAGAACGTAATTCACCAATCCCTCGCAATCTTCTTCCCTGGCGTCGCAACGATCCATCTGCTCCCGCGTCACCCACACCCAGCCCAGATTGCCTTCCTGCCGCAAGTTGCGCAGCGCCTCGCCCAGCAGCCGCAACTTCGCGCTGGAATGCGCAAAGTAAATGCCGCGCGCACAATATGCAGGATCAGCACCCGCCAGAACCAGCTCGCGAGCCAGCGCAAACGTATTTTCGTTGGTGCCTTGAAACATAAACGAGCCGGTGTCGGTCATCAGCGCCGTATAAAGGCAAGTGGCAATCTCCGGAGAAAACTTCACTCGAGCCTCGCGGGCCAGCCGGAAAACCATTTCCGCGGTCGCCACCGCATGCGGGTCGATCCAGTTGACGTGCGCGAAAGGCCGGCCGGTCGCATGATGATCGATGCTGATCAGAAAACGATTCTCCAAACCCTCCAGCCGCGTGCGATGGATGCTGTCACATTCCAGAATGATGGCCGCCTCATAGCTTCCGCTTACGGTGTTGGCCTGCAGCACCTCGTCGGCAAACGGCAAAGACTGGTAGATGCGCGGGACCCCATCATGTAGCACCACGTCGGCGTGTTTGCCCAGGGCGCGCAGAATCTGGCAGCACGCCAGCGCAGACCCCACCGCATCGCCGTCGGGGCGCGCGTGCGAAGTCAGCACAAACCGTTCGCGCTGCTCAATCTGCCTTAGGACGTCCTGCAGCATGCCGCTATTTTTCCTCTTTCACCTTTGCCGCGCTGCGAGCCTTGCTCTTCTTCGCCCGCAACCTCGTGCGCTGCAATAATTCTTCCACTCGCGCCTTCTCAACGTCGGAACGATCCAGCCGGAAATATAATTCCGGAGCGCGCCGCAAACGCAACCGCTCCACCAGTTCATGCCTTATATATTCCCGCGCCGCCTCCAGGCCCTCCAGACTTCGGTCGGCCTCGTCGTCATCGCCATCCACAAACACCCACACCTGCGCCGACCGCCCATCGTCCGCCACTATCACACTGCTCACGCTTACCAGCCCAATCCGCGGATCCGCCAGCTCGCCCTCCACCAGAGTTTCAATTTCCTCGCGCAGAGCTTCGCCTACCCGGCCGCGATGGTACTTCAGCCCACGCTTCTCCAAACTTCACCTCGAATAAAACTTATGACAATATCAGAAAATCGCTCGCGTGTGTTGGCCCAGGACGTCATTGTCTCGCGCTTTCGTAGGGGTGGGGTAAGTACAGAAGTAACAATGTGATAGCGAGCATGGTCCGAGCGGCTGGTGGCTAGAAGTATTCCACTGAAGAATCCTCAATATCCGCCCCGTGGTTATTGGCGATGCGAGTAGCCGCGCGCTCCACGTTCTTCATCAGACCATCGAGATAATCGCGCGAATCAGAGACGCTGACCACCCCGATCGTAGCTCGGTTCCAAAGGTTGGACGCGTCAAGCTCGGCGACCGAAATGTTAAAGCTCGCCCGCAGCCGGTCCTTCAAACTGCGCACCACCTGCCTCTTATCCTTGAGGGATTGTGCCGCTTCGATGTGGAGTTCGAGGGTGAGAAAGGCGATCATAAAAAGGGGCTAGAGTTCAAGACGCAGAAAAACTGGCCCCTAATCCCTGATCCCTGCTACGCGATCACTTCCGCCGCAATCCGCTCCGTGACGAACGCCTCGATCACGTCGCGCGCCTTGATGTCGCCGTAGTTTGAGATCGAGATGCCGCACTCCATGCCGTTGGTCACCTCTCTGGCATCGTCCTTGAATCGGCGCAGCGAGCCGATCTTGCCCTTGAACACCACTACATTGTCGCGCAGCAGCCGCACTTCGGAGTCGCGCTTGATGAGGCCATCGGTCACGCGGCATCCCGCAATCGTCCCCACCTTCGGGATGCGGAACGTCTCGAGCACTTCGGCGCGGCCCTGGTAAGTTTCCTTGATCGTGGGTTCGAGCAACCCGGTCATGGCCCGCTTGATCTCATCCTGCAGTTCGTAAATGATCGAGTGCAGCCGGATGTCCACTTCTTCCTGCTCGGCCAGTTCCTGCGCCTTGCGCTCCGGCCGCACGTTGAAGCCGATGATGATTGCATTTGACGCCGACGCCAGCAGCACGTCCGTCTCGGTAATGGCGCCAACCCCTGAGCGCAGCACCTTGAGGCGAACTTTTTCGTTCGACAGTTTCGAGAGCAGATCACCGAGAACTTCCACCGACCCCTGCACATCGCCCTTCAGGATGATGTTCAGTTCCTTGGTGCCCGCAGTCTTGATCTGTTCCGCCAGTCCTTCGAGCGAAACGCGCGAACTCTTGGCCAGCATCGCCTCGCGCGCTTTCTGCTCGCGATATTCCGAGATGCCGCGCGC
>JBAUAN010000102.1:0-36557 GCA_049675725.1 Candidatus Sulfotelmatobacter sp. | reverse complement strand
GACGACCTTGGTCTGGGAGTCAAAGACTTTCTACGAGAGCGAAATGGCGCTGCCTCCGGCGTCGGAGCCGAAGTGTCGCCACAAGACCCTTGACAGGGTGCAGCGTCGTTAGAGACAGGATGACAAGTCAGTAGAGGTTTTCTAGGCGTCGAGCCGAAAGCGGGTTTCAGCCAATGTGTAGAGCCTGCGCCAGACCAGGCGATTTACCGTGACCACGGTGGCGGCCATCATGATGGTCGCGGCGAGCAGGAGATCGAAATTTCCGCTGTCGGTGGCTTGCTGGATGGTTGCGCCGAGGCCGGTGGTGGTGTAGATCTGGCCTTTGAAGTGAAAATATTCAGCCACGATGCTGGCATTCCATGCGCCCCCGGAAGCGGTGACCATGCCGGTGACGAGATAAGGGAAAATTCCCGGCAGAATCAGTTTCTTCCAGCGCTCGATTCCCTTCATGCGAAAGACGGAGCAGCATTCCTTGAGATCGGTTGGAAGCGCCATGGCTCCGGCGATTACGTTGAACAGGACATACCATTGCGTGCCCAGCAACAGCACAACGATGGACGCTATGCCAAGTCCGCCGCCGAGGCGGATGAGAATGAGCAAGATGACGGGCAGAAGTGCGGTTGCGGGAATGGAAGCGGCGATCTGCGCCAGCGGTTGGGCAATGCGAGCGAGGCGCGGATTGAGTCCGATGGCAACGCCAGCGGGGATGGTCCACAGCGCCCCGAGCAGCAGGGCAAGATTCACGCGCAGAAAAGTCGCTCCCAGGCCGATGCCGGCTTCCTGCAGTTCGGCTTTCTGCAGGCCGGTAAGAATCATGACAACCCGGACCACGCCATAGCCGATCGCGATGAGTAGCACGAGAGCCAGTGCGCGCAGGAGCCATGCTCTCCACGGGCTGGGCGCTTCTTTCTCCTGCAACGCGGGCGGGCGCACGAAACGAAGCATCAACTTTTCCCCCACCGGGGTCAGCGTTTTCTTGCGGATCGCGGCCAGACCGCGCGAGTGTTGAATCAGGGTCAGCACCCAAGAGCGCGGAGCGTCAGTGTTTTCGACCTGCTCGATTTTGAATTTCTCCGCCCAGGCGATGACCGGACGCCAGACAAACTGGTCGAGCAGAACGATCACCGCGACCATGGTGAGCACTCCCCAAAACATGGAGCGCGAGTCGCCGGCACTGGCCGCGGTCTGCAGGTAAGAGCCCAGGCCAGGCAGGCGGAAATCGCGCGGGCCTAGCACAAACATTTCGCAGACCATCAAGGCAAACCAGCCTCCGGCTACCGACATCATCGAGTTCCAAACGAGGCCAATGGCGGAAAAAGGCAACTCCATCTCGATGAAGCGCTGCCACCAGCTGAACCCGTAAATTCTTGCGGCCTCGCGCATCTCGTTGGGAATGCTTTTGAGCGAGGCGTAAAAGCTGAAGGCCATGTTCCACACCTGACCTGTGAAGATCAAAAGGATGGCGCCCATCTCCACGCCGAGCTGGCGACCCGGGAAAAGAGCGACCATGGCCAGCATCACAGGAGGGAGAAAACTAAGGACAGGGATGGACTGCAGCACGTCGAGCAAGGGAATCATAAAGCGCTCGGCCCGGGCATTGCGGGCAGCGATGTAGCCATAGGCCAGCGCGAAGAACAGACTAAGGACATACGCGATGGTGATGCGCAGCAGCGAATAGCCGGCATAGGCCGGCAGCGCGAGGAGGCTGCGCGAAATTTCCACTTCCGGCGTGAAGGGGCTGAACCAGTCGCGACCGACTGTGACGACGCCATAAAAAAGCGCGATGCCGGCGGCGAACATCACCAGATCGGGAAGATAGGAAACCTGAAAGCGCGGTAATTGCGCCCAGAGGCGATAGGGTGAGAATCCGCGGAGGCTGGCCGATTTTCTCATCGATAGTTTTCCGATACGGCGGGTTCTCGCTCAGGATTTGGGCGCTGGAGTTGAGTTGGGGATGTCGACCGCGTTCGCAGCCGGCGGAGGGTCGGTCGAGGTTGGCTCGGTTTGCGTCAGGCGTCCGTTCTCACGGTCATAATCGAAAATCTCGGCATAGCGGCCCCAGTTTGTGGCGGTTTCGAACTGGCGTTGCACTTCTTCTTCGGCAAAATGCTCGTCGAGAATGTCGTTGAAGAACTCGTCGGCCATCGCGTGATCGCTCTTGCGCTTCAGGATGCTGTCAATCTGCTTGAGGATAGTCACATGTTCGAGTGCAGCCTGCCGGAACAATACCTTGCGCGTTTGAATGTCCGCGTCGGCAAAAGCTTCGCCGGATTTGGATAGCTGGACATCACCTTCCTTCAGCCAGGCAAAACCGAGCAGCACGCAGGCTTCAAGAATTGGAAGCAGGTCTTCCACATCCATGACCAGTTCTTCGGCGAGGCGAAAAAGGTCTTCGCGGCCGCCGCGGTCGCGGAGCAGTTCGATCAGGCCGGCGATGCCACCGACGCGGGCATGCGGAAGCATTTGATATTTGGTCGTGCGGATGGGAGCGTCCCGCTTCTTGAAGCCGTGGGGCGGGACGACAATTTCGGCGGTGGTTTCGGCATCGGGCAGCGTGTGCTCGACGTCGGGCTCAGTCATGATCTTGTAAATGTAATCGACGAGCTCGGTGAAGCGGCCGGACTTGCGATCGCGGGGATGCTTGAGGCGAACGTTGAAATCGGAACGGATGCGTGCGGGGTTGCGGCTGAGCACCAGAATGCGGTCAGCCAGCATGACGGCTTCTTCAATGTTGTGGGTGACGATGAAGATGGCGCTGGTGGGCATCTTTTTGTTGAGCCAGAGTTCGAGGAGTTCGCTGCGGAGGTTTTCGGCGGTGAGGACGTCGAGCGCGGAGAAAGGCTCGTCCATGAAAAGCACTTCCGGTTCCACCACCAGGGCGCGCGCGAAACCGACGCGCTGCTTCATGCCGCCGGAAAGCTCTTTGGGATAGGCCGTTTCGAAGCCGTCGAGACCGACCGTGTCGAGCGTGCGCAGCGCCCGCTTACGGCGTTCTACAGCTGCTACACCGCGTGCTTCGAGCGGAGCTTCCACGTTTTCGAGCACGGTGAGCCAGGGGAAGAGAGCGAAACTCTGGAAAACGATGGCGACGTTGGGCAATTGCCCGTCGAGAGGCTTGCCATGCCAGAAAAGCCCTCCCGCGGAGGGTTCTGCGAGGCCGGTAAGAATTCTCAGCAGTGTAGACTTGCCGCAGCCGGAGGGTCCGAGCAGCGCCACGATTTTCCCCGGCTCGATGTTGAGGTCGGTATGGCCCACAACCTGGATGCGCGTACCATCCGGTTGGGGATAGGACTTCTCGATCGCGACGGCCTCAATGATGGATTCGCCCACAAAAGACTCCCATAAGTTCTATACACGATGTGTGCGCAGGAGCAAAGTTTTTCGAGGGTATTGGTTAATTCGCAAACGGTTATTTAGGGGTACGGGCGAAACGGCCCGGGGATCGCCCGATTGGAGCCACCGGAATCCGCGGCGCGAAGCCGCTTGTGGTAATCTCACTTCAGTCACCAAGGGGACGTCCTGGTCCACGCGCGTCGCGAGCAAGGCATCCATGGCTCCGGTTCTGGTCTGGCTTATTCTGATCCTCTGCCTGCTGATCTCGCTGGTGAAATACACGTTCGCCCTCATTCTCAAGTGGTCGGTTCCGGGAGCCACGGTCAAGAAGGATTACACTTACCAGCCCACGGTGAGTGTGTTGATGCCCTGTTTCAACGAGGGCAAGACGGTTTACGAGACCATCGAGAGCATCAGCAAGAGCAATTATCCCAGCGGCCGCTTTGAAGTGATCGCGCAAGACGATTGCTCGGTGGACGACAGTTACGAGTGGATGCTCAAAGCGCAACGCGACTTCTCAAACATTCGAGTCTCGGTGGGACGCAACAGCGTGAACAGTGGCAAGGCCCGCACCGTTTGTAACGCTCTGCAGCACTCCACGGCAGAACTGATCATCTCGATCGATTCCGACTGCATTTTTCATGAGGATGCGATCCGGGAGCTGGCAGCCTGCTTCTCCGAGCCGAAGATCGGGTCGGTGGGAGGCAGAGTGGGAGTAAGAAACCCCAACGACAACGCGATCACCGCGATCCAGACGTTTATTTACTACGCTGCGTTTCAGATCTACAAGGTTCCAGAAAACTGGACGCGCAGCATTGGCTGCATCAGCGGATGTCTGTTTGCGATCCGGCGCGAGTTGCTGCTCGAGATCGAGCCCAAGATTCGCAGCCGCCACTGGTTCGGCATTCCGGTCAACCAGGGCGAAGACCGGTTTCTTACGCATCAGACGCTGCTGCGCGGCTACGGAACTTACATCAACACCGACGCGCTGTGCTGGACCACGGTGCCCTCCACGCTGCCGGAGCTGTTCAAGCAACAACTGCGATGGAAGCGCAGCATCATCCGCGATCTTTTTTACACGCTGCGGACACTGCCCAAGCACGTGTGGACGCTCCACCCCAACACCGTGCTCACGCTGGTGCTGACGCCACTCGGCGCGATTCTTGGATTGCTAGTAGTGCTCACCGTGCTCTCTGGCAATCCGATGGAAGTGGCCGGTCCGGGGCCACTCATCGGATACCTCGCGATTGCCGCGATTCTGGGTTGGGTGATTAGAAAATACAGCGCCAAGGAAGCGGTCAATAACCCGCTCGCATTCGGGGCCTATTTGGCGTGGTCGGTGGTCAGCAGTTTATTTCTTACTACTCTTGCGCTGTGCACTCTGGATTCGAAGGATTGGGGCACGCGGGTGAAAGAACAGGAACAGGAGGTGACCAATGGTGACGCAAGCCATCAAGAAGCCTGAGGCGAGAATTCCAGTGATCCAGCCGATGATCTACAAGTCGGTGGTCACGGTCTACCGTATTTTTGCCATCGTGACCCTCTACGCGGTGCTGGTTGGCGTTCTCGCGTATGGCTTTGTTATGGGTTTCTATGCCCTGAACACATCGTGGGCGGCGCCGGTGATTCTTTCTCCCGCCGACGACAAGAGTCTCGATTTCACCGAGAAGCTGGTGACCAGCCGACAGACGCTGGAAGATCTGAATGTCGACAAGAAAAAGCTGGAGGACGGTGTCGCGGAGATGAACAAGCACCGGGCCGCGCTGGAGGCGCTTGAGCCGGAACTTAAAATCGCTATCGTCCGCGAACAGCAACACAACCAGGCTACAGGCCCGGAGCTGCAGGCGCTCGACAAGCAGAAGCTGGCCGATAACCATAAAACGCAAGCGGTCATGGCGCAAGTGAAAGAAGTGGAAGCGGCCATCGACAAGGATCTGGCGGCCGGCTTGATCACCAAAGGCGACGCGGCAACCCAGCGGGCGGCGCTGAATCAGGTCCAGAGTGCGTACACGGACAGCAAGATCGGCGAAATCCTCCTCACCGACAACATTCTGGAGAAGACCACCACCGACACCAAGACTCTGGACGTGCTCGACAAGCAGGCTGAGCTGATTTCCGAAATCGCGCAGCTGGACATTGCGACCAGCGTGGCGCAAAAACAGGTCTACGAAGAGACGAAACAGATTGCCAGCCTGAAACAGGCGCTGGCCACGGCGAAGCAGACGCCTTATTACCTCAGCGTGTCCGGCGGCAGTGTTGTGTACTTCGCGTTTGTACCCTATGACGACCAGAGCAGCGCCGCGGTCGGCAGCGCAGTCTACGACTGTTACTTAAATATGGTGCTGTGCCGAAAAGTGGGGACGGTGAAACAGATTTTCGCCGGCGAAGAACATGCCATCCATCCCATCTTCCGGACGGATATCCGCGGGTTCCTGATTCAGATGCAGCTCGACCATCCGGAATCCGCGAAATCGAAAACAGTATTCCTGAACCACAAACCTCTTTTCTTTTGATTTCCTTCTGATTCCCTTCTGAGGAGAATGTACGATGCTCTGGTTCGAAGCAAAGCCCTATACGCCCGAGGGAAAGTTCAGCGGAGGCCTCGGGATTGCGCTGCTGCTGGTTTCGGCCGCATTTGCGGCCGACGCGGATCATGCGGATAAGAATAAAGACCAACAGGCCTATTGCGATTACGTGACGCAGCAGGCCGCGGCACAGCGCGACCTGCTGATGGCGCCAGATGCGGTCGCGGGCATAACTCAGCCCAACACCGGCTTGCCCATGCAACTGGTGTGGGGAGTCTCTGGCAGCCTCTCGGGCGTGAGGAAAGCCGTGCTGACGACGAACGCGGCGCGCAGGAATTGCGACCTCTACGGCGCAATCGCTTCGGCTCAGCAGGACGTCCAATACGCCCTGCCGAGCCTGGAGAAGCAGGCACTGCAACACAGGTTGGGACTGATTCAGCAAGCGTCGCAGAATCTGGATGCGCTGATCGACACAACCAGAAAGATGCTCGATGCGCAGAACATGACCCGGCCCATGGCCTTCACCTTGCAAACCACCAAGATCAAGCTGGACGCGGATCGAGCGGATACGCAATCGAAGATTGTCGGCCTCTACACGCCGCAGTTGAGTGATCGGCCGCTGAAGGAACTGGTCGCGCAAAAGCAGAGTAAGGAAGCGAATGTGCAAAAGGCTCTCGACAAACTGACGCGCCAGAATGATTGGGACGTGGCGCTTTCGGTTGGCGAACACCAGCAGGTCAATCCGTGGGTCGACAGCAGAGGCGTTTACGGCGAGGTCACCATCAGCTACAACCTGGCCAGCCGGGCCATCAACAAACATCTTGACCGGACCGCGGATGCTTACGACGATTGGAAAAAAGTTCAGGAAGGCGACGTGATCCGCAACGCCGACGTACTCAAGCAGCAGATTGCCGACAGCATTGCGGTTCAGGAAAGCCGGCTCAAAGCTCTGCAGGAAGAGCAGAAAGAAATCGAGAGCAACCTGCAACTCGTGGGCAGCGCGGAAACCAGCGCGGCTCTTGACTTCCGAAATCAGCTGACCACGGCGCAATTGCTGCTGCAGGTCGAGATCGGGGATGCAAGTTTTCGGATGGAAAGACTGACGGAATTTCTGGGGAAGAATTTCTGAGCGGGAGCGGCCTCAGGCGGCGAAATCTTCGTCAGCGAGAACGGGAAACGGCTGGGGTACTCGGTCGGTAACTTCGGCGAGGGCGGCCAGCTTGGTCGCCAACTCGGCGGGTAAGTCGAGAGGGCAGCGCCACTTCCAGTTGCCGCCATGCAAGCTGGGGGTGTTCATGCGGGCTTCGCTGCCGAGGCCGAGCACGTCCTGCAGCGGAACAATGCTCAGGGTGGACGGCGAGCCTTGTGCGGCGCGGATAAACGCCCAATGGATGCCGTCTTCAGAGCGGCCGACGTAAGCCAGCGCGTGGCGGCGTTCGTCTGCAGAGGTGCCGGAGTTCCACCAGCCGACTACAGTGTCGTTATCATGCGTGCCGGTGTAGATGACTTTTCCCGCGGCGCGGTGCGGCAGGTAGATGTGAGCGCCTTCATCGCCGAAGCCGAATTGAAGCACGGCCATGCCGGGAATCTGCAATCTTTCGCGCAGCGCATGAACTTCGGGCGTGATGTAACCGAGATCTTCCGCGAAAAATGGCAGACCGCCGAGCGCCTCGCGAAGTTTCTGAAATAAGTCATCGCGCGGACCATCGACCCAGCGGCCGTTTACGGCAGTGGGATCGGCGGCAGGAATTTCCCAGAACTGGTCGAAGCCGCGGAAATGGTCGAGTCGCACATAGTCGCAGTTTCGCGTGGCCCAGCGCAGGCGCTGGATCCACCAGGCATAGCCCTCGGCCTTCATCGCGCCCCAACGGTAAAGGGGATTTCCCCAGCGTTGTCCGGTCTTGCTGAAGAAGTCTGGTGGGACGCCGGCCACAGCTTCTGATTCGAGATTCTCATCCAGACGAAAAAGATTGGGATGCGTCCAGACGTCGGCGCTGTCGTAGTTCATGAAGATGGCAACATCGCCGGCAATGCGGATCGCGCGCTCCGAACAATAACGCCGCAGGGCCTGCCACTGCTCATAAAACGCAAACTGCAGTGCGCCGCGGACTTCGAGTTCGGCTGCAAGTTCCTTGCGGTTTTTTTCAAGAGCAGCCGGTTCGCGATGCGCCAGTTCGCGCGGCCAATGATTCCAGCTCTCCAGTTTGTACTGCGCACGGAGCGCGTCGAAAAGAACAAAATCATCGAGCCACCAGGAGTTCTCCGCTCGGAACCGATTGAAGCGTTCGCGGGGCCGTCCCGCAGCCGAGGTGGCGAAATTCTTTGCAGCCTCGAACAGGAGAGGCATCTTACTGGCAAAAACTTGGTCATACTCAACCGCGCCCGATTCCGCAGCCAGAGCGCTCAGCTTCGCCGAGTCAATCCAGCCATGTTGGGCGAGGCGTTCCAGACTGATTAATAGAGGGTTCCCGGCGAATGCCGAAGTCGAAGAATACGGCGAGTTGCCGTAGCCGAGCGGTCCGAGCGGCAGAACCTGCCAGAAGCCCTGACGGGCGGACGCGAGGAAGTCAACGAACCGGTACGCCGCCGGACCGAAGTCGCCGATGCCGCCGCGCGAAGGCAACGACGTGGGGTGCAACAGGATGCCTGAAGCGCGCGGAAAAGACATGCTGCCTGAATCTCTCGGAAGAATCCTGTCATCCGTCGCGAAGCGAGGGATCTGGGTTCTTGCATGCGCCAACTTCTACACGTACTCCATGCAGAAACGAAGATCACTCGCTGGGCTCGGGACAACAAGAGTGCTGTCGGGATGCAACAAGCTAAAGCCAGAATGACAGCGCCGGCAACAGTAAACCTTGCAGCTGCACTGGTCGGGCCCGGCCGAGACCCTGGTCTACATTCCCTCTTCGCTGTTGCCCTTGGCCAAGGTCTTTATCAGTTCCTCGTCGGTCTTGATCTTGCCGGACTTCTTCATTTCGTCCTTCAGATTGGTAACGAAAAGCCCGAAAAGCTGCTGCTGCTTGTACTGTAGTAGCGAATCGCGGATCTCAGCGCTCTTGTCGGCATATTCGGCGTCGGTGGGGGCCTGGACTTCGAGCACCTGCAGCACCACACCGTTGTTTGCGTTAGTGATCGGGATGCTGATGTCTCCTGGCTTCATGTTGAAGGCGACTGCGGCCTGCCCGCTCATCGATCCGACATCGGGCACCTGACCGTCCGGCAGGACGAAATCGCTAGTCTTGATCTCCGCCCCTAGCTCTTTGGCCGCGCGCTTTAAATCGTGCTCGGCCTTGGCCCGGTCCGAGAGTTCCTGGGTCTTCTGAGAAAGCAGAACGCCGGAGCGTTCATTCTCGAATTCAGTTTGAACGCGGCTGCGAATGTCCTCGAAGGTTGGGGTCTCCGGCGGCTTGACGGCCAGCAATTGAAATACAGCGAATCCCTGCGACGTAGGCGCCATCTCCGGCGGAGATTTTTCCTCCGTGGTGAATACTGCGTCCATGAACTGCGCCGCCTGGCCCAGGCCCGGCAGGATATCCTTGCGGGCAACGAAATCCGAGTTGATCACCGGAATTTTTTCCGTCGCAGCCGCGGCGTCCAACCCAACGGCTTTGGCCTGGGTCAACAGCGCATCGGCTTCTTTTTGCGCGGCCTGCGCGGCCTTCTGCTGCTTCAGGATAGGCTCGATCTGGTCTTTCACCTCGTCGAGCGTCTTCAGATGAGCTTCGTGCTTGTCGTCCAAACGGATGATGTGGAAGCCGTCGCTGCTCTTCACCACACCGCTGGTCTGGCCTTTCGAGAGGGCGTAGGCGGCCTTTTCAAACTCCGGCGTGGTCCGCCCTTTTCCAATCCAACCCAAAGAACCGCCCACGTTGGCGCTGCCCGGGTCTTCCGAATATTTCTTGGCGACATCTTCAAACTTGGCACCGTTCTTGACCTGCTTCAACAGATCTTCCGCGCGGTGCTGGGCATCGGCAAGAGCCTTCTCATCGGTCTTGCCGTCCACGCCGGGAAGCGGCGATTTGATCCAGATATGGCTGACTTTGATCTGCTCGGGAACCCGGTACAGGTCGCGGTGCTGGTCATAGTAAGTCTGCAAATCTTCGCGGCTCACCTTCACGCTGCCGCGCACCTGGCTGAGGTCGATTACTGCATATTTGATCTTGCGTTTTTCAGGGATGGAATTGGCGTAGGTTTTCTTGTGGCTCTCGTAGAAGGCTTGCAGTTCCGCGTCGGTGGGATGAAGCCCCTTGCGCAGGTCATCCTGCTTCAACACCGCATACTCGAACTTTACCTTGGTGTTCTCCTTGTCGCATTCCTTGCGAACCTCGGCATCGCTTACCGAGGCTCCGCCGGCGATGAGTGCCTGCAGCTTCCCGATGAGGATGTCACTACCCACCGAATCCTCGAACATCGTGGGGGTCAGATTCGCGCGCGACAACATGTCCTCATACTCGGTCTCGCCGATGAAGTTGCCGCCCGGGAAAAACGTTGGGGCATAACGGCCATGCTGCAGCTCATCCTGAATTTCCGCGGGCGTGACTCGCAGCCCGAGATGGTGGGCCTGGCTGATCAGAACCTGACGCGTGATCAACTGGTCGGCCGCCTGCTGGGTGGCCTGCTGCAGAAGGAATGGCATGATCATCGAGGCCTGTGCGCCATAGCGGGCAGCCTGCTGTTGCGCCATTTGCCGCGCGGTGTTCCGCACGTCAACGGCGGTGATGTCATTGCCGTCTACGGTGGCGACCGACTGAACGCTCGGATTCCCTGAGGACGAGCTCCCACTGCTTGGAATCAGGTAGACCAGCATCGCGACGCAAATCACAATCAGCATCCCGCCGAGAACAACCTTCTTAATCGGGCCGGGGGTTTGCAGAAATCGAATCATCTTCTTGTCACTCCAGAGGTTAGTGCCGAATTGCTCATTATAAACCAGACTTCATGGAACTGGCTCGAGCCGGCCTCAACGCGGCGTGTCTGTTCCTGGAGGAGCCGTGCGGTTTCCCCGGACGTCGCCACAGCTTCCCCGACGCGCAAAACATCGCTATTGAAACGAATTAATAGAAGTGTTATCCATTCTGCGGGGCAGTTTACGGCTGACCCCGCAAATCGATCCAAGAACACGACGATCCGCGGCAGACGAATTGACTGTTCGACTATCGCGACGAAGAATGCAAGGGAGCATCATGACCTCACGCAAGCGAGTGGCAATCACAGTTTCTGTTCTAGCCCAATTCCTTCTGGCTTCATTTCTGATTCAACCTCTGGCGGCCCAGGACGCGGCCAAACATTCCACAGAAGAGAAACTCGTCCTGCACGAAGGATGGTCGCTGCAATCTTCCTCGAAGGTCGACGCTAAGGGAGACGTCATCTCCACGCCGCAATTCACGGCGACGGGCTGGCAGGAGGTGACCGTGCCCACTACGGTGGTTGCGGCCCTGGTGAAAAGTCATGCCCTGCCCGATCCATTCTTCGGCACCAATCTTCGGGAGTTTCCCGGCGTCACTTACCCCATTGGCGCTAACTTCTCCAACATCCCGATGCAGAGTGACAGCCCCTATGCGGTTTCGTGGTGGTACCGCAAGCAGTTCGCGGTGCCTGCCGCTTACAAGGGCAAGACGGTCTGGCTGAATTTTAAAGGCATCAATTACCGCGCCGTCATCTGGCTGAACGGCAAGCAGATCGCAAACTCCAACGACGTGGCGGGCGCCTGGCGCACCTATGAGTTCAATGTGACCGACGCGGTGAATGCCGGCGAGGACAACACGTTGGCGGTGCAGGTGTGGGCTCCTACAGAAAATGACCTTGCCATCACGTTTGTGGATTGGAATCCCGCGCCTCCGGACAAGAACATGGGCTTATGGCGCCAGGTCTACCTCACGACCAGCGGCCCGGTAGCGCTGCGCTATGCCACAGTGGTGTCGAAACTGAACCTGCCCGCGAACGATCACGCGCAGCTCACGGTCACCGCACAGGTGAAAAATGGCACCGCTCAAGCGGTTAAAGGCAAACTCAAAGGCCAGATAGAAAATGTCGGCTTCGAGCAAGAGGTGGAACTCGCGCCGCACGAAACCAAGGATGTGACGTTCACTCCAGAACAGTACCCGCAACTCTCGATTTCGAATCCACGGTTGTGGTGGCCGGCGCAGATGGGCAAACCCAATCTGTATTCCTTAGCGGTTGAGTTTGTCGTAAATGGAGAAGTGAGCGACCGTTCTGAAAGCCACTTTGGCATTCGCGAAATCACTTCCGACTTCAACTCCATCGGCGGCCGCCAGTTTCACATCAATGGCAAGAACATCCTGATTCGCGGCGGGGGGTGGGCTACGGACATGATGCTCCGCGAAAACTCGCAGCGCCTCGAAGATGAGTTCCGCTACGTCAGCGACATGGGACTGAACACCATCCGCCTCGAAGGCAAACTGGAGACGCGTGAGTTCTTCGACCTGGCGGATCGCAAGGGAATTCTGGTAATGGCAGGATGGTGCTGCTGCGATTTCTGGGAGCGCTGGCCGCGCTGGAAGCCCGCGGATTTTGAAATCGCCAAACAATCGCTGCGCGACCAGATTTACCGGCTGCGCAGCCATCCCAGCCTGGTGATGTGGCTGAATGGCAGCGACAATCCTCCGCCGCCGGACGTAGAGCAGATGTACCTCGACATTGAAAAACAGTTGCTGTGGCCGAATCCGGTGGTTTCGTCGGCTACAGGAAAAGAAACCAGTGTGACCGGCGACAGTGGCGTCAAGATGACTGGACCGTATGAATATGTTGCTCCGGCCTATTGGGAGGAGGATACGCCGAACGGAAAGGACAAGCGGAAGAAGTGCAATCCCGGCGGCTGCGGCGGAGCTTACGGCTTCAACACCGAAACCAGCATGGGACCGGCCGTTCCGCCGATCGAGAGTATCGAAGCGATGGTTGGCAAAGAGCATCTCTGGCCCATCGACGACGTGTGGAACTATCACACCGGGGGCGGCGAGTTCAAGACGATTCAAGTCTTCAGCGAGGCTCTGGCCAACCGTTATGGCAAATCGAACAGCGTGGAAGATTTCGCTGTGAAGTCTCAGATGCAAACCTATGAGGGCGTACGCGCCATGTATGAAGCGTACAGCCGCAACAAATACGAGTCGACCGGCGTGATCCAGTGGATGCTGAATAACGCCTGGCCCTCGATGATCTGGCATTTGTACGATTACTATTTGCGTCCGGGCGGCGGTTACTTCGGCGCCAAGCGCGCAATGGAGGCGCTGCATCCCGTCTATGGCTACGACGATCACGCGATCTGGCTGGTCAGCAGCCAGTATGAGGACGCAAAGGGCTTGAAGCTGACGGCGAAGATTTACAACCTGGACATGACCGAGAAATTCTCGCACGTCGACGCTCTCGACGCGCCCGCCGACAGCACGAAAAAGATTTTTGCCTTGCCGGATATTCAAGGCCTGAGCGCGACGTATTTCTTGGTGCTGCGACTCCAGGACAGTGCGGGAAAACTGATGGGATCGAATTTCTATTGGCTCTCGACCAAGCCCGAGACGCTGGATTGGAAGCGGTCCACCTGGTGGATGACGCCAACCGATTCCTTCGCCGACTACACCGCGCTTTCCCAGCTTGCGAAAGTAAAGCTGAAAGTCAGTGAGCGCAGCGAGCATAAAGGCGAGGACGAAGTCACGCGCGTGACATTGGAAAATCCCAGCAAGAGCCTGGCGTTCTTCGTTCGGCTGAAAGTAGACAAGGGCGAAAAGGGCGAAGAGATTCTGCCTGTGGTCTGGGAAGACAACTACATTTCCCTGTTGCCTGGCGAGAAGCGCGAGGTCAGTGCGACCTACCGCGCCAGCGAGTTGGGCGCCGCGAAGCCTGTGGTTGAGGTCAGCGGCTGGAACGTGGAGTAAGGGTGGGCAGTCGCTTATGTGGCGCGGGCACTCTTGCCCGCGAAATAACCACGAGCAAGGTCGCGGCCTTGTTTTCAAGACTCTGCTGAAGGAACCAAAGCGCTGCAGCGGGCGTGTGTCGTCGTTGGCTAAGGCCATCGAGCCTCGAGCTGAACTTCATTGGCAGCTTCGACGCCTCAGCAATGTTGCCGTCATTTCGCGGGCAGGAGTGCCTGCGCCGCACCAGCGGCCACCCTATACGTGCTCGGAAACGGAAAGTATATTTCCGTCCGGGTCTTTGAACCACGCTACTTTGTCTCCGGTGGGCGCGGTCCAGATTCCGAGTTCGTCCTGCTTGAAGAAACCGAAAATCTCGAAGTGCACGCCCCGTTTCGTGAGTTCAGTCACAAAATTTTCGATGTGCTTCACCTGCCATCCCAGAATGGTGAACTGCGCGGGCGTAAACTGCGGAACCTTGGCCACGCGGATCATGATTCCATTCGCGTCAAGCACCATGGCGAAGCCATCATCCTTGACAAAGCGCAACCCGAGCGCGCCCTCGTAGAAGGCTCGCGCCTTCTCGGTGTCTTTGGTGGGAACGAAAGCGACAATGTTCGTAGAACCCAGCATCTGAGCCACCCCAGCATCAGATTGCCCAATTCTTCGAGTCCCCATGATCGTCACTCTCCCTCGGGAGGGATGTCGAAGTTCACCAGGTCGCCGCGGAAGCCCTGCGTTTTCCAGGCTCCGAACGCGATGCCGACAACCATCCAGATGCCGCCGACGATCCAGGCTTTCCAACTCAGGTTTTTCCAGAGGAAAAAGCAAATCGTAAATCCCGCCAGCGGAGGCGTCCATATGGCGAGAATCGCTAACGCAACCCCGGCGGCAGCCAACACAGTCACATTCGTGTTCGGCCAGAGAACTAGAGCAATCACGAGTGCCGTCAACAGCAGCGGTGGCCACGGACCGTTCTTGCGTTCGCGCACGTAATACCGCACAAATGCGGCGAGGTTCACCCCCATGAAGGCAATCAGCGCTCCAAAGTTGAGCATCTCCGCCCCGAGCCCATAGCTGAATAGATTAAAGCTCACCAGCAGCGCCCCAAACAAAGCGATGCCGCCAACAAAAAGGACATTATTGCGGGGCACGTGCCGCTTTGCGTCGACTGTTCCAAAAAACTTCTGCGGTAGAGCCTTGCTTCGGCCCATACCGTAGAGAAGCCGCGCAGCGCCGATCTGCGCTCCCATCCCCGAGCCGAAGTTCGCGACCAACAGCGTGAAGCCCAGGATCGCGAACATCGGTTTCCAGGCGCGACCGGCGACAAAAGTAAAAGCTGTGTCGCTGTTTGGAAAGGGCTGGGTGGCGGGCCAAATCAGTTGCGCGGCGTAGACTTCGAGGGCGGAAAGTATCCCGATGACAAAACATGTGAGCACCGTGGCCAGCAGGATGTTGCGCCGTGGATTCTCCGCTTCTTCCGAGAGTGTGGAAATACCGTCGAATCCGATGTAGCTCAACACCGCGATCGAGGTAGCGCCCAGCACAGCCTTCGTGTTCCAAAGCGTCGGATCGTAAAAAGGCCGAGTGAAGAACGACGTGCCATCGTGGGGATGACCGGTAACGTAGCGAATGGCGACCATGAAAAAAATCGCCACCACCGCACCCATTCCTGCCGCAAGTAGAGTGTTGACTCGAGCCGAGGTCTTTATGCCCTGAAGATTCAGGAATGTGAAAACCGCTCCAAAAAAAATGGCCCAGCTCCAGTAGGGAATCCCGGGTGCAAAAACAAACGCCTGCTGGCTGCACCAGATGATACAGATCATCGGGTTGAGAATGTAGTCCATCACCATGCTCCAACCCGTGACATAGCCAAGTGCCGGATTAATCTCCTGCCCGACATAGGTGAATGCGGAACCCGCGCTGGGATACGCCCGCGCCATGCGACCGTAGCTGAACGCAGTAAACAACATGGCCACCATGGCGATAAGAAGAGTAGTGACGACGTGTCCGTGGCCGCTGTCGCTGAGCACGCCAAACACAGACATGGGAGCCACGGGCTGTATCACAATGATTCCGTAGAGGATCAGATCCCAAAGCGTGAGCGTGCGGCGCAGTCGTGGGGCGGACGATGAAGCTGCGGCGGAAGAGGTTTCCATGGGTCCGGCTATTGAATTACGGGAGGAGCAAATATGTCAATATTAAAACGATTTCGTAGCGTCTAATAGTGCGTCACCCTCCGCATTACCGCGCCCGGGCTCACTTCTCTCCATAATCGAACCAGTATCCACGTTGCTCGTTGCCGGACATGTGGCGTGTGTTGTACTCGAGAAGATAGTTCACGTGCGCGTCGTCGAGAGGGAACGATTCCTTCGGTGCATACGGATAATCACCCATGCTGAGAAACGGCAATGGCGCCACGTAATGACCTTCCGCGGCGTAGAAGTCCATGTCCTTTTCGTAGCCGTTGGCAGCGAAGAAATAGTCGCGCACCCATCCTGTGGGGAGCGTGGGCAAGGTCGACGGATCGAAATCGAGACGCACTTCGTCGCCGGAGCCGAAAACTGCCAGCTTGTCGTCGGTTGCGGTGAGCAGCGGCAGCACGTCGCCGTAGCGCGTGTAAGTGCCCGCAGGTCGCGTGTAGGGGCCAGTCGCGCTGACCTTTTCGTAGATGTATTGCACGTTGCCGGGAGGCGTGCCCTCGATCTTGAACGGATAGCCGTGATAGTGGAGATCAGCGCGGGTTAGCGGAACAGGAGTCAGGCGCGGACTTGAGGCGTGGTCGCGCGAATCCTGCACCGCGCGGTCGATCAGAATGTTGTCCCAGTAAACCTGCAGATTCGTCGTGATGCGAATCTTCTTTGTCCCAAGCGGAAGCTTGCCGGTGAGGTCGGCGGTCATGGTGCGAGGGCCACCAGCGGGAAAGCCCATGTCGTCGATCACGCGCACCCACTTGCCGTTTGCGTTTTCATCTCCAACCAGCGCTTCCACGTAAGGAGAAATTGACTGCACGCCGGCCTGCGACGCGGCGTACATGCTGTTGGCCGAAAAATATTCCACTTCACCGTGCAGCAACAGCCAGAGCGGACCACCGCGGTAAGCGTCACCCAAATCGAGCGTGAGACTGTGCTGCTTGGCGAAGCCCTGGAACTGCGTCAGCGCGAAGTCGCCGAAATAGCGATGCGCCAGTAGATCGGGCAGAACGTTGTGGCCGTGCTCGTCCCACGCACCCGTCGGAGGCTTGGCGTCACGGCTGACAACCACCTTGAACTCCGGATACGGAGGATTCGATGCGAAATATTCGTTGGGATACACGTCGATGTCCGCGGGATGATCGACCGCCAGCAGCCGCACCTGATCGAGATAGACGGCTTCTTCCAGCGGCTCCATGAAGCGGAAACTCAGAAGGCCGGCATCGGACCGCGAGTTCTGGACCTCAGCCGCGCCGTTCTTGCCGACGTCTGAGGTCTGACGCCTGAGGTCGGCTTTCTCACGAATCATCCAGCGATCAACCTTGATCCACTCGACGGGCCGTGGAATATCGCGCTGTCCGGGTCCGACCCAGTGCCCGACCACGCCCGCGCCTAGCATGTCAGCAACGAATTCATAGCGCTCGCCGTTCCATACGAAAAGCGTGGGGCAGGAGCTGCCACGGCGGTCGATCTCGACAAAATTCTGCTGCTTGTCGCCAGCAACCTGAATCTCGTCCTGCAAAACGCCGGTCGGCCACATCATGCGCACGATGTCGGCTTCTTTGGCGTCGCCCAGGCCGACCACAATGTCTGTTGAATTCTGGCCGAGATATCCGTTCGAGCCGTAGATCTCAAATTTCTGCCGGTTGCCGCCGGAGAAGACTTCCACTTTTGTGCCGATGGCAGACTTGTTGTCGGCCAGTCCCTTGAGCGAGAGCCGCAGCCAGTGATTCTGATTGCCGCCTTCGTTGCGCAGCAGCACAGCCGGCCCATGATTCTGCGTGATGAGCAGGTCGGTGGCGCCGTCGTTGTCGTAGTCTCCAGTGATGATGGCGCGCGGGTCTTTGAGTTGAATCTTGTCGAGGCCAACATCGGCGGTGACGTCTTTGAAGCCGTCAGGACCGAGATTGCGGAAGAGTTTAATTTCGCCTTTGCCTTCTTTCGTTTCTCCGACGGCGACGAGGTCGACCCAGCCGTCGTTGTCGTAGTCAAAGGCGGCTACGCCAAAAGCTCGGACCCAGTCGGTCTCGGGGAGTTTGACTTGATCGAACGATTTTCCGTGGTTATTGCGCCAGAGGGTGAGGCCCGGTGCGGTCGGGCGGGTCAGTGCAATATCCATCCAACCGTCATGATCGAAATCCGTAACGGCAATGCCAACCGTGGCGACATCGTTGCTGGGGGGGCGGTTAGAGAATGGGTGGAAAGCCCGAAATTTCCCCTCTCTTGGATTCTCCAATATCGTTCCCCCAGTCCAGTCTGCAGAGGCAAGATCAACGGCTCGGTCATTGTTGTAGTCGGTCCCGACTGCGTTCACAACCGAGAATGGCACAAGGAATCCTCTGTCCTCAGTTATGTTTGTGAACGTGCGGTTACCGTTGTTCTGCCACATCGCGCTGGCGGAAGCATTCTTGGTCCCGACCACTGTAAAGTCCATGCTTGCAGCGTAGAGGTCCAAGTCCCCGTCGTGGTCGTAGTCGATGAAGGTAAGGCCGTAGGCGCCCATCTGTTTAATCCCCGCCGCCAGAGCCTCGTTCCTGAATGCGCTGCCCTTCTCGTTATGCAGAAGCAGGACCGATCCAAAGGTGCTCACCGCTAGGTCCGTAAAACCATCGTTGTCGTAGTCACCCGCGGTACAGCTAACGGCGCTCAAGCTGGGGTCAATCCCGGCCTGCCTCGTGACATCCTCGAACTTGCCGTTTCCCAGATTGTGATAAAGAACCATACCGCCTTGCGGACCGTCACTCGCCAGGAAGATGTCGACCTTGCCGTCATTGTCGTAGTCGAAGAAGCAAGCTCCGGAGCCAAAGTCAATGAAGGGTCTCACGACGTAAGAGGGAGGGTTCGGTCGCGACACAATCCCCGCCTCCTTCGTCACATCCACAAACCGCACCTTGATCTGCGCCGGCGCTTTCAGCACCGCCAACGGCGATTCCACGGCGCGCGAGTACTCACCCTGCTCGCCGTAGGCCAGGCTCATCGGTGCGCCGATTTTGTTTTGTGTGATGTAGAGGAATTTCTTGAGATGCTCGCGAGCTTGGTCCACGTCGCCGGATTGCTGGTAGGCGCGCGACAATCCGAACACGGCGGAGGCGTGCAGCGGGTTGAGTTGCAGCGCGTGCTGGAAGGCATCGATGGCCTGAGGAAACTGCTTGGCCTGCACGTAGGCGGTGCCCAGAAAATACCAGGTATCGGCGTCGTTCGCGTCGATCTCGGTGACGCGCTTGAAATCGTCGATGGCCGCAGCCGCGTCGCCGGTATTCTTGGCCAGCAGGCCGAGGTTGTACCAGGCGCTCGGATTTTTCGGATCCTGCTTGAGCGCGGCTTCCAAGGCAGCTCTCGCCTGGTCGACCTTTTGTAGATTCAGGTAAGCGATGGCTTCATTCAGACGTGCGATCGCAAGTTTAGGATCGAGCTCCGCCGCCTGTTGGAAGGCCTTAAGGCCCTTTTCGAAAAGCTGCTGGTTCATGTAGGCGCAGCCCAGATTGTTCAGGCGGGCGGCTTCGATGGGATTCGCCGTTTCCGGCTTGGTCTGCGGGGCGCGCGCGAACAGGCCAAAGGCGGCCAGGACCATGCCGGCGAGAGCGGCTGAAATTCGAGGAGTCATTCGACTAAGAGTTTAACCACAAAGGGCACTAAGGTGCACGAAGGAAACCCGCTCGACGCACAAACTGCTTTCCGCTGCTGCGCCTTCGGAGTCTTCAGGCCAGCGTCGGCCGCTTCCCCGCACCGCATTCTTTCTCCAGCGCGGCGGCGACCGTCAACACCTGTTCTTCTTCCCACGGCCTGCCGACAATCTGCACACCGATGGGCAAGCCTTCCGGCGAGCGACCGACAGGAACCACCGCCGCGGGATTGCCGAGCAAATTGAACCATTCGGTGTAGCTCCAGGCATCGAGATAATTCACAGTCTTGCCTTCGACCTGCCAGCTGCGTTCGCCATGGCGGAACGCAGGGACAGCCGCGGCCGGACATAACAGAATTGGACACTGCCGCATTTGCGCCAGGAACTCGGCGCGTAAAGTATCACGGCGGATCCACGCCTCAAGAAGTGTTTCCGCGGTGAGCGGCGGCTCCGCGGCCGATATTTCTAGGAATTGTTTCAGCGTCGGACTCAGATCGTTCTCACGGCCGTGAAACATGGGGCGGATGAGCATTCCTCCGGACACAACGAAAAACCTCTTCCACAGCTCGCGCGCTTCTTCGAGGCCTGCGGGACGGAATGCTTCCATCTGAAATCCAGCGCGCCGCAAGGCTTCTGCAGCTGTGCGCACAGCGGCGCGAGTTTCTTGCGTGACGGGCGTGCGGCCATCGTCTTCGAAATATCCCACTCTCAGCTTTCTCACTTCCTCATGGTTTGGCCAATGCACGGGCACGGGAGCGGCACAGGTGTCGCCATCGTCGGGACCCTGCATCACCTCAAACAGCAGTTTCAGATCGGCGACGGTTCGCGCCATGGGACCGACCACGCCAACCAGCGCAAACGGCCCGGCGGACGTGGGATAGTGCCCGGTGTCCGGAATTCGTCCGGGCGTGGGCTTCAATCCGCAGATGCCGCTGAAATGCGCCGGCACACGAATGGAACCACCGCCGTCGCTGCCCACTCCGCCTGCCGACATTCCTGAAGCAATGGCCGCAGCCTCTCCGCCGCTCGATCCTCCGGGCGTGCGCTCGAGATCCCACGGGCTGTTGGTACGGCCGTAAAGCAGGTTGTCCGTTTCCCATCCCATCAGGAGTTCCGGAGTGTTGGTGACACCGAGGATAATTGCGCCGGCATTTTTCAGGCGGGCGACGAGCGGCGCATCGTGAGTGGCGACCAATCCTGCGCGAAGGCGGGTCCCCGATTCACAGCGCAGACCTTTAACTTCCAGCGCACTCTTGATGCTGATGGGAACGCCGTGCAGCGGGCCAAGTGGGGAGTTGGCCGCCTTAGGTTTAATCACGGCGGCTTCAGCGGCCCGGGCCTCGCGGTGAGCGTGTGCAGCATCGATGTGAACAAAGGCGTTCAACCTTGGATTCAGACGCTCGATTTTCGCGAGATGAGCCTCCACGAGTTCCACGGGTGAAATCTGTTTCTTGCGGATGCTTTCCGCCATGGAGACAGCCGAAAGAAAAGTCAGGTCGCTCATGAGGTGCTCGCCCGCATGGCGCGATCCATGGCCTCCTTTTCGTCAGAAGTCAGCGGCCGACAGTCGCCCTTCGCCAGCTTCCCCAACTCTAGCGGCCCGATTGCTACGCGCACCAACCGGAGCACCTCGATTCCCAAAGCCTGCATCATGCGCCGAATTTGGCGATTCTTGCCTTCGTCGAGGATGATCTCGAGCCAGCAGTTTTTCTGGCCGGAGCGCAGCAGGCGGGCTTGCGCCGCGCTGAGCGTTTCGCCAGCACAAGATTTTCCTGCAACGTTCACGCCTGCAACCAGCGACGCTATCAACTTGTCATCCGCCACTTTCGCGATCTGCACGTGATACGTCTTCTTCAGATCCGTCTCCGGCGCGGCCACGCGCGCGCCCCATTCCGAATCGTTCGTCAACAAAAGCAAACCTTCGCTGGCTTTATCGAGGCGCCCCACGGGGGAGACCCATGGAAATACTTCTTCCGCGGCCAGCGCTGATCCTCCAAGGAGCGAATAAACGGTGTCACGCCCTTTTTCGTCGGATGCGGTCGTGATCAACCCGCGCAGCTTGTTCATCATAAGGTAAATTTTCTCGCGGGCTTCAGCCGGACGATCATCCACCAGGATGCGGTCGCGCGTCAGATGGACCGGCGTCTCCGGATCGAACCGAACACCTTCGTTCAGTCGCACGCGGCCAGCGCGAATCAATTCCGCCGCCCGCGAGCGCGAGCAATAGCCCAATTTCGAGAGAGCGCGGGCCAGCCCGATTCTCCGTGCGGGTTTCCTGGGAATCACTGCTTCATGCTAACCGAAGTCCGATGAACTTCGAGAGTACGCAGTCGCACAATCGAGCATCACTTGGTAGGATGTTCATCGCCGGATTAATTTAGGAGTGCCTATGGCCCATCAGCATCCTCCCCGTTTTCTGAAGATTGTGGACGACGCCAAGACGCGCGTGCGCGAGACCACTGTCGGCGAGATAAAGGCCAGGATGGATCGCGGCGAGAAATTTCTGCTCGTCGATGTGCGCGAAGAGAGCGAGTTCGCCAAAGATCATCTTCCGGGCGCTATCCATCTCGGCAAAGGCATCATCGAACGCGACATTGAGGCGCGCGTGCCTGCGCTGGACACCGAAATGGTTCTTTATTGCGGCGGCGGTTTCCGGTCGGCCCTGGCCGCAGACAATCTCCAGAAGATGGGTTACGCCAACGCGATCTCTATGGATGGGGGCATCCGCGGCTGGCGGGAGAACGGGTATCCGCTGGAGGCTGGGTCTCCGGCCTAGCCAGACGGCGGACATCTGAACTCAGCCAAAAGCCGCGGAGTTGAAGTCTAAGTCCGAAGTCCAAGGTCCGAAGTCCAAGGTCCGAAGTCCAAGGTCCGAAGTCCGGTTCCTCTTATGAATCGTCGCATCTTCTTCTGGTCGCTCACATCGGCACTCGCCGGATTTCTTTTTGGTTTCGACACCGTGGTTATTTCCGGCGCAGAAAAAACCATTCAGACGCTTTGGGGACTGAGTCCCGGGCTGCACGGCAGAGCCATCGCTTCGGCACTTTATGGCACCGTGGTTGGGGCTCTGATCGCTGGCTGGATCGCTGATCGATTCGGCCGGAAAGCCACGCTGCTCTGGATCGGCGTTCTCTATTTTATCGGCGCCGTGGGCTCGGGGGTGGCGCCGAACGTTACCATTTTCATTGTCGCCCGCGTCATCGGCGGCCTGGGCATCGGCATCTCGACCGTGGTTGCTCCCATGTACATTTCCGAGATCGCGCCGCCGAAGTATCGCGGGCGACTGGCGGGCATGTTCCAGTTCAACATTGTGTTCGGCATCCTGATCGCGTATGTCTCGAACTGGCTGCTTGGCGGCCTCGGCGAAAATGCCTGGCGCTGGATGCTCGGCGTGGCGGCATTTCCTTCGTTGCTCTACGCCGTTTTCTGCTTCGGCCTGCCCGAAAGTCCACGTTGGTTGCTAAGCAGGAGGGCTGATCGCGAGTCCGCGTTGCAAGTGCTGCAGCGCATTGAGCCTGATGTTTCGAAAGCCGCAATCGCAGCCGAGGCGGACGCGATCATCGCTGCCTCCTCTGAGCAAGTGTCTTCGGAGCATTTCTGGACCAGGCGTCTTCAGAAACCAATTCTGCTGGCCATTCTGATTGCTTTTTTCAATCAACTCTCCGGCATCAACGCAATTTTGTATTTTGCGCCTCGTATCTTTGAGCTGACCGGACTCGGGGCGCAAGCTGCCAGGTTGCAATCCGTCGGAATCGGCGTCACGAACCTCGTTTTCACTTTCGTCGGCCTCTGGCTGATTGACCGTCTGGGCCGCCGCACTCTTCTTTATATCGGCTCGTTCGGCTACATCGCATCGCTCGGTCTGGTCGCGTGGGCGTTCTTTACTAATCATTTCTCCATCGTGCCAGCTTGCATCTTCGCTTTCATCGCCGCCCACGCCATCGGCCAGGGTGCCGTGATCTGGGTTTTCATCTCGGAGATTTTCCCCAACCGTCATCGCGCGGAAGGTCAGACTCTGGGCAGCTCAACGCACTGGATCTTTGCTGCGCTGCTCACCACTTTCTTTCCGAGAATGGTTACCTCCTTTCCGCCCGGCTACGTGTTCTCGTTCTTTGCCGGCATGATGGTTCTCCAGCTCATTTGGGTGAAGACTATGGTTCCAGAAACGAAGGGTGTGCCGCTGGAGCAAATCCAGAAACAGCTAGGAATCGAATAGGAGCGAGGTCTCTGGTGGTCTTTTCCTACTTGGCCTGCGCCGGTTCCTGATAAAGGCCAATCACGTTTCCCGCAGGGTCGCAGAATCTGGCGGTGATTTCCGGCGCGTCCATGCCCAGCGGTTGCACGATTTTTCCTCCGTTCGCGACGACCGCGTCTAAGGTCGCGGGCACACTGTCAACCATGATGTAGAGCACTAGCCCCGGACTGTGCGGAGGCCGGCCAAGCACCCACGCGCCGCTGACTTCGCCAGTGCTGTCGTCAAACGCGGTGGCACCGTCACCGCGTCGGCGGATGTTCCAGCCGAACACTGTCCTGTAGAAGGCGGCAGACCGCTCAATATTCGTCGCGGGAATTTCCACGTAACAAATCTTGCCATTCGCAAGAGTAGGACCCATCGGTCACTCCTTTCGATGCATTGATGATAGTTCGCCAGACGTTCAGAGCGCCGGCGTTTCTCACGGCAGTGCGGGCAGCGCCATCTTCTGGCGGATGCCTCCGCCCTCGACGATCGTGTAAATGAAATCCGCCGCCACATTCCGCAGCACTTCACTTCCGCCATTCGGCCAGCGAATGCTCACCTCCTGCATCTTGGCGTTCGTCGCGAGCCCGAAGTGCAGTCGCAAATCGTTCTGTGAGAGGTAACTCGCGCCGCCGCGCACTTCATCGAACTGCACGAGCGAACCGGACTTCACCGTCACCCGCGCGCCGATCGCTGCTTTGTTGCTCTTGGTTCCAACCAATTTGAAAAGAACACGGTGATTCGAGCTTACAGTGCGATTCATCAGCAGCGACGGCGGCTCGCCCACGTTGAGCACCACAATGTCAACATTCCCGTTGTTGTTGATGTCCCCGAACGCCGCACCCCGCCGCGATTGCGGAGGCATTGTGGCGAGCACCGAAGATTCATCTTCAAACGTTCCATCGCGATGGTTGCGAAACAAGTTCATCGGCTGGCGGTAATGCGTGCCGTCGGGGATGGTGTCCACTTGCGGATAGACGTGGCCGTTGGCCACGAAAAGATCGAGCCAACCGTCGTTGTTCATGTCAAAAAACGACGTCCCCCAACTCACATAGGGATAGGTCGGCTTCATCACCTTCGCCCGCACGCTGACGTCCGAAAAACTGTCGTTCCCCAGATTGTGATAGAGCACGGAGCCTTGCTCCACAAAATTAGTGACGAAGATAGAGAGGCGGCCTTCGTGCAAATAATCTCCCCACGTGACGCCCATCGAGCCTTGCTGCAAGCCGTCCCCACTCAGGGCAACTCCCGAAAGCAATCCGATATCTTCGAAGGTGCCGTCGTGCTTATTTTTGTAAAGAAAGTTTGGCCCGGCGTCGTTGGCCACGTAGAGATCGGGCCAACCGTCGTTGTTGTAATCTCCCCAGGTGGCGCCCAATCCGTAATAGTGATGCGGGTCATCGACTCCGGCTTTCTTTGAAACTTCCTCGAAAGTTCCGTCGCCCTTGTTGTGAAACAGCAAATCCGATTCGCCCGGCAGACCCCACGGGCCGCACTGCACCAGCACTCCTTTAAATCGACAAAAGCGCGGATCGTTGCCGAACTCGGGCAGTTTGTCGATTTCGACGTGCACATAGCGCGAGACGAACAAATCGACGTGGCCGTCGCGATCATAGTCGGCCCACGCCGCGCCCGTGCTGAACCCGCCGCCGCGCACTCCGGCTTTTTCCGTCACGTCCTCAAACTTGCAGTTCCCCAGGTTGTGATAGAGCACATTGCCGCCAAAACCGGTGACGTAAATATCGTCAAGGCCGTCGTTGTCGTAATCGGCCACGGCAATGCCCATGCCCCAACCTTTGCGCGTAAGGCCCGCAGCTTGCGTAATGTCGGTGAACTTGGGGTCGCCACCGTCTGAGCTCGCGTCCTGATGATAGAGCGTAACCATCAGGTCGCCGCCCTGCTTGTAGCGCTCCACCGTGGATCCGTTGACGGTGAGGATGTCGAGCTTGCCGTCGTTATCGCAATCGATGAGGCCCACGCCACCGCTCATGGATTCGACAATATATTTCTTGTCACTCGAAGAAATGTGCGGGACGGTGAGACCGGCCTTCTGGGCGATGTCCTCGAATCGCGGAACTGGGGATGGCTCGGAGGATGGCCCGCGGGAAGGCTTAGGAGAAGCATTCTGGGCCAACGAAACCGGCGCCAGCAACAGCACCAACCAAAAGCCCCACCGGGTTCGCATAGTAAAGAGGATTTTTAAATTATAGCGGATGTTGTTCAGGACCCTTAAAGCATTGATCCGGAAGGTTGTGTAGGACGGACACTCTTGTCCGTCGCTCTTGACGCTGCACGTGCAGTTGGTACGTACCGACCAGCTTCGCTTCCCGAGGCCAAGCCGAAACGAAGGTTCTATACATCAGCGGAGGGGTGAATCCCAGTGGGGTCACCCTGACGGGGACGGCCACCCTCAATAAGGTTCGCTCAGAGTATTCTTGATGAGTCGTTTCGAGAGTGTAGGAAATTGCTTTTTCCAAGAATGCGCAGGGTGTGTTGACAAGAACGCCGGGATCTGGGACCCATTCATTTGTAACTTCTCGCGCAATGGTGTTTGTGGGCGCGCTTCTACTGGCTTGGCCAGCGCTCTATAACCGCTATCCTTTGTTTTATCCCGACTCGATGACTTACCTGGGAGATGCGCGCGCCGTCGCGCGAGCGCTGTTTTTGCATCAACTCTCGGAATACTACGGCATGCGGTCGTTCATCTACAGCCTTGGCATTTTGCCGTGGCATTGGAACGTGACTCCGTGGCCGGTGGTTGCGTTCCAGTCCCTGCTCACAGCTTACGTTCTCTGGCTCGTCGTGCGGTCCATCGTGCCGCGGCAGACCGCAAAGCAATATTTGATTCTGCTCGCCCTGCTGAGCCTGTTCACGAGCCTGAGTTGGTATTGCAGCCTGATTATGCCGGACATTCTAGGTCCGGTGCTTTATCTCTGCATCTATCTGCTCGTGTTTGCCCGCGACGACCTCACCCGCGCCGACCACGTTGCTGTATTCCTTATCGCGTGGTGGGGGGTGGGGTCGCACGCCACGCACTTGGTGTTGGCGGGCGGACTTTGCGCTCTATTGGCATTGCTGCTGGTTCTTCGCCGCCCGTTCATGCAGGCGCGCTGGAAAGCCGTGGGCGAAGTGGCCCTCATCGTTGCGCTTGCGGCCGGCGCACAGTTGGCACTCAACGATTATCTCTACGGCGAACCCTCGTTGAACGGCGATCGCCCGCCATTTCTGATGGCCCGCGTGATTGCCGACGGCCCGGGTCGATGGTATCTGGAGCAGCATTGCCCAGAAGTGAAGTTCGCCATCTGCGACCATGTTCATGATCTTCCCAGTAACCCCGACATCTTCCTTTGGGGAGCGAATGGAATCTGGCAGAGCTCCGACGATGACTACGCGCAACGGCTTAGAACGGAAGAGATGCCGTTCGTGCTGGCCACTCTGCGCGCCTATCCCCGCCAGCAGTTGACCAGGTCCGCCATCGCCTTCTGGCAACAGCTCGCGGTGTTTGGCTTGTATGACCTGGACGCGAGCGACGTAGTGCTCGACGAATTCGATAGCGTTTTCCCGGGCGCGCGACCGCATTACCTGCGCAGCCGGCAGGCGCAGAACACATTGCCGCTCGAGTTCTTCACGTCCGTCGGAAACTGGGCAATCATTGCTTCCGTCGTGATGATTTGTGCATTCGCCCCGCTTCTGTGGCGTAAGAGGTCCGCCCGCCTCGTTGGCCTCAGTATTGTGATTGTTTCCACGGCCATCGCAAATGCGTTGGTCACCGGCCCGTTGTCCATGGTGGAGGACCGTTTCCAAAGCCGGGTGATTTGGTTATTGTCCTTCCTGGCGGGATTGTTCGTGATGGTTTGGCTCGATCGGAGGCTGCCACAGCAGGTGGCGACAGCTCCCAAGGAGCTGCGGATCTCCACCGAAGAATGACCGCGCCAATGCACGGACGATTTTTTACCCGCCCGCATGTTTCAACTGATGCGATGGTCGAAGCGCCCGTTCCTGAAGGTCGTACGCACCGTGGACGACGCGTTTGCCGCCCTCGGGCATTCGCCCCCCCGCACACCTATCGATTGCCCGTCCATGCCAATTGACGTTCTGGAAATCTACTCAACCTCAAAATCCGCCGAGCGAACGCTCGTCGAGTTCCCTGCTGAATCCTGGCCTTTCAGCTCTACTTGATAGGAGCCAGGAGATAGCGAGGCGATTGGCAGCCTGAGTCCCAACGGGATTAAGGGACTGCCCGGTTGCACGGCAGCCGCCACGTTGATCAGGCCAGTAGTCGATTTCTGCTCTTTGGTTTTGGAATCCACGATTCGGAGTTCAACTCCCACGAGTTTAGGGGGAGAACTGCCGAGCAAGGACGGTGCGTAGACTTCCAGATAGACGCCGACATTCTCCGTCTTCTTGAAATGGTTCGTGGCAGAGGGCACAATCTGCAAGCCGGAAACCACCAGTGGTTTCTTGTCGTCGAGCAACAAGCCGTCCAAGCCTGACGGCGGCGCTTCAGAAAGGCGATGGGTTTCGTTGGTAAGTGCCAGCCCACTCAAGCTGAACTGCTTGCCGTCATAGGGATCAATCACCACGGGCATCTGCAGCTTCCCGAAACTCTGGCTGCCGGAGTTGAACACAACTTTGAGGTTGTACTGGCCCGAAGCTACTTCGAACTGGTTTTCGTAGTGGAACGGTTTCTTCTGGAACTCCTCCACTTCTTTCTTGCCGTCGAAATCAAGGTTCACGGTATCGCTGAAACGTGCTCCAACCGTGCCATCCGGCTTGTAAGCAATCCCCAGGACGTTGAGTGCGGAATGCTGCTTCCCCTTCACCTTCTCGAACTTTATCGCGTCGGCGGGAATATCGACGACCAGATCGATCCGCGCTGTATTCGGAGAAGTGTAGAAAAACGGAGCTCGCATGGAGGCGTTCACGTTGCCCGCCATCTCGCCCGCGGCGTGGCTTTCCAGATCTTTCTCGATGGGATTTCCTGCCAGAAGATCCTGGGGACGAACGTTGCAGTAGCCGCTGCGGGAACGGACATTGGTCCCGCCACGGTCCACTTTAACGCGCAGCGTGTAGCAATTCCCCTCTTGCGATTCAGCCGGCTTGTAGCCGAGAACGTAGTATTGCGATTGGTCTTTGGCGATCTTCTCCAGGCCGCCGAGTAAGTCGTTGGTGTTAATGATGACGAACCCGCCAGTTCCATCCGCAAGTTGATACAGCACCTGCTGGTTGGTCGTTGCCGACTCAGGGAACTGCGGAACGATCTGGCGCGGCTGGTTGTACAACGATGTTGCTCCCAGGCCCCCGGCGCCGGTGCCACCTGTACCGCCGGTGCCACCGTTTCCGCCGTGTCCACCACTTCCACCGGTGCCAGTGCCTCCTGTGCCGCCGGTACCACCGTGACCACCTCCGCCGCCGCTGCCGGTGCCGCCGCCTGTGCCGCCTCCACCAGTGCCGCCTCCACCGTGTCCTCCGCCGCCTCCGCCGCCACCACCTCCTCCGTGCTGCGGCGGGTCAGCCCACGCGACCACAAAAGGCGCAACCCAAAAGAAGGAATAAGCCGGAGCCGGACTTGCGCTGTAATTCACGCCGTAACTCAGCGCCGCCGGGATAATGCGAGCTGACTCGGAAGAGGAATGCCGGAGCATGGAATGCGGCGCCGTCATCTCAGGGACTACCAATCCCCGAACATCGATGGGATACACCGCGACGTTGGCCTTGTTGCAGGAGTCAATCACCGCGGTCAGTTCCGATTGCCGATCCGCCGTCAAGGGAAAGCCGGAGGTCAGCATCACGAGAGTCTTGCGCCCCGGAACGCTGGCCAGATTCTTAGCCAGGCTGCGCAGCGCGAGCATGACGGTATGCGCGCCAAAATCCGCTTCCGGGTTGTTCATCCCGAGCAGAGATGGCATGGATGGCGCGCTCAGCGACGCAACCTCCACCGGGGCAGCGTTGGGAGAAACGGACGATCCTTTCACTCCACCCACTACTTGTTTCAAACGCTCCGCATCGGCAGTAAAGTTTTGCGCGATGTGCACGCTGCCGCCGAAATCAATCACCGCCATCAGGCGATTGGGGCCAGCGTTGGCGTCAATAAATTGCGCGGCCGCTTGCCGCGCTCTCACCTGGTCGCCCGTATCCATGGTGGAATTGTCGAAAAACAGCACCATGTACCGCTTTTGGTTCTTCGCCGGCGAGGCAGAATCATCCTCAAAAGAAAACGTGGTGATGGCTTGCTCTTTGTTGTTTTCCCACACCTTGAAGTCCTTGGCGGTGAGGTCGCGGACGTAGTCGCCTTTCTTATCCGTGACCACGGTGTCCACGAGCACCAGTTTCGTCTCTACGTGGATTGCATCACTATTGCTGACTGGCTGCTGTGGCGCCGGGGCAGCCGAAGCGGGCTCGGCTTGCTGCCAGAACAACCACCCGCCGATGAGACAGATCACTGCGACCAGGAAAACCAGCCGTCGAACTCGCATACTCACCTCCACAGGCCTTACAGAATCTCGCTTTACCAAACTCAGCTGCACGCGTTACGGAATCTCGACCGCGCCATTTTCCGCCGACATCAGCTGTCCTTCCGAATCGCGCACCACAAGACGCACCAGGTAGCTCCCCGGCTTCACATCAAAGCTGGCCCTCATGGTGATCCCTGAGCCCAGTTTGTTTTGCAACGTTTCATCTTTCCAACGCATTTGCACGGTTTTCTCGCTTCCCTGCAGAAACGTTCCATTGCGATCAAACAGCGCCGAAACCACGGTGAGATCGTTCCAGTTTCGTCCTTCCGCTTTTCGAAACCGCAATTGCTTTACGTCGACATGTGCCAGCACGGTCAGCTTGGCATCGGCTTCGCTGGACTTGAAAAACTGAGTGTGCAGCCCCACCGGGAGATCGTGCAACTCTTCCTGGGAAAACACCGCATCGTCAATCTCCTCCTTGGCTTCCTGCGAAGGATCCACCACATGCTTCGGAGCAAAATAGCCCCGCCGCGCCTGGATGGTCAGCTTCTCCGGACTCTTCACCGTAACTTTCAATCCATGAAAGTTGCCGTCGAGTTTGAGGTTCTGCGGCGTGAAGCCCAGCACGTAATAGTATTCCGGCGCGGTGCTCACTCGTCGAAGGCCCTCGTCGAGATCATTGTTGTTTTGGAAAAACGTCCCACCAGTGCCGTCCGCCAGCACTGCCATAATGTCGGAGTTTGCCGAAGCGCTCGCGCTCTGGTACTGGACCTTGAGAGCCATAAATTGAGCACCAACGTTTGCAGATCCGGGAACGGAGGCATCCCCACCGGGAACCAGGGCATATAGCCCACGAGCATCCAGCGCGTTGATAATCACTTGGGACCGCACGGCGCGGTCGATGAGTTCCGTGTATTCGGATTCCAGTTCCGGTGTGAGGAATCCCGGAGACACAAGGACGACGTTCCTTTGTCCCGGCATTAGGGCTGTTCTACGAACAACGTCCTTCAATACCCCGAGTGCGAGGCGGCTTTCGGTTTCGCCGGCCACCACCGCCTGGCTCGCGGCAGCCTTCGCCATCATCTGCGCTGACTGGAGCGCCCTTGGATTTCCCTCAAAAGCGCAAAACAGCGCGTCCTGGGTGGCCATGTCGGTTGCTTGCGGGTCGTTCTTGTTCTGAATCAGATCACCCACGTAATAGTTAACATCAGGACATCCCTGCACTCCGCTGTTCGTAACGGGGCGCGGTTGAAGCCTTAGCAAGGTCGCCTTCAACTGCGCGCGGTCGTCGGTGAAATCCAGCGTAGTCTGCCCCGAGGTCGAGAAGATAGCAACCCGGTCGGTCGGCAGCAGCGTGGCCAGGTGACGGTCGGCGGCGGCGCGCACCTGCGCCAGATCTCCAAACTTTATATGCACATCGTCAAAAACGAAGGCGATGAAGCGCTCGGGCACGTCGGGCGTTTTTCCCGCAGCGGCGGGAGCTTCTCCGGCGATCGGCTCGCTGCTCTTGCTCGCCAGCGCCACCTGCTCCCCGGGCCGCTCCTCGGAAAATTGGCTGATCACCTGAGGCTTGCCCTTATCGAACAGCTGGAAATCTTCCTTATGAAGATTTCCAACCGCGTGTCCTTTGGCGTCGCGAGCCACCACGCGCACCAGCACCAGCCGCACATTTACCTTGAAAGTGGTAGGCTCGTCGCGCGAGTTCAGTTCCGCGGTGCTGGTTTGTGCGGGAGTCTGCGTCGCTGAAGCCGCGCTCGGAGCCGAGGCCGAAGTTGTTGCCGGCGCCGGAGTCTGCGCTGCCACCTGTGCCCGAGCAACTCGACTCCACCAGAGATTAACCAGGACGAACAGCAGCAGCGACGGAAGCGCCCTCACAGCCGGGGCAAGAGTTATCCCGCGCCGGCGGGGACTTCGCGGTTGCTGGCGAATCTGCGGTGAAATCGACATGCGCCCTTCAAAGAAGGCGTTCAAGAAAGTGAGCAAGCCTGCAAGCCGGACGGGGGTCCGCTTCCGTTGCGCTGCTGCGTATCCTACTCTTTTAGAGGTCGAAGGGCCACACAGAAGCCCTGGCCACCGTCAGCCTACCAAACGCTTCTGTATAGAGCTGGTCGCACGGTTGAGTTGCGAAGGCAAGGGAATGTTGCCAAGACCGTGAGGAGAATGCGTTGGACAGCCTGAGGACGGGACAAACGTGACTCTCGTTATCCCCTTTTCCAGCGCCGGCTGGTTGGGTCGAACACGTTTGACGGCAGATCGAAGCCGGCGGCCTTGAGTCTTTCGTCGAACCTGGGCCTTACGCCAGAGGCGTTGAAAGCTCCCAGCACGCGCCCATCCGATGAGACGCCCTGTTTCTCGAATAGAAACAGATCCTGCATGCTGACCACGTCCCCTTCCATGCCGGTGATCTCGGCAATCTGGGTGATACGGCGAGTTCCGTCGCTGAAGCGCGCAATCTGCAGCACTAAACAAACCGCCGACGCAATCTGCTTACGAATCGCTTTTTCGGGCAGATTCAGGTTCGCCATCATGGCCATGGTCTCCATGCGGGCGATAGCGTCGCGAGGACTGTTGGCGTGAATCGTGGTCATGGATCCGTCATGGCCGGTGTTCATCGCTTGCAGCATATCGAGAGCTTCCTCGCTGCGCACCTCACCGACCACGATGCGGTTCGGACGCATGCGCAGGCTGTTGATCACCAGTTGCCGTGCCTGCACTGCGCCCTTGCCTTCCACATTCGCGGGCCGGCATTCCAGGCGAACGACGTGCCGTTGCTTCAGTTGCAGTTCGGCCAAGTCTTCAATGGTGACGATACGTTCTTTCGACGAAATATAGCCGGAGAGCACATTCAGCAGCGTAGTTTTGCCGGAGCCGGTGCCGCCGGAAATCACGATGTTGAGACGCGCCGACACCGCAGCCTTCAACAACGCCAGCATCGGCGCAGTCAGGGTCTGGTTCGCCAGAAGATCATCTTCGGTAATGGGAGTGTGGCCAAAGCGCCGGATCGAAAGATGAGGACCGTCAATCGCCAGAGGCGGAACGATCACATGGATACGGGATCCGTCAGCGAGCCGGGCGTCAACCATGGGCGACGATTCATCCACGCGCCGTCCAATGGCCGAAACAATCTTGTGGATGAGGCGCATCAGGTGTGCGTCATCCTTAAACGTGATCTTGGTCTCTTCCAGAATACCGGCGCGCTCCACGTAAACTAATTTGGAGCCGTTTACCAGAATGTCGCTGACAGCCGGATCTTGCAGCAGTGGCTCAAGCGGCCCCAGGCCGAACACTTCATCCAGGATCTCCAGCGATAACCGCTCCTTGTCAGGACCACTGAGCGGCGCCTCCAGTCGCGACACGGCATCCTGGATCACAACAAACACTTGCGCCCGCGTGCGTTCGTCTGGAGCGGCAATTTTTTCCAAGTCCAACTTATTCAGCAGGTAGTGATGGATTACGTTTTTCAGCTCCAGATAGACGCGAAGGCCCATCCCAGCAGACTTTCTCGTGTCGCCCGAGCCTGTGTCGCGCGAGCCTGCGGAGCCCGAGTTCGGGTCGCCTGAGCTTGCGCCGATCGAGTTCGCGCCGCCCGACGCCGGTGGGTTGAACATGGTCGACGGAAGTCGGTTAGAGGCAGCCATCCTTAACCCTCACGTATATCGAGGCGAGAATTATAGGGGTCGGGGTCACGGAAAACAATCGAGTTCCACACCGCAATCGGCCGCAAGTGCTTGAAAGAATGGAGCCGACGAGCGGACTTGAACCGCTGACCTGCCGATTGCGAATTATGGCCGGTCCCACCGCTGCAACGGCTAAGTCTGTTGTAGCAAAAGACTTTGACAAATTTCCGCCCGCACGGAACGGAGTTCTGGCGATGTTGATAACGTCGCCTTTAAGTGAAACAGGTTGAGTCCTTACGTCACAAATACCGTCATAAACTTACGGCTGATTTGCCACGAAGAAGTGAGGCCACTTCGAACGATTGACTAGAAGCTATCTCATAAATCCTCGATGGCTGGACACGAGCGAGACCTCAGAGGCTAAAGCCGGGTTGCTAGCTACCGTGCGGCACGGCTAGAAGCCGTGCCCTTCCCAAAACCATTTAAGAGATGACTTCTAGGGAGGGGTTCCCCCTTATCTAGGTAGGGTCTGGAGGAATCGATAGTGTAGAAATGCGAATTCCGGAAGAAGAATGGCGACCGCTTTGACGCCGACAGACAAACTGGCAGGAGTGTTTGCGTCTTTCACGATCCAAAAGCCCCGCATTGCTGCGGGGCTGGTTCGTGGCAATGAATGATCTTACTTTCCCGTGCCTTTCAGAGCCGACGTCTGCGGGGTATTGCTGGCGCTGTCGCTGACGCTCAGCTGGCCAGTCCTGGTTCCGGTTTGCGTCGGCGTGAACGTTACGCTGATTGTGCATTTACCCTTGGCTGCCAGGCTGGTGGTGCAGGTCGTCGCCGAGACCGCGAAATCTCCGGTTGTCGAAATCGCGATGCCGGTCAGCGCCGCTGTCTGATTATTGGTCAAGGTGAACATCTTCGCCGCGCTGGTCGTCCCCACCGATTGCTCTGCGTATGTAGCGCTCGGCGGAGTAAGGGCTGCCTGCGCGACGCCTGTACCCGACAACGCTACCGTCAGCGGACTGCCCGCACTATCCATAACGCTAACCGTTCCCGTTAGCTTGCCCAGCACCGCGGGCGTGAAGACCACGCTGACCTCGCACTTCGCGCCCTTGGCGAGCGTTGTTCCACAGGTCTTCGAGGAAATTGCGAAGTTCGCGCTCGCGGTTGACCTGCCCCCAGTTTTCGTTCACGTAAGAATACGACAACTTTCAGCAGCTCCCTCTTCGGTTTGAGCCGGGATGGGGGAGCGCGAGGGGCAAGGGACGGCGTTTGAGTCCCTTGCCTCTCGCTCCGCTGGGTAGAAGCCCGCTGCCTGCGCCGCCGCAAACTCTTTCGGGGTTTGATATCCCAGGCTGCTATGCGGGCGCTGTTCGTTGTACTCGATTCGCCACGCCCCGATCTTCCTTCGCGCATCGAACAAGTTCTGAAACCAGCTCACCGTCAAGCACTCATCCCGCAGTCGTCCGTTGAAGCTTTCCACCCGCGCATTCTGCGTCGGCTTGCCCGGCTGAATGTGAATCAACTCGATCTTCCGTTCCACGCACCACGCCAGAAAATGCCGGCTGGTCAGCTCTGGCCCGTTGTCGCAGCGGATGGCCTGCGGTTGCCCGCGCTCGGCCACAATTGCATCCAGCACTCGCGTCACTCTCCGGCTGGCAAAGCTCGTATCCACTTCCAGCGCCAAACACTCTCGTGTATAGGCATCCACCACGCTCAGCACCCGGATGGTTCGCCCGCACTCCACCGCATCGTGCACAAAATCCAAAGCCCACTCCTGGTTGGCCGAAGTCCGCACCAGCAGCGGCTTTCCCTCGCGTTCGCAATGCTTGCGCTTCTTCCGCCGAATCATCAGCCCGGCCTCCCGATACACGCGATGCACCCGCTTGTGGTTCACATGCTCTCCTGCGCGGCTCAGCAACACATGCAGCCGTCGATACCCGAAGCGCGGCTTCGCGCGCGCCAACTCCACCAGCCGCGTGCGCAACGGTTCATCGCTGCGTGTCGTCTCGTAGCGGTAACTCGCCGCCGCCATCCCCATCAGCCCGCAAACCCGGCGCTGGCTCGCTGCGTATTCCGACCGCAGCCAGTCCGCGTCCGCCCGCTGGTTTACGAGCTCCATCCGTTTTTTGCGATCAGAGCCTTCAGCATCTCTTTGTCCAGACTCAGATCCACCACCAGCTTTTTCAGCTTTGTGTTCTCCTCACGCAGTTGCTTCGCCTCCTGCGCTTCACTCACGTCCATCCCGCCATACTTCGCTTTCCAGGCGTAGATCGTGTGCTTCGACACCCCCACTTCCCGCGCCACGTCCTCTGCCTTCCGTCCCGCTTCCAACTGCTTCAGCGCCCCAATCATCTGCGCCTCGGTGTGATTGCTCTTCGACATGCCCTCTTCCCCTTTCCTTCGACGAAATCATACTTCGATTTGTTCGGAAACAGGGGAGCAGGTCACGGTAATGCTGTTGATGGTTACTGAGCCTGTACTCGTGTTGGTCACGGTCACCGTCCTGGCAGCGCTGGTTTCGTCGATGGCCTGATTGGCAAAACTGAGCGAGGTGGGCGTTGCTGTGAGGGCGGGAGCGTTCACCTGTTGCGTCAACACAGATGAAGTGCTACCCACGAAGTTGGCGTCCCCGCTGTAACTGGCCGTGATGTTATACGACCCAGCGGTCAGAGCCGAGGTAGCATAGACAGCCTCACCACTTGCGGGCAGCG
>JBAUAN010000101.1:0-3288 GCA_049675725.1 Candidatus Sulfotelmatobacter sp. | reverse complement strand
ACGACGATTTCGGCGCCCGCTACTATAGCGAGCGCTTTGGCCGTTGGCTCGGCTCCGACTGGTCCTCCGTCCCCGTCGCCGTCCCCTACGCCAATCTCACCAACCCGCAAACCCTCAATCTCTACGCCATGGTCTCCGACGACCCCGAATCCTTCGCCGACCTCGACGGCCACACGAACCAGGCCAGTTACGGGAATTCCGGCTCGGGCACTCAAACGTGTGCTTCGACCGGGGCAGGTGCGAGTGGCACCACCGCCTCCGGCTGCGGCAACAACGCCTCCGCTTCGCAAGTCCAAACCCAGCAGCAGGCGCAACAGCAGACGCTAAGTAAGAAAGGCCTCGACTTCATAGCGCGTCACGAGGGATTCAGAGGCAAAATCTACAAGGATGCGCTCGGCAATCCTACTATCGGGTATGGCCACCTGATCAAGCCCGGCGAAGATTTCTCCAAAGGCGTCACGAAAGCGCAGGCTCTCGCTCTCCTGAAGGGTGATGCCCAAACCGCTGTATCGTTTGTAAACGGGCGTCTATCAGGAGCCGCGAAGCAAACCCAATTTGACTCCCTTGTGGATGTTGCTTTCAACAGCGAAAGAGCGGCAGCGATCCTAATCAACAGGGTCAATAGCTCCGAGACAATCGGACCGGCTAATTTCGTAAACACTCTCCCACACGGCTACCACAGCTTGCCCGGTTTAATCAACCGACGTGAAGACGAAGCAAATCTCTTCTTGAATGGGGACTACCAATGATTACCCACCGGCGCGCGTTGGCAACCACGAGCACATTGGTGCTGCTTCTCTTGGGATTTGCCCAGGCAAAGACATCTCCTCCGAAGGCCTCGTGCAACCGCGCGGCCAGTTGTAACGAACTTGGCACGCAGGCTTTGAAGAAGGGTGAGATCACCACAGCAATCCAACTGTTCAAGCTTCAGGTGGGTTACGCCGAGGACGCCCAAGACAAGAAGGAGTCGGGGGTCGCCTATGACAATCTTGCGGTCGCATATATGCGCAACCAGCACTACCACCGCGCGTTAGCCTGGACGCACCTGGCGTTGCTGGCCAACTCAGAAAGCGAGGCGGCTAAACATAACCTAGCGGCAATCGAAAAGCGCACAGCCGACTACCGCTGGCCCGCGAGCATTGGGGGGACATATGTCCAGTATGCTGGCCGGGCGCAGTGGAGCTCCTTCTGTGTATCCAAAGGAGGCAATGACCTCGATTTTCGATTGATAATCTATCGCATGGGAGCGGCTTGGAGACGCTACGGCCCCGCCGGGTACGGTGACGTGAAGGGGAAGGCTGGTCTGACCGGAAACGATGAAGCGCAGTACACGGGTACCAGCGATTTTCCGACCTGCCACATTCAGATGAAGTTCGCCTCGGATGGTGTCACTCTGGAACAGCAGGGTGACTGCGGTTTCGGGCATGGGGTGCGCGCAGCCGGGCACTACGAGCGCATCAACCCAACCGATGGCCCCGACTGCGACCAGCACAACCTGCCCTGATATGATCCTCGCGGCAGATGGCCCGCAGTGGGGTTCCGCTGGCCCGGAGGGCGACGACCAACGGGCAGTCCTGCCTCGATTGCTGCCAGTTAACGTTGAGCGCCGCAAAGAGCCGTGCTGCGCACGGGGAGGGGGTAGGGACACGTCACCCCAACTTGGGTGCTGCACGGTAACGCGAAGTTACCGTACGCGAACTTGTTGAAAGCAGAGCCGCTAAAGGGAAAATGCTTCTATCCGGTTGCCGCCCGGCAACGGGAAGTTACCGCAGGCGAACTTGTGATTTCGCTACTCTGAGTTGGCCCACTTCGCGCATTTGATTTGGCCCATCCTGTACATGACGGACGGCCTAACCTGTCAGCGCCTTGCCCCCGCTACTCGCCCGCCTCTTTCACCCCTCCTACCCTCGAAACTCCCTCCCGCTTCTCACCTATTCCCCTGCTTCTAGCTCCGAGTACTGGTCTCCGCTAGCCACTCATCACTCACCACGAACCACTGCCCTTCTAAGTCCGTTGTTTGTCATTCTTACCGACCCTCTGCAACTCGCTGAAAGTCCAGCCACTTTAAATCCTTTCCCTGCCACTCTTACGCTCCGCGTCACGGTTAACCCCTTTGTTTGCCACTCTTACAAAAAACACCGGGGGTGGGGGGCACACCCTCCACGTCAAATCTTCTCCTTCCGCAACCTGACCACTCGCCACTTCCCGGTCACGCAGAAACTCTTTACTTCGCAGGCTTGGCCGACTTCGCCTCAAATTTCACCGAACGCACAATTCCCGAGCCCTCTTTCACCACAATCATTTGGTTGGGTTTCACGTCCTTCAGCGTGTCGACCGCGCCGCTTGGCCAGCGGATTTCCAGCAGCTCGACCTTCTCCGCTTTTCCGATGCCAAAGTGCACGCGCAAATCATTTTGCGAAATGTAGCTGCCGCCGCTGCGCACCTCATCAATCTGTTGGTGTGGCTTCGCCTCCCCGAGAGGATGCGTCACGCACCGCAATCGTGCGCCGATTCCGCTGCGGTTCGATTTCGTGCCGATGGTTTTTATTTTCAGCCAGTTATTTTCAAGCCGCGAATCGCAGCGCAGCAACTGGGGAAAATCGTTGATGGTATTCACTACCACGTCGATGTCCCCGTCGTTGTCAAAATCGCCGAATGCCGCGCCCCGCGATGGCGCCGGGACCATGATGCCCGGTCCGCCTTGTGAAGAAACATCCTCGAAATGCCCGTTGCGCAAATTGCGATACAAAATTTTCTGCTGCGCATAACCCGCTTCGGTGCGCAGTTGCTCGACCTCGGGATAAACATGGCCGTTGCAAATTAAAATGTCCGGCCATCCGTCATTGTCCATGTCGAAAAAGCCGCAGCCCCAGCCGAGATACTGGGTATGCTTGCCGAGGCCGGCGGTAAACGTGGCGTCCTCGAAATTTCCTCCGCCGATGTTGTGATACAGCGACGGTGTGTCGCCCGCAAAATTCGTTTTGACGATGTCGAGGTTTCCGTCGAGATCGTAATCGCCGGCGGAAACGCCCATGCCGGCCTGGGGTTTTCCATCCGCGCTGAGCGCGCAGCCCGCTTCCATGGCCACGTCGGAGAACGTGCCGTTTTTCTTGTTTTCATAAAGCGCGCTGGCCGTCGAATCGTTCGCCACATAAATATCGGGCCAGCCGTTGTTGTTGAAATCGGCGGTCAGCACGCCGAGCCCGAACGTTCCATTGGCCTGCAGGATTCCGGAGCGGTCGGAAACATCGGAGAACGTGCCGTCGCCATTGTTGTGAAACAAAATAT
>JBAUAN010000100.1:0-71382 GCA_049675725.1 Candidatus Sulfotelmatobacter sp. | reverse complement strand
CACGGGATTGGGCCACACCCAGCCTGAAATCTATGGTTTGCTTTTGACCCAAGGCCGAAACGACATTGTTGTTTTGTCGTGGCTCGAACCCCGACGCTTCAACCTTGACTGAATAAATCCCCGGCTTTAGTTGGAGGAAGTTGAATCGGCCCGCGTCATCCGTCCTGGCGCTGCGTTTCAGTCCGGTTTCTGAGTTTGTGATCGTCACAGTGGCGCCGGGCACGACGGCGTCGGTTGCGTCCCGAACCTGGCCAACAATGGCACTGGTAGTTTCGCCTTGTGCTAGCGCCTTTACTGGAGCAAGAGATGCCACCGTCAACACAAGAAAAGCGAAGTGCGCCGCCCGTGCCATGAATACCCCACTCATTTGCCCTAAGGCGGCAATATGCCCCCAATAGCATCTGTTAACTAGAGATTATTCTATGAAGTTAACCACAGTTAACGCAAAGAAGCAAGGACCTACGGGCGAGACTGGGGAATTTCGGTTGCGCCCGAGTCACGGGCTAACCGGAAGTTGGCAGATTCTCCGGAACTTCCCGGTTTCCAACGGATCACGGGATCACGGCCCACCCAGAGGAATTCTGCCTTAGCTTGTGTGGCAGGCCCCTCATGGTCATGAATTCCCATGCCACACATCGAAAGAAATTTTCAACTGAGAACACTCTGGGTGGTAACTTTGTGCGCCCTGCGGCCGACGATAGCTTTGCTTAGGCGCGGCGGTCGGCCAACTATGCGCTACGACGCCACTGGTTGCCGTCTTCGGGCCGAAACGCTACTGGCTGCGCTTTTCGAAGCCAGTTCGCCAATTCATGAGGATCGAAACGGATTGCCCCAGTCGGCTGCCGCCATCTTGTAGACCATCTAAATTGGAAACTTTCATTGCGTTTTCCCCAAAAATCATGCTCGTTTGACGGAAATTCAGTCTGCATTTATAGAACATCCCTAGAAGCAGGCCAAATCAGCTCGATTCGGGCGATTTGGCTCAGGAGTTCATTATGTCCGCATCCCAGCCATCGAGGTTCGCTCCGTCTCCCAGCCAGTCCCGGCCCAGACATGAATTCGTCTTCGAGCCACTGTTGGACAGCGATGAAGCAGCAGAGTTGCTCCGTATTCACCCAAAGACGCTGCAGAGAATGGCCCGCAGTCGCCAGATTCACGGAATCCAGGTCGGGAAACTATGGCGGTTCCGCGCCTCTGACCTGGAGATTTGGCTGAGAACGAAGAAGGCCGGCTAGGCCGGCGTTTTCCAAAGATATTCACCATCGACCCGCCACTCCACTTGCGCTAAGCTGAGGCAGCCATCCGTGTCGCCTCAACCGAAATGGAGGAAATAAATGAGGCGCACGAGTTATCAAAAGGGCAGTCTGAGACTGGCGGATCGCAAGAAGGGAAAAGCTTGGGAATTCCTATGGAGAGAGGTTCAGCTGGACGGCACGATCCGGCGAAAGCATATCGTCATTGGAACACAGGAAGACTTGCCGACCGAGTCTTCCGCCCAGGCTGCCGTAGATGCAATCCGCTTGGAGATCAACCAACAAACCCCTCAAAGGCTCATCAAAAGCATCAGTTTCGAGACGCTTGTGAATCACTATCGTCAACACGAGTTGCCGGACATTTTCAACAAAACGAAACCGGGGCTCGATGCGGCAGACGAAGATCGCAAATCGTACTCGACGCAGGTGACCTACGAGGGCTATCTGAAGAAGTGGATTCTTCCGCGTTGGCGTGCGTGCAAGCTGACGGACGTCAAGGCAACCGAAGTCGAAAAATGGCTCAAGAGTCTCTGTTTTCCGAAGACCGGCGTTCCGCTAGCGCGGGGCAGCAGGGCCAAGATCAGAAACATCATGAGCGCGATCTATTCTCACGCGATCAGATGGGAATGGACGGAGAAGAATCCAATCACGAGCGTTCGCCAGAGCTCGAAACGACAGAAAGCACCCGATGTTCTGACGCCGGAAGAGATCATGGCATTTCTCAAGGAACTGCCCGATCCACTCCGTACGATGATCGAGTTGGACGCTTTCACGGGGCTGCGCCGAGGAGAACTGATAGGGCTTCGGTGGCAGGACGTGGATTTCGAAAACCTCATCTTGCACATCCGTCGGTCGGTAGTGGCGATGGTGGAAGGTGCGCCGAAAACGGAAGCTTCTCTGAAAGACGTTCCGCTGGATGCACAAACGGCCGAGTCGCTGTGGGCATGGAGACATCTTTCTCCGTACGCCAGTCCAAGCGATTGGGTATTCGCCTCGCCGCATATGAAAGGCCGACAGCCGTATTGGCCCGGAACGTTGTGGCGATATTACGGCAAGCCAGCTCTACAGCGTGCCAAGATTACGAAGCAAGTTTCGTATCACACATTTCGGCACACTTTTGGGACGCTGTTGAACGCAAACGGCGAGAATCCCAAGGTTGTACAGGAACTGCTGCGCCATGCGAGTCTGAAAGTCACCACAGACGTTTACATGCAGGCAGTCGGTCCACAGAAGCGCGAGGCACAGAGCAATTTGGTCAAACTGGTGAGGCGGGGCGCGGTTTTGGAGATCAAACCCGCCTAACTGGATCAAATTGGATCATGAAGAAAAACGGCGGGTTTGTGGAAGTCTATTGTTTTGTTGGCGTCCCCGACGGGATTTGAACCCGTGTTACCGCCGTGAAAGGGCGATGTCCTAGGCCGGGCTAGACGACGGGGACGATCAATAGGGCGGATGGCTACCGCGAACTGTCGCGGAATTCCTTGATCCTAAGAGCTCGATGCTAACCGTGATCTTATCAGCGATTCTCCGAGAGTGTCAAAGCTCCCCCAGGCATAGCGTTCGCTCAGCGTCGCGATTCTTCTCTGACGATTGCGTCAACCTTAACGAAGCCGGATTCGCAGTGACCGCCTTTCAGCGACGAATCCCAGCGCACGAGATCATCTCTCCGCCGCTGGCCGCGACCATGCGTCGCGCCAGGCATTACAATAAACTCGGCAAGTTTGCTCCCGGATACCTTTGGAGGGCGCCGTTATTTCTCTCGATTTTCACGACTCGCATTTCTGACGCGTATGTCTGACCCTCTATATCTGAGCCTCTGGTTTCCTGATTTTTCTGGGCCGGCGATGCTGCCGCATATTTTCGCCGTGTTGCAGCAGTTTCCTTTTTCCGCGACGCGACCCGGAATCACCTATGCGGCCGTTCAGCCGGTTTCATGGAGCGAAGCCACCGTGCTCGAACGCCGCTTTACACCCGGCATCGGCCCCGAAGAAGCGGTCACACTCGCCGCCGATCTGGTGCATGACGACTATGCTTACGTCCTCGACGCGCATTGGGACCTTTGGACGCCTGACGACTCTGGAAGCGAGTGGAGCATGGTCCCGGCCCCGGTGAAGTTCATTGCGCAAGGGGAAGAATTTGACGACGGCACTTACGAACAGACCGGCCACGTCCAAATAGATTTCGGGCTGGACTCGCCCTTCCTGCAAGAAAATCTCGCGCTCACCGCGGAAACTGAAGTGAAGGTTCGCGCCAACGTCAGCAAACTGGTTGAGTTCACCATGAAAGCGGAAAAGAACACGCGCGCCACCGCGCGGCTGCTCTGGTCAGAATCAGAAGAAAATCTCGCGCAGAAACTAATTGCCCGCCTGCAGAAAGTGCAATAAGCAATAAAAGAGCACGCGAAAGAAAACAACGCCGATTGCTCTGTGATCCTCCGCATCCTCTATGGTGAGATTTTTGCTATGACCTACTTCGTTCGGCCGCCCTCAACCTTGAGCGTCTCCGTAGCCGCCGCTTGCGCCGCCGCCAAGCGTGCCGTCAGCACTCGGAACGGCGAACAGGAAACGTAATTCAACCCGGTCTTGTAGCAGAACTCCACCGAGGACGGCTCGCCGCCGTGTTCCCCGCAGATTCCTACCTTGAGTGTGGGCCGCGTTTTCCTTCCATTCTCCGTCGCCATCTTCACCAGTTGTCCGACGCCTTCCTGATCCAGCGCTGCAAACGGATCCTGTTTGAGGATCCCCTCGGCGATATAGGTCGGGAGGATTTTGTTCACGTCGTCGCGCGAGAATCCGAACGTGGTCTGCGTCAGATCATTGGTGCCGAACGAGAAGAATTCCGCTTCCTTCGCAATTTCGCCCGCCACCAGCGCAGCGCGTGGCAACTCGATCATAGTGCCCACCATGTACTCGATCTTCATCCCCTTCTCTTTGAACACTTGTTCCGCAACGCGTTTCACGATCGCCCCCTGGTTCGCCATTTCTTTCAAAGTGGCCACCAGTGGAATCATCACCTCGGGAAACACCTTCACGCCCTTCTTCGCAACCTCCAGCGCCGCTTCAAAAATGGCGCGCGCCTGCATCTCCGTAATTTCCGGGTACGTGATGCCGAGCCTGCATCCACGGTGCCCGAGCATGGGATTAAACTCGTGCAATTGCTCCACGCGGGCTAGCAGGGTGGACAGCAGCTTCTTCAGATCACCGACACCTTTCGCGCCGTAATCTTTATATCGCTTCACTAATTCTTTCTTTTCTTTCGCGCCTGCATGCGGCAGCGTAGCGATTTCCACCATCAAGTCCTCGCGACGCGGCAGGAACTCGTGCAGCGGCGGATCCAGCGTGCGGATCGTCACCGGCAAGCCGTCCATCGCCTTGAATACGCCGGCAAAATCTTTACGCTGCAGGGGCAACAATTTTTTCAGCGCAGCGCGCCGGTCTTTCTCGTTATCGGCCAAAATCATGGCTCGCATATGCCGAATCTTGTCTTCGCCGAAGAACATGTGCTCGGTCCGGCACAATCCGATGCCCTCCGCACCGAATGCCCGCGCTTGAATAGCATCGCGAGGAATATCCGCGTTCGCGCGGACTTTCATTTTGCGATAGGGATCGGCCCACTGCATGAACTGCTGCAGCTCCGGATCGTCCGCCTTCGGAGGAATAGTGTTCAGTTTGCCTTTGATCACTCGCCCGGTCGTGCCGTCGAGCGAAATCCAGTCGCCTTCCTTAAAAGTCTGGTCCTTCACACGCATCTCGCGCGCTTTTTCGTCGACCGTAATTTTCTCCGCCCCGGCCACGCAGCACTTGCCCATGCCGCGAGTCACCACCGCAGCGTGGCTCGTCATTCCACCACGCGAAGTGAGAATTCCTTTCGCCACTTCCATACCATGAATATCTTCCGGAGTCGTCTCGGCGCGAACCAGAATCACAGGCTTCTTCACCGCATCGTGTCCCGCCATCTTCACCGCTTCATCCGCGGTGAACACGATCTGGCCCACGGCCGCTCCGGGAGACGCCGGCAATCCCGTCGCCAGCACTTCCACTTTCGTACTCTTCTCATCCAGCCGCGGCACCAGAAAGTCATAAAGCTGGTTCGGCTCGACTCGGAAAATTGCTTCTTCCTTCGTGATCAACCCTTCTTCCACCATCTGGAGCGCCACGCGTACGGCCGCCAACCCGGTGCGCTTTCCGTTGCGCGTCTGGAGCATGTAGAGCTTGCCGTCCTGAATGGTGAACTCGAAATCCTGCATGTCTTTGTAGTGTTTCTCCAGCCGCGTCGTGGTGTCGCGTAGCTGGATGTACACATCGGGCATGATTTTGTGCAGTTCGAGGATGGGCACGGGCGTGCGCACACCCGAAACCACGTCCTCGCCCTGCGCGTTCAGAAGAAATTCGCCGTAAAATTCTTTCGTTCCGATCGCGGGATTGCGCGTGAAACCTACGCCCGTGCCGCTGGTATCCCCGAGATTACCGAACACCATGCCTTGCACGTTGACGGCAGTGCCCAGCATGTCGTCAATATTGTTGATACGCCGATAGGTTTTGGCGCGATCGTTCTGCCACGAGCGGAACACCGCGTCCCGCGCCATCACGAGCTGCTCGTGCGGATCCTGCGGAAAGTCGCGCTTGGCGTGCTTCTTCACGACCTTTTTGTATTCTGCAATCACTTCCTGCAGCGCCTTCGCGTCGAGATCGGTATCTAGCTTCGCCTTCTTCTGTTTCTTCTTGTGATCGAAGACTTCATCGAACGCCGCCTTCTCGATGTCGAGCACCACGTTGCCGAACATCTGAATCAGCCGCCGGTAGGAATCAGCCGCGAATCGCGGATTGTTGCTGAGTTTCGCCAGCGATTCCACGCTCTTGTCGTTGAGGCCGAGATTGAGAATCGTATCCATCATGCCCGGCATCGAAAACTTCGCGCCCGAGCGCACGCTTACCAGCAACGGATTCTCGCCCACGCCCAGCTTCTGTCCCTGCAGCGCTTCCAACTTGGCCAGCGCATCTTCCATTTGCCGGTCAACTTCTTTCGACACACCTCCGCTGCGCATGTATTCGCGGCAAGCCTCGGTCTGAATCGTGAATCCCGGAGGCACGGGCAGTCCGGCGTTGGTCATTTCGGCCAGTCCTGCGCCTTTGCCGCCCAGCACGTCCTTCATTTTGCCGTCGCCATCGGCCTTGCCCCCGCCAAAAAAATAAACGTACTTCGTAGCGGCCTTCTTTATTTCCTGCTTGGTTTCCTGCTTCCCAGTCTGCGCTGGAGCTTCGGGGAGAGTAATCGTCGCCATGACTATGAGTCCTTTGTCTGAATTTTCGTAGTGCCGGCGTCTCGTCGGCAATGCATCTTTCTAAATTCTGGAGCCCCGGAGTCTTGGAGCCCCGGAGGGGCGTTGCGATAATAACCCGGCGCTTCAGCGCCGGGTCATGCCGAAATGCAAGTCCCGGAGGGACGGCTGAAATGCCTAGGCCTTCCCTTCCGTCACGATCTCCGAAAAATCCGCGATCGTGGAAAATTCCTTCAGCAAAGTCCGCAGCAGCGCCAGTCGATTCGCCCGCACGCGCTCGTCATCTACCATCACCATGACCTTGTCGAAGAATGCGTCCACAGGTTTTCGAGCAGCGGCAAGCAGCAGCAGGACGTCACGATACTTCGCTTCTTTCTGCAGCGCGCTGACCTTCGGCCCGTTGACCTCGACATACGCCGTCAGGTCTCTCTCTTCTTGAGTGGAATCAGGCAGGGGCTCGAACTTCGCTGCCAACGTGATCCCCTTCTCTGTCGCCTGCTTCAGGATGTTCCGCATCCGCTTGCAGGCTGCGCCTATCGCCTGAAACTCCGGCATATGCAAAACCTGCTTGACCGCTTCGGCACGCGCCAGCGCATCCACGGCATCTTCCGCATCGGTCCCAAGCACGGCTTTCACCACGTCGTACGCATACCCACGCACATCTTTCAAATAAAATTCCAGGCGCTCGCGGAAGAACGCTCTTACCGACGCGTCGAACGTCGCATCGTCGACAAAGTTTTTCTCGGCCTCTGAGCCTCTGTATCCCGTGCGCGCATCCCGCATCAGTAGCGTCAAGCGCAGCGGCAGTTTCTTTTCCGCAATCACTTTCACGATGCCATTCGCCTGCCGCCGCAGCGCAAACGGATCTTTCGAGCCGCTCGGCACCAGGCCCAGAGCAAACATTCCAGCAATTGTGTCCGCTTTGTCGCCAATAGAAAGCAATGCACCCTCCAGCGACCGCGGCACTTCGTCTTCGGTCGACTCGGGCTTGTACTGATCGTAAACCGCATCGGCGATCGCCAGCCGTGTCGCCTCCGGCAGGCTCGAATCAAGTTGCTGCGCCCGAGCGTAGAGTCCGCCGACAATGCCTTGCAGCTCCGTAAATTCTTTTACCAGTTCGGTGGTCAAGTCGGTCTTGGCTAGGCAGGTAGCCTTGTGAATCACGCCCGGACGCACCGTCATCCCGTTCTGTTTGAGAATCTCGCTCAGCCAACTGCACAGCCGTTGCACGCGCAGCGTCTTGTCGTAGTAGCTGCCCAGATCTTTCTGGAAGGTCACGTGCCTCAGCAATTCCAGCCGATCCAGCAGCGACTTCTTCTGGTCTGTCTCCCAGAAAAAGCGTGCGTCGTTGAAGCGCGCCCGCAGCACGCGTTCGTTCCCGTGCCGGATCAGTCCCTGCGGATCGCTGTCCGTGTTGAGCACGGCAAGAAAATGTGGCAGCAGTTTTCCGTCGGCATCTTCGACCGCAAAATACTTCTGGTGATCGCGCATCACCGTGACCAGCACTTCTTCCGGCAGCGCCAGAAACTGCGGATCGAAACTCCCCAGAATCGCCGAAGGAAATTCCGTCAGGTTCACCACGGTGTCGAGCAGCGACTTATCTTCCCGCCAGCGTGCACCGGGAACGGTTCGCGTCGCGGCATCGAGCGCTTTACGAATCTGATGCTCGCGTTCCGCGCGTCCCAGAACCTTCGCCGCCCGTAGCGAGTCAATGTAGGAAGATCCGGCGCGCGCAATCGTTACGTTCTTATCGGAAAGAATTCTGTGGCCGCGTGAAGTCTTCCCTGCGCGCACCCCGCCGAATTCGAGCGGAATCGTTTCGCCATCGAGCATCGCCACCAGCCAGCGCACGGGTCGCACGAATCGCTCGTTCGCCTTGCGCCAGTACATATTCTTCGGCCAGTAGATCGTGGAGATTTCTTTCGGCAAATGCTCGGCGAGAATCTCGGCAGCCGTGCGACCTTTCTTCGTGACCTTGGCGGCCACATATTCTCCCTTGGGCGTACTGACTTTTTCCAGCCGCGAAACGTCGATTCCAGACTTCTTCGCAAAGGCATGCGCCGCGGGCGTGGGCTGTCCATCCTTATAGGCCACGTTGACCGAAGGACCGGTGACGTGCTCTGTGACGTCCGCCTGCGCCGCAGAAATTCCCGATGCCAGCACCGCCAACCTCCGCGGCGAATCGAAATACGTGACCTCGCCCGCAGCCAACCGCTCGCGACCCAGCAATCCGGCGACACGCTCGCGCAGGTCCTGCGAGGCCGCGTCGATCATTCGCGCCGGAATCTCTTCGCACCCGATCTCAAGGAGAAAATCTGCCATTTTCTTAACTCGTTGTCATCCTTCGACTGCGCGGAAACTTCGCTTCGCGAAATTTTCAGGATGACAGATCTCGCAAATTCAAATCGTTGCGGGCGCCAATCTCTCGTCCTTAAGCTTCTTCGCAGGGACAGGTTCAGGCTCGTCGGACTTCTCCGACGCAGCCACCGCTCCGCTCTTTTGTTGATCTACCCAGGCCTTCGCAATTCCCACGGCCAGCGCCCGCACCCGCGCGATCACGCCCACGCGCTCGGTCACCGAGATCGCACCGCGCGCGTCGAGAATGTTGAACATGTGCGAACATTTCAGGCAAAGATCGTAAGCTGCTAAGATGGGTCGGCGCAGGATCCGCGCCATAGCCGCCTGTCCCCCATCGGCCATCGCAACAGACGGCGACACCGTGCCGCCGCCGGCTTCCAACGAATCTAGGTTGACGCGAATTCCCTCCAGGAGCCCTTTGCACTCCGCCTCATATAAGCGGAAGTGCTCCCAACTTTTCTCTACGTCCGCGAGTTCGAAGTTGTAGACGGAGAACTGCAGCTCATCGGCCAGGCGCACGTCGCCATACTTCACGACGGCGCCGGTGCCCGGATCGCGCGCCCACACGATGTCGTAGATCGAATCCACATCTTGCAGAAATGCGGCGATGCGTTCCAATCCGTACGTGAGTTCCGCTGAAATCGGAAACAGATCTATGCCGCCGCACTGTTGAAAATAGGTGAACTGCGTGATCTCCAGGCCATCGAGCATCACCTGCCAACCCACGCCCCACGCGCTCAGCGTGGGAGCTTCCCAGTTGTCTTCTTCGAACTTGATGTCGTGCTGGCGCAGGTCGATGCCGAGCGCGCTCAGCGACTCCAGGTATAACTCCTGCACATTTTCCGGCGGAGGCTTCAGGATCACCTGCAGCTGCATGTGCTTGAACAGCCGGTTGGGATTCTCGCCGTAGCGCCCGTCCGCCGGACGCCGCGAGGGCTGCACGTACGCAACTTTGTAGGGCTTGGGCCCGAGCACGCGCAGAAAAGTTTCCGGCGCCATCGTCCCGGCGCCTACTTCGACGTCATAGGGCTGCTGCAGAACGCATCCGCGCTCGGCCCAGAACGTTTGCAGCCGCAGGATGAGTTCCTGAAACGTGGGCGGGTTGGAAGTGGATGGATGCATGAGATACAGCTGCCAGCTTCTAGCTGCTAGCTCCTAGCGAACCCTTGACCGCGTGCTCGCGGGTGGAAGCTCGAAGCCGTGCCACGGTGCCATTGGAGCCCAGCAGGTAATCCATGATTGTAATGGAAACGGGAGGGAGTCGTCAGCTAGGGCTGGCATGCTTCGGACGCGTATTGACAAAACGTTCCTGAAGGAACACTGTGGAAAACTTCGGAAAAATTCCCGCTAAGTCGTTGATAATTTCGACCGATGGTGAAGGGAAAGGGGTTAAGTTGTGGAAAAAGTGTCTACTTTTGTGGACGTGGGAGTACACGAAAGTAGACTTGACAATCCCGTATCTGTTGAAAGGATGCTAAACCGCGGAGGGCGCGCGGCGAACAGGCGTCTTCCGATTTATTCTGATGCTCCGGACCGGCTCGCCAGAGGTCCAGCCGTCAGGGACGAAAATCTACTTCGCCCGGCTCAAAGAGACTTTGGCCGTCCTCGAGCTGTTCATACTCTTGAGTTCGAGATCTCCGGTCATTTTTGAATCTGTTGCCGTCATTTTGTAGGCGAACTTCCACTCTCCGGTGGTCAACTCAAACTTTATCTTGTCACCATCGACTGTGCCGTTTTCTAAGGGATACTGTTCGCTCTGGTCCGGACCGCCGCTGCCGGTCAGCTTGTTTCCATCTTGTCTCAAGATGAAGAATTGCGGCACATCGTGGTCCGCGCCACTTGCCCTGAACGAGCCCGACCACTTGCCTGTCAAGTCTGCGACCGTCGCACTCATGGTCAATAACAGCACAACCGCAAGGGTTCGTTTCATGAGACGCTTTCCTGATTCGTGGATCCTCGGGCGGCCAGGAGGATCTTCTTCCGATACAGCCACATCATCATCCCGCTCAACGCCTGCACGAACACCGCGGTGCTTGCTAACCAGACGGTGATCCGGCTGGCCATTCCCATGACGCTCCCGGTGTGAATCGCTTCGTTCATCGCTAAAAACCTTTCGCCTCGTGACAAATGGCTCGACCGGGTCACCGACAGTATGCTTCCACGATATGGATCCAAGGCAACCACATTGCGATCGCCCGCAACGCTGTCGTGCGGGTCCAGCAGTGCAATCTCGTAAACGCCACCGTAGTTCGGCATCTGCACCCGATAGGGTACCGTGCCTGGCATGGAGGCACGTGCGATTGCTACGGCTTCGTCAGGCGTGATCGACATTGCACCCGGCGCCGCTTCTCGTACAGGAGAGCGCGTGGTATGCGTCGGCTGGGAACCGGTTAGCCCATAAATCACCGGCGCCAGTTGATCCTCAAAACCAAGGATTGTTCCCGTTGCCGCAAGCATAGCCAGAGGGAGCAGCGTGAAAATTCCAATGGCGTTGTGCAGATCGAACCACAACCTTCTGCCGCCCCACTTTGTTCGAATGCAAACTTGCTTCATCGGCCACCAAAGGTAGAAGCCGGACGCCAGAGAAAAGATCATCGCGATGGCGGACCATTTCACAATACCTGTGCCGAAGTTTCCGGTCGCCAGGCGGACGTGAAGTTCTCGCACGTAACCGAAGAAGGTCTCCCCACGCACCCTCTCTCCGAGAACTTCTCCTGTGTACTGATTCACGTATGCGATGCCACTCGGCAGGATAACCTGCGAGGAAAGATCTGCCGATGACGACGGCAAGTAAGCCACGACGGGTTCACCGCCAAACCTTCGGGAAGCAGCATCGCCGATTTCACTCAAGGAGAGGACTTGCCGCCCCGGCGTGATGTAGGAAAGGTGCGGGTGAAGGGAATGATCCAACTCGGGCTCAAACTCCATGATGCTCCCGGTTAACCCGAGGATTACCATGAACGCCCCTGCCGTGAGAGCGACGAACAGGTGGGCATTAAGGATCAGTCTGCGCACGTTGGTATGGAGAACCCGCATAATTCTCGCTCGTGCGCGGCACGACTGCAAGTCGTGCCCTTCCCAGTCACGAAACGGGTTGCGAGAGCTAGAACCCGCCTTTCTCCAGCATGCTTGCGGTGACCAGCTTTTTTTCGATGTGGCGCTGCAGGGTTTGGATCAGGAATTTGCGGAGGTCGGCGGCTTGGGATTTGGGCCAGGGCATTCCGGTGAAACTCTCTACCGGGGCGCGGAACATCTGCGCTGCCAGGGCCCGCGAATCGTTTGAAATCTCGGATGATGCCAGGCGCTTGTCGACGGGGCACATCAGACCGTCGGCAAGGGCATGGAAGTAGGCGCGGCTACCGTTCAGGGTGCGGCCGCAGACGATACATTCGGTGAGCTCGGGGAGGAAGCCGACGAGGCGCGTCAGCCACAATTCGAAATAGGTGACCGGCATCCAGATATCTGAGCTGGTCTTCGCGTCGCTCGGCATTTTCTCACTCGTCTTTTCCGGACTTATTTCGTCCGCACTTATTTCGTCTGCATCTGGGTCTTTCGAGCGCGTCTTTTCCGACTCTATCTCTATCTTTATCTTTTTCGTTGCGACGGCGGTGTCGACATGCTGCAGGGCGTGCAGGACGGAAAGTGTGAGGCGGAAGATGGCGTCGTTGGCTTCGCGGTCGGGGAGCAGTTCGTCGAGCAACTCGGCGACGTGGGCGAGCGCAACGGCGCGCGCGTAGCTGACTTCGGTGGCCAGCGGAGATTCGATGACCTCGCAGGCATCGAGGCGCGCCAGTTCCTGGCGTTCGCGGACGTCGTAAAACGCACGTACATGAGTCATGGGCTCGAGCGCGCCGCCGAAGCGGCGCTTCGATTTCTTTGCTGACCGGGCCACGCCGCGAACTTTGCCTTCCGCGCGCGTGAACAGCGTGACCAGCAGATCGGCCTCGCGCAGCGGATAGGTGCGCAGCACGATCGCTTCCGACTCCATCAGGGCCATGATTCTCAGCTGGGGTACGAAGTGATTGTAAATGTTGGCTGGGGTGTCGGACGTGCAGGGGTCAGGGGTCGGGGATCAGGGGTCAGGAACGTCAGCGCAAGATCAAGGTCAAAAACGGCAACAGGAGTGTCCGCCCTACATGCAAAGTCAAGATCCCCACTTCTCGCAAAGAACGCGAGAAATGGGGCACCCGGTTCAGGTGGACCCGACATCCGATTTCTATGCGGCGGCATTCCGATCAAAACGAAAAGGCGCGCGGCCATGATGTGGACGCGCGCCTTGAACTTCTTACCGGACTCGACCCAGGCTTGATTTTCCTGACGGCTGACGGCGGAAAGCTGACCGCTGCCCTACCGGCCGTAATACGCGGCGTTTTTCGCGGTGAATTCGTTCCACTTTTCCGGCAGATCGTCGAGCGCGAAAATGGCCGACACCGGGCACACGGGCACGCAGGCGCCGCAATCGATACATTCCACCGGGTCAATATACAGGAGCTCGGCGGTGGCGTAGGCGGGCTCGTCTTTCTTGGGATGAATGCAATCCACAGGACACGCATCGACGCAGGCAGTGTCTTTCGTGTTGATGCAAGGCTCGGCAATCACATAGGCCATAAAGGTTCTGTCTCCTGAGATCTATACAAATATCTTACTACGACGGGGTGGGGCATTTCGCCCGTCCCGCACGGAACCGCACATTCTAGCAAGAACGCAGGCCGCGGGTACAGTGCTTTGCGCGCGATTTGTCCTGGGCTGAATTTCCGTCTTGCTGGCCTGCAGAAGAGCACTAAACCACCAGGGACACGAAAGTGACGCTGAGGTTAGAAGCTGAAAACGAAACGGCCGGCAAGAGTTGCCTTGCCGGCCGTTGCTGTCGATGGTTGCTTACCGATCGTTCCTTACCCATCGTTGCTATTGATCCGCAATCGATTTAGCGGTGTCCGCCGCCATGTCCGCCGCCACCACCGTGGGAACCGCCGCCACCGTGGAAACCGCCTCCGCCGTGGAAACCGCCTCCGCCGCGGACCGCGCCACCACCATGGAAGCCGCCTCCGCCACGAACTGCTCCGCCGTGGAACCCGCCGACGGCGCCACGTCCCGCGTAGCCGCGCCCAACAAAACCGTGTCCTGCGTAGCCGCGTCCATAGCCGTAGCCGTGTCCGTAGCCCCATCCGCCGCGGCCGTAGAAGCCACGGCCCCATCCGCCGCCGCCCCAGTGATACCACGGGCCGGCGCCGATGAAGACTCCGCCGGCAAACCAGCTAGGCCCGTAATATCCGTACGGAGCGCACGCGTAAGGATAGTAGCCGTAATAACCATACTCACAGACTGGAGCCGGCCCAACATAGCCTGGGTCGATGCCCACGCCGACGCTGACCTGCGCTTGAGAGTAGGCCAGTGGAACCATCAAAACCGCCAGCAACGCCACATACCTTAGATATCGCATTTGTTAACCCCCTGCTCCAGATCCACCGTCTCCGTCTGGAAGCGCCTAGTTATTTGAACGCGGCAGCGCGAAAAAAGTTGCAAAGTTCGGGATGGCTGATTTCAGCCATCCTAGCTGAAATCAACCACTTACGAGCGGCGAGGGCGAAACCCCCGGCAAAGCAATAGCTTGCGGTTGACGGTACCACTCCGCCCGACTAGATTAAACGTTGATCTGAGGCAGGCACGCAATGGCAACGAGTCAAGTTGGTCGGTCGCATCAGGCAACTCCTAACGGCAAGGATCTCGTCGGGTTCGATGAGGCAATGGATCGACTATCGCGTGAAGAGCGGTTCCGCGCAACAGTCTATGCGATGAATACCCTCCTGGTACAGAAAGGCATCTACTCGCCAGAGGAATTCGAGTTTCAATTCCGCCAATTCGCGCAGAAAAACCTGCGCTAGCGCCCACGCTTGGGCGGCTTGCCCGTGACATCTTTCCATTTTGGCATTTGACACTTAGGTGAGTGGCAGCGCTCGTGAGCCCCGATCTCGCAGTTGGCGCAGTCGCACTCGCACTATAACTGATCTTGTCTCGTCTCCGGCTTTTTGCCCGATTTCGTCATCGGCTCCCGCCTCCACGTCGAAGTGCTTACGTACTATAAGTTACTGTTGAGGCGGAAAACTGCGTGAATGATGTCCGGGAGGCCTACGCTCTCACAAATTCCCGGTCGGCGCTCGCGTCGTACTCCACGATGTATCCCGCCACTGCGCTGGCGGCCACGGTGTAGGGCGAGGCTAGGTACATTTGTCCGGGACCGCTGCGGCCGGGGAAGTTGCGGTTCTGGGCGCTGATCACGATCTGATCGGGGCGCGTGGAAACTCCGGGGCCGGCGTTGATGCACGCTCCGCAGCTGGGCTCGATCACGAGTGCGCCGGCTTTTTGGAATACATCGAGATAGCCTTTCCGCAAGCAGTATTCGCGCGTTTCCTGCGAGCCGAACTGGATGTAGAACTTCACCGAATCGGCGATGCGCTTGCCATGTTTGAGCGCGTCGGCCAGCACCGCGGCGTACATGTCCATGTCTTCATTCTTGCCCGCGGTGCAGGTGCCGCCGTAGGCGATCTCGACCGGAACGGGCGTGTTCAGGTCGCGAATATATTTTCCGTTGCCGGGATCGCCCGGTGTGGCTACCATCGGCGTGATCTCGGCGGCGTCGAGTTCGATAACGTGGGCATACTGTGCGTCGTGGTCGCTGTAGAGGCCTTCGATCATGGCTTCGGCCTTCTTGCGGTCCATGTTGCGGCGTTCCACCAGGAAGTCGATGGCTTTTTTGTCGGGAGCGACGATGCCGGTGAAGCCGCCAATTTCGGCGGCCATGTTGGTCATGGTGGCGCGTTCGTCCACGCTGAGAGCTTCAATAGCTTCGCCGGCGTACTCCATCACCTTAGCCAGCGCACTGCCGCAGCGCACGTAGTCGAGACTGAGAATTTTAAGAATAAAATCTTTGGCCGTGACGTTGGCGTGCTTGCAGCCGCGGATTACGATCTTCACCGACTCGGGCACTTTTACGCGTACGTCTTTCGTGATCCAGGAATTAAAGACGTCAGTCGTGCCAATGCCGAAGGCCACGCAGCCGATCGCGCCCACGTGGGGCGTGTGCGAGTCGGAGCCGATATTCAGCTGGCCGGGCAGAGCGTAACTTTCGAGCACGATCGAATGGCAAATGCCTTCCGAACCTTTGCGGTCTTTTAATTCGCCGTGCAGTTTAATTCCCTGCTTGGCGGCGAAGTCCTGCTGCTTGAGTTTGAGTTGTGTGGCCAGGTCGAGCAGGCCAAGTTTCTTTTTCTCTTCGGAGATTACTTCGTCGAGAAAGGTCAGATGGTCGCGGAAGAAAATGATGCTGGACGCGTCGTTCACTTTCGCGTCCGGGCCAACGTAGCGTTCGAAAAAGATTGCCGCCATGGGGGTGACGTATTCGTGACTAAAGCGGAGGTCGGCGCGGGCGAACCCAGTGTCGCCGGGCTTGACGGCAGGGACGCCGACTTTGCCTTTGTCGTTGATCATGTGCTGCGCGAAAATTTTCTCCGCCAACGTCATCGGATGCGTGCGACATAGGCGCGAGCCAGTGGCCATCCCTACGAATTGGAATTTGTTCTCGATCGGGGGCAGAAACACTTTCTTCTGCATCCTGGCCACGTTGAACGGAAACAACCCGCCGTATTCGATCACCTGCCGCGTGATTTCATCTTCGCCCGCGGTGAACTCGCTGAGGGCGATTTCTTCTCCGGCGCGAATGCGGTCGACCAGCGAAAAGTTTGTCGAAGTCAGCAGGCCCAGGTTCTGGCAATTCTGCTTGTAGATGCGCTCGATGTTTTCGGCGATCACCACGCGAATTCCGGCGCACATTTCCGCATAGGGAGACTGCTCGCGGCTGGAGCCCTTGCCGCGGCGTTTGCCACTTACGGCGCAGACAAAGCCGCCGCGCTTTACGTCGCCGCGGCCAATCGGCGTTACGCTGCCGCACTTCAAGCCGAGATAAGGAATCTCGCCCAGGGTCTCGTCGAAGTAGAAGCAGTAGTGGGCAGGAGTGATTTCGTCGGTCGAAATGTCGTCGCGTAGTTTGGGATTCGCGGCGGGATTTGTGGTGTCCCAAGGCAAGTCTTCGCCGGCGAGTTGCTTGCGGATGAGTTCCGGATCTTCGGTGAGAAAAAGAATGCGTCCCTGCAGCTTGACTTTGTCGGGGCGTTTTTCAATCTTGCGTTCGAGAAGTGAATCGATCACGTTGACCTGCGGGTCGGAAATAGAGGGGCGGGCCGAAAGCCAACGTCGGCGAGTCCCCACCTATTGTAACGCCGCAGGGCAGTGGGACATTCCCGCGGCTTTCGAGCCGGCATTGCGCCGAGAGCGGGACGCTCTCGGGGCTCCCGGCGAAACGCCATCGCTACTTTGATTGCTTGTAATCGCGCGGGTTGGGCAGCCGATCGAGTCCTCGGCCGGCGAAAATTTCTTCGAACTCTTGCACCAGAGCAGCGTGGATTAATCCGTTGGACGCCAGTGTTTCGCGGCTGTCGATCTCGAACGGAGAACCGTCGAAGCGGCTCACTTTGCCGCCCGCCTCCTCCACGATTAGCACACCTGCGGCGGTGTCCCAGGGATTGAGATTGAATTCCCAGAAGCCATCAAAACGTCCGCAAGCCACGTTGCACAAGTCGAGGGCCGCCGAGCCCGCGCGGCGTACGCCGTGAGTACGCAGCGTGATCTGGTGATAGAAGTGGATGTTCGGATTCTTGTGACGCTTGTGGCTGGGAAATCCGGTGGCTAAAAGACTCTCCTTCAAATGCGCAGCTTGCGAAACATGAATGGCCGCGCCGTTCAAATGCGCGCCTCGCCCCTGCTCCGCGGAAAAAAGTTCATCGCGGGTCGGGTCGTAAACCACGCCCGCGATCAGTCGGGCCTGCTTCTGCGTTTCCAGGCGCGCCAGTTCCTGGCGCTCCGATTCTCGGTGCTCCGATTCCCGCTGCGCCAGCGCCATCGACACGCAAAAGACCGGATAGCCGTGGGCAAAATTTGTGGTGCCGTCGAGCGGATCGACGTACCAGCGGTAGTCGCTGCCCTGGTCGTTCAGTCCCTGCTCTTCGCCGAGCACATCGTGGCCGGGAAATTGCTGCCGGATGCGCTCGCGAATCAACGCTTCGGACGCGCGGTCGGCCGCCGTGACCAGATCGGCATCGCCTTTGTACTCGATCTTGATGTGCTTCTGAAAATAATGCATCAGCAACGCGCCCGCCTCGCGAGCGATGGCCGACATGGCAGGAAGGAAGTTATCGCGATTGGCTGGCATAATAAGGCTTCGGCTTTCGGGCTTCAGCTTTCGTGCTTCGGCTAACCGGCCTAAGCAGCCTTACAGAACGCTAGAGAACACGAGTTCCGGGCGCCGCTTGGATGCTGCGGTAAGCACCCGTGGCCATCGGGTTTCAGCCGAAGCCCGACAGCTAAAGCCCGCAGCCCGCTTCACTTCCGCTTCCCGCCGTCTTCGGCAATGTACATGATCTCGTGCTTGAAGATGAACAGGTTAGGCGCGCCCTCGCGAGTGAGCCGGACCATGTGCTTGTCGTAGTACTCGATCCAGCCGCGGAATGTTTGCCCATCCAGCAGCTTCACCGACACCGGCTTCTGTTTCTCGCCTAAAGACTTGAGGAAGGCCGCTTCTTCAAACGTATCTTCCGGAGGCGGAGTACGTCCGCGATTAGCGGCGTTGGGATTGCCCGGTTGCGCGCGGAAAGGCATGACTGACATTGTACACAAGCCGGAAAAGGCCGATCCCCGGCGTCAAGGAATGGGCAGCAGGACCTGGGATGGCATGCAAACCTGTGCTTCTAGAAGCTGAATTTCAACGAGAACTCCATCACACGCGGAGATCCCAGCGCGAAGACGCCAGAGCCCAGGCCCAGACGATTGCTGCTCTGCTGGCCCAGCGTGGGGCACAGGGGCGGGGCCCCGAAACTGGTGCCGTTGAGCGATCCGCAACTTCCGTTCAGGACTCCGCTCAACGGGTTCGCGGGTCCATCAAAGTTGGCGAAATTCATCACGTTGAAAAATGAAACGCCGGGTTGCACCGTGACTCTATCCTTGACCTTGTACACCCAGTTCAAACTAATGTCGAAGTCGCGCAACCAGCCCATTCCGGCTTCCTCGAAGGGAGCGGGCGCGATGGGCTGCTGCACTCCACCCAGGGATTGAAGATTCGATAAGCTCTGTTGGGCATTCACCCCGAACAAGTTGCTGTTAATGAGCACTTGACCCGCCGGAGTCGGCTGGGAGGCATCGGTGCGGTTGTAGTTGTTGATCGCTTTGTTGATGGTGTTCTGGTCGACGCCGTGGCCGAATGAGCCGATGTTGGTCCCGGGCAAAACGTCGCCGAGGCCACCGTTGGAGGCAAAACTGCCGTCGCCTGTGCCGTCGCCGGTGACGTCCGTCACGAAGATGCCGCCCGGGTTTCCGGTCGGGCTCAAGGTAAGCGTCACGGGCAGCGCGCTGTAGAAATGTCCAATCATGCCGACACGGAAATGCAGGGGCAGATCCATGCTGCCGCCGAAAGAGATCTGGTTCTTGCGGTCGAGCCCGTTCGGCCCCAGGTAACGCTGCGGGTTGTTGAAGTCGGTGGCGATAGTGATGAAATCGTTGTCCTGAGCGGCGGCGACATAGCGCTGCAATTGATAAGACACCTGCAGGTCAAAGTTGGTAATACCTGGGAACGGATTCTTCAGGTGCTGCTTCAGCGACACCTGTACGGCTTCATTTTTTGCGTAACCAATGGGGAACAACATCTGGTTGGCGCCGACGAGCGGGTTGATGCCGGGGAAAGCCGCGTTGGAACAGGGACCTCCGCTGCAGTACGAATAACCGGAATCGAGGCCGTTCGAGGCAAAGTCCGCGATGGTGCCGGCGTAGGGATCGAGCCCGCCTCCTGCCGGAGACGACGGTGAATAGTTCTTGTTGAAGTGGGCGAGGTAGCAGCTCACCATGGCCGGTCCTGCGTTCAGGGAAGCACAACCCGCATTTGCCGACCCTTGGTTATTCGCCACCGTCGCTTGGATGGCAGCGGTAACCGCTCCGGTGAAGTTCATGGCCGGGAAGCGATAGTCGCCTACGTGGTTGGTATCCACCGAGAGGAGTGTGTGGGTCTCAATATTGCGCAGATAGTCCGCCGTGAAAACCATCCCCGGATGGACCTCATGCTGGATGCCGACGTTCATCTGCAGGGAGCGCGGGCTGACATACGTGGGCGCCAGCAGATCCGTGCCTGTCGCGTCTAATCCATCCGACAAGGCTGTCCCGATGAACGACGGGTTGGGAGCCTTTGCGCCGACTGAGGCCGTAACGGCCTGGTACTGAGCCTGCAATGCCGTGATCGCCGCGGCTGCCTGTCCGATGGGTTGGCCGCAAAACGAAAGATTCGGCGTCGTCCCGTCGGGCAGAGTAAAGCTCGTGTTGGGTTGCCCGTTTGAGCACACCGTCGGATCTGCGAGGAACAATCCCGTCTGCAATCGTGCTGGCCGGTCGAATTCAATGTTGTTCCAGATCGAGTTTTCGTAGAAAAGGCCGATGCCTGCGCGAATCACCGTTTTACCGTTGCGCGAAGGATCATAGGCAACGCCCAATTGCGGCGCAAAGTTGAGATTGGGCTGATTCACTCGATTTCCCAGGCTCGAATAAAACTGATTGTTGAACTCGTTCAGAGCCGAAATCGGGCCCAGGTCGCTGTCGGTGCGGCCGGAGTCTCGGACGTAACGAATCCCATACGACAAGGTCAGGTTGGGTTTGACCTTCCAGGCGTCTCCGAAATATGCCGAAATGCGGTTGTCGGGACCGCTGCCGCCCGCCGGAAGCCCGAACGCTGGGATCTCTGAGTCGTAGCCCTGTCCGTTGCCCAACTGCACCGTGTTGGCAGGATAATTGAGGGGGTTAGTCGCGCCGCCCATCAAGCCTGCGCATGTTGATAAACCAGGGCAATCCGCGATTCCCGATCCGACCGCGGGACCCAGAGCCAGAAAACTGGCAAAGCCGCCGCCGAAAATGTGGTTCCATCCGCCGCCGTAGCGAAAAATGTGCGCACCAAGTGCTTTACTGCCATCGTACTTGATCTGGCGATCGGACTGGTAGGTCTGCTGCGGGGCCAGGAAGTTTGGCCCGGAACAGAAAGCGTCTACCCCGGCCGTCAGGCAATCGGGATCACTGCCGATGGCCAACTCGATGCCCGGCGCCGGATCAAAGACGCTGGACGAGGCCAGGTTCGACCCGGCAACCGCATCCACGATTCCGTTGCGGAATTTCATGTACCCGAAACGGAAGCTGTGCGTGTAACTTCCGGTGCTGAAGTCCAGACCCACAGCGTGGTCAGGCGTGTGATTCACGTTGCCAAACGGCTGGAAGCTGTTGGGGATGAAAGCCAGCACGCTGTGGTTCTGGTCGTAGGAGAAGCGATAGAAAAAATGGTACTTCTGGTTGATCTGCCAATCGAGCCTTCCGAGGCCTTCGACCTCCCGAAAGGGTGAGCTATAGCTTCCCGATTCGCCGGCAAACTCGCCGCTCGGCAGCACTGGGTTCAGGAGATCCTGCTTGGTCCGTTCTCCATCCACGAAGAAAAATAGCTTGTCTTTCAGAATCGCTCCGCCAAAGCTGCCGCCAAATTGATTGCGCTGAAAGGGATTGTCAGTGCCGCCGGGCAGGTCGGCATCGAGAGTCTGATCGCGGAAAAAGTAGTAACCCTCCCCATGATAGGCATTGGTGCCCGACCGGGTGGTCACGTTGACCGATCCGGAAGAAGTGAGCTCGGTGGAAAGGTCGAGTGAAGACTGCTGAATCTGAAATTCCTGAATGGCGCCTTCGGGAACGTTTTGCGTCGTGGTGCCAACGGTTTCGTCGCTGATGTCCAGGCCGTCGACTTCGATGCGGGTGGTGCGGCCGAAGCGGCCTCCGAACGAAATGGAAGAGAGTCCGTTCTTGGTGGGGTCGAAATTCCCGCCGTCCTGGATCTGCACTCCCGGCTCCAACTGGGCGAGGTCGAGGAAGTTTCGTCCATTGATCGGCAGGTTTTCGATCTGCTCTGTGGTTAGAACTCCCTGCACAGTGGCCTGCTCGGTGTTGACCGCGACTTCATTACTCTGAACTTCCACGACTTGCGCCGCCTGGCCAACATGTAACTTGATGTTTCCGGTCGAGGTGACGCCGACCTGCACGATAACCGCAAGCTCCGAAGTGCTGAATCCCGGCGCCTCCACTCTTAGCGTGTAATCTCCCGGAATCAACGCGCCCGATGCGTAGGCGCCGGCCGAAGTGGTGGTGGTCGTGATCACGCGTCCCGTGGCCTTGTTGTTGATGGAAATCTTCGCCCCGCTCACCACCGCGCCCGTTTGGTCGGTGACAACGCCCTGAATGCTTCCCGTAGAAATCGTAGTTTGGGCCAGCATCAGCGCCGAACCGGCCAGCACACAAAACAACACGCAAAGCGCCCTCAGGGTCGTTCCTGCGTAGTTGCGGCCCGCGTAGTTGCGGCCCGCGCAGATGCAGCCCGTGCAGGATCGGCCCGCATACAAGCACCGCGCATGGGACCGGCGGCGATTGGCATCGAACAACATGTTCACCTTCCTTGGCAAAACGTGATCCTCAATTTTTCTCCCACGAAAACTTCTTTCCCGAATCATCGTGGAACGGAAGCCGGGAATCGCCGGGTCAGCGGTCAGACAAAATCTCAGCTTCCGAACTCACAACCTGCAACCACGAACTCGAAATTGTCTTCTCGCGATTGAATCTTCTCGCGATCCTGAATGATGCTTTGGGCAGGAAAACAGCAATTCGCGAACCGGTTCTGCTCTGTCGATCACGTATTGCCAATATATCTGCATATCCGCCATCTGTGTCAACCGGCCGAGCCTTCTGTGACGAACCATCGCACAGGACCAGGCCGATTTCAGGGCTCTGTTTTCACGGTGTAGTAGCCGGCGCGGTTGCGGACATGGTATTTCGAAGCTTCGGGCCGGCCCAGTACATTGACCTGGATGCGGCGAAAATCGGAAAAAGATGTCCGGTGAATCGGGTAGTAGGCCAGCAAATATTGCGTGCGCAGTTCGTCACTGATCTTCTGGAAGGCATCGTCAAGCTGGGTCATGGACGTCGCATAATAATGTTTGCCGCCGGTATCCGCGGAGAGCTGGATGAGGGCGTGCTCGCCGCCAGTTTCGCGCCCCGCGCTGTTTTCGATGGGTACCACGATGATGCTGTAGACAATGGCTTCCGCTTCCTCCGCCGCGCGTACCGCCTCCTGGTAGTTGAATTTGCTGATCGTGTCCCCGCCGTCGGTGATCAGGACGATCACTTTGCGCCCCTGGCGGCGATCGAGAGCGCGGGAGACATAATAGATCGCATCATAGAGCGCAGTCGCGGCGCCCAGGCGGATGTGATCGATGCCGTCGTCAATGCGTTTCAAGTCGGCAGTAAAGCCGACCGTCTCCCGCACGTACTCGCTGAATCCATACACCGAAAGCGCGTCCACAGGACGCAGAATGATATGCGCGAATCGCTTGGCCGAGGCCTGCTCGAGGGGCAGGTCGTGGCGCGTGCTCAGGCTGGTATCGACAGCCAGCGCGATCGAGAGCGGCCTCGCCGATTGCCTTTCGAAGATAGAAATGTTCTGTTCCTGGCCGTCCTCCAGCACGCTGAAGTTTTCTTTCGAGAGCCCCCCGACCGGAGCGCTGTGGGCGTCGGTCACGGTAACGAACACGTTCACCAGTTTGACATCGACCTTCAGCGTCTCGGCAGGCTCGGAATTCGCAGGGGCCTGCGCCAGCCCGGCACAGGTTAGAACCAGCACGCCCAGAATCAGTTGAGCCAGGAAGGCGGATTTTCTCATTGATTGATGGAGATGATTGACGGAGATTATACCTTGCCCCAATTTGCAGAAGGCCCAATTACGGCCATTTACCAGCCAATTACGAAGCCCTGTTAGTTAGATGCGTCCCCAGTCGGCGGGGGTGGCTAGCCGGGTGGATTTGGGCGGGGAATTTCTGCTGGAAACGGTTCGCCGTCCGCCCAGATCGCGCCATCTTCGAAATATTCCTTTTTCCAGATGGGAACGGTGCGCTTGAGGGTATCGATGAGCCAGCGGCAGGCCTCAAACGCCGCCGCGCGATGAGCGGACACTACCACCACCAGCACGCTGGTCTCGCCGATCGCGAGGCGCCCCAGCCGGTGAACCACGGCCACATCGCGAATCTGGAACTGCTTCAGCGACTGCTGGGCCAGTGCCTCCATCTGTTGCAGAGCCATTACTTCGTAGGCCTCGTAGTCGAGATAGAGCGCCTTGCGCCCGCGAGTCTGGTTGCGGACTACGCCCTCGAAAACTACGGCCGCACCATCATCGCCGCGCTTGAGGCTGGCCAGAACCTGCTGCGTATCAATCACTTCTCGAATGATCTCGGCATGAATGACCAAGGGCGCAGCATAGCGTTGGGGCTCTGCTGGTTGTCCCAGGGGCGTGTCTCCGGCGGCCTTGCCCGATCCTCCGCTGACCGGCGGTAACAGGGCGACTTCATCGTCAGGCTTCAGCCTGGTCTGCGGGCCGGCGTACTGCTGATTCACCGCCACGGCCAGCGACGGAAGCGAATCCTTGAATCGAGGTATGCGCGCCTGGCAGTGCGACAGGACATCCTCGACGGTCGCGGACTCCGGCAACTCCAACAAGTCGCTGGACTTGCCGGCCAGATCTTTCAGCATGCCAAAGAAAAGGACGCGCACTCGCATAGGGATTAGCCAGTGTATCGCGTAGGCCATCATCGGGGAGACGTGTAACGAAAGCGCGCTCACCGTCACTATTCTTCGTAAGTTTTTGAGGAGGTACTATGCCGGTCTCCGCGGATGGTGCGATGGGGCGCAGTGTGACCGTTGGCGGGCCTTTGGCATCTTCATCGTACGTAGTGTGGGTACCTCTGATGGGCGGTCTCTGGGTGGTGATCAACGTGGCATTGGTGTACCTGGGACTGCACGTTGCCTATTGTCTGCCCTGCTCCGTGCTGGCGGGCATTGTGAACGGTGTGCTGCTTTCGGTGATCGCCGTCGCGAAGGCGAGCGAAAGATTTCAAGCGGGCGTGACCGGCCTGCTGAGCGGCCTCACGTTGAGCGGCCTGCGCGAGGATGGGAGCCTTCTGTCGAAAGCGGCCCAGAGCGTGCATCTTTTTGTGGATCAGGCATTGCGTTCCTGGGGCCTTGAGGGCAGCGAGCCGATTCACCAGCAAATCGAGATGGAAGCCCTCTACATCATTTGGACGACAGTCTTTGTGGTGCTGGCGTCGCTGATCGCCGAGTGGGTGCGAACTTCGAGAGCCGAGAGCTAGCGGGAGTGCGTGTGGCTCGAGTGAAAGGCGTTTCCACGAGGGCCGCTAGGTTGCACAAAGGAAAACCTGCGTTGATGACCTGTGTTCAAGGCGCCCCTCTAGTTTTTCTCTTCTGAATACGCAAGAAAACGGCCGACCCCTCGTAGAGGGAGCCGGCCGTTGTTCTGAATAAGCTTCCGTACTGCTTCATGTTCAGGCGTGAACCGGTTGGGGCTCGCTTACCGGCGGGACTGTTTTTGCCGCTTTCGAGCCTTCGGGGGGCGGAGTCTGAGCCTCCGCTGTTCCCTCTTCGGCGACAGGAATCAGCACATGCAGCGCTTCGTCGATGGTTTTCACGTAATGAACGGTAAGGTTCTCGATCTGCTCGGGCGTGAGATCTTCCTCCACGTTCATCTTGTTCTCTGCGGGCATGATCACGTCGCGAACGCCCGCGCGTTTTGCGGCCAGGACTTTTTCCTTGATGCCGCCGACGGGAAGCACATTTCCGCTGAGCGTGATTTCGCCCGTCATCGCGGTAAATGGACGGATGCGGCGTCCGGAGAGCAGCGACACCAGAGCGGTGACAATCGTGACTCCGGCCGAAGGACCATCCTTCGGAATGGCGCCGGCGGGCACGTGAATGTGAATGTCGTGGTTGGCGAAAAAGTCCTCGTCCAACCCCAACCGCTCCGCGTTGGAACGTACCCAGCTGTGAGCTGCCTGCATCGACTCACGCATGACGTCCTGAATCTGCCCGGTGATGGTGAAGCCGCCTTTACCTCGCATGCGGCTGGCTTCGACGAACAGCACGTCGCCGCCTGAAGGAGTCCAGGCCAGGCCCACGGCCACACCGGGCCGCTGCGTGCGTTCTTCGATTTCGCCTTCGGTGCGAATCTTGATGCCGCCGAGGAACTCCTGAATGGTTTCTTTCGAGACCACTAGCTTCTCTTGCTTGCCTTCGGCCAGACGCCGCGCTTGTTTGCGGCAGATGGTGCCGATGGTCCGCTCCAGATTGCGCACGCCCGCTTCCCGCGTGTAGTGGCGGATGACATAGCGCACCGAGTCTTCGGGAAATTCAATCTGCTCGGTCGTGATTCCGTTTTCGTCGATCTGGCGCGGAATCAGGTAGCGGAACGAGATGTGCACTTTCTCTTCTTCGCTGTAACCCTGCAGTTCGATGATCTCCATGCGGTCGCGCAACGGCTCGGCAATGGGATCGAGCATGTTCGCGGTAGTGATGAACAGCACCTTCGACAAGTCGAACGTGACGTCGAGATAGTTGTCGCGGAACGATGAGTTCTGTTCGGGATCGAGCGCTTCGAGCAAAGCCGAAGCGGGATCGCCGCGGAAGTCGCGCCCGACTTTATCGATTTCATCGAGCATGAAAACCGGATCTTTGGTTTCCGCGCGCCGAATTCCCTGGATGATCTGCCCCGGCAATGCGCCAATGTAGGTGCGGCGATGGCCGCGGATTTCCGCTTCATCGTGCACGCCGCCGAGGGAGAGCCGGACGAACTTGCGTCCGAGAGAGCGCGCGATCGACTTGCCAAGCGAAGTCTTGCCTACGCCCGGAGGTCCGACGAAACACAGAATCGGGCCTTTCATGTTCGGTTTCAACCGGCGCACGGAAAGGTAGTCGAGAATACGGTCTTTCACTTTTTCGAGGTCGTAGTGGTCGGCGTCGAGAATCTCCTTGGCCTTGGGGATTTCGATCTCGCCACCCGAGGTCTTGGCCCACGGCAGAACGGCCAGCCACTCGATGTAGTTTCGCGTTAGCGAGTAATCCGCCGCCATCGGCGACATGCGGGAAAGACGGCCCAATTCTTTCAGGGCTTCTTTTTTCACTTCGTCGGGCATGCCGGCTTCTTCGATTTTTTTCTTTAAATCTTCGACGTCGCGCTGGCCTTCATCCTGTTCGCCCAGTTCTTTTTGGATGGCCTTCATCTGCTCGCGCAGGTAATACTCGCGCTGGGTTTGCTGCACGCGGTCCTGCACTTCGCTCTGAATCTTGTTGCGCAGTTGCTGGACTTCGAGTTCCTTAGCCAGGTGCTGGTTGATTTTTTCGAGGCGCACCTGCAAGTCGGTGGTCTCCAGCGTGTCCTGCTTGTCGGGCGTGGAAAGAGATGGCAGAGAAGAGGCAATGAAATCGACCAGACGGCCGGGCTCGTCAATGTTCATGGCCACGGTGGAAAGCTCATCGGAAAGCGTGGGCGAACCGGCTACGATCTGCTGGAACAGGGTAAGAACGTTGCGCTGCAGGGCCTCGATCTCCGAGGTTACGATCGGAGGAGGCGGTTCCGGCACAGCCGAAACCTTGGCGCGCATAAAGGGCGCGAGTTGGGTAAATTCGCCCAGGCGTACCCGCTCCAGACCTTCGGCGAACACGAACAGGCTCTGGTTGGGCATTTTTACGACTTTGTGGACCACGGCCGAGGTTCCAATGGTGTACAAATCGCTGGGCTGCGGCGAATCCACACGGGCTTCCCGCTGCGCGACGACGATAATGGTCTTGTCTTCACCCAGCGAATTAATCAGCTGGACCGAGCTTTCCCGCCCCACGGTGAGGGGCAAAACCGCGTGTGGGAACAAAACCGTGTCCCGCACGGGCAGCACAGGTAGAGCTCGTTGATCCTGTGCTCGTTGATCGTGCATTTCCTTGATTTCCTTGGACTTAGGAGCACGCTCGGATGGTGATTGCTGGCTCATATGTCTCCTTGAGTGTAACTCGCTCAAGTTTAGATGATACTCTCTCGGAAAGGTTTCATCCCGCCTTCCGGCAAGTTCCCGTCAGGCTTGAATTGTAGACCGGTTGCCTTGGGGTGGCATGATATCCGAGGTGCCGAGGCTAACGCGGATAATGGGCGCTTGCCAAGCGAAATCGACGAAAGAGTGAACGGAAGTGCTTGGTTTCCCGAATCCAGCGAACTGCTGGCGCCGGACCTCGGACCTCGGACCTCAGACTTCGGACTCCAGACTCTGGACTGTCTGATGTCCGAGGGCTGACGGCCGAGGTCCGACGTCCGACGTCTGACGTCCGAGGTCCGCACTTACGCTCCGGGATAAATTCCCAGCACTTTCACGAAGTCGGCGACTTCGCCCAGATGACGAAGAGCGTTTCGGGCGGGCTCGTCGTCGCCGCGCAGAAAGTCGACGTAGAAAACATATTCCCAGGGGCGTCCGCGCATTGGACGCGATTCGATTTTGCTGAGGCTGATGTCGCGCAGGGCAAAGACGCTGAGCGATTTGAACAGCGCTCCGGGAACATTCTTCACTTTGAAGGCGATGGAAGTTTTGTTCGCGCCGCGCGGAATCAGCCCGCGAAAGCGCACGGCGGACGCGCTTCCGCGATTTAGCTTTCCTCCGCTGGACTTGCGAATCAGGAAGAAGCGGGTGAAGTTGCTTTTATCGTCTTCGATGCCTGCCTGCAGAATTTTGCCCGCGTATTCGGGCGCGGCCTGGCGTCCGGCGATGCCGGCCGCGTCTTTCAACTTGGCGGCGATGACATGCTTTACGCTCCCTGCCGTATCGTAGAAAGGGACCGGCTCAATCTGCGGATGTTTGCGAAAAAAATCGCGGCACTGGTCGAGAGCCACCGGGTGCGACAAAGCCCGCCGCACTGCACTCAACTTGACGCCGGGAGCCGCAATCAAGTTGTGCACGATGCGGAGCCGGCATTCGCCCTGAATGAAGACGTCACACGACACGAGAAGATCGGCGTGCTCGGCCACCGTCCCGGCCAGGGTGTTTTCGATGGGGATGACTGCGGCGGCGGCAGTTCCCCGCGCGACCCGGTCGAAGACTTCCGCTGACCGCGCGCACGGAACCACGGTGCAGCCCGGCAGCATCTTCTCCGCCGCCTCGTGGCTGAAGGAACCGCCTTCGCCTTGAATTGCAACCTTCATCGCATCGTAGCTCTGAATCGCAACTGTCTTCCTGAGACTGTCTTCGTAAGACTTGGCCCGGTGGGATTTCACCGGGCAAACCAACGCACTGACTTCGCACTCATCAGCGCGCATCCAGTATAGGCAATCGCCGCTCGCTACGGGGCGGACCCCAGCTCTTTCTTCATCCGCAGGGCGTCCACACCGCTCGAGTAGTAGCGCGGCACCGTCTCGATCAGGCTGTAACCGTGCCGTTTGTAAAACGCCAGAGCTGAGAGATTATCCACGGCGGTTTCGAGGCCGACTGCGGTGCTCCCGGCCAAGCGGAGACGATCCTCGGCAGCCTGCAGCAATTGTGATCCCACTCCCGACCGCCGCGCGGCAGCAATTACATCGATCGTAATGATGTGCCCGGTGCGGCCGGTCTGAGTGACGATGAAGCCCGCGATCTTTCGGTCACCAGGCGTTGCAGCCGCTTCTTCTCCCACTTGTGCTGCCGCTTGCTCAGCGACATTCTCCGCCACCAGGGTGAAAGATCCTCGCCGGCGGATATAGAACTTCAACTCCGGGCGGGAATAGGAAATTCCGGGCGAAAAACACTCCTGGTCGATGTGCCAGAGGGTCTCGAAATCGTCCAGCCGAAAATCGCGAATGGTGAAAGGCACGCCGACATTGTAGCGGTTGGCACTGCGCTATCCCGAAGCCGCGCCGAAAGCCCACGTGGACGGGCCAAGAGATGCCCGTCGATGGGCGGCCAAAACCAGGCTGTCTCAGTTTCCCACAGAAAAATGGAAATGGCACGATTGGGCCTCTTGCCCTCGCCACAACCTTGGTCGTAACATCGTCAGTAGAGGAAGCGTTGTGGGACGGCTTCTGCTGATTGACGTTATCGCCGCGACGGCCATTCTGCTGCTCTGGTTGGGCATGTGGTCTCTGGCGTTTATCCTCTACAACCGGCACAAAGGCAAGGCTGCGCTGCGCTGGGTGCAGGCGGCATGCGCCGGCAAGGGCAGTGTAGTCGACTCGCGCTGGCTCGGCTGTTACCGCTTACATGCCCGGCTGCAGTTTCCCTCGCGCGGCTTTGAAGATGCCGGAGTCACCATGCAATTCCGCCGGCCTTTTCCCGCGCACTGGATTCTCGACTGCTGGCGCAAACAAAAAGAAACGCTCACCTTTGAAGCCGACCTGGGAGGCTCGCCGAGCTTCCATTTGGAGGTGGTGCGCCATCGCTGGTCCGCCCGCAGCCGCAACGTGGGAACGCGGGCACGCGACGAACGCGAATGGGATGTTCACCATCCCGGCCCGCTCATCCTCACGACCCGCACTCACTGGAAAGAAGACCCCGCCTCTGAGCTGAACGCCCTGATGATGGTGCAACGGCAGGACGTTCTGCAAGTCCGCTTCCGCCCGGAGTCTCCGCAGTTTTCCGTCACCGTCACCTTGGATGCGCTCGCCGATCCAGCCACCGCGGCCGGCTTTCTGAGCACACTGCGCGAACTCGCGGCGGGAGCTTCGGCCCACCGGCAGTAGCGCCGCGCGTCAGCCTGAAGGCTCTGGCACAAATCCGCACGGATCTGAGTGGTTCGGAGTCGAAGGATTGGAACCGGTACGCTGCCGCCCACTTCTCGCAAAAGGCGCGAGAAATGGGGCACCCGGGCGGTGCCGATATCTGCGATGAGGATGTGGTTAGAGTTGGCGGGCAAAGCTTGCCCTGAGCGAAGCCGAAGGAAGTGCCCGCCCCACATTTACCCGTTCCCCAAAATTCCGCAGGTTGGGATTATGCAGTAAACTGCGCACATGCCGAGCCACAAAGGGTCGATCCACCTGTTTCGTTTCGCTGGCATTGATTTGTTTCTGCATTGGTCGTGGTTTCTGGTGGCGGCCTATGAAATCGAGAGCCGTAAGGGGAGTTACTCGTCTGTCAGCTGGAACGTGCTGGAATATCTGGCGCTGTTCTTGATTGTGATGATTCACGAGTTCGGGCACGCGCTGGCTTGCCGGCAAGTGGGAGGCAGGGCGAATCAGATCGTGCTGTGGCCTCTCGGCGGAGTGGCGTATGTGGACCCGCCGCCCCGGCCCGGAGCTACCCTGTGGAGCATCGCGGCGGGGCCGCTGGTCAACGTGGCGTTGCTGCCGATATTGTACGCAGTCGTGGCGCAAAGCCGATCACAGGGATGGGCCGAGACTATGCCCGATCTCTATGGGTTGGTGCGAGCTATCTGGATCATTAACCTGGGTCTCCTCATTTTCAACATTCTGCCCATCTATCCCCTCGATGGCGGCCAGATCCTCCGTTCGCTGCTTTGGTTTGTGATGGGACGCGCCCGCAGCTTGATGGTGGCCACCGTCGTCGGTCTGGTGGGCACGGCCGGTTTCATCGGCCTCGCCCTCTGGGAGCAAGACCTCTGGTTGGGGGCCATCGCCGTTTTCATGCTGATGAATTGTTGGGGCGGGCTGCAACACGCGCGGGCGCTGCTGCGATTCGCAAAGTTGCCGCGCCGGGACGGTTTTGTCTGCCCGGCATGCAAGACCGCGCCACCATTGGGAGAATTCTGGCGGTGTGGAAAGTGCGGGCAGGCGTTCGACACTTTCCAGACAGGGGCAGCTTGTCCCCAATGCCGAACTGGGTTTGCCCCAACGAAATGTCTGGACTGCGGCACTGAGCATCCCATCGGCGAGTGGAGCGCTGCCGCGTTCGCGTCCAGGAGCCTGTGAGTGCGTCGCATCCAGCCGGATGATTAACGAGCTTGAATAAATCTCTTTTATCCCTCCCATCAGCTTTTTCGATTGGCAGGGGGCTGCCCCGGGCATTATTCTTCCGTGTTGATCACCAGCCCGCGCAATCCCCTGTATTCGTCACATTCATCGGTCAACACATTAGGAGACTAAAACGACATCCATGTCCAACGAACTGCGGAATTTCCTGGCACTCACATACGACGAACTGGAAGACCTCAACCTGAATGCGAAAGAGCAGCGCAAGAACCGCGTGGCCATGCACACGATTCAGGAAGAGCGGCTCAAGTATTTGACCGACGAGAAGCGCATCAAGGCCGTGACCGTGCTGTTCAGCGATCTGGAAGGCCGGTTGCACATGCTCGATTACGACAAGAAATTTTTGGTGAAGAGCTGGGATAACCTCACTTTCGACGGTTCCTCCATTCGCGGCTTCACGGCGCAGCGCGAAAGCGATCTGCGGCTGGGTATCGACTGGTCCGCGTTTTATTGGGCGCCTTCGGATGTGTTTGGCTCGGGCAAGGTTCTGGTCTTCGGCGAAGTCATCGACAAGGGCGGAACGCCCTACACCGCCGACATTCGCGGCGTACTCAAAGGCTACGCCGACAGTTTGCACAAGAAACACGGCTATACGCTCAACGCCGCCAACGAGATTGAAGGCTTCCTGTTCAAGACTCCCGACGCCGAGCGCCACTACTACGAAACCGGCAAGTTCGAATACGTGAACACCGGTGGATACTACCACTCGTTACCCGGCGATCCGCTGCGCACTTTTATCGACACCACCGCCGAAGTGCAGCGCTCCATGGGCTTCCAGAACGAGAAAGACCATCCTGAGGTTGCGCCTTCGCAGTTTGAAATCAATTATGGCTACGGTGAGGTGGTTGCCGCCGCCGACCAGATTCAGCTCTACAAGCTGATCTGCCGCCAGGTCGCCACTAACATGGGACTGACGGCCTCGTTCCTGCCCAAGCCGGTGGTGGGCGTGAACGGCAGTGGCATGCACACCAACGTTTCCATCAGCGAGAACGGAAAAAATCTGTTCTGGGATCCGAAGGGCGAAGAAAAACTCAGCAAAATGGGCTGGGCGTTTCTCGACCGCATCCTTACCCACGGCAACGACATTTGCCTGCTGCTCAACGCCAGCGTGAATGCGTATCGCCGTCTCGATCCGCACTTCGAAGCGCCGAACCAGATCAAGGCATCGCCGGTCGACCGCGGCTCCATGATCCGCATTCCGATCGGCAACGAGAAGAGCATGCGCGTGGAAGTTCGCTCCGTGGCTCCCGACGCGAATCCTTACCTGGTGATGCTCGCGATCTTCAAGAGTGGAATCGACGGCGAAACTTCGAAAATCAAGAACCTGCGCCAGGCCGAGCGCTATTTGCCCGACAACATCTACACCGCGCTGACGGATTTCCGCGACGCCGCGTGGACTACCAAACTGCTGGGTGAAGATGTAAAAGGACGCTACGCCGACCTGAAACAGGCCGCGGCCGACCGCTGTCCGCGGCTGCTGGGCACGTTCGTAAAGGCGCCTGAGGTGCAATACCACCACGACGTCTACAACCAGTTCTTGTGGAACATGTTCTAGAGCGTGGAAGTCTTACCCCAAAAAACCAACGCTCCGGCCAAAAGCCGGGGCGTTTCTAATTGCCGCGCTCGCCGCGAAAGTAGAACACCGATAAGATTCCTACGTACACGAAGAGTCCATTTTCTGCACGCGACGAGCCGCTGGCCTACAATCGCTTGATGGAGCGCAAGGTCTTCTGGATGGTGTTCATGGCCCTGGGTCTGGTGGCGGACTTCCTGCTCCCGATTTGGTGGGGCATCGCCGCAACCATCCCGATTGTGTTTATCGCGTGGTGGGTCGCGTATCGCAGTGACTGGTTCTGACAAGTTGCGAAAGGTTGACGTCGAAACCGGCTCCCGCGGCTTTAGCCGGCGCTGATTTCGAGGTGGGAACCACGTTCTAGTACTGACGCCCAGGGCCAGTTCCTCTAGGTCGTGCTGCAGGTCACGCTGTTCGGGCACATGGTGAAGGTCCCGCCAGGGGACGTTATGCCGAGCGTGCAATTTGAACTTCCCGTCAACGTCCAGGTGCCGATGACCGCGTTCCAGGTGGTTGTCTGGGCGACGGTATTGGTCACTCCGGTCGCCGTTCCCGTCAAGGCGAGCGCGTTGCCGTTGCCGTTCACCGTGAACGTGACGTTTGCGGTCGCCGTCGGGTCGCTCGGGGCTGAGGTCACATCGAACGTCCCGCCCACCGTCTCTCCCAATCCGGTCACGGGGAAGCACGGCCCAGCTGTCAGGAAATTCAAGTTGGTGACAGTCAATGCCCCGGTGTTGTTGACCGAAAACGTGGTCTCGAAATTAAACAGCGTCTCGTTGACGGGCGACGGGCCCTCAGATGCAAGAATGACCTCCCAATTTCCACCCGCGGCTGTTGTGGCGGTTGTGGTCGTGCCACAGCCTGCCAGGAAGCATCCCAGCGCCAGCAGTCCTACGATTGCAACCTTCTTCATGAACAGTCCTTAGAAACGATAGTAGATTTGCAGTTCTTGCTGTGAACACGTCTCATCCGAAGCGTTCGAAACGGGCGTTTCAGAAACTGGCATTCAAAACTCAGCCATATAGTATTGGAGAGATGCCGCCTGCCGGTCAAGAGATGTAAGCAGCCAGGATTAGGCGTCGGCTCAATCGAGTATTCTAGCATTGGGTGGGCTGGCGAGTTTGGGTTAGCGACACTCCGTTCAACCCTCGCAGCGCGATTCAAAGTGAGCCAGTCGTCCGGAGCGTAGTGGCTGCTGCGCGAAGCGCAGGAGCCGCGCAGTCGAAGGATCTGGCAATCGTGGGAAGCTTAAGCGAAGCCTCAGGGCGTTCTCGCTATGCTGTCGTTTACGCGTCTCCTGATGTCTTGCTCCTCTTCGATCGCTTCCGGACGGCCCCGCTCCCGCCGATGCTGGGCGCGGCGCGGACTACCGACCTCGTTAGGCATTTTGGCTTGTTTATCGCCGACGACATCCGGTTCTCTGTCATTCACCTCACGCGCCGCGCTTGCCCTTCAGTTCCGCCAGCAGCTGCTCGATGCGGTCTTCTTTTTCCAGCGCGGCCAGGCGGTCGTCGATGTTGGAGGCGGCGATTTCTGATTTGGCCTCGCTCACGGCTTCCGAATGCGCCACCTTGCGCTTCATGCGGTCGAACGTGGCCGCCTTGGAGCTGTCGCCCATGGCCATGCGCGCATCGCTGGCCTTGGTGACGGCGCGGGCGCGGCGCTGCTGCGCCATGAGCACGTCGGCCTTGGCTTCCGCTTCGGTGAGCTTCTGCTCCAGCTTGCGCAAGGCGGATTTCAGGTTCTCCACCTGCGCTTTCTGATCGGCCACCTGTTGCGTAAAGTTCTCGCTCAGCTCGCGATAGCTCTCCACGCGCTGCAGCGAAGCCCGCGCCAGGTCGTCTTCTTTTTTGTCGACGGCAAGTTCGGCCTTGCGCATCCATTCCGCTACTTTGTCTGCGTTTTCTTTCTGCTTTTTTTCCAGCAGATGCTGGTCGGCAATGGCGATGGCCACCTGCGTCTTCACCTGCAGCAGCTGGTTCTGCATGTCGAGAATGACTTGCTTGATCATCTTTTCCGGTTCTTCAGCCTTATCGATGAGGTCGTTGAGGTTGGCCCGGACTAATGTGGATACCCGCTCTAGTAATGCCATGGTGGACTCCTTTTTTTACTTCTAGCTCTTAGCTTCTGGCTTCTAGCTACTGCACTAGCTTCCTGCTGCTAGTCTCTCGTTTTCATTTCGACGCTTCATTTCGTGTGCTTGATGGATTACGGCGCACTCGGGGCAGTCGTGATGCTTACCGCGTACCGTCGCGCCCAGCAACATGCCGATCGCGATGTGGCCGGCCATCACTCCAGCGACCGCGCCTAGAACGGCGCCGACCACGATGCCTAATCCGGTGAGATTCGATTTTCTTGACATTGCCTTGCTCCAGTTTCGGTACTGCCACGTCCCCTTACCACTGCCTCGCTGCGCTCGGCGTGGGACGGGCGAGGGCGCCCGTCCCCACACAAAGCCTATTTTTTCGCGTCGGGGGCCGCAGGTTTTGGGGCTTTGTCGCCGATCTGCCGCACTTTGCCCAGCAACTCCGACATCGGCATGCCCGAGAGCGTCTCGAACAGCGCCGGCACTTGCGCCGCCATCTTGGTGATGTCGCCTGTGATCTTGTTCATCCCAGAGGCATCGCCATTCCCAGTGGACACGATGGTGATCTTGTCGACGTTGGCCAGTGGCGCGGCCAGCGCCTTCACCACCTCGGGCATGATGGCGAACAGTTTGTCGATCACTGCCGCCTGGTTGTACTCCTGGAAAGCTTCGGCCTTCACGTTCATGGCCTTGGCTTCGGCTTCACCTTTCTTGAAGATGATTTCGGATTCAGCCTCGCCCTGCGCTCGAATCGACGACGCCTGGCCTTCCGCCTCGGCGATCAGACGCTGCTTTTCGGCCGCGGCCAGAGTCTCAATCCGCTGACGCTCGATTTCCGCCGGCTTCAGCACGGTTGCGATCAGCTCTTTCTCGCGTCGGTTGATTTCCGCTTCCTGTACTTTGACCTGCTGTTCTTTCTCGATCTGCTGCACCTTCACCTGTTCGGCGACAACCTGCTGCTGCATGATGTTGGTCTGGATGTCATATGCTTTGTCGGCTTGCGCCTGCTGGCGTTTCGTGACTTCCAGGTATTGCGCTTTCTTGATTTCCAGGTCGCGCTGCGATTCCGCCTGCTTGGCCAGAGACAAGGTTTCCGCCAGCACCCGCTCCTGATCGGCTTGGGCCTTGGCCACGGCCGACTCCCGCTGCGCCAGCGCACGACGGATCGCCGTATCGCGGTCAGCTTCTGCCGTGGCCACGTCGGCATCGCGCTTGATGCGCGCCACATCCGGCTTGCCCATGTTGGTGATGTATTCGTTCTTGTCACGCACTTCTTTGATTGTGAACGAGATCACTTCCAGGCCCATCTTGTTCATGTCTTCGGCGCAGGTTCCGCGCATGCGGTCGGAAACCATTTCCGGCTGCTTCACAATTTCTTCCACCGTGAGTTGCCCGATGATGCCGCGCAGGTGGCCTTCCATCACCAACCGGATCAGGCCTTCGCGCTCCTGATCGCTCTTGGTAAGGAATTGCTCGGCCGCCGTCAGCACCGATTCCCGGTCTGACTTCACTTTGATCTGGGCCACGGCTTCCACCGTCACCGCCACGCCTTGCTTGGTGTAAAGATCCTGTTGCGGCGCCACGTCAAACGACATCAGTTCGAGCGACAGATCGCGACAAACCTGCACCATCGGGAAAACGAGTGTGCCGTGTCCCTGCACCACGCGCGTTCCGCCCAGGCCGTACACGATGAGTGCCTCGTGCGGCCCCGCTTTGCGATAAAGCCTGGCCATTCCGCTCATCAGGAACAGAAGGACCATCACTCCCAGCCCGACAAAAATCCAAATCGTCACCATGGTTGACAGGCCCAATCCCATAACGCCTCCTCTTACAAATGCAGCGTGAAAAATCACAAATGCAGTGCGAGAACTTTTGTTCCCCCCGAGTCGCGTACCGCCGGGGAGCTTGTGCCCATCAACTCGGAATGGGCTGGCGGCGGGTTCAGGTTCCACTCGACAATCGAGTTATTTACGAACCACAGGAGCCCGATCCCCACATAAAAAATCACCAGCATCGGCCAGGACGCAGACGGTTTTTGTGCGCGCACGATCAAGCCTGCGATGGTGAACACGACCAGCATGAAAACCATGATGCCGAGCCCCAGCATCAGCGACCCTTCCCGTGACGTGTAGCCGTTGGGCTGCCAGTTGGCGTCGAAGTGAACGGCCATCTGCAGGGGCAACTGGTCCCAGTTCCGCCAGTACTTCAGCGCTGTGATCGGCAAGGCCAACCACATCAGCCAAATCGCCGGCTTGTACCAACGCTGATTCATAGAATCTCCAGGCAAAACGTTCGACGCCCGATCGCTACGGCTGTTTCTGCTTCACTGTTCCCCCGACATCTCGCTCCACAGCTGGACGTAGGCAATTCCCTTTTCGTAGCGCGTGACCACCACTTCGGTTCCCTGGGCGATGGCGTTGCCATCATCGCTGCGCGCGCCGCAAACTCGCCGGGTTCCGACCTGCGAATAAAGAATTTCTCCAGTCCCGCCTTCGCGGATAGGGCTTGTAACTCTGCCCAGCACGCCCACCATTTCGTAGTCCGCGGCATTCATGTTCTCTTCGTCGGACATCAGCACTTTGCTCAGGAACAGAAAAATGATTCCGCCGCCCACCAAGCCGCTCGCCACGGACAACACCAATCCCATGCCAACCCACAGCGTGGAATAACGCGTCAGCAAATATCCCGTCCCGCCGAACCAGGCCAGGAAAGCCGTCAGCGTGACGAAGTTAAAAGGCGACGCGCCGCTCCGCCCTCCGCGAGTGCCCGCAGGCTGCGTCGTGCCGGCGTGCGCGGATGGCACATGCACCGCGACTGCCGCCGGAATGTGCCCGGCGGCGACGGGAGCCGGCGGCACATGCATTCCGCCCGCGTGCCCGTGAAAGTGCGGCAGGTGCAAGCGGCCGAAGCGCGAGCCACCGAAGACGAAAGAAAAAAAACTCAAACAGAAGCCGGCCGCGAAGCAGATCAAATAGAAATCTGACCAGTCCAGCTTGGCTGAAGTCATCGAGTTCGCCTCCCCTCGGCACCGGCACCGCGGTGGTTATGTTTGCCCATCAGTTCGGGGCGCAGAGCCTCCAGCAAACGGTCCGCCAGGCCCGGCGTATCCAAAATCGCGCCCAACAGCAACAGGGAGCGGCGCGTATCTTTTTCGCGCGCAGCCTTGATCAGCACATGGCTCACCTCGTCATCGTGGGCAAAATGCTCCGAACCCTGCAGCAGCCAAACATCAAGCTGGCCTTCCGTGGTGCGCAAATCCGAAGTCAGTTCCGTGTGATAACCCTCGGGATCATCCACCAGAAAACCCGGATGCACCTTGAAGAACTTGGCCAGCATTGCCCGCGAAGACTGCGTCATGTGCGGCCGGGCCCCACTTTCGATCTGCGACAGGTAAGACTGGCTGATGGATTTCTTGGCTTTTCCGCGGGCATGTCCCATTTCCTGACGAAGGGCTAACACGATTTCGTGCTGCGTCATGGGGCGCCCCAGACCGCGCAGCGAACCTTCCACCTCGCGCAGGTAGCGGATTTTTTCACCCAACTTCATATCTCACATCGCGATAATAATATTGCAATTTGTAATTCATGTCAAGAACTCAATCCGGCGCATTTTCAGAAGCTTGCGGACGGTGCCCGCCGCGTACCGCCTGAAGATCGAGGATAGAAGTTCAGAGCCAACAACAACGGTGTCCGTTCCCGGACAGTGCGTTTCGAAATCCGGACGGCTTCCCCGGGCCATCGATCCCTCTAGGCTTCCATACACGCTGATAGGACAGCCACTTAGTCGAGACCGCATTTGGTCCGGCAAATGCTGCATCAATTCCTCGAGCCGTCTCGCAAAGGAGCCGACGATGTCCTTCCAGAACCTCCGGATCGCGATCCGCCATTTGCTGAAGTCGCCCGGCTTTACCGCCACCGCCGTGCTGATGCTCGCGCTCGGCATCGGAGCCACGACCGCCATCTTCTCCATTGTTGAAGCGGTGTTGCTGCGGCCGCTGCCGTTTCCGCATGCAGAGAAACTGGTGCAGGTTTCAGACATTCTGCAAGGCACCGATCTGGGAGGCAACGGCGAGGCCGGGGTCACGCCTCCAGACATTCTGAACTACACGCGCGATACGCACAGTTTCGAGAGCCTGGGTGGGTATACGCAAAATAGTTATGAACTCTCCGGCATCGGCGACCCAGCGCAGGTGAATGGGTCGCGGCTTTCGGGTGGAGTATTTCCTGCGCTGGGGATTGCGCCTTTGATGGGGCGATTTTTTACGCAACAGGAGGATGAGAAGAAAGAACAAGTTACTGTCATCAGCTATTCGCTCTGGCAAAACCGTATGCACGGTGATCCGCACGTGCTGGGAACCAAGATATTGCTGGACCGCAAGCCGTACGTGGTGGTGGGGGTGATGCCGCGCAACTTTGAGTTTCCGCTGGTGCCGGGGCACCTGAATAGCAGCGAGCTGTGGGTTCCGATGAGCTTCAACGAGCAGGAGCTTTCGCCGACAGGAGCGGCGGGATGGAACTTCAGCATGGTGGGACGCCTGAAGCCGGGAATCACAGCTGCGCAGGCCCAGAGCGACGCGGAGCGCGTGGCCGAGGAGACGATGCGGAACTATCCCTCGTTTATGGCGAGCATGCACATCCGCGCGGTCGTGCGCTCGCTGCACGAGGAAACCGTGGAGCAGGCGCGCCAACTGGTGCACGTATTGTTTCTGGCGATTATGGTGGTGCTGCTGATCGCATGCGCCAATCTGGCGGGGTTGCTGCTGGTGCGGGCGATCCAGCGGCGGCGCGAGATTGCGGTGCGCCTGGCGCTGGGAGCGGGGGCCGGGACGCTGCTGCGGCAGCAAATTCTGGAAAGCCTGGTGCTAAGCGTGAGCGGGGGCCTGGTCGGTCTGGCCCTGGCCGCGCTGGCGTTGCGGGTGGGGGTGAGCCGGTTGCCGGAGACGCTGCCGCGGTTAGACGAGATTTCGCTCGATTGGCAGGTGGTGGGGTTCGCATTCGGGTTGGCCGTATTTACAGGCTTGGTCTGCGGACTGGCTCCGGCTTTTGCGGCGCTAAGGACCAGCGTGAATGAGACTCTCAAGGAAGGTGGACGCACGGGAACGCAGGGTAGCGGGCACGCTCGCCTGCGGTCTGCGCTGGTGGTATCGGAGATTGCCATTGCGCTGGTGCTGCTGGTGGCTTCCGGTTTGCTGTTGCGAAGTTTCGAAAAGATGCGTGACGTTGATCTCGGCTTCCGGCCCGATCATGTGCTGATTGCCAACTACTCGCTGCCACGGCAACAATATGCAACGCAAGCGGCGGTGGATGAGTTCAACGGCGAACTGATTCGCCGCTTGCAGCAGGCTCCCGGCGTGAAGTCTGTCGGGCTGACGTCATTTCTGCCGGCTTCGGGTAGCAACAGCAATTCGGCGTTCGTGGCCGAAGGCTACATCCCGCCTAAAGGTGCCGGCATGAATCTGGCCACGTGGGTGCAAGTGCAGGGCGATTATCTGCAAGCTATGGGAATTCCATTGCTGAGCGGCCGCCTGTTCACGCCCGCCGATACTGAAAACACGCAGTTGGTGGTGATCGTCAACCATAAGCTCGCCGAACATTACTGGCCCGGCGCGGACCCCCTCGGGAAGCGCATACGCATTGGAACTCCGGAGACGCTGACGCCGTGGATTACGATTGTGGGCGAAGTCGCCGACGTGAAGGAGGATTCTCCAGACACTCCCAGCAAGGAACAGTGGTACCAGCCAATCGATCAGTCTGAGAAATCTGTAGGCAGTTTGGGGTCGCCGACGGACCTGAACGGCAACGGCGGTTACGTTGCGCTGCGCACGGCGATGGAGCCGGAGCAGATGGAAAATCTCCTGCGCGCGACGGTGCGCTCGATCGATGCTCAATTGCCTCTCACTCAGGTACAAACCATGGAGCGCACGGTTTCCGACAGCGAAGCTCCACGGCGCTTCAACACGCTGCTGATTTCAGCGTTCGCCATCGCAGCGCTGTTGCTGGCGGCGCTGGGCATCTACAGCCTGATCGCGTTCTCGGCCGCGCTGCGCGAACAGGAAATGGCTATCCGCATCGCGCTGGGTTCGCAGCGGGCGGGCATCCTTGGACTGGTGTTCAGGTCCGCGGCCAAACTCGCACTGGCCGGTTGCGCGCTGGGATTAGTGGCTGCGGCTGCGGCTTCGCATTTACTGCAATCGCTCGTCTTCGGGGTGAGCCCGTTTGATCCGCTGGTGCTGGTGCTGGCAGCAGTCTCGGTGCTGATCCTGGCGTTAGCCGCCTCGTTCCTGCCGGCACGACGCGCAGCTTCTATCGATCCCATGAAAGCGCTGCGTACAGATTGATGTTGAGGCAGTGGGCTGCCTCGAGCAGCCCACCATTCGAGCTTCTCTTACTGGCGGCGCCCGTTGTGCTTGTCGTGGTAGATCTGGCGCGATTCGCGGTTTTGCTGGCGGTTGACCTGCCGCTTTTCCTGGCCAGTCAACTTGCCACCGTTGGCGGCGCGGTCGTTGCTTACTTCTTTGTTGATTTTGGCTTCACCGCCTTCCAGGTGAGCCGTTTCCCCGGCCGTTAACTGGCCGCTCTTGACGCCCTGCGCAATGCGGTCTTGCTGGTTTTCGGCGCGCTTGCCCACTTCACTTTTTGGGTCAGTGTTCTGCACGGCCGAATTCTGTTTATCGTCGTAGATCTGGTTCGACAGCTTGTTCTGCTGCTGGTTCAGCGTGGTCTTGTCAGCGCTGGTGAGATGGCCATCGTCCAGTTTGCGCATATCATGCTCTTCCTGGTTCAGGCCGGATTCCTTCTTCTCCAGATTGGTGGTTTCGCCGGCCGTCAGTTCGCCAGTCTTTACGCCGTTGGCGATGCGGTCCTGCTGGTTTTCCTTGCGATCCGGGATTGATTCGCCGGACACCGGTGCGGAACTGCCGTTGCTTTGCGCGACCAGGGGCAGCGCGAAGACCGCGAGGGCTGCGCCGAACAGGGCTGCTTTGAACACACGAATCCTCACATTGTTTTTCATGGAACTCTCCCATCGACCTGGATTTGATTGAGCTTGCTCAGAACGTCGAGCTTAGAACGTCGTGGCCACTTACCAGCAAGAAACCCGGAGTGTAAAGAAATGTTGCGGAATTCTATTTGGCTTTGTGTGAATCACTTACAGGCTGAATAGGGTGTCCAGAGCCCGGTTTCGCGGGAAACAAGAATGCTCGGGAAGCGGCTCCTACAGTCCCGCTTCGATGCGCGAGCGCGGATCGAGATAGTCGCGCAGGGCGTCTCCGATGAAATTGAACGAGAGCACGGCCAGCATGACCGCCAACGCGGGAAAAAGCACGAGATGCGGCGCATCGAAAAGATAGCCGCGGCCATCGTTGAGCATGGCTCCCCAACTAGCCGTGGGTGGAGGCACGCCGAGGCCGAGAAAACTCATGGTAGCTTCAGCGAGAATGGCTCCAGCCATGCCGATGGCGGCCTGCACGATCACAGGCTGAATAATGTTTGGCAGAATGTGGCGAACAATGATGCGGAGATCGCTGGCGCCAAGGGCGCGAGCGGCTTCGACAAATTCGCGCTCGCGGGCGGCCAGCACTTGTCCACGAACCAGCCGCGCGTAGCCGACCCATCCGCCGAGCGAGAGCGCGACTACAAGATTGAAGATGCCGGGACCGCGGAAGGCGACGAAGGCGATTGCGATCAGGATTCCCGGGAACGAGAGAAACGCATTCATCAGCACAACGTTGACGAAGCGGTCGATGGCTCCGCCGTAATAGCCGGCGACCGAGCCGATGATGAGGCCGAGCACCAGGGAGGCAAGCACGACGCAAGAGCCAACCAGCATGGAGATGCGCGCGCCATAGATGGTGCGGGAGAGAATGTCGCGGCCGAGTTCGTCGGTGCCGAACCAGTGTGCCGAGGACGGAGTGTCAAGCCGCGTGGGAAGGTTGATTGCAGCCGGATCTTGTGGAGCGATCCAGGGCGCAAACAGGGCCAGGATCACGAAGACCACGACCAACACCACGCCAGTAGCCGCAAGCGGATTGTGGCGGGCATGTCCTGCAGCCTGGCTGGCAACGCGGCGGCGGAACGAGATGGCGACAGTCGTGGACATGGGAGAATATTAAACCGTGTCAGCCTTGAGATCGATCACAGAATGTGTTTTCATAAAGGGAGTGCAGGCCCTTCGAAGGTCTGCATGCGCGCCACAAACATTCACCTCTAGCCTATATTCTGAGGAGAAAAAATCATGAATACAGTCTCGTACATTCCCAAGGACTACAACACCGTCACACCATACCTCATCATCAAGGACGCTGCCCAAGCGATTGAGTATTACAAGAAAGTTTTTGGCGCGACTGAAACCGTTCGCATGAATGGACCGGACGGCAAGGTCGGGCGCGCAGAACTGAAAATCGGCAACTCGGTCATCATGCTCGCCGACGAGAACCCGGCTATGGGGCAGGGGCACAGCAGTGCAGCCACCATTGGCTCGAGCCCTGTCAGTCTGTACATATACCTCCCCGACGTCGACCGCGTAGTCAAGCAGGCTGCCGCCGAGGGCGCCAAAATTCTGAAGCCGGTCGAGGACCAGTTCTACGGAGACCGCTCTGGCTTCATTCAGGATCCGTTCGGACATCTTTGGGGCATTGCCACTCATGTGGAAGATGTGTCGCCGCAAGAGCTGAAAGAACGGATGAAGAAGATGAGACCGGCAGCGTAGTTTGGATTGGACGCAATGTGAATCGGGCGCGAGGCGGGACGGCAACGTCCCGCCTGTTTCTTTCTCTCGCGTTCCGTCTTACGCGTTTATCGCGACGGCTTGAAGTCGAAATACGCGAGGTTCATATTCCCTTCAGTAAGAATGTGGACAGTGAGAACGCTTTTCCCAGCGGGAAGGCGAAGGCGCGCGAGGTTTGGCATGACGTTCCAGTGATGCCATTGCCGCCAGGCAATGGGATCGGAAGCATTAAACGTCGAGGCGATGGTCAGCGGGAGTGTTGCGGGCTTTCCGTTCACATCCAGCGAAATCGTTCCGCCGCGATTTGAGGTGTACAGGAGATCGGCGGTGTAAACGCCAGCGTGCGCAACCTGCACCGTGATGTTGAACCATTCTCCCGGCTCGGTCCACCCCACATAGAGCTGGTTTTCCGGAGGCTGAACCAGGTTGTACGGAGTATCGTCGATCTGCTTGTTGAACTTGGTATAGGAGATGTCGACGCTCTCCTCCATGCGAAATTGATTCAGGTAAGTTCCATCCGCGGGATTTAAGCCTCCGCTCCCGCTATTCTTGGAATCAGAGTCGTGATAAGCGATTCCTTCTCCGCCGCGATCGTAATAGGCGCATTGCACTTTTCCTGGAACCTTCTGCGTTCCGCCTTGATGGCGGCCGTCCTCATAGGGAGTTCCTTTGTAGTTTGTTAGATAATTTGTCTGCGCGGCGCACATGGCGGATGCTGTGACAAGGGCGAATAATGCGGGCCAGCGCAAAAAAGATCGCAATTTCACCAGACCTCCAGCTTGAACTCGCGATAACTATTGATTAGTTCAAAATCTGTCCGATTTGTTGTGATCAGGCGGGCGCCGTGGGAGCGGGCGGTGAGCGCGATGAGGACGTCGAAATGCAGGTCCCGCAATTTGGCCGGCGCAAAGCCGCGATCGGCGCGAATGCGAGCCAGTATCTCACCCGATTCGATCCAATTTTTTTCCGTCGGAGTCAGGATGGGGTAGTTTTTCGCCAATGCCAAAAGGAACTTCCGCTCGGCAGCATCGGTCGCGCCGCGCCATAATTCCGCCAGGACTATCGCGGACGTTCGGACGAGGCCGTCCACCGATTCGATCTTCTTGCGGTGACGCCCGGTGCGGAGTTCGTCCACCAACACGGACGTGTCGAAGAGGACGATGTCACTCATCCAGCCCGGAGAACCTCAGTTTGCCGGAGTTTTTTTTCATCAACTTCTTGAATCGCTTGAGCGCGACGATTTCTCGAAGGGCGATGTGGACTGCATCGGTTCTGGATTTCGCGCCAAGGACTTTTACGGCCTCGTCGGCCAGGTCGGTATCGAGGCGGATTGTGGTCAAAGTCACAGCCATCATGTCACCTCATGCTATATACATATTATCATATTTGTATATACAGTCAAGGGCAAGGCTTGCGCTGCGGACAGCATCGTGCCCACCCTTCGCAAAGTACGCGAAGGATGGGGCACCCGCGCTCACGAAACGTGTTGGTGGGCTTCTCGGCTTCGAACGATGCAGTGCACGATATCCTTACCGTATGTGACTATTATGGCCAGCGCCCACGCAAGATAAAACAAAGCGTACAAAGTTCCGTCAAACCTCAAATAAGCTACAGTGAGAAAAGCAAAGAATGATCCTAATAACAGAAGGCCAGCGTCCGTCAGCACTCTTGTAAGGGTTCCAAAGCGTGCCGTCGCTCTGCTCCGTCGCCGACCCGCCTCAATTTCGAGCCCGACGACATACCAAACGAAAAAAATGCCCAAAAGGAACACTAGATTCTCAACTACCCAATCAACCGATAGGCAAGTCTTGGCATTTTCGTCGGAACAATGCGGATACACATACTTGTCGAAGCCTTTCTCGACAAGGTATCGCATCATGTTTGCGGGAGCGTTGATTGAGTCCGCCAGGGCCATTTCCCACGGGACGGGTGCCCAGTCGATCTTCGGTCGAGTATAGCCGATGCCAAACAGGATCACTGCCAACGTAACATTAATCGCTGGCAACATTAGCCTCGGCTTTCCGATTATCTTCATATTTTTCGTTCAGCGCGCCGCTATTGCCTGATCCTCGGGTTCGCCACCGAGTACAACACGTCCGTCAGGAAGTTCACTGCCACATACGTCAAGCCGATCGCCAGGATGCAGCCTTGCACCAGGTAGTAGTCGCGGGCAGAGATGGCGTCGATGGTGAGGCGGCCGATGCCGGGCCAGGAAAAGATTTTTTCGGTGACGATGGCGCCCGCCAGCAGTGCTCCGAATTGCAGGCCAAGCACGGTTAGCACGGGGATCATGGCGTTGCGCAAGGCGTGGCGGTAGACGACGGTGCGCTCGGGCAATCCCTTGGCGCGGGCGGTGCGGATGTAGTCCTGGCTCAACTCTTCGAGCATCGAAGTGCGCACCATGCGCGTGAGGATCGCAGCCATCCCGGTGCCCATGGTGACCGCGGGCAACACAAGATTGGCAAACGAGCCGGCGCCGGAGACGGGGAGCCATCCCAGCTTGATGGCGAAAAGCAGAATAAGTATGGGTCCGAGCGCGAAGTTGGGAAACGACAGGCCGAAAAGGCTAACGACCGAGAGCAGGCGGTCGTCCCAGCGGTTGCGGCGCTGCGCGGAGCGCACGCCCGCAGGTACGGAGAGAATAATCGCGATGAACAACGACGCCAGGGTGAGCTTGAGCGTGTAGGGATAACGCTGCAGCACGAGGCGCGTGACGCTTTGATTGTAGCGGAACGAAGGACCAAGATCGCCGTGCAGCACGCCTTTCCAGTAGCGGATGTATTGCTCGCCGAGCGGCGCGTCGAGCCCGTAGGCGTGGCGGGTGGCCTCGATGTCGGCGGACGGCGCCCCTTCGCCAAGCATCTGCTGAATGGGGTCTCCGGGCACGAGGTGGATAAGCAGGAAGACGAGGCTCACCACCAGCCAGATTACTGGCAGGGTGTAGAAGACGCGTTGGAGGACAGCTCTCAGTTGTCAGTTCTCCGTTTGTAGCTCCTACATCAGTCTGTCATCCTGTCTCTAACGATGCTGCACCCTGGGTGCAGCGTCGTTAGAGACAGGATGACACGCTAGAAAATGTTCCGTCAGTCGCCAGCACCCTTAGCCGCTTCCGCTTCGCCTTCCCCTTTGGCCGCTTTTTCGATTCTTACTTTCGCGATGCGGTGGCCTTCCAGGTCCTCCACGGTGTAGCGCCAGCCTTCGTATTCGAAGGATTCGTGCAGGCTGGGAATTTTCTGCAGGCGGGCGAGGATGAATCCGGCTAACGTTTCGAACCCGGCGTCCCGCGGCAGGCTAAGGCCGTGCTGAGTTTCCAGGTCGCGAATGTTTACCGAGCCTTCCAGTACGAGGACAGACTCGTCGTCCAGCGCCGGCTCCTTGGGCGACACGTCGAACTCATCTTCAATATTGCCGACGAGTTGATCGAGGATGTCCTCCACCGTGATCACTCCGGCGGTTGAGCCGAATTCGTCGACCACCACGGCGAGATGGCGGCGCCGATCTTTGAACTCGGCCAGCAGTTCCGCGAGCACCTTCGTTTCTGGCACCACCAGCACGTCGTGAATAATCTGGCCGATCTGCATCCGGGAGATACGCGTGGCCGTGGTCTGGCCAAGATTGCTGAGGCGCAGGCGCATCCAGCGCATGAGGTCTTTGTAATAAAGCACGCCGACGATGTGTTCGGGGCCGCGCTGCGGGTCGTAGATCGGGATGCGCGAGTGCTGGCCTTCGACCACGCGGGCGAGCGCGTCGTCGAGCAGGAGGTCGGAAGGCAACGAGAAAATATCCGGCCGCGCCACCATGACTTCCTTGACGGTGACGTTGTCGAGTTCGATAGCGTTGTGAATCATCTCTTCCTGGAACTCGGGAATCTGGCCAAACTGGCGGCTGGCGGTGACGATCAGCTTGAGCTCGTCCGGCGAGTGGATGGCGCCGCGACGCCGTGTGTCCTGAGCGCCGAAGAGGCGCAGAACCAGGCCTCCGGAGCGGCGCATTACGAAAAGAAAGGGCCGGGTAATGGTGAGAAAAGCCTCCATGGGCGCGGCCACGGCAAGGGCAATGTGCTCGGCGCGCTGCAGGGCGAGAGTCTTGGGTACGAGCTCGCCCAGGATCACGTGCATGTAGGTGATCAGGCTGAAGGCGATGACAATGGCGATGGTGTGGGCATAGATCTCGGCGTGGGGCACGCGATGGACGAATTCCATGCCTTCCACCAGGCGCGCGACCATGGGCTCACCGATCCAGCCCAGAGTCAGGCTGACAATAGTGATCCCCAGCTGAACCCCGTTCACAACCTCATCCAGATGCAGGTGGAGGCGCTGCACGATGCGGGCGCCAATGCGTCCGGATTCAATGAGTTGCTGGATGCGGGTATCGCGCACGCTGACCAGCGAAAACTCGGCGGCCGCAAAAAAGGCGTTGGCTGCGACCAGGAGCAGGATCAGAAAGACCCGGAGCAGCACAAAGGCGATCATTGAACGCTAATTCTAACATTTCAAAGGCAGTTGCTGAGGCAGTGGCTAGTCGCTAGTGGCTAGTCGCCAGTTCGTTTGCGTTGACAGTTGGGCGGACTGCCGATGAATCTATCTAGAGATAGGGGCAGGCTTTGGTGACGTCACAAATTCGATACCGCTTCCGCTATCCTTTTGGGAGATTACTGGTCTAAATGGCAGGTGGCATTGGCCTTGTTCGTTGCCGCCGACAGTCTTCGAGTCTTTCCGTAGAACACCCTAATTTTCTGGAACAAAAGCCAGTCTGGCACCGTATTAAGGAGTGAGAGTGCCGTACGGCTCCTATCCAGCAGAAAGCATCGAATCATCGAACCATTAAGAGTTGAACCATCCCCTTAGGAGGCGTTGTGAACGGAAACGGAAATAATAAGAAGAAGCGCCGCAAACTATTCATTTATGGCGGCATTGCTCTAGGAATCGTCCTGCTGATTACGGTGGGAGTGTTCGCGGCTACGCGCGGCGGCACTAAGATTGACCCCTCGAAGCTGGCAAAGGTGGAAAAGGGAGACTTGGCCAAGAGCGTGGTAGCTACGGGCAAAGTCACGCCCATCACCAAAGTGGAAGTGAAGTCCAAGGCCAGTGGCATCGTGAAGAAACTGCTCGTGGACTACGGCGATCACGTCAAGAAGGGGCAACTGCTGGCGCAGCTCGATAAGATCGAGATTGAAGCGCAGGTCGCACAGTCGCGCGCCGCGCTGGAAGCGGCGGAAGCCAACCTGAAGAGTTCGCAGGCCGATTTCGAGCGCGCCAAGGTGGACGCGGAAGGTCCAGACGTGCCGCTGTTAAAGCGCGCCTACGACCGCGCTACGAGCATGGCCAAGGACGGAGTGGTTTCGGCGTCCTCGCTCGACGATGCGGAAAAGAACTACGAGATGTCCCTGAACAAGCAGAATGTTTCCAAGGCGGAGGTGACGGTTCTGAAGGCGAAGATCGCTCAGGCCCAGGCACAAGTGGTGCAGGACCAGGCGAACCTTACGCAGCTCGAGGAGCAGCTCAGCTATACCGACATTGTTTCGCCGATTGACGGTATCGTGCTGTCGCGCGACGTGGAGATGGGCGATGCGGTGAGTTCGATTCTAGTACTGGGCTCTTCGGCAACGCTGGTTATGACCCTCGGCGATACCAGCGAAGTTTACGTGAAAGGCAAAGTGGACGAGAGCGACATCGGCAAGGTTTACCTCGGCCAACCCGCGCGAATCAAAGTGGAATCGTTCAAAGACAAGACTTTCAACGGCAAGGTAACGAAGATTTCTCCCATGGGCGTCGAGAAGGACAACGTTACCACCTTCGAAGTGCGGGTTTCCATCCAGAATCCGGGCGGCGAACTCAAGGCCGAAATGACTGCCAACGCGGAAATCATTCTGGAAGAGCACAAGAACGTGTTGCAGATTCCCGAAGGCGCAATCCTTTACGACAAGGACAAGAAGGCATCGGTCGAAATTCCAGACCCGAAGGGCAAGGACGGCAAAGACAAAGTCGCCGTCAACATCGGAATCTCGAACGGCGCCAAGACCGAAGTGCTCAGCGGCCTGAAGGAAGGCGATCAGGTCGTGCTGCAGTAGTTGCGAGTCCTTAGTCCTTAGTCCCGAGTCCCGAGTTGTATGCTGTCACGATGAGCTACAGAGACTTGATCGCTTGGAAGACGGGTATGCAACTCGTGGGGGCAATCTATGATGCCACCGATACCTTTCCGCAGCACGAAATTTATGGGCTAACCAGCCAGCTTCGACGTGCTGCTGTTTCTATCCCAAGCAACATTGCCGAAGGACAGGCGCACTACACGAATCCTGAGTTCATTCGATTCCTGCGTCATGCACGAGGTTCGCTAGCGGAAATTGAAACGCAGATACTGATCTCAAAAGATCGAGGCTATCTTCGAGAAGAACAGGCGGACAAATTGATAGGTCAGGCCGAAGAACTCGGGCGCGTGCTAAGCGGCCTGATCAACTCGATGAAGAAAGTCGAAGAAGACCGGAGATAGATTTACCTCAACTCGGGACTAGCGACTCGGGACTCGCAACTCCATGACTCTTTCCGAAATCCTGCGCCAGGCCTTTGCCACATTCCGGGCTCACAAGATGCGGACTTTCCTCACGATGTTTGGCATCGTGTGGGGCATCGCGTCGGTGATTATCCTGGTGGGCCTGGGGCGCGGCTTCAGCGTCGACCAGAAAAAACACATGCAGACTCTGGGCAAGGATCTTGTCATCATGTGGGGTGGACGCACCAGCGCTCAGGTCGGGGGACGTGCGGCGGGACGCGAGATTCAACTCAATGTCGACGACGCCGATCTGATCCGGGACGAATGCTACCTGGTGAAGAACGTCAGCCCGGAGTTGCGGCGCACGATTCCTGAAGTCAGTCAGTACAATTCCGCCAGTCGCGGCGTGGTAGGCATGTGGCCGTCGTACCAGGACTTTCGCTCGCTGTTGATCAGCGAAGGACGCCTGATCAACGACGATGATGAGAGCGAGGGCCGCCGCGTGGTGGTGCTGGGATCGAAAGCCTACCGGCAGCTATTCCCCGGCCAACCGGCGATTGGCGCCGGCGTGCTCATCAAGAGCGTCCCTTATACAGTGGTCGGCGTTTTAAAAGAGAAAAATCAGAACGCGAACTACAACGGTCCCGACAACGACTACCTTTTTGCACCGTATTCCGCCGTTTCGCGCGATTTTCCTCCCCCGGAGAAAAAAGGCGCAGGAATCACGCGCGGCTATCTCGACGATATTGTTTTCGAAGTTGGTGACCCTGAGGACCATGAAGCGTCTGTATTGCAGGTGCGCCGGACCCTGGCCCGTGTGCACCATTTCGATCCGCTCGACAAAGACGCGCTGTTTATCTGGGACACTATGGAAGGCGCCAAGCTTCTGGATAAGATTTTCGGCGTGGTGACCATTTTCTTTGGCTGTGTCGCGATCGTCACGCTGTGCCTGGGCGGCATTGGAGTAATGAATATCATGCTGGTTTCGGTGACGGAACGCACCCGCGAGATCGGCACGCGCAAGGCGATGGGCGCCACCAAGCGCGACATCCTGCGGCAGTTTTTTGCAGAGTCGGCCATGCTGACCATCGTCAGCGGAGTGCTCGGGCTTTCTTTCGGCGTGGGACTATGTGCCGCGATGCAAGCGCTTCCCTTGCCCGACTTCGTGCCCCATCCCATTGTTTCGTGGATTTCGATTGTCGCTTCGATTCTGACGCTTTCTTTGATCACCGTGACCGCGGGCATGTATCCCGCCCAGCGCGCCGCGGAAATGACACCTGTGGAGTCACTCCGATATGAATAAGCATCGCAGCTTTCGCATTTTGTCTTCTGCGCCGGCCCGCTTCGCAGGCCTGGCGATCGCTCTGGCCGTATTCTCCACTGCCGTCTTTGCATCCACACCGCAAGGCACGTTCGAGCGCACGCTCTCGGTGACCGGCCCGGTGGACCTGGAGGTTCTCACCCACTCCGGCGATGTCACGGTACGAAGCGGTCCTGCGGGATCGGTCTCCATTCGTGGCAAGATTTTCGTCAGTGACCGCTGGCTGCGCGGAGAACGCACGGCCGACGTCAGCGAGATCGAACAGCATCCTCCCGTGCGGCAGGAAGGTAACAGCATCCACATCGATTACGTCGAAGCGCATGACATTTCTGTGGATTACGAAATCACCGTACCCGCGGACACGGCGCTGCGCGCCCACACCGGCTCGGGAGACCAGATCATCGAGGGCCTGCACGGCAATGCAGATTTGCAGAGCGGGTCAGGCGATCTGAAAGTTGCACAGCTCACGGGCGACATTCACGTGCAGACTGGCTCCGGCAACGTGCGGGCGCACGAGATTTCCGGTCCGGTCCGCGGAGGCACGGGCAGCGGCGACGTGGAAGTGGAGGAAACCGGAGCGGGCGACGTCGACTTGCACACCGGTTCCGGCAACATCACCGCCCGCGGAGTGCAGGGAGCGTTCCGCGCCGAAGCAGGCAGCGGCGACATCACCGCGGAAGGCACGCAGAGCGGATCGTGGGACATAAAAACCGGATCCGGCAACGTGCACGTTCGCCTGCCCAACAACGCGGCCTTCGACGCCAGAATCTCAACCAGTTCTGGCACCGTCGATATCGACGCTCCGGTCGAGATGACGGTGCAGGGCCGGGTGCAGGAGACCCGCAAGTCGATCAACGGCAAGGTTCGCGGCGGTGGCCCGCTGCTGGCTGTGCGCACGGGTTCAGGCGATATACATATTCAGTAAAAAGCAGGGGCTAGGGATTAGGGGCTAGGGAAAACAGAAACCCTAACCCCTGACCCCTAAGCCCTAACCCCTGGTTTCCCATGTTTCTGAAAGAACTCATCTCGCAAGGCTGGCAGGCGCTGATGCGCGACCGCATGCGCTCCGGCCTCACAATGCTAGGCATCGTATGGGGCCTGGCGTCTGTGGTGTTGCTGCTGGCTTACGGTCAAGGCTTGGGCGGGTGCGTGCTCAATGCCTTCATGAACATGGGCAACAACGTGATCGTTCTCTGGCCGGGACAAACCAGCCTGCAGGCGGGAGGACAGCGCGCCGGCAAGAAAGTAAATTACGAATACGAGGATGTCGAGGCCATCCGCGACGAAGTTCCGATTGTGCGGGCGGTGAGCGGAGAGATCGACCGCGACCTCGCCTTCAAGATCGGCACGCGCCTGGTCTCGCTGCAAGTGCGCGGCGTCGAGATGCCGTATGGGCAAATGCGCAAGCTGATCCTCGATGACGGCCGCTATTTCAATGAAGGCGATTTCGCCGACCACCGGCGCGTGGTTATCCTGGGTTATAGCGCCGCCAAGAAAGTGTTCCAGGGAGCGCCCGGCGCGGGCCAGCATGTGGAAATCGGTGGCCTGGATTTCGAAGTGATCGGGACCATGCGCAACAAGATTCAGGATTCCATGTACAACGGTCCTGACAACGAGAATGCATTCATTCCGTTCGGGCTGATGCGCGACCTGAAAAACATTCGCGATCCAGACGAGATCATCATCCAACCGACCGCAGCCGAGTTGAACAAGAAGGCGCTGGCCGCGGTGCGCGAGGTGATCGCGCGGCGTCACCATTTCGATCCTAAGGATGACAAAGCCACACCGGAGTGGGACACCATTGAAGACCGCGCCATGATCAACGCGTTTTCCATGGGGCTGCAAGCAGTGCTGGGACTGATCGGGGTGGTCACGCTGGCCGTGGGCGGCATCGGCGTTATGAACATCATGCTGGTGTCAGTGACGGAGCGGACGCGCGAAATCGGCCTGCGCAAAGCTATTGGCGCGCGGCCCAGGCACATCCTGGTGCAGTTTCTGCTGGAAGCGCTGGTGCTCACGTTCGTGGGCGGGCTGATCGGAATGGCTGTCGCCGAGGTGCTTACCTGGGCGATGCCTCCCATGCCGCTGTACGACGAGTTCTACAAAACCGCCGACCACGAGGGCGCGATTTTCCTGCATGCCTCGCTGGGCGTGATGATGATTTCGTTCGCGATCCTTTCGGCGGTCGGCATCATTTCAGGATTTTTTCCGGCGCTGAAGGCGTCGCGAATGAATCCGATCGAGGCGCTGAGGTATGAGTAGAACTGGGCTTCATGGCGTTGGGCACTCGGCGAGATGAGCGTAACGGCCTTACGACAACTGAACGTTCTTCATTTCCAACATTTCGTGAAGCAAAAGAAGATATGTAACCTACTGAAGGCCTCTGAGACCCGCACCTGGGTCGATTGAAATCCCCTTCCTGTAACACTGAATCGCCCGCCGAGCATCCTCGTTCCCATTGGCGGCAGCTTGCTGGAACAAATCGTAGGCCTGAACTCGATCCCGCTGCACACCGAAACCGTAGTAATTCAAGTAGCCAAGGACGTACTGCGCGTTTGCGTCACCTTGTTCGGCGGATATTCGGTACCAACGTGCCGCTTCCTTGTAATCCTGTGGCACCCCTTCGCCTCTGTAATATATGAAGCCGAGGCCCTCCTCAGCCCTCGCGTCACCCTGTTCAGCGGCTTTACGACACCAACGTTCAGCCTCCGCATGGTCCTGAGGAACCCCCATGCCATCGCGATACATGCTAGCGAGGTTGAATTCGGCCTTTGCGTAACCCTGCTCGGCGGACTTGCGATACCAGCGAACGGCCTCGCCGTAGTCCTGCGGGACTCCGTTACCTCTGGAATATATCGAACCCAGCTTGAACTGTGATTCCGCATCCCCTTGCTCAGCACGGACGCGGTGAGCTGCCGCCTGTTTCGCGAGTTGCCGATTCTTACGGTAAGCGCGGACGAGGATGCCTGCGCCAACAAGAGCCATGCCGATGATGGCCACGACCACCAAACGCCGCTTCATCGATCCCCCCGTGCGCGGACGCAGAGTATTTTAGACCACATGCGGCCTCAGTCGCGGCACTAGGCATCACTTGAGTTGGTGGGTGAAAAGTCGCCATAAAAAGTCAGAGCCTTGTCTGGGCCCCAACTTTATGCATTACTTCTGTGCCTTGACGCACAGGCCGATCACAAATTAACTTCGAATACAGGGAATACCCTGCCTTTTTATCTTTAATCATTGATTCTGCGAGGGAAAGTGCCTTCACGTCCGACCGTAACTTTGACCACTGATTTCGGGACCAACGACCATTTCGTGGGCGCCATGAAGGGCGTCATTCTCGAGATTGTGCCCGAGGCCCAGATCGTCGATATCTCGCACGCTGTGCAGCCTTTTGACGTGCTCGATGGCGCGCTGACGATTTCGCAAGCCTACTCCTACTTCCCTTCCGGAACCGTGCACCTGGTGGTGGTCGATCCAGGCGTGGGGACGGCGCGGCGGCCGATTATCGCGATCAGCGACAAGTACTATTTTGTGGCGCCCGATAACGGCGTGCTCTCCCTGGTTTACGCGCAGGAAGAGCGGATGCACGTGCGCCACATCAGCTCCGACCATTATTTTCTGCAGCCGATCAGCAACACCTTCCATGCTCGCGATATCTTCGCTCCCGTAGCAGCCTACCTCGCCAAGCAGGTCGATTCGCACAAATTCGGCGACGAGATCGAAGATTTCACCCGCTTCGCGGCGCCCAAGCCCAAGGCCGTGGACGCGAACCGCATGCGCGCCGTGATTCTGAAAGTGGACCGCTTCGGAAACCTGATCACCAACATCACCCCTAAAGACGCGCCCATGCTGTTTGGAGCCGATCCAGCGCCCTTCAAGCTGGTTGTGGGCAGCAAAGAGATTACGGAAATCCGCACGCTTTACGCCGAAGGCGCCGCCGGAGAAGTGTTCGGCATCATGGGCAGCATGGGCTTCCTCGAAATCGCCGCCAACCGCGGCAACGCCGCGCAGATTACCGGAGCAGGCAAGGGTAACGAAGTAAGCATCATGCTGGGCGAGGGCGCAGCGGCGGGAAAAAGCGCGTAGACCGGTCCCTTCGGACGCAAGGCTACGAGATCCTGCCTGCGAACCTCATCGTTACGAAGCCCTGGATCCTTACGAAGCCCTGGGCTTGGGATGGACATACCGTTCCATCTCGCCCGTCCACTTCAGAAATCGCCACAGGTGGGTCCGCTCACGCCACACGAATTCCCAAAATTCCAGAAACCCGATTTGCGTCATCTTGACCCCGGTATAAGTCTCGATGCGCCACAAAAGATAAGGGCTACGCCACGGAGCCAGGCGATGGTGTTTCGTCGCGTTCCAGAGAAAGCCCAGGGTATGCCGCATGAGATAGGTTTACCACAGCTGGATGCTGTGCGGAACAAGTTCTAGCTCTTAACTTTTGGCTCTTAGCTCTTAGCTAAACCACATGACTTCCGGCAGCAGTAGCACCCGACATTCGGCGCCGGAATGCCTCATATCGCAGAGTTCAAGCTAAAGGCTAAGAGCTAGCAGCTAAGAGCTGGTTTCCCTACAACTCGTACTTCTTCATCAAATGCCGGAACGACCGATACGAAATTCCCAGCAGATCGGCGGCTTTGGTTTGCACGCCGTTGCTTTGGTCGAGGGCGTTCTGCAGCAGGGAACGTTCGATCCCGGCTACGTAGACTTCCATGCCCACGCCCTCGGGCAGAACCGAACCCGCAGGAATATCCTGCAAACCTCCGGCGCCCCCAGCGGCTGCGGCAGCCGCGCGTGCCTTCGAACGTTCCGCCGGCAACTCCACGTGTAATTCGTCGGTCATTTCGAGAGCCACGGCGCGTTCCACTGTGTTTTCCAGCTGGCGTACGTTGCCGGGCCACTCGTAGCCGCATAGCGTATTGAGCGAGTCTTTATGAATGCGCAGAATGCTGCGTCCGGCCGCGGCCGCATATTTCTTGAGGAAATGATTGACCAGCAGCGAAATATCTTCGGGGCGCTCGCGCAGCGGAGGCACGCGGATGGGGATGACGTTGAGCCGGTAATAGAGATCTTCGCGAAACAGATTTTCGGCGACCGCTTTATCGAGATCGCGATTGGTGGCGGCGATGACGCGCACATCAATCGATATTTCGCTGGTGCCGCCAACAGGGCGCACCGTGCGCTCCTGCAACACGCGCAGCAGCTTGACCTGCATCGCCAGCGTCATCTCGCTGATCTCGTCGAGGAAGATCGTGCCCCCATCGGCGACTTCAAACAGTCCGCGCTTGTTCTGGTTAGCCCCGGTGAAGGCGCCTTTTACGTAGCCGAACAGTTCGCTTTCCAGCAGCGTTTCCGGAAAGGCCCCGCAATTCACCGACACGAACGAATCCGTGGCGCGAGGCGAGCACACATGCACGGCGCGCGCGACCAGTTCTTTACCGGTTCCGCTTTCGCCGTGAATCAGCACCGTGCTGGCGGTTGAGGCCACGGTGCGAACCGTCTGCTTGAGTTTTTCCATCGCCCCGCTGGAGCCGATGATGTTGTCCAGCGAGTTGCGCGTAGCAGCGTCGCGGCGCAAGGCAAAATTCTGCTTGCTCAACACCAGCTTCTCGAGAACACGGTTGATGGCCAGCTTGATCTCGTCGACCAGCCCGGGATTCTTGCGAATGTAATCGGAAGCTCCGCCCGCCTTCACCGCCTCAACCGCGGCTTCGTAGTCGTCGACCGCTGTGATGAGAATGACCGCCGAATCCGGCGAAACGCGATGCGCATGCCGCAGCACTTCGATGCCATCAATGCTCGGCATCTTGATGTCGGTGACGATCACGTCGTAAAGAGCGCCGTCGATTTTATTTTTGGCCGCCTGCCCCGACTGCACGGTTTCCACGCGATGGCCTTCGCGGCGCAGGGCGATATCCAGCATTTCGCAGATGGAGCGTTCGTCGTCGCAAACCAAAATGTTAGCCACGAGCCCCTCCTCCCGCCGCGACCGCAGCCTGGTGCGCGAGCACGGCCGCCGGAGTCGCGCTGGCTGCATTCGCGGAAGGCCCTGCCAAAGAAACAGTTTTCTCCGCATCCAAACGCCGCAACCTCAGGATGAAAGTCGCCCCCTGCCCCGGTTTCGAGCGGGCCCACACTCGGCCTTCATGGGCCTGCACAATCTGGTAAACAATGGCGAGCCCCAGGCCGGTGCCACCCTCGAAGTTTGATTGAAACGGCTCGAAGATTTTTTCCGTTTGCTGCGGACTCATGCCCGCGCCCGTATCGGTGAATCCGACCTGCCAGTCGTCGCCCAGGGACTCAACGCTGACCGTGAGCTTCCCGCCGCCGCGCATGGCGCGAACCGCGTTTTCGCAGAAATTCCAGAAGACTTGCTTGATCTTGTCGCCGTCGGCGATCGTAAGAGCTTTGGTCACGGCGAACCGGCGCTCGATGGTGATTCCGGTTTTTTCCGCGGCCATGCGATGGTCCATCAGCGTCAGCGTATCTTCCACCAGCTGTACCAGATCCGCTCTGCCGAAGTGGTATTGCTTTGTGCGGGAGTAAGCCAGGAAATCAGTAATGATGCTATTCAGGCGTTGCGACTCGCGGGTCACAATCCCCAGCAAGTGGCGGTGCTCGTCATTCATTTCCGGAATTCCCGAGAGCATGCTCACCGACCCCGCAATCGAAGTCAGCGGATTGCGAATCTCGTGCGCGATCGCGGCCGCCAGCCTGCCCACGGCCGCAAGGCGGTCCTGCATGCGCACTTCGCGCTCCAGGCGCCGGATCTCCGTCAAATCATCAAACGCGTAGACAAAGCCCAACACTCCGCGTTCCGGCACGGTCAGGGTTGCGACCCTCACGCGGAACGTCTTGCGGAAACTTTTAGGCACTTCGAACCGAATCTCCGCATGCGGCTGCGGCGATTCCGTGTTGGGCAGCGGATCCAGAAATAGGTCCTTGACCGGCGTCCCGATCAACTCCGCCGCGGAACGCTCCACCAGCTTTTGCGCGGCCGGGTTCACCAGCGTAATCCGTCCATCAAGTCCGGTGGTAATCAGTCCGCTGCTGATGGAATGAATAATGTTTTCGTGCAGGACCTGCAGGTCTTCCAGAGCCCCGCTGGTATCCTTCAGCTGCACCCGCGCCTGCCGCAACTTTCCGGTCAGTAACCCCGCCAGATACGCCACCGCCAGGAACGCGAACAGGTTGACGAAGATGATGGCTTGCAACGCTTTTAGCGCAGGATGCGTAGTGCAATACGAATGCACGACGCCGTAATAATTCAGTTCGAGAACCGTGCCATACAGCAGAAATGCCAGCGCCGCCACCAAATGCGCCCACACCCGCGGCAGCAGGACCGCAGCCACGATGATGACCAGCGGGTAAAGAAAATTAAAGGAACTGTCCCAGCCTCCAGTTTCGTGCACCACCAGACTTACAAGAACCAGGTCAGTCACCACCTGCAGAGACGCCTGCAGGCGATGCTCTCTCCAGAAAGAAAGGAGCAGCATGTACAGCAGCGAAACCGTAAACCAGAACAGGATGGTGCCAATAAAGAGACGGACAGGCAGCGTCGTACGCGTGAACTCGGCGACAGTGAGCTGAATCCCGAGCAGAAAAGTCAGGATGAGAACACGCACCTTGACCAGCCAGGCCAGCCAATTCCGCTCATCAAAGGTCGATTGCATTGCAATCCCGGTGGTCTTGAAAGACCAGGTTTCAAGGTTTCAAAGTTTCAAGGTTTCAAAGTCGGGAAGCTTTCGCCTTGAAACCTCGAAACCTTGTCACCTTGAAACTTGCTTATCCAGCCAGTTTGGCGATCATGGCGAACAGCGGCATGTAGAGCGAAATCACGATGCCGCCGATCATGACGCCGAGCAATCCGATGATGACGGGCTCGAGCATGGCCAGCATGTCTTTGGTCGCCGCGTCTACTTCTTCCTCGTAGAAGTCGGCGATCTTCTGCAGCATCGAATCCATGGCGCCTGTGGCTTCGCCCACGCCGATCATCTGCGTCACCATGTTGGGAAACACGCCGCATTCCTTCAGTGGATCAATGATGGTGCGTCCTTCTTCGATGGCCTTGCGCACCTTCATCAGCGCTTCTTCCAGAACCGCGTTGCCCGAGGTTTTCGCCGTGATGCTCAAACCTTCCAGAATCGGCACGCCGGAAGTGATCAGAGTGCCCAGCGTTCGGGTAAAGCGGCCCACTGCAATTTTCCGCAGCAACGATCCCATCACCGGCAGATGGAGCATCATCTTGTCGAAGTAGTAGCGCCCCCGCCGGTTCTTCTTGATTTGCTTGATGCCAACGACGAAGCCCACGCCTCCTACCAGGAAGATCCACCAGAAGCCCTGCACGAAACCGCTCAACCCCACCACAATTCGCGTAGGCAGTGGCAGCGTCACACCCAGACCGTTGAACAGGTTAGCGAAGATGGGCACCACCCACTTCAACAGCGCACCGACGATCAGGAACGCCATCGAAACCACGGCGATCGGATAGATCAACGCTGACTTCACCGCAGCCCGCAGGCGTACCGCTTTTTCCACGTAGACCGCCAGGCGCTGCAGGATGATGTCGAGAATACCGCCGGTTTCGCCGGCCTCGATCATGTTGGTGGTCAAGTCGTCGAACACGACCGGAAACTGGCGCATGGCGTTGGCCAGGGTTGCGCCGCCTTCCACCGTAGTGCGCACGCCGTTCAGAGTTTTCTGAAACGCCGGGTTTTCCTGGTTCGACGCCAGAATTTCCAGACATTGCACCAGCGGCAAGCCGGCGTCGATCATGACCGAAAACTGGCGGAAGAAGATCGCAATCTCCTTGGTCCCGACTTTGCCGGAGCCAAACGTGGGCATCACGAATTCTTTGCCCTTTTCGCGGATGGCGCCGGGCGTAATACGCTCGCGACGCAGTGCTGACGCCAGACTCTGCTTGTTCGGCGCTACTCGTTCTCCGGAAATTTTCTGCCCGGAGGCGTCCTTGCCTGAGAATGTAAAGACTGGCATGGTTTTAGCCTCTCCTCAATTCGTCCGTATTCCGTCTATACTCTGCTTCGAAAATCCTGCTGTTCGCATGCAAAAACTGTTACTCGTTTCCGCCGCCGAAAAAATAGTCCATGGCCTGCGGAAGTTAATGTTTCGACGAAGCCGCTCCCTTGGCTGCCGCTGCGCCCGACGCGGCTCCCCGGTTCGTCAAGCTGGCTCCCCGGTTGATCATTTCCTGCAGTTCATCCACATTGCTGGAGCGCTGCAGCGCCACTTCCAGTGAAATCTGCTTCTGGAAATACGCCGTGGCCAGCGCCTGGTTAAAGGTCTGCATCCCGAATTTTTCCTGCCCCGATTGCATCGACGAGTAGACCTGGTGAATCTTGTCTTCACGAATCAGGTTGCGAACCGCCGAATTCGGCACCAGAATTTCCATGATCATGGCGCGGCCCTTGCCATCAATCTTGGGCAGCAAGCTTTGGCACATGATGCCTTCCAGCACCAGCGAAAGTTGAGCGCGAATCTGTGGCTGCTGGTGAGCAGGAAACACGTCGATGATACGGTTGATGGTGGAGGTTGCCGAGTTGGTGTGCAAGGTGCCGAAGGTCAAGTGGCCGGTTTCGGCAATTCGCAACGCCGACTCAATGGTTTCCAGGTCTCGCATTTCGCCGATCAGCACCACATCGGGGTCTTCACGAAGAGCAGCGCGCAGCGCGTCGGTAAAGCTCTTGGTATCCGCGTGCAGCTCGCGCTGATTCACCAGACAGTTCTTATTCATGTGCACGAATTCGATTGGATCCTCAATGGTGAGGATGTGGTCGTGGCGCTCGGTATTGATCTTGTCGATCATGGCAGCCAGCGTGGTCGACTTTCCCGATCCAGTAGGACCAGTCACCAGAATCAAACCGCGCGGTTTGTCGCAGAACTTGCTCACCACCGGCGCCAGGTTGAGTTGATTGAAAGACTTAATCTCGAATGGAATCACACGGAAGACCGCTGCCGTGGCGCCCCGCTGGTTAAACACGTTGGCACGGAACCGAGCCAACCCCTTCAAGCCGAACGAGAAGTCGAGCTCCAGGCTTTCTTCAAAACGGTGCTTCTGGGAATCAGTCATGACGCTGTAAGCCAGCTGTTTGGTTTCGGCCGGCGTCATCTGCGGCAGGTCGAGCGGCACCAGATGCCCGTGCACGCGAATCTGCGGCGGCGAGTTCGTGGTGATGTGAAGATCGCTGCCATTCATCTCCAGCATTCTCTTCAGCAGATCGCTAAGCGACAAACCCATAAGTGTTCCCCTTCGCTCCCAAACTAGTGAATTGTTTCGCGCGCCACTTCCTCAAGCGTGGTCATACCCGCGGCCACCTTGATCAGGCCGCTCCGCCGCAGAGTAACCATGCCCCGCTCAATCGCTTTCTTTTTCAACTCCACGGCCGACGCCCCGACCAGCACCAACTCCCGGATCTCGTCGTCCACTTCCATGACTTCGTACAAACCCGCGCGGCCTTTGTATCCCGTGTTGTTGCAAGTTCCGCAGCCTTTGCCCTTGTGGGGTTTGACCGTCTTGGCCTCTTCCGGCGAAAAGCCCTCTTCGATCAGGGTCTGCACCGGCACCTCGAATGGTTCGGAGCAGTCTTTGCAGATGCGGCGAATCAGACGCTGGGCAACGATCATGTGCACCGAAGTCGCAACCAGGAAGGGCTCAATACCCATGTTCATGAGACGAGTAATGGTTTCCGGCGCGCCGTTAGTGTGCAGCGTCGATAGCACAAGGTGACCCGTAAGCGCAGCTTTGATGGCGATTTCCGCCGTTTCAAAGTCTCGAATTTCGCCCACCAGAATGATGTTAGGATCTTGCCGCAGGAACGATCGCAGGGCAGCCGCAAAGTTCAATCCGATCTGTTCCTTCATCTGCACCTGGTTGACGCCGCCCAACTGGAATTCGACCGGATCTTCCGCTGTCATAATGTTCGTATCGGGCTGGTTCAGCCGCGAAATCGCCGAATACAAAGTGTTGGTCTTGCCCGATCCCGTCGGCCCGGTTACCAGCACCATGCCGTAAGGCTTGAGAATCGCCTTCTCAAATTTCACCAGCGACTCGGCCTCGAAACCAAGCTTGGTCATGTCGAGGCGCAGATTTTCTTTGTCCAGCAACCGGAGCACGATTTTCTCGCCCCACAGTGTGGGCAACGTGCTCACACGGAAATCAAGCTGCTTCTTGCGTCCGCCAAGCTGCATCTTCAGCATGATGCGGCCGTCCTGCGGCAGCCGCTTCTCGCTGATGTCAAGCTTGGCCATGATCTTCACGCGGGACGTGATTGCGTCCTTCAACTTGAGCGGCGGCGACATGATCGCTTGCAGCACGCCGTCAATCCGGAACCGTACGCGGAACTCCTTTTCGTAAGGTTCAATGTGAATGTCGCTGGCTCCCTTCTTGACCGCGTCCGTCAGCACCAGGTTCACCAGCTTAACCACCGGAGCTTCGTCGGCCGCTTTCTCCAGATCGGCCAGACCGATTTGCTCTTCTTCCGCCTGCACTTCCACATCGGCATCGTCGTTCATCGACTGCATCACGGTTTCCAGGTCATCTCCCTGGCTGGTCCCGTAAGCCTTCTCGATCCCGGACTGGATGGAACTTTCCGACGCCACTACCGGCTCAATATTGAAGCCGGTCATGAACTTGATGTCGTCCATCGCGAACACGTTGGTGGGGTCCACCATCGCGATGGTCAGCGACGCTCCCACCCGGCTCAGCGGCAGAATCTGGTAGCGTTTCGCGGTTTCGAACGGAATCAGCTTGACCACCGCGGGGTCAATTTCAAAATACGAGAGATTGATGGCAGGAACGCCGTATTGACGGGACAGAAAATTCGTGACGTCCTCGTCCGTCAGGAACCCGAGCTTCACCAGGGCGGACCCCAGGCGGCAGCTCTGCTCCTTCTGAACCTTATTCGCTTGTTCCAACTGCTCTGGGGTAATGATCTTCTCTTTGACGAGAAGGTCACCCAGCCGTTGAGACATACGGCGATCTCCTATCCAGGTAGTGAATCGACGCCTGACAAATCTTGCAGGCTTTCACGCAAACCGCTGCCGTTCGCGGGGAGAGAAACACAGCGCACTTGCGTTGACACAAATTGTCAACGCAACCGCGTTACCTTACCAGTAACTTTGGTACTTGGACCTCGCGAAGCGCTGCGTCCACAACGGGTTGACCCTCTGCACCCCACGCCAATTGATTGTTTTCCGCTGTGTCCGCAGGCTTGCCGGGCCGGAGTACATGCACTTCGGTAAGACTCAAACCCTGGCCGGCCACCGCGTCAGACGATACGAGTGCGGGGCGATTAGACTCGACCAATGAGAGTTGCGAAGTCGCGTCACACCGGGAATCGTGCCCAAAACAATCGCCGGAGTCGCCGCAGGAATGACCCCGAGAACGACTGCGAGAATGCCAGTCAGATTCGCGCCTACTATCGCACCCTGCTCGCCGCCTGGGGGCCGCAGCACTGGTGGCCGGCCCACACTCCCTTTGAAGTAATCGTAGGAGCTTTCCTAACCCAGAACACCGCCTGGACGAACGTGGAACGCGCCCTGGCGAACCTGCGCGCTGCGAATCTTTTATCGATCGAAGCGATCCGGCGCGTCCCGTTACCCGATCTCGAACGCCTGATTCGCCCCTCGGGCTATTTCCGCCAGAAAGCCCAGCGCATCAAAGCCTTCATCGCATTCCTCGATGGTCAATATGCCGGCTCGTTGGACAATCTCTTTGCCCAACCTACGCATCGCCTTCGCGAAGAACTGCTGGCCCTGAACGGCATCGGCCCCGAGACCGCCGATTCGATTCTCCTCTACGCCGGGAATCATCCCGTCTTCGTCGTGGACGCCTACACCCGCCGCATCCTCGAACGGCACGAAATTCGGCCGCAGAAAACCCACTACGAAGAAATCCGCCAGTTGTTCGAGCGCGCCTTGACTCCGGCCGCCAAGAAAACGAAGGCTGAGGCAACGGAAGAGACGATATCGGGGCAGCTCCGACGCAATTCGAGCGCTAGCTTTCCCGGAACGGTCCATCCTCCCTCGGCGATGAGCACCGCTCCGCGGACCGCACTGGCGCAGGTTTACAACGAAATGCACGGCTTGATCGTCAGCGTTGGCAAGCACTACTGCAAAAAATCACAGCCCCATTGTGACGGATGTCCTTTACAGCGGTTCCTTCCCCGTAGTAAGTAGGACTCGCATCATAAGAAGTTTTGGCGGGCACGGCCCGGAGGTTGCAGAGAATCACGAACACGCGTAGTACCGTACGCGTGCAGTACCGTGGAAGAGCGGCGCTTCAGCGCCGCGTAAGCCCCAAGTTCAGCGTGGGCTTCAGCCCCTGTGGTTGCGCGGCTCTTGTGATCGGTCCAGCATGCTCACCAGATTGCAAAGCTTCCGAATCCTCACCGCCTTACTGGCTGGGCTCGCCGCATTCCCGAATCCAACCCAATCAAACCCCGTCTCATTCGCCCATCCCCCGTCTTTGCGCCAGGCCGCCGACCACGCCGGAATCCTGATCGGCACCGCCGTGCGACCGTCGTTGTTCTCCGAAGCCGCCTACTCCGCCACCCTGGCCCGCGAATTCAACATGGTCGAACCCGAGGACGCCATGAAATGGCGGGTCATCCGCCGCAACCTCGACAGTTTCGATTTTCGGCAGGCCGATGAAGTCGTCGGCTTCGCCCAAGTCCACGGAATGAAAGTCCGCGGCCATTGTCTGGTCTGGGATCACGACCATCCGGATTGGCTGGCCCACGGCCACTTCACGCCGCTGCAACTATCTCAACTGCTGCACGACCACATCAACCGGGTCATGAAACGCTACGCCGGCCAGGTTTTCGCCTGGGACGTAGTCAACGAAGCAATGGACGAAACGGGCAGGATGCGCGACTCCATCTGGTACAACCAGCCCGGCATCGGTTTCGCCGGCCAGGGCACCGCCTATATCGAGCAAGCCTTCCGCTGGGCCCGCGAAGCTGACCCTCACGCGCTTCTGTTCTATAACGACGCCGAAGGCGAATTCCTCAACCACAAGTCCGACGCGATTTACGAAATGTTAAAAGATTTCAAACATCGCGGCGTCCCCATCGACGGCGTCGGCCTGGAGTTGCATCTTCCCGGCCCCGACCTGGATTCCGCGGCTCTCGCCGCCAACATCGCGCGCCTCACCGCCCTCGGTCTGCAAGTCCACATCACCGAACTGGATGTCCCCCTGCCCGCTTCCCCATCCCTCGACTCCGCAGCCCGCCCGCTCCACGACCACGACCTTCACGACAACAGTCTGCGCGGCAATGATCTGCGCGATAACGATCTGCACCAGAACGATCCACACGACCACGACCTGCTCCGTCAGGCGCAGGTCTATCGCAGCGTGGTCCACGCCTGCCTCCAGAACCCCGCCTGCACCGCCATCCAAACCTGGGGATTCACCGACAAATATTCCTGGATCAGCTCCCACTCCCACAACACCCGCGGCCACGCCCTATGGTTCGACCAAACCTACCAGCCGAAGCCGGCCTACGACGCCGTCCTGCAGGAACTCACAGCAAGCCGGCGTGCAAAGTAAACTCAGCCTTCTACCTTCTAGCTCGTAGCTCTTAGCCAACCCAACCGAACCCTGTCATTCCGAACGCCGCGCGTTTCATCGCGGCGGAGGAATCTCAGCCTCCACCGACGCCGAGCGCCAGCCACGGTCGCGCCAAGGACACGTCGGCCCCATCATCGGCCCCATCAAGCGTCACCCCGCGCAGTGTCCATCTATAATGACTTGCAACGTCCCGACCAGGACGCCGACTCCCGTGCCCCACCCCGCCCCAACCCGCGCTCCAAAAAAGTCCAGCCGCAAGCAAGCCATCATTCTGCTCGCAATCGCGGTCTCGCTCCTGCTCGCCATTCTGGTTTCGCAAAACGCGTTCGACCCAAATTTCCTCCGCCCCGGCAACAACGAAGAAATCCTGGTTTTCTGGGCCCTCACTTTTCTCATCTCGTTGTTGTTCGTCGCCCTCACTTTCGTCCTGTTCCGCAATCTGCTAAAGCTGTTTGCCGAGCGCCGCATGGGAGTGCTGGGCTCGAAGTTCCGCACTCGCATGGTCGCCGGCGCGCTACTGCTCTCATTTGTCCCGGTCGTCGTCATGTACTGGTTCGCCTATGGCTTGATGAACCGCTCCATCGAGCGCTGGTTCTCCACTCCCGCGGAAGAAGTCCGGTCCGACATTCACGCCATGGGTTCGCTCTTGGCCAACTACGCCACCCAGAACGCCCGTTCCGAAGCCCAGGTCATCGCCGCATCTGCTCCGGCGCAACGCGCTTTCACCGACCGCGAGTTCTCCGAATTAACCAAGGAATTCCGCCTTCACGAACCCATCTTGCAAGGCGGATTCGCCATCGCCGTACAAGACGGAAACGAAGCCGCCAGCTTTAACGCTCCCGGCTCATGGGCACTGTTGCACTCGAAGCTTCCGCTCGCCGACGCAGCCGCAGGCCGCGTTGCGCAATTCACCTGGAACAATACGGACTACACTCTCGGCACAGCGCCCGTCGGAAAAGCGGGAGTCATCGTCGTCGCCATTCCCCTGCCCGCCGAACTCGCCCAAACCTTGAAACAAGTCGAAGCCGGCCAGCAGCGCTACTACGATCTTGCCCGCGAACGCCGCCGCGTGCGCAGCGTCTACATGGGTTACCTGCTGCTGCTCACCATGATCGTGCTGTTTGTCACCACGTGGCTGGCGCTATTTCTCTCCAAGCTGGTCACACGCCCACTCGCGGCCCTCGCCGAGGCCACGCAGGAAATTTCCCGCGGACGCCTCGACTACCGCGTCGAAATCAGCGGCGCCGACGAAATCGGCGATCTCGTCCGCTCCTTCAACCGCATGGCCGAAGAACTCGAGGCCAGCCGCCGCCAGATCGAAGCCTCCAGTCGCGACGCCACCGAAGCTAATGCCGAACTCGATCGCCGCCGCCGCCAGATGGAAACCATTCTCGAAAGCATTCCCACCGGAGTGCTCTCGCTCGACGCTGCGCGCCGCGTCACCCACGCCAATCAGGCTCTGCTCCGCATGTTTCACCCCGAAGCCCCGCACGACACCGTCCCACAAATTGTTCTTGGCTCTCCTCTCGCCGACGTTTTCCCCGCCGAAGTGCTGGAAGATCTCGATCCCCTGCTGCGCCGTGCCGATCGCATGGGCATGGCTGCCGCGCAAATGGAAATGCCAGCCCAGCGCGCCTCGCTGAACGTAGCGATCACCGTCGCTACTCTCCGGCATCAAGGCGAGAAGTCCGGCTACGTAATCGTGTTCGAAGATCTATCCGACCTGCTGAAGGCGCAGAAGCAGGCCGCATGGCGTGAAGTGGCTCGCCGCGTCGCGCACGAAATCAAAAATCCACTCACCCCCATCGCGCTCTCCGCAGAACGCATCCGCCGCCACCTGGGGCGCGCCACTCCCGCTGATCCCGCTTCGATCGAGGTCGTTCGCGCCTGCGCCGAAACGATTGCCAGCGCCGCCGAAACCGTTCGCCGCCTGGTCGACGAATTCTCCACGCTGGCGCGTTTCCCCGCGTCCAAGCCTCAACCCGCCGACATCAATGAAGTCATCGAGAACGCGCTTTCCATGTTCAACGGCCGCCTCGATGGAATCCGTCTGCACAAATCTTTGACGCCTGATCTTCCCCGCGTCATGGCCGACGCGGAATCCATAAAGCGCGCCGTCGCCAACCTTGTAGACAACGCCGCCGACGCCTTGCAGGATTCTCTGGTCCGCGAAATCGAAATTTCCACCGCGCTGGTCGCCAGCCGCGATGCCGTCGAAATTTCCGTAGCTGACACCGGTCACGGCGTCACTCACGAACTGAAAGAAAAACTTTTTCTCCCGTATTTTTCCACCAAGAAACGCGGCACCGGACTGGGACTCGCCATCGTAAGCCGCATTATTGAAGATCATCACGGCTCCATTCGCGTCGAAGAGAATCAGCCAGTCGGCGCCCGCTTCGTGGTGGAATTACCCGTTGTCCCTGAATCTACCCCGGTAGCCGCCGCTATTCAGCATGCCTAACATATTGATCGTTGACGATGAACGCGGCATTCGCGATTCCCTCTCCGGCGTCCTCGCCGATGAGGGATACTCCGCGTCCGTCGCCGAGAGCGGCGAAGCTGGCCTCGACCTGGTTCGAAAAGCCGCGTTCGACGTTGTGCTGCTCGATATCTGGATGCCCGGCATCGACGGCCTTGACACGCTGGAGAAAATCCGCGCGCTCGAGAATCCTCCTGAAGTCATCATGATCTCCGGCCACGGCACCATCGAAACCGCCGTCCGCGCCACCAAGCTCGGCGCCTATGACTTCCTCGAAAAGCCGCTCTCCATCGAACGCACGCTGCTCGTAGTCAAGAACGCAATCGAGTCCAAGAAACTGCGCCGCGAAAACGTCGACCTGAAAAAACAGCTCCACTCGAAGAGTGTCATCGTCGGCGACAGTATTCCCATGAAAGCCCTGCGCCAGCAGATCGGCCTCATGGCGCCCACCAACGGCCGCGTCCTGATCTACGGCGAGTCCGGCACCGGAAAAGAGCTGGTCGCCCACGCCATCCACGGCCAGAGCCTTCGCAGGGATGAAACTTTCGTCGAGGTCAACTGCGCAGCCATCCCCGAAGATCTCATCGAGAGCGAACTCTTCGGTCACCACAAAGGCTCGTTCCCCGGCGCGGCCACCGATAAAGAAGGCAAATTCCAAAAAGCAAGCGGCGGCACGCTCTTTCTCGACGAAGTCGGCGACATGAGCCTGAAGACGCAGTCCAAAGTTCTGCGCACGCTCGAAGAGCAGCGCTTCGCTCCCGTCGGCGGCGAAGAACTCACCACCGTCGACGTCCGCGTGATCGCTTCCACCAACAAAGATCTCGAAGACGAAATCTCCCGCGGAAATTTTCGCGAAGATCTTTTCTACCGCCTCAACGTGATCCCTTTTTTCGTCCCGCCCTTGCGCGAGCGCAAAGAAGATATCCCTCTCTTCGCCCGCCATTTTCTTAAGGAACTCGCCTCCACCTACGGCCGCAAGCCCCGCGAAATTACTGACGAAGCCATCGATGTGCTCATGCGCTATTCCTGGCCAGGCAACGTCCGCGAGCTGCGCAACGTGATCGAACGCATCGTCATCATGAATCCAACCACCACCCGCTTCGAGCGCAAACACCTGCCGCCTCTGGTCTATCGCGACGGCACTCGCCGCCCCTCCAAAACCGAATTCTCCACGCTGCACCAGGCCCGCGACGCCTACGAGCGCGACTTCATCCTAAAAAAGCTCGACGAAAACCACGGCAACGTAACCCGCACCGCCGAGATCCTGGGCCTCGAGCGCAGCCATCTCTACCGCAAAATGAAATCTTTAGGAATCGCGCCAAAAGAATAAAGAATTAGGAATGTGGAAGAGCGTGCTGTGCCGCGAAAGTGCACGCCGCGGAGAAACAGGTAATACCCGTGGAGACGCCCGTAGCACGACGCCCATAGCATCGTGGGGGACGCCTGTAATACCGTGGAAGAGCGGCGCTTCAGCGCCGCGTAAGGTTCCCAAAATCAGGAGGGCTTCAGCCCCTGGAGGCCTACTTCTTCACCATGTGAATCTCCGCGCCATTCTTGCGGAACTCCACTTTATCCATGAGCTGATTGATCAGAAAAATCCCCCGCCCATGGTTCGAATAAACATTCTCCCCGACCGTGCAATTAGGAATCGCCCCCACATCGAACCCCGGTCCCGGATCGCGCACGATAATAATCAGCCCGCGTTCTTCTTCGCAAGCCACAATGCACTCCACGATTTTCCTGGGATCTTCTTTCGCCCCGTGGACCACGGCGTTCGCCAGCGCTTCCTGCAAGGCCAGTTCGATCGCGTCTTCTTTGCCATCCACACACTTCACCCGCCGGATCGTCTCCATCACTTCCGCAACCACCGGCTCCACCGACGCGCGGTTCGCCGCCAGCGTGACCCGCACGCAAAGGCTTAGTTTTTCCGGATCGAAGTCACCCTGAAGAGAACTTTCCTCGCCCGACATCCCAGATTCCATGGTTGGCCCGTAAGTCCCCATCCGCCGCAAGGCGCGGCACCTACGATTCTATCCGTCAACCCCACCCCACAGCAAACCTAAGGAGAGTAGGTCGGTAGCGCTTACTTCTTCCCCGACCGCCGCAACGAGCGCCCTTTGGCAGGACGCAGAAGCTTCGCGGTGGCGTTCAGTTCGAGTTCACGACCTGGATCACTGCGCTTGACGTACTCTTGGCCGAAACCGTATCGCCGTCGTACGCAGCAGTAATCGAGTGTGAGCCCACCGCCAATTTCGGTTTCTTGAAAGTGGCCACTCCCCCGCTCAC
>JBAUAN010000099.1:0-26453 GCA_049675725.1 Candidatus Sulfotelmatobacter sp. | reverse complement strand
GCTGAACGCCCATGTTTCGGAGTATGGTCACAAGATGTCACAGATTTTTTCCTGCGGCTTTCTTTCTAGAACGTTCTCTGGCCGCCATAGCTAACTTATTCGTAGGGTCACAAAAATAATGCTTCATCACAACGTCAATCGAGTTCCCCATAGCCTTCGAGACTTCCTCAGCAGACCATCCGTCGTGAACGAGCAACGTTCCGAACCCACGTCGAAGTGCGTAGAACGCATACCCATCCCACTGCATTTTGTTCTTTTCACAGTTTGGTCGAACGATTCGGTCGCTAATCGTGTTCATGTTGACCGGGTTGCCGTCCCTGTTCGGAAAGACCCATCCAGATTTCGGTTTTCCGTTCAGTTCCCACCACGCTCGCAGGACAGGCGTCAATTTATCTCTGAAGGGGACTACCCGGTTTTTGCCCGTCTTGGTCGTCGGCTTCTCTTTGCCATAGACGTATGCCTTGCAGACGGTGATAGTCGCACTCGCCAAATCGACTGATTGCCATTGGACCCCCGCGATCTCGCTTGGTCGCAGGCCAGCCCAGATGCCGACCGCAAGAACGCTCTGGGCGAGTTGCACGTTCCAATCGCTCCGACCGTTGCGGTCTTTATCTAGGTTCGCTATCATCGCCTCGACTTCCTTCTCGGTGAACGCTTCGCCCTGTTCGGCGTCAACGGAGGGGACGTTACCGACTTTCACATCGCGCCAAGGATTGTGTTTGCAGTAGCCCAGTTCGGTCGCACGGGCGAAGATTCCGCTCGCGGATGAGTGCAGGTGACGGATGGTGTTCAGTCCATAGGGACGGTCATCATCGGGACGCCGGAGATTCTGAAGAAACTGGGCACCGATGTAAGGCTGGTAATTCTTAAAAGTCTTCGTGCCGTTGAAGTGGTCTGCGAGGTACGTGTCCCAGTATCGTTTGTAGGAGACTAGCGTCGAATGCGACTTCTGGCTGGTCTTGACCAGTTCCTCCAACCACGGGAGGAAGACCGTCTCGTAGAACGTGGTGACGGTGATCTCGCCGCTGGGAGCCGCAGGTTCCGCCGTCGCAGTCTCAATCGCTCTCTCCCACTCTTCAATCTGGCGCTGCTTGGCGACGGCGATTTCCTGAACGCGCCAATGAGACTTCGACAGGTGCTTGTCATCCTTCCGGGCGAGGAGGACGGATTGCTGGACACGAAGGGGAGTTCCGTCGGCCCGCAATTTCTGAAGTGGCTCACCAGTCTTGAAGGAGACCGAACTATACCCCTTCAGATGGAACCCGCCGTTGGCTTCGATAATGACCATTCGCCCCTCCCCTCCACAACTCCATTATCTCAAGAACCAAGGTACAAATCAAGAAAAACAGAGAACGAAACGTTGCAAATAAAGGAACTTAGGTAACATATACATGATTGGGCAGACCATCTCGCATTACCGCGTTACGGGACAGTTGGGGAGTGGCGGGATGGGGATTGTTTATGAGGCGCAGGACATCGATCTGGGTCGGCGCGTGGCGCTGAAATTTTTGCCGCCGAAACTCGCGGGCGATCAGAATGCGCTGGACCGTTTCCTGCTCGAAGCGCGAACGGCTTCGGCGCTGAACCATCCCAACATCTGCACGATTTATGCGGTTGAGCGGGCCGGCGACCAGTCGTTTATTGCCATGGAACTGCTGGAGGGCGAGACGCTCGCTCGTCAGTTGAATACGGGCGCGGCGCCCCTGGATCGGCTGCTGGAATGGAGCATCCAGCTGGCGGACGCGCTCGATGCGGCGCACGCCAAAGGAATTATCCATCGCGACATTAAGCCGGCAAATATTTTTCTGACCAGGCGCGGAGCGGTGAAGGTGCTGGATTTCGGGCTGGCCAAGCTGACGCGCGCGGATCTGGCGATGGAAACCATCGGACCTACGCAGGACGATCCGAGCCCCCCGCATTTGACCAGCCCGGGCGCGACCGTGGGCACGATTGCTTACATGTCGCCCGAGCAGGCGCGCGGGCTGGAACTGGATACGCGCACGGATTTGTTCTCGTTGGGAACGGTGATTTACCAGATGGCGACGGGGCGGTTGCCGTTTGCGGGCAATACCTCGGCCGTGATTTTCCACGCGATTCTTGAACTGGAGCCGGTTCCGGCACTGCAGCTGAATGCGGCATTGCCGCCGAAGCTCGGAGAAATTATTGAGAAGGCGTTGGAGAAAGATCGCGACCTGCGTTATCAATCGGCGGCCGATCTGCGCGGCGACCTGAAGCGGCTGAAGCGGGATCTGGAATCGGGGCGCAAGGCGTCGGCGTCAACTGCTGCTTCAGGTTCGGGATCGGTATCGATATCGGGTTCGATACCAGCGGCGGAAACGGCTGGGACATCGAGTTCGACAGCGGCGGTGCTGGCGGGGCGATCCTCGCAGACGTCAACCGTGGTAGCGGCGGCGGAACGGCACAAGCTGGGAACGGGCGTGTTCGCAATGGTGGGCGTGGTCGTATTGCTGGCGGCAGGTTATGGAGTCTACTCGCTGATCGCTCGCAAACACGCGCGGGCCTTCGAGAATTTTTCAGTCACTAAGGTGACAGAGAGCGGCGACGCGGTCGATGCGCAGATCTCCCCGGATGGCAAGTACATCCTGAGCCTGGTGAGAGACAAGGCCAACAAAGGTCTAGCCAGCCTGTCACTGCGGAACGTTCCCACGAACAGCATGACCCAGGTCGAGCCTCCGGCTGAAGTCTGGTACAACGGTCTGCGGTTCTCTCCTGACGGAAACTATTTTTACTTTGTGCGCAGCGATCCGGGGAATGCTTTTTTGAAGTATCTCTACCGCGCGCCGTTGCTGGGAGGCACGCCAGAAAAACTGGCGGCCGATGTGGATTCGAACGTGACGTTTTCTCCGGACGGCCGGAAGTTAGCCTTCATACGCGACGACAATCCGGAGCCGGGCAAATATCGGCTGATCATACGCTCGGTCGACACGGGCAGCGAGACCGTGCTGGCCAGCGGCCCGAGCAATCAGGAGCTCTACAATCCCGCGTGGTCCCCCGACGGCAAAACAATTATGTGTAACGTGGTTCAGCCCGGGGAGGCCGATTCCGGATTGATGGCGGTGGACGCCAGCACGGGGAAGCAGCAACTGTTTCTGAGTTCGGATGATTTCCTGGCTTTACCTACGTGGATGCCAGACGGGACCGGCCTGCTGGTCCTGGACAGCAACCAGGCTTCGAACTACGCGCGAAGCCAGATCGTGTTTGTCTCCTACCCGGAAGGAAAGTTGAATCCGATTACTCGCGACACCAACAACTATTTCTATCCGAGTGTTGCGTCCAGCGGCCACGAATTGGCTACGGTGCTCAGCGAGGAACGATGGAATCTTTTCGTGATGTCAGCCGCGTCCCAGGGCAGCGATGCGCGGCAGGTTGAGCCTGCGAACCCGTTTACCAACTTCACCTGGACGCACGATGGCAGGTTGATCTACGACAAGGACAGCACACTGCATTGGGTGAACCCGGACTCGGGAGCCAAGGGCGTGGTGGTCCCGGAGTCGGACACGACAAACGGCGATCCCTGGGAATGCTCCAACGGACGTTACACGGTGTTCGATCGCCGTCTGCGATCCGGCAGGGGCAGCTGGAGGGTTTGGCGTGCGGACTCCGACGGGGGAAATCTGAAGCAGCTCTCGAATGGGAAGCGGGACTATTACCCGATTTGCTCCCCGGATGGGCAATGGGTTTATTACGTCGATGGGGGCGCAGGGCAGATCATGCGAGTATCGATTGACGGGGGTTCCGCGCAGAAAGTGACCGACTTGCCTATCGCGGAGATCTTCGACATTTCGCCGGACGGCGGCACAATCGCGTTTGCAACCGTCGACCACGCCGCCGGGCACGAGGGAAAACTGGCGCTGGTGGCGACGGATGCGGGTAAAGTTCGCCAGTCGCTTAATTTCGAACGGCAGCCGGGTGGGGTAATCCGTTTCTCGCGCGATGGCAAGGCGATCGTTTACACCTTCCATGAGAACGGAGTCGATAACTTGTGGCAGCAGCCACTGGATGGTTCGCCGGGAAAACAGCTTACTGCATTTACCTCGGAACGTATCCTCGACTTCCACTGGTCGTCTGACGGCCGCAAACTGGCTATGGTGCGAGGGCACGACGATTCCGACGTAGTGCTGATTCACGACAGGCAGCCGTAGAGAATACAGCCCGGCTTCAGGCTTCGGCTTCAAGCTTCGGCTTTTAGGCTTCGGCTATTTTGTTCTAGCCTCGCCGAAGCCCCCAAGCCGAAGCCCGAAGCCCGTTTTTGGGCAACGTGGCGATGCCAAAAAAATAAAAGGCGGCCATTGCTGGCCGCCTTTTTCGGATTGTTTCGGTGAAGCGGTTTAGTTAGACACCCTTCACGTTCTCGGCCTGCCAGCCCTTAGGGCCTTTGACCACGTCGAACTGAACCTGTTGACCTTCCTGCAGGCTGCGAAAACCGCTCGCCTGGATGGCGGAGAAATGCACGAAGACATCCTCGCCGTTCTGGCGGCTGATAAAACCGTAGCCCTTGGCGTCGTTAAACCACTTCACTGTTCCTGTTTCCATGATGTTGCAATGTTCCTTTTCTTTGATGTGGCGCTGAAACTTTCAAGGATTCTTCTGCAGGCAGGTCACGCGCTGGGTTGAGCGGAGAAACTGGGTACTGCGAAGCAAGCTTAAAGATCAAACGCATAGCCAGTATATACAGCATTGCACCGGAATAGCTACAAGATTTTTTTACAATCTCCGCTAAGTGACTGATTGTGTTGGGATTAGCTTACAGTGGCGGGAAGACCTGCCGGGGTGCCTCCTTAAGTTTATGAGATTTACTTCGCGTACTTTGCGGGTGTTCTTCGCGGCCTTTGCGGTTAAAGGCTTTTAAATCGCTTGAGCGTTGAGTTGCCACTTTTGCGGAAAAGAATCATCATCTAGAGATGCGCTTTCGTACGGTTCTGTTGTGGTTCAGCCTGGTGGCGTCGGCGTCGGCGGGAATTGTCGACGATGTTCGGCAGACGCTCGTCCAGAATAATTTTTCGGGGGCCGAGTCGGAGTTGAATGCCTACCGCGGGCAGCAGGGAGTGACGCCGGAGTATCTCGAGGCTTATTCGTGGCTCGGGCGCGCGGCGCTTCAGGCAAAGCAGTATGACGAGGCTGCGGCTTATGCGAAGCAGACCAAGGCTTTGGCGGTTGAACAGTTGAAGGTGCGTCCGCTGGACGCGGAGCCGCATTTGCCAATCGCTCTGGGAGCGGCGCTGGAAGTGCAGTCGCAGACGCTGGCGGCGCGCGGGCATCGGATTCAGGCGGTCGCGCTGCTGCAGTCGGCGTTGCAGACTTATGGGAGCACCTCGATCCGGGCGCGGCTGCAGAAGAATCTGAATCTGCTTGCGCTGGAAGGAAAGCCGGCGCCGGTTTTAAGGGGCACGCAGTTTCTGGGAGCGAAGCCGCCGACGCTGGCCCAGCTCAAGGGATCGACGGTGCTGCTGTTTTTCTGGGCGCACTGGTGCGCCGACTGCAAGGCGGAGGCTCCGATCATCACACAGTTGCGGTCGGAGTTTGCGTCCAAGGGATTGACGGTGATTGGTCCGACGCGACTGTATGGGTACACGGCGCAGGTGGAGCACGCCGCGGCGGCGGACGAACTGGCTTACATCGACGCCGTGCGGCATCGATTTTATAGCGGACTGCTGGACATGCCGGTCCCGATCAGCAAATACGATTTTGATACTTACGGGGCTTCGACCACACCGACACTAGTGCTGCTGGACCGCGCGGGGAAGGTGGCGATGTACCATCCGGGGGCGCTGCCGTATGGGGAGTTGAAGGCGGAGATTGAGAAGGTGGCGCGGTAGGTGTGGCGCGGGCGCCCTCGCCCGCCAATGCCGGGGAAATCCGATGCTGCGAATCTTCAAACGCACACAAACTACGCCGCAGGAAATCGCCGACCAAGCTCAGCGCATATTGAGTGGGGAATGCCGCAAGTGGGACGTCGATAGCTACGAGAACAGGGACCTGAAAGACCCGACGCTGAACGATCTACATAGCAGAACCTTGAGCTTCGGCCTGCCGGAAACATGGGTGAAGCTGGACGACGTCGAAGAAAAGAAGCTGCGCGGAATTATTGAGGAAATGAGGCAGCTCAGAACGGACAGACCTTGATCGCCCTTCACGCACAACTCGCGGGCGGGGCGCCCGGACTCACATAACCTCTCTCAGCTTGCCCGTCTTGACTTCATAAACAAAACCCCGCACCGGAATGTGTTTCGGAATCCACGGATGCGATTTCACGCGCCGCATCTGCTGGCGGACGTTTTCTTCCAGGTCGTCGAAGGCGTGAAAGTGTGCGGGTTCAGCCGCGGTAGATCCCATCTTCTCGGTCAAACGCGCTTTCAGTTCGTCTTCGCGAACTTTCAGGAGGCCGCAGTCGGTGTGGTTGATGATGATGAATTCCTGCGTGTCGAGCAGGTGATGCGAGACGATCAGCGAACGCAGGGCATCGTCGGTGGCGATGCCGCCAGCGTTGCGGATCATGTGCGCATCGCCGGGACGCAGGCCCAGGCAATGCTCGAACAGAATGCGGGAGTCCATGCAGGCCAGCACGGCCACATGGCGCTTGGGGCGGACAGCCAAGTCTCCCAGGGTGAAATTGCGGGCGAAAGTTTCGTTGGCTTTTAGCAATTCGTCGGCGACGGACAAAGGGCGTGCTCCTGACAGGCTTATCTATGCTCCCAAGAACCCTACTGCTCGCGCAAAGGACGCGCGAGAAATGGGGCATCCGGATGTCGTGGCGTTGGTCCTGCTTTAGTGTACCCGTTACAATCGGCGCGTGAATCTGGACGACACAATTGTTGCGATTGCTACGCCCGCGGGGCGCGGGGGAATTGGCGTGGTGCGGGTTGCCGGGGCGCGGGCGCGGGAGATTGTGGCGCCCCTGCTGCAGCTGAGGCATGAGATGGAACCGGGGCGGGCTATCTTTGGGGAACTCGTGGAACCATGTGGAGCGGGCACTCCTGCCCGCTTAACGACAGCTGAAGCTCAGATTGCCGCGGGAAGATCATCACAGAGTCCTTCCAGTCTTGATCCGCTGCCGGCTAATCGGGCAAGAGTGCCCGCTCCACACAACCCTGCTCCACACGAATCTGCCCAGCGCATCGACGATGTGGTCGTCACCTACTTTGCGAAGCCGCATTCTTATACGACCGACGACATTGTCGAGATTTCTGCGCATGGGTCGCCGGTGGTGTTGCGGCATATCGTCGAGCTGTGCATGGCGGCGGGGGCGCGACTGGCGGAACCGGGGGAGTTCACGATGCGAGCGTTCTTGAATGGACGCATCGATCTGGCGCAGGCCGAGGCGGTGCGCGACCTGATCGAGTCGCAGACGCTGTATCAGGCGAAAGTCGCGGCGCAGCAACTGGAAGGCGCGCTGTCGAAACGGCTGCAGCCGATCAAGCAGGCGCTGGTTGAGCTGATCGCGGTACTGGAGGCTGGCATCGACTTTGCCGAGGATGATGTTTCGGTGCTGCCGGATGCCACGATTCTCGCTCGAATCGATGGCGTCGAGACACCGCTGGAACAACTTGCGGCCAGCTTTGCTTACGGCAAGATTGTGCACGAAGGGCTGACGCTGGCAATCGTGGGCCGGCCGAACGTGGGCAAGTCGAGCTTGTTCAATCGGCTGGTGGAGCGGGAGCGGGCGATTGTAACGGCCACGCCGGGAACTACGCGGGATCTGGTAACGGAAACGGTTGCCATCGGCGGCATTCCGGTGAAGCTCGTCGATACGGCGGGGATTCGGCAGGCTCTCGATGAGGCGGAGTCGATCGGCATTCGCAAATCTAAAGAAGCGCTGGCCGACGCCGACCTGGTGCTGGTGGTGCTGGATGCCTCGCAGCCTGCCTCTGCAGAAGATGACGAACTGCTGCGGCTGGCAGAGAGCCGGCCGATGATTGTTGTGGGGAACAAGTGGGATCTGAGAGGCAGTGGCCAGGGGTCAGGGGCCAGGGGCCAGTCTTCGATTCATACTTCTGCTTTGACCGGCGAAGGAATTGCAGAGTTACGCGGCGAGATTCTGCGGCATGTGGGCGGCGAGGCGGGAGCGCAGGTGGAGAGCGGATTCTTGACTAACGTCCGGCATCAAGGGTTGGTGCGGGATTCGCTGACCGCGCTCGCGGCGGCGAAGAACGCGGTGAACGGCAAAGTGCCGCATGAAATGCTTCTGCTCGATCTTTACGGAGCGCTGCGTCCGCTGGACGCGATCACGGGCGCAACAACCACCGATGACATATTGAATCTGATCTTCAGTACGTTCTGCATCGGAAAATAACGCGTTACTTCGATAAGGCCGCCAACGCATCGCGAAACATTGCGTCGAAAGACGCGGCCTTGCCGTTTTTCGTTACCACGCCGAGGGCCTTCTCGGCTGCCGGCCGCTGATAGCCGAGGTTAACCAAGGCTGAGAGTACATCTTCTTCTGTGGCGCTCATTGGCGGAGCTGCCGGCGCGGAACTCGGTCCTGGCTCGGGCAGTTTGTCGCGCAGTTCGAGCACCATGCGTTCCGCGGTCTTCTTGCCGATGCCGGGAATGCGCGTGAGGCGCGTGACATCGTTACTTCGGATCGCGCGCACCATTTCGTCCGCCGCCATTCCGCTCAGGATGGTGATGGCCAGCTTGGGGCCGATTCCGCTCACGGTGATCAGCTTCTCGAACAGCAATTTTTCCGATGGGCGCAGGAATCCGTAGAGCGCGATCAAGTCTTCGCGCACATGCGTGTGGATGTGCAGCGAGACTTCGGTTCCGAGAGCGGGCAGGTCGGAAAACGTGGGCACGCTGATGGTGACGTCGTAGCCGACGCCGCCGGTTTCGACGATGGCCTGATTGGGGTGTTTGGCCAGCAGCTTCCCGCGTAGATGGGCAATCATGTTCAGGACATTGTAACGGCAGCGGCGGTTGAGGACACGGCGACGCCGTTGGCGCGAATTCAGTAACCAAGCAATATCCCACGGTCAGGGGCGTTTTAGATTATTCTATGTAGCTTGCGTTCGTGATCGAGGGGGGAAATGATCAGATCCTTGGTGCTTCGTCTATTCGTGGTTGCTTTGCTTTTCCCGCTGGCTGGCTCAGTCCACGCACAACAAATTCCCGAGAACACTTATCAAGACCTGCATTGGCGGATGGTTGGTCCGTTCCGTGGAGGACGGACGCGCGCGGCTGCGGGCGTTCCATCCCAGCCGAACGTGTTTTACGTCGCGCAGGTGAATGGCGGAGTGTGGAAGACGGACGATTCCGGGCGCACCTGGAATCCGATTTTCGACCACGAGCCGACGCAATCGATTGGAGCGATCGCGGTGGCTCCCTCGGATGCAAACATTATTTACGTGGGCAGCGGGGAAGGATTGCATCGTCCCGATCTTTCGGTGGGCGATGGAATCTATAAGTCGACGGATGCGGGAAAAACCTGGACTCACCTGGGACTGCGCGACGGGGAACAAATTCCGGCGCTGGCGGTTGACCCGCGGGATCCGAACCGAGTGTTCGCGGCGGTGCTGGGGCATCCTTACGGACCGAGCGACGAGCGCGGAATCTACCGCTCGACCGACGGCGGCGAGAGCTGGCAGAAAGTGATTTCGAAAGACGAAAACACGGGCGGGTCGGATGTGGAGATTGATCCGTCGAATCCCGACGTGGTGTATGCCGCGATGTGGGAGGTGCGCGAAGGTCCGTGGGAAGACGGCAACGAGTTCAACGGCAGCAAGGGCGGCCTGTTCAAGTCGGTAGATGGAGGCGCGACGTGGCATCCGCTCACGAACGGCTTGCCCGCCGATCTCTCGCAGATTTATGTAGCCATCGCGCCCAGCGATGCGCGGCGACTCTACGCGACTTTGAGTACAAGCGGCGGCAAGCTTGCTGTTTACCGCTCGGATGACGCGGGAGAAAACTGGGCGCAGATCACCGACGATCCGCGGGCGTCCGGCAGGATTGGCGGCGGCGATCTGCCGATTCCGAAAGTTGACCCGAAGAATCCTGACATGGTGTACGTAGCGAGCACGGTTACCATGCGTTCCGTCGACGGAGGAAAAACGTGGGCAGGTTTTCGCGGAGCGCCGGGCGGTGATGACTACCAGAACCTGTGGATCAATCCCAACGACGGCCGCAACATTCTGCTGGTGAGCGATCAGGGTGCGCTCGTAACCGTGAACGGCGGAGCGAGTTGGAGTTCCTGGTACAACCAGCCCACCGCGCAGATTTATCACGTGGCCGTGACGAATACGTTTCCCTATCGCGTTTGCGGAGGACAGCAGGAAAGCGGGTCGGTGTGCATCTCAAGCCGGGGCAACGATGGCGCAATCACATACCGCGAGTGGCATCCCGTGGGCGTGATCGAATATGGCTACGTGGCGCCTGATCCGCTCGATGCGGACATTATTTATGGAGGCGGGCGCAGTGTAGTTTCACGGTTTCACTGGTCGACCGGGCAGGTGCAGGATGTGACGCCGATTCCGGTGCGCAACGAAAAATACCGGACCGACCGCACGGAGCCGACCATGTTTTCGCCGGTCGACCCGCACATTCTTTATTACGCGAGCAACGTGTTGTTCAAGACCATCGACGGCGGGAATACGTGGCAAACCATCAGCGGCGATTTGACTCGGGAGAATCCGGGCGTCCCGTCGAGTGTTGGCGCGCTGGTGCGCAAGGGCGCGGAAAAGCAGCGGGGCGTGATCTACGCGCTCGCACCTTCGTTCAAGAACGTGAACACGTTATGGGCAGGAACGGACGATGGGCTCATATGGCTTACTCGCGACGGCGGCAAGAACTGGGAGGGCATAACCCCGAAGGACCTCACATCGTGGAGCAAGGTTACGCAGATTGCGGCTTCGCACTTTGATGAAGAGACCGCGTACGCCTCGGTGAGCCGGTTTCGCATCAACGATATGCATCCGTATATCTATCGCACGCGCAATAGCGGCAAGAGCTGGAAGCTGATCACGGCCGGGCTTCCGGATTTTGGGCCGGTAGATACGGTGCGCGAGGATCCGGTACGCAAGGGATTGTTATTTGCCGGCACGGAAAATTCGGTGTGGGTTTCGTTCGATGACGGCGATCACTGGCAATCGTTGCAGTTGAATCTGCCCCACACTTCGATGCGCGATCTCTGGATTCACAACGATGATCTGATCGTGGGAACCCACGGCCGGTCGTTCTGGATTCTGGACGACATTACTCCGCTGCGCCAGATTAGCGAAACGGTCGCGAGTTCGGATGCGCATCTTTTCACGCCCGCGCCGGCTTATCGCGTGCAGCGGGACACATACACCGACACACCGCTTCCGCCGGATGAGCCGGCGGCGGCGAACCCGCCCGACGGCGCCGTGATTGACTATTATCTCGGCGGTGCGGCCTCCGGCCCCGTCAAGCTGGAGGTTCTGGATGCGCGCGGCCAGGTTGTGCGCAGCTTCGCCAGCACCGACCAGCCCGAGGCTTCAGAAGCCGATTTGAAAAAGCAGTTGATCCCGCTTTACTGGCTGCGTCCGTTCCGCGCGCCTTCGGCGGAGGCGGGCATGCACCGCTGGGTTTGGGACCTGCACTATCAGACTCCGAATTCGTTGCGGCACGAATATCCGATTTCAGCGATTCCGGGAGACACGCCTCGCTTGCCGCTTGGCCCAACAGCGTTGCCCGGTCACTACACCGTGCGCTTGATTGCGAACGGCAAGAGCCAGACCGCGGCACTCACCGTGAAGATGGACCCGCGGGTGAAAACTCCGGCGCTGGGCCTGGAGAAGAAATTTGATGCGGAGACGCGGCTGGCCTCCCTGGCGAGCCAGACTTCGCTGGCGGCGCAGCAGGCTAACTCGATCGATGCTCAACTCAAGAAACAGAGCGAGAAGCTGAAAGTGGCTGGCGAAGCTGTGCAGACTTTTCAGGAACAACTTACCTCGGTGCTGGGCAACGGCGGGGGCTTTGGTGCGCCGGCGCCGGCCGCGGAGCCCACTCTGATGCAGGTGAACGGAACTGCGAGCACGCTCTATGGGCAAATTTGGCAGGTTGACGCCTCGCCAACCTCGGCGCAGTTGGCAGCCATCACGGCGGCTGAGCACGACAGCGCGGCCGTGATCAAGCGCTGGACGGCGTTCAAGAAAGAGGCGTTGCCTGAACTCAACCGCAAGCTGCACGAAGCGAATCTGCCGGAGATCGAGATTGAATCCAGCTTGCATGCGGAAGAACCGATGGAAGACGAAGAATAGATCGCTAGAAGCTATCTCCTAAATGGTCTGGGCAGGCCACGGCTTCCATGGACAGCCTTCGGCAAGAACCATGTGGCGACGGCCGCCTCGGCCGTCCAAGCCCGGGCGAAGCCCGGCGCCCCCAGTCCAATAAGCCGGAGCCCGTTTGCTGAAGTCCGAAGCCGGCCATCGAGGATTCATGAGATAGCTAGAGAAGTTCCACAGCCCTTTGCAGCGCGGCCGCGATTTCCCCGGGATCGGTTCCCGGAGCGAATTTGACCGGCTCGCCGATGCGTACGCGAATCTTCCACGGCGCGGCGAACCTTTTCCCTGCCCGCTTCACCTCGAACAATCCCACGATTCGCATGGGCAGAATCGGGATGCTGAGATTGTTGGCCAGCAGCCCGATGCCGGCGCGAAAAGAATTTATGTTTCCATCCACGGTGTGGCGGCCTTCGGGAAAAATCAGAACGCTGTATCCCCGGTCGACGGCTTCTCCGGCGTAGGCGAAGCTTTGGCGGAATCCGGCTTCACGCGGCAGAGGAAAAAGATTCAGAAGACACACGCCGAGAAACCACAGCATGCGATCGTAGATGCTCGCAAAAACTCCGCGAGAGGGTGGAGGCGTGCGCAGGGCTTCGAGATCTTCGCCGCGAGTCGCGGTGGACAGCCGATGGCGGAAGCGCGCGGGCAAGGCGGTTTGCACGAAGGCAAAATCCACGTCGGCAATGTGATTGCATACCACGAGAAGAGGCCCGGTCACACCGCGCAGGTTTTCACGGCCCTCGATTCGTGGCCAGCCGAGCAGAATAATCGCGGGGCGCAAGAACAAATAATGAGCCGCGAATCGCAGCCATGTGGCAGGCCAGCGCAAGGTCCAGCGGGGATAGTGATAGGCAGTTTTCTGCGGCGGTTGGCCTCGCAGCATTCCTTCGAGGTCGTCTACCGTGCGGACAGAGCTGAAGCGGGTTTCGCTGAGATCGACCTGGTAGCGGTCTTCTAACGCGCCCAGCAGTTCGACGCGATCGAGCGAGCTGAGACCAAGGTCGGAGTCAAGGTTGGCGGTGGGTTGCAGTCCAGGGATCGGCCGTCCGACGACGCGGGTGATGAGTTCGGCAAGCGGTGCCGACGATGCCCCGGGGGTTGGGCTTCTTCCGGATTTCGAGTCGGGTGCGAGGAAGTGGTTCTGGACAACTTCCTGGATCAGGTTCTTGCGCGGCTTTTGCGTGCTGGTCCGCGGGAAGTCCTCTAGCGGCCAATGCAACCACATGCGCATGTGCTGGTATTCGGCCAGGGATTGATTGGCGCGCTGGACGATCTTTTCGACGTCTCCCTCGACACTCGCGCCGAAATTCGGCGTGGAGTTGGCTTGGTCGTTTTCCACTCCGCGCAAGATCACGACAGCGCAAGGTTCCGCATTCCCGCCGCGGTCGTTTCCGCCGCGTTCGATGCCCACGACCGCGCAATCTTTTATTTCGGGCTGGCGACGCAACGCGGCTTCCAGATCCTCAGGGTAAATGTTGAGCCCGGCCGGAGTAACGATCACTTCTTTCTTGCGGCCCTTGAAATACAAGTTGCCGGTTTCGTCGAGAGCGCCGACGTCGCCGGTGCGATACCAGCCCTGGTCGCCGGTAAGGTCGTGGCGGCCGGAGCTGTCCCAATAGGCGGCAGCGACGCCTCCACCGCGCACCAGAATTTCGCCGTCTTCGGCCAGCTCGACCTCGCGCCCGGGCAGCACCTTCCCGATCGAGCCTTTGCCGAGCTTGAAGGGATGATTCACGCTGATCAGCGATGTCGTCTCCGTGAGACCGTATCCCTGGATGGCGGCGTAGCCGAGCCGTCCCCAGAACTCTTCGGTTTCCGCGTCGAGCGCCGCGCCGCCGCAAATGAATGCCAGGAACTTCCATCCGAACTGGCGACGAATATTTCGGAAGATCCACCAGCGGCGTAGAAAGTGTTTGCCCTCGGCGAAACGGAACTGCCGCTGAAATTGATTCATCTTGCCCTGATCTTCTTTGCTCTGATCTTCTTTGCCCTGATCTTCTTTGCTTCGATCTTCCAGATCGCGCTCGATTTTCTGCTTGAGTGACTGCAAGACTCGCGGCACGCTGACCAAAACTGAGATTCGCTCGCGGCGAATCGTGCCGATAATTTCTGAAGGCTTGAGTTCTTCCTGGAAGATGACCGTGCCTCCGAGCAGCGGCGGCAGGAACAGCCCCAGAAATTGTCCGAAGACGTGGCTGAGCGGCAGCAGATTCAGAAAACGCACGGGGTGCACGAAGCGCTCATATTTCAAGTAACCGCGCATCTCCTTTTCAAGCGGAGCAATGTTGGCCAGAACGTTCCCATGCGTGATCACCACGCCCTTGGGCTCCGTGGTGGTGCCGGAGGTGAAAACAATTTGCAGAATGTCATCGCAGCCGAGGGCTGCGGCATGGCTTGGAGTTGCGTGGCGATTGGCAAGCGCTTGCGGCAAATCCTCAAGAATCAGTGCTGAAGCTATAGCTGCGAATTCGTTCGGCGTGCCCCGCGCGTGCGGTCGGGAACAGACCAGAAGCTTTGCCTCCACCTGGCGAAACACCCGCGCGGCAAAATCGGCGGAAGCGCCGTTGTCCATAGGGACGACGACTGCGCCGCGAAGCGTACATCCGAAGAAGGCAGCAACCCATTCGGCGCAGTTCTCGCCCCAGAGCATGATGCGATCGCCCTTGCCGATTTGCCGCCCCTCTAACTCGCGGGCAAAACGGGAGGCCATCTCCAGGACCTGGCCGTAGGTAAACCACTCCATGCGGTAGCCGCGGCGCTGCCCGTAGGCGCGCTCGAGGCGGTGCGCTTCAAAGTGCGTGGAGAAAAATTCTGCTAGCGATTCGGCCATGAGCGGCGGCGAGGCGAGAATCAGAGTTCAGCCTCGATCCAGCTCAGTTTAGTGGAACTGGCGCGCGAAAGAGCGGCAGCAGTACAGTTTTAAAACTGCACCACTCCAAAACTGCACCACCCGGGAAGAAAATCTACTCCCGCCCCACGCCCAGCGCGTCCGCTACTCGATTGATGTAGTTGAACCACGACGCGATCAGCGTGATCTGCAGGATTCCGCGGTCATCAAACCCGGCCGCGCGCAGGCCTTCGATGTCGTCTTTCCACACCTTGGTTGCATCCTTGGTGAGCTTGACCACGTAGTCCACCATCACCCGCTCCTGCGGAGTGATGGGGGCGGTGGTGTAATCCTTCGCCAGAGCCTCGACCAGCGTTTTATCCAACGTCACCCTACGCAGAAACTCTGCGTGTGACTCGATTCAATACACGCACCGGTTGGTGACCGAGACCATGGTTGCGATCATCTCGTGCTGGCGGCGGCTAAGGGGAAGGTCGGGCGACATAAGCGCGCCGAATGTGCTGAACGCGTGATAGAGCGCGTCGGGAATCAACGTATGCGAGCCCACAATGGACGATGCGCCCGAGGCATCCGGGTGAATCGGTTCGGCGTATTCCTTGGGATAAAAGAGCTTCTCGCCTTCAATTGCCTGCCGCAGTTTTTCGTCGGCCTCGGTCAGCGGGACAGTTCGAATCCAGGTCATAGATGTGGGTGCCTTTCAGCGCGGCTGTTTTCTGTCAGGGATCCCTTGCGACTCCGCCTCTGGAAAATACACGGTTGCGCGTCTCTGCCAAATAGCACGTTCATATTAGGGGCCGCCGCCCAAGCGAGCGATTGATCGGCCCAGCGGAGGTTCCGTTTTTCTTACCCAAATCACCGGAATGCACAGGTGAACGGCCAAAGATACCCCCATAGCCCGTTCGTACACTCCCTTTTGGTAACCTCCGGTAACCCATCGGTAACCATGCGGTGGATGACGCCCGGAAGTACAATTGGCCTTGTCCGGAGGGTCCGCGTCGAATTGTACGATTGCCCGTCGCGACAGCCCGGAAGCGTTTGCCCGGGAGTAGTTCGAGTTCCGCGCAACACGATTTTACGCAAGACGTTTCTACGTAACACGATTTGATGCAAGACGTTTCTACGTAAGACCAGGACTGGGGTCCGCACCGACTATGGCGCTGTTCGGGTTCAACAAGCAGAAGGTTCTCAGCAGCGCGGAGAAGTATGTCCAGCAGGGCAAGCTGCAGAATGCCATCGCTGAGTACGACAAAGTCCTCAAGAATGACCCCAAGGATCTGACTGTCGCCAACACCGTCGGCGACCTCTATTCCCGCATCGGGGAAAGCGACAAAGCCACCGAGTGCTTCAAGACCGTCGGCGATGCCTACGCCAGCCAGGGATTCACGGTCAAGGCCATCGCGATGTACAAAAAAATCAGCAAGCTCAAGCCCTCGCTCGAGAGCGTGCTGAAGCTGGCGGAGCTTTACACTCAGCAAGGTCTTTTCAACGATGCCCGCGCCCAGTATCTGCAGGTGGCGGAAGAATTCCTGAAGTCCGGCGAACTCGATAATGCAGTGCGTATTTTCCAGAAGATCCTCGAAATGGATCCGGAAAATACCACCATGCGCATCAAGCTGGCGGAAGTCTACGTCCGGCTGGGAAAGAAAACCGAAGCGTGGCAGATTTTCTCCGCGGCGGCCGAGACGATGCGAGCGAAGGGCTCGCTAACTGGAGCCGACGAAATACTTACCCGCATGCTTATGCTGGACCCCGGCAACGCCTACGCCTTGCTGATGCAAGCGAGAAACATGCTGGAATCGGGAGACGGCGAGGGCGCAATCGCCGCGCTGACCAAGGTCGCGGACCTGGACTCGAATCCCGAAGGCTTAAAGGATTTGCTGAAGGCGTACCTGCAGGCGGGGCGGCTCTCCGATGCCGGAACCATTGCCGGCAAGCTGCTCACGGTGCACAACGACCTTTCGGCTATTTCCGATTTCGCCGATGCACTGATGCAGGCCGGGCAATACGAGAGCGCGCTGCAGGTTTACGACGACAACGCCGAGCGGTTGCTCGCCGAAGACCCGGCAAAGATCCTCGACCATCTGCACGGCATCATCGGGCATGTACGCGATAACCCCGCTTCTTTGGAGAAGCTCCTGGCGCTGTTCAACAAGGCGGGAGAGAACACCCACACCACGGAAGTGACCGAGCTACTGGCGCATGCCAGCGTGCAATCGGGCGATCTGGTGCGGGCCCGCGACCTCTACCAGAAACTGTCGCAACGCGAACCCGACAACACCATGCACCTGCAGAACTACGAGCAGATGCTGGCGCGGCTGGGAGGAGTTTCGGGCGGCACCAAGCTCATCACGCCGGAAGAAGCAGTCGTGATCGTGGACGAACTGGAGGCGACTGCTCCCTCGGTTCATCAGCATTACTCGGACGAAGTTTCGCTGGCCGTGCGCTCGGCGTTAACCGACGCTGAGCTTTTCATCTCTTACAACATGCCTGCCAAGGCGATGGGACCGCTGCTCTCGGCATTGCCTCAGGCTCCGAATGATCTGCGCTTGAATCAGCGTCTGGCTGCGCTGCACACCCGCGCCGGACGCTTTACGGAAGCCGGCGTCTGTTGCCGCACGCTGCAGACCCTCTATTCCGATGCAGGACATCCGGAGGAAGCCACGCGTTACGGCGAACTCGCGGACCGCTATGAAGAACGCACTGCCGGGCCCTCCGCGAGCGCGGTGGACCAAGAAGTTGAAATGTCGCACGGCGTGGCGGAGGAAGCAGTCGCGGTCGCGAATCACCAGGCGGCGCAGGAGTTCGCGGTTCAGGATTCTCCCGTTGACGAAATTGCGGAGGCGGAGGTGGCTGCGCCGTGGCCTACGGCGGGAGAGCCAGCAGGCGAAGTGGCTGCTGCCGAACAGGATGAAGAGATCGCGGAGCCGTCCGCGAAGGGCGAAGCTCAGACGGATGAAATCGATCTTTCGTCGGAATGGGAAGACTCCGTCACGGTCGAAGCGGACGCTGCCGAACAGCCCGCAGCGGAAAGCGAGACGGTGGAGACTGCGGAGCCCCCCAGCGACGAAAAGATCAACGCGACCATCGACGAGATTCGCTTCTATTTTGCGCAGGGCTTGCCCGAACAGGCCTGGGCCGCCCTCGCCAAGTTGCAGACGCTGGCGCCAGACGACGCCCGGGTCGACCAGGTGCGCGCGGAGCTTGAAGCTGCAACGCAGGCTGCGGCCGATGCAGAGACTGCCAAAGGGGAGGAGTCGATCGAGGAAATCACCGTCGACGACATCCCGCAGGCCGAAATCGAAGAAGTCGAGATTCCCGAGGCGGAAGTTGCTGAGACCGAGGTTTCCGAGGCGGAAGTTCCCGAGGTCGAGGTCGCCGAAGCGGAAACTCCCGAGGCTGAAATTCCGGAGCCGGAAGTCGCCCTCGAAATCGAAGAACCGGCCGCCGAACCGGAACCTGAGGTTGTGCAAGCCGCAGTCGTGCGGCCTAAGGTAGAGCCGCCGCCCGTGGCGAAAGCCGCGCCCGCGCCGCCGCCGAAGAAGAAGCCTGTGCCCAAGCCGGCTCCGGCTCCCGAGCCTGAGATTGAAGAACCCGCTCCTGCCGTCTTGCAGGAATTTGTTTCGGATCTCGAATCTTCTTTGGGCGACAACTTCCTGCCGGGCGCTGCCGCCAAGCCGGCCGAGTTGCCGCACGCCCAAAAACATGCTCGCGCTGCCGAACCTGAACTTGCTCCAGTCGCCCACACCCAACCAGTCGTGGCCGGGCAGCAGGCTCCGGCTTTGGGCGAGTTCGTGGCTGACCTTGAAGCGTCTCTGGGGGATGACTTCCTCACTGCGGCTCCAGTGGCTGCGCCGCAGATTGCGCAACCAACCGCGAAGGTTACGCCCGCCATACCGAGACCTGTATCCACGCCGCAGGTGAGCGCTCCGGCCGCAAGTGCCGCGGCTGCAGCGCCTGCAATGGGACGCGTTGCGCCTGCGCCGCCGCCGAATGTGCCTGCGGTGGTGGCACAGGCTCCGCACATTATCGAACCGCCTAAGCCGCAACCGCCTGTGCCCGCGCCTGTAGCGCCGCCGCACGCCGCGGCCGCGAAAGCGTCACCGTTCGGAGACGAACCCGGCGTCGACCTGGCCGAGATGTTCGGCGAGCTGAAGCAGGATCTGGAATCCGACGTCGCATCGGCCGATGAAGACCCTGAGACCCACTACAACCTGGGCATCGCATTCCGCGAAATGGGACTGCTCGACGAAGCGATCGGAGAATTGCAAAAGGCCTGCCAGTCGGTGGATCGCGGACATGCGTTCCCCCAGATCATGCAGACTTACACGTGGCTGGCGCAATGCTTCCTCGATAAAGGCATCCCCGAGGCTGCGATCCGCTGGTATCAAAAGGCTCTGGGCGTTACCGGAATCGATCAGGAAACCCGTACCGCACTGAATTACGAACTTGCTGCCGCCCATGAGGCGGCTGGGGACAAAACCTCAGCCCTCAAGCACTTCATGGAAGTCTACGGCAGCAACATCGATTATCGCGACGTGGCCGAGCGCATCAAGGCCCTGAAGTCGTAGAATAGGCGGATGGGTTCTGCCCCCCATCGCCTTCGTCGCGAACCTCGTGCCATTTGCAGAACTGCGCGGGCCATTCTGTGCCCGGTTTCGCGGGGTTGCGCGTGAGCACCGATTCCAAGATTCCGTTGTCGGGCGCTTCAGCCGAAGGTGACAGCCTCGCGCCGGAACCTCAGAAGGCTCGCACCGCACTACTCGAACCGGCTGAGCAGGGGTCTGCCGATCCGTCGCCGGTGGTGCCGGAACCAGGCCTATTGCCGGGTTTGCAGCTGTGGCTGCACCGCATCTCAGTTTTCCTTTTCGTTTTGATCAGCGCGGTGGCGGGCGTGCTGCTGATCATTTTGCCCTGGACACCGGAATGGACCGACAATTACTTACTGCTTTCTTATCCCAGCCTGCGGACTCTGGTTTCGAGCGGTTTTTTCCGCGGGATTTGCACGGGTCTGGGCCTGCTCGATATCTGGATTGGATTCTGGGAGGCGCTTCACTACCACGAACACAGGTAGGCCTTAGGGGAGCTGGGGAATCCGATCAGCGGGGGATGGCGCAGAAGCTGGGAGGGCTGGGCAGCTGAAGCCATTTCAGATTTCAGATTGCAGATTGAAAATCTGAAATCATCAATCTGAAATCTGCAATGGGAATCGCCACGACCTTCCCGCAAGCGCCGCGGCTCCGGTATGCTGTTGCCCTGCGCCCCTGCGCTCTTAATATTTTTCAGAACGAGAGTTTTCCATGACCGACCCGCTGAAGTCCGCGCCTCTGGCCTACCAGAACGAAGCCTTCCTCAACAATCCCGATGGACGCATCCTGCGCATTCTGGCCGAGTACCAGGAACCGCTGGCGCGCTTTCGCCGCGAGCAGATTCAGGACACGGTGGTATTTTTCGGCTCGGCCCGCTTTGAAGGAAAAAGTGCAGCGAAAAACAGCCTGAACGCGGTGGAGAAGAACAGCGCGGGTATGCTCCCGGCGCAGCAGCAACTAAACCTGAAGCGCGCCAAGGCCAGCGTCGATATGGCCCGCTATTACGAAGACGCGCGCCGCCTCGCCCACATGCTGACGAAGTGGTCGATCCAGATTCCCGCGCGGCGGCACCGCTTCGTCGTCACCACCGGAGGAGGTCCCGGCATTATGGAGGCGGCGAACCTGGGCGCGCACGAAGCCGGCGGCAAGACCATCGGCCTGAACATCGCTCTGCCGTTCGAACAGAATCCCAACCCTTACGTCACGCCTTCGCTGAACTTCCAGTTTCACTATTTCTTTATGCGGAAATTCTGGTTCGCGTACCTGGCGAAAGGCCTGGTGATTTTTCCCGGGGGCTTCGGCACCATGGACGAACTCTTCGAGATTCTCACGCTCGCCCAGACCGATAAGCTGGCCAAGAAGATTCTGGTGGTGATCTACGGCAGCGAATACTGGAACCGCATCATCAATTTCCAGGCCTTTGTAGATGCCGGCACCGTGTCGCAGGGAGATCTCGATTTGTTGAAGGTGGTCGACTCGCCGGAGGATGCTTTCGAATTTCTGCGCGATGGACTCACCAAATACCATCTCGGTGGCGCGCCGAAAAAAGAAGGCGAAGTGCTGCCCGAGATCGCCAGGACCAGACCCTAGCCCGAAGAACCAGAGCTCGAAGAACCAGGCTGAAGCGCCGTGCTCTACTACATCACTGACCGCACTGCATTTGCCGGGGACGAACCTGCGCGCCGCCGGCAGTTGCTGAATAAAATCGCCGAAGCCGCCCGCTGTGGTGTGGACTACATCCAGCTTCGCGAAAAAGATCTTTCAGTTCGCGAGCTGGAACAGTTGACGCGCGAAGCCGTTCGCTCGATCCAACAAACGCACAATGAGAAACCGCAACGGGCAACTGCGCTCCTCATCAACTCCCGCAGTGACGTGGCCCTCGCCGCGGGGGCGGACGGTGTGCATTTGCGCTCGGACGATGTTTCACCGCAAGAAATAAGAGGAATCTGGTCGCGCAGCACGAGAAAGAGTGGCGCGGGCACCCATTCGGCAGGCTCAGGGCAGGCCCTTGCCCGCGAAAACTCACCACGAAGTCCAATCGTCGCGGTTTCCTGTCACTCGCCCGAGGAAGTTTCTTACGCCGCCGCAAACTCTGCGGACTTCGCCGTCTTCGCGCCCGTCTTCGAAAAAAAAGACGCCAGCGGCGCTCGCTCCGCCGGTCTCGGCGCGCTCACGGCAGCCTGCCGCGCCGGAATTCCGGTGCTGGCCCTGGGAGGGATCACTCTGGAGAACGCTCAATCCTGCCTCGACGCGGGAGCGTCCGGAATCGCCGCCATCCGGCTATTTCAGGAGAACGATATTGCAACGGTGGTGGAGAAGCTGCGCTCTCTTTCTCCGTCCGCCTAGCAGGCTGGTTCCCGTTTCACTTCCGGCTAAGTTGTTGAGTCTGTGTGGAAGTGATTGATTCTTATGAACGCGGCTTTCTGAAGTGGCAAATTGGCGTCCGCCTGCCCGCGTAGAATGGCCCGTAATTGCGTTTGCAAGCCCGCAGGACGCGTTTGAGTGCCGAGGACCTCCTGACCATCGCCCGACGACTAAACCTGCCCAGAATCGCTCCTGGCGAGGAAATTAGCTTAAAGTTAACATCGCAGGCTCCACGTGGAATCAACACTTTACGTGAGATCCGAGCAGAATCAAGGACTTAGAATTAACTCCTGGCAAACTGTTGACAGCACGCGCTGGTAAACTTTAAATCCGTCAGAGAATACGCGACAACAAGCTTCAGAGTCATGACGCTAACTCCAATTCGTACCGACATTTCGCCGCCGCCGGCCACAGAGCCAACTCTGGTTCGCGTGCCTGAAGGCTGGTTCCTGATGGGCTCCGACTCTGGCCAGGACTGCGAACGTCCGGTGCATCGCGTATGGGTTGACGCGTTTCTGCTGGCCGCGACGCAGGTCACCAACGCCGAATACCAACGCTTCCTGCAGGCCACTGCATCTCAGCCGCCGCCGTTCTGGAGCGATGCAAATTTCAATCATCCTCAGCAGCCGGTTGCCGGTGTCTCCTGGTTTGACGCTGCCCGATATTGCGAATGGCTGCGCGCACAGACGGGCCGCAACGATCGCCTGCCCACGGAGGCCGAATGGGAGTGCGCGGCACGCGGCGGCCTCGAGCAGAACAATTTCCCGTGGGGCGACGAACCACCGCAGTCGCTGCCCGACTATGCGAAGCGATGGCAGACCGGCCCGGAGCAAGTCGCACACTACGCGGCAAATGCTTTTGGCTTTTACGATATTTGTGACAATCTCCACGAGTGGTGCAGCGACTGGTACGATCCGAATTACTACGCGAGCGCGCCGGAGCGCAATCCACGCGGCCCCGCAAACGGCCAGCGCAAGGCCTCGCGTGGAGGATCGTGGCGGCACCACGTGAAGGTTGCGCGTTGCTCGGCCCGCTCCAGCATCCCGCCAGAATTCCAGTATGCCGATTACGGCTTTCGAGTAGCCTGCGATTTGTGAGCCCAACGCTCCGCTGCGGCACGCCATATACTGCCACCCCATATCCTGCCACCCCATATACTCTTGTCATTCCGAGCCGGCGAAGCCGGTGAGGAATCTGCTGTTTGCCGGCATCGCACAAGAATGCCGGGGGAGCACTCATGTTCCGCACCGATCTTCTTCTCAACAAACGCATCCTCATCACCGGCGGCGGCACGGGCCTGGGCAAGGGCATGGCGCAACGGTTTCTCGAACTCGGCGCGGAAGCCTATATCTGCGGCCGCCGCGAAGAAGTTCTGAAGCAAACCGCGGCTGAACTGTCGGCACTTGGCGGCCGTATCCACGCTCTGCCGTGCGACGTTCGCGAACTCGACTCTGTTGAAGCGATGATCGATGCGATCTGGAAGCACGGCCCACTCGACATTCTGGTCAACAACGCTGCCGGAAATTTCATCGCCCGCACCGAGGAACTCTCCCCGCGCGCGTTCCAATCCGTGATTGGCATTGTGCTGATGGGCACGCTGCACGCGACCATGGCCTGCGGACGCCGCTGGCTCAACGCCAGCCACAAAGGCACCGTCCTCAGCATCTCGGCCACGTACGCGCCGGTGGGCTCTGCTTACGTGGTGCCATCGGCCGTGTCCAAGGCTGGTGTCGAGGCTCTCATGCGCAGCCTCGCCGTGGAGTGGGGGAATCGCGGCATTCGCATGAACGCTATTGCTCCCGGGCCCATCCCCACGCAGGGAGCGTTCTCCCGCGTGTTACCGCGTCCGGAATTTGAAACCGCGGCGCTCGAACGCAATCCGCAGCATCGTTTTGGAACTGTCGAAGAACTGGCGAATCTCGCCGCGTTTCTGGTGAGCGACGGTTCCACTTACATCAACGGTGAGGTCGTCCGCATGGATGGAGGAGAGTTTCTGCAAGGCGCCGGAGAATTCAGCAATCTGGGACGCCTGCTCACGAACGAAGACTGGGAATCCCTCAAACCAAAGAAGCCGCCGAAGCAACCGTGAAGTTTGCGATCAGAGACGCCGCTCCAGTCTGTCACCAACTTCTTAGCGCCGGTCGTCGGGGCCGGGGCTCACCAGTCCCTTCAGCAGCATGTTGACCAGGCTGAGGAGAATTGCGCCCACGAAGGCGGCGAGGAATCCGTGCACCCGAAAATTTGGCGATAGCAGTGCCGAAGCAAGCTCCAACATCAAGGCGTTGATCACTAACCAGAAGAGACCAAGAGTGACAAGCGTCAACGGAAACGTCAGAATCTTCAAGACCAGGCCGATGGTGGCATTGACGAAGCCGATGACCAGGGCTGCAATCAGAGCCGCGAACGGCCCGCTGACGTGAAATCCGGGGACTACCTGGGCCACAATCCAAACCGCCACCCCGCTAAGAATCCAGTGCAGAATCAGCCGCATGGGTCCACTCCTTGTTTCGTCCGCGCAAATGCCGGCCACCGACTCCGGCGAACTGCAACATTCAGCACCAACGAGAAATTACTATATCAAGGCAGACGAACCCAGGCATCTCCGCTACGACCGCCCGTGTCCGGGGTCACGCTTCGGGGATTTTGACCTTAGGCCCCGACCCCAACTCGAGCCCACCGCCTTGCGTTAGAATCGCGCAAAGCGTTTCCTGGATATCGTGAACCTCACCGAAATCGAAACCCGCGTTCTCGGCGCCCTGATCGAAAAAGACATCACTACGCCCGATTACTACCCGCTCTCGCTTAATGCGCTGGTCAACGCCTGCAACCAGAAAAATAATCGCGAGCCGGTGATGAGCCTCGACGAACAAACCGTTCGCACGGCGCTGGCCACGTTGCAAGAGAAGCGCCTCGCCGGGCCGGCCGGTGGCGCAGACAGTCGCGTCACGAAATATGAGCACCGGCTGCAGGAAGTTTTCAACTTCGACCGCCGCGAGATCGCCATTGTGTGCGTGCTTCTGCTGCGCGGGCCGCAGACTCCGGGTGAACTCCGCGGCCGCACTGACCGCATGTATCGCTTCGAAGCGCTCGACGATGTCATCTCCACTCTCGATCGCCTCGCCCAGCGCGAGCCCTCGCTGGCGCGGGTTTTGCCACGACAGCCGGGAACGAAGGAATCGCGATACACGCATCTGTTTGCGGGCGAGCCACAGATCGCCGATGTGGCTGCCTCGCCCTCGTCAGATTTCTCAACTCACTCGACCTCGTCCGCCGCCGATCGCATCGCCCATCTGGAAGAAGAAGTCGCGGCCCTGCGCCGGGAACTTTCCGAAGTCCAGCAACAACTCGCGGCCTTCCGCAAACAATTCGAGTGATCTTCTCGTCTTAGTTCCGTCCATTCCTTGTGAAAGAGTTCGAGAAATCATGCCGCTTGCCCCGCAACTTTCGCGGCCGCTCTCAGCGAACTCTATGAAAACGCATTCTTAGGTGTAATCTCTTACCAAGCGCCAACGATTTTTGGAGGGACTCATGCATCGCCGCGAATTCCTCATTCGCTCTGCTACCGGCGTGGGAGCCACGTGGCTCTCGTCCAAAGCCATCCTCGACGCAATCGCCGATCAGCCGCTCCCAACGAAGTACGCAGCTTCCGACACGGTCACGCTCGGCGGCACCGGCATCAAGACCAGCCGCCTTGCCATGGGCACGGGCACCGTCGGCTCCGGACACCACTCGCACCAGACCGCGCTCGGCGTGAAGGGGCTTTCCGATCTGCTGCTGAACGGATACGACCACGGCCTGCGCTTTTTCGATTCCGCCGATTCCTACGGAAGCCATCCTCATGTTGCCGAGGCGCTCAAACATGTGCAGCGCGACAAAGTTACCGTGCTCACAAAATCCTGGGCGCGCGATGCCACCACCATGCATGCCGATCTCGACCGCTTCCGCCGCGAGCTCGGCACCGACTATCTCGACGTGTGCCTGATGCACTGCGTTACTGAAGCGGATTGGACGGACCGCTATAAAGGCGCGATGGACGTGCTTTCTGAGGCCAAAGAAAAAGGAATCATCCGCGCCCACGGCTGCTCCTGCCACAGCATCGACGCCCTGCGCGCGGCGGCGAAATCTCCATGGGTGGAAATCGATCTGGCTCGCATCAACCCGGTGGGCGCTTACATGGACGCCGATCCTCCCACGGTGGTTGGGGTGTTAAAAGAAATGAAAGCCGCAGGCAAAGCGGTGGTTGGCATGAAGATTCTTGGCCAAGGCACGCTGCGCAATCGTCAGGACGAAGGCATCAAGTTCGCGCTGTCGCTCGGCCTGCTCGACGCTTTCACGATCGGCGCCGAAAGCAAGAGCGAGCAGGAAGACCTGATCCGCCGCATTGCCGCCGCGTGAAGT
>JBAUAN010000098.1:0-137353 GCA_049675725.1 Candidatus Sulfotelmatobacter sp. | reverse complement strand
CCCCGCCACTACGCTCAGGATGAGAACCCGTGGATAGAAGTAGAAACTTAAGACCTTTCGGCTCACAGCTCGCGGCTAGGAGCTAGAAGCTAAAAGCCAAGAGCCAAGAGCCAAGAGCTGACCTCATGCCCGATAACCCGCAACCGAGTCCGTACATACGGTTCAACGATGTCTCCAAGGCGTTTGGGGATAACGTGGTGCTCGACCACGTTAGTTTCGAGGTGTTGCCGGGCGAGACGGTGTGCATTCTGGGGCGCAGCGGGGTGGGCAAATCGGTGTCGCTGCATCACATCATGGGGTTTCTCAAACCGGATTCGGGGCGCGTGATCGTGGCCGGCGAGGACATCACCGACTTCACCGAAGAGCAGTTGGAGGCGATCCACAAGAAAGTTACGATGGTCTTCCAGAACGGCGCGCTTTTCGACTCGCTGACGGTGGGCGAGAACGTGGCGTTTCCGCTGCGCGAAAGCCGCGAACTCTCGGAAGAACAAATTTTTCAGATCGTGGATGGCCTGCTGCACATGGTGGGCGTGCAGGAAATGCGCGACCTGTTGCCCTCCGATCTTTCGACTGGGATGAAGCGCTCGGTGGCCATTGCGCGGGCGCTGGCAGCGCGGCCGGAGTGCGTGCTCTACGACGAGCCTACAACCATGGTCGATCCGCTGATGGCGCAATTGCTGGGCGACCTTATCAAACGCCTCAGGCTGCAACTGAACCTGACTGGAATCGTGGTGACGCACGACATGCGCCTGGCCAAGAAACTAGCTGACCGCGTGGTATTTCTGTACGAAGCCAAGGCGATTTTCTTCGGCACGTATGCGGACATGGAGAAATCGAGCGCGCCGATTATTCAGGAATTTCTGGAACTGGATGAACTGAGAATCGAGGGGTGAGTGGAGCAGTGGGCAGTGGTTAGTGGCCAGTTGCCAGTAAATTCAAAACCAACGACCTGCCAAGAACGACCTGCCAAGAACGATCAACCAAGAACGATCAACAACCAAACCACTCACGACCCGACCGAAACTTGAGCTGCTTTCCCCTTCTTGCCTACGCGGCCGGCCTCGGATAATCTTGCTGGCCATGAAAACGCGAACCTTGGTTCTTGCTCCCATTTTTTTCCTTCCTGTTCTGCTGTTTCAGAGCGCATTGGTTGTGGCCCAAGCGAAGCCAGACGTTCAGCAGCCGGCATCGATTCTGGTGAAGGCGGGAAGATTACTCGACGTGAGGAAGGGCGCTTACATTGAGAATGCGGCAATCTGGATTGAAGGGGAACGCGTTAAGGAAGTGGGCCGCGTGGCCGAGGTTGAGTCTCATGCTCCGAAGGGTGCGAAGGTGATCGACCTTGGAGGAGCCACGGTATTGCCGGGCCTGATCGATTGCCACACGCACATCATGGCGCGCATGCCGGACACCGATGACGGCTACATCGTGGATCTGGCGACGAAGTCGCAGGCGTTTCGCGCGCTCGAAGGCGCTTATGACGCGCGCATCACACTGCGGGCGGGTTTCACGTCCATTCGCGACGTCGAGAACGAGGGTTCCGGTTACGCTGACGTGGCCTTGCGCGACGCCATCAATCAGGGTCTGGCTGAAGGGCCGAGGATGCAAGTGGCGACTCGCGCCATTGCCGCGGTGGGACAGTACAACCCGTTCGGAGTTTCGCCCGATCTCACGAACTTTCCTACCGGAGCGCAGATGGTGAGCGGAGTGGAGGAAGCGCGGCGCGCGGTGCGGGAGCAGATTGGTCATGGAGCGGACTTGATCAAGGTCTACGCCGACTGGAATCACCCCACGCTCACGGTCGACGAGATGCGCGTCATCGCGGAAGAAGCACACCGGCAGAAACTAAAAGTTGCGGCTCATGCAACTACCCCTGAAGGGATCAAGAATGCGATTACGGCGGGCGTTGACTCCATCGAGCACGGACACCGCGCCGACCGGGAAAGTCTGGAGATGATGAAGGCCAAAGGAACGTTTCTGGTTCCGACGGTGGGCGTGATCGACGCTGTTTTCGAAAGCACCAAGAACGATCCGATGACCCCGGAACGGCGCGCGAGGCGAGAAGCACTTTTGCACAGCATTCAGCAATCGGTGCAGCAGGCCATGAGCCTGGGCGTAAAAATTGCGTCCGGCTTCGATGCGGGCACTCCCGAGCGGCAGGGAAGGAACGCCGATGAACTGGTAGCGCTGACCAAGCGGGGGATGCCGCCGCTGGAAGTGATTCGCGCCGCCACCGTGAATGCGGCCGAATTGATGGGCTGGCAGGAGAACGTGGGCGCGATCGAAGCTGGAAGGTATGCCGACATGATCGCCGTCGAAGGCGATCCGTTGGTTGACGTTGCGGTACTGCAACACGTGAAGTTTGTGATGAAAGGCGGCAGCGTTGTGAAAGACGAAATCCACCAACAGCCGTAGGACGTTTCCGAATCAGTCCCGCGGGACAGTTGCCTTAGAACCCTTGCTCAACCAGGTCCTCGATGGTGAGGGAGCTTTCCGCGGAACCACTCTTCATCATTTTTTCGACGTACTTTGCGATCAGATCGGCTTCAAGATTGACGGGATCGCCGGGCTTGAGCGAGTGGAGATTGGTCTGTTCGACGGTGTGCGGAATGATGGCGATGGTGCAGCGGCTTTCTTCGAGCTTCGCCACGGTGAGGCTGATGCCCTCGATCGAGATGGAGCCTTTGAAGACCGTATATTTCTCGACCTCGTGCGGCAGATCAATGCGCAGCCACCAGTTTTCTGAGTCGGCGATGCGGTCGAGGGAGATCAGCGTTCCGACCCCGTCCACGTGTCCCTGCACAATGTGACCGCCGAAGCGGCCGTCAGCCTTCATGGGTAGCTCAAGGTTCACCAGCGCGCCTTCGTGAATGCGCGAGAACGACGTGCGCTCCCAGGTTTCCGGGGCGAGGTCAGCGCAGAAGGATTCCGGCTTGATGTCGAGCGCGGTGAGGCAGACTCCGCTGACTGACACGCTGTCGCCGGTTCTCAGCTGTTTGGGCGCATGATCGGTGGCGATGGTGATACGACGGTTCTCTCCGCGTTGCTCGATGCGGGTGACGCGTCCGACTTCCTCGACGATGCCGGTGAACATGGGAGCCTCCGGAAGGAACGGAACATCATAAACCAGCTGCCGCTGTTCACCACTGAGACATAGAGCGGGCGTCGGGCTTCGGCGATCGGGCTTCAGCCCTGCGAAGGATTCCGCCGCTCTTGAGAGGTCTCGCGAATCTGGAGATTCACCAACCAAAATTTCGCCTGAAGGGTTCGCCGGAGCCCGACAGCCGAAACCCGAAGCCAGGTCTGTGTCTCCGTGGTGAAAGAGTTCAGTCCCCGTAGGGATCGCGGAGATATCCTTCGATGGCGAAGTCTTCGCCGAAACGGTGGAGCTGCGTATGGTTCAGGCGTGTGGCTCGGCTCAGGTTTCGCATGGCCGCATTCGTTGCGAAGGGAACGGCGCCTGCCGCGCCGAGTATTTCGGGCGCGTAGTAGAGAAATACCTTATCGACGACGCCGGTGGTAAGAGCAGTTCTGTTTACGGTGGAACCGCCTTCAATCGTCACGCTGGTAATTTCGAGTTCGCCCAGGCGACGCAGAACGGAGGCGAGGTCTGGGCGTCCGTCGGGCGCGGCTGGAAGTGTTTCGATGTGCACGCCACGAGACTCCAGTTCCGTTTTTTTCCTGGAGTCGGCGGAAGAAGTGAAAACCAGGATGTCAGTGCTGTTCCTACCGTTGGTCGTGGCGGATTTTATGCTGCGAATCAGCCGTGACTCCAGCGGCAGGCGGAGGCGCGAGTCTAGGATCACGCGCAATAGCGGCCGGCGGCGAGGGCGTCCGCTGCGGTCGGTGAGCATGGGATTGTCGGCGAGAACAGTGCCGATTCCCGCTAGGATGGCGTCGTGTTGATGGCGGAGTTCGTGCGCGTGGGCGCGCGCGGCCTCGCCGGTAATCCAGTGGCCGGTGAATCCGTTTATAGCCCCGGTTTCGGTTGCGTGGTTGAGTGCGTCTGCCGGCGGCGGGGCGATCTTGGCGTCGAGTGTCATCGCGGACTTCAGCGTGACTAGCGGCAGGCCGTGACGAATGTAGCGGGCGAAGTTCTCGTTCAGGTGGCGTGCTGGTTCTTCCAGTTGTCCCACGTCTACCTGCACGCCGGCGGCGCGCAGCCTTTCGAAGCCGAATCCGCTGACCTTGGGGTTGGGATCGGGCATCGCGGCTATGACACGACGAATTCCCGCAGCGATAAGCGCGTCCGTGCACGGCGCGGTGCGTCCCTGATGCGCGTGTGGTTCGAGGTTGATATAGAGTGTTCCTCCGCGAGCCTTGCTGCCGGCTGCTTCCAGGGCGAGTACTTCGGCATGCTTCAGGCCAGCGTAGGTATAGACGCCGGTGCCTGCGATATTTCCCTCCGCGTCAACGATCACTGCTCCGACATAGGGATTGGGCGATGCCAGGCCGATGCCCTGGCGGGCGAGGTCGAGAGCGCGGTGAAGGAATTGTTCGTCGGCGGACATTGAGATCAATATCTACCACGGAGACACCGAGGCACGGAGGAAGACGGGCAACGGACTTCTATTGGTGTCTTGGCGGGAAGCGTTCGAACGAATCGTCCTCGATCTCTGCGACTGCGGCGCCGCTTCGGCCTTTTGGACCGCGCCGCACCGGAGCCATGCGGTAAGCGTATGGGTCAGCGTCCGCTGGCGGTGGTGAGGGTTCGCGGTCCAGCAGACGGCGTATTTTATCCTGCAGCCTTTTCACCAGAGAGCGTTTCGGCCCAATATTCCGCATGGGACCTCCTCGAACAATCCTACTCGAACAACGAATCGACAAACTCCTGCGGCGCGAAGGGAAGCAGATCTCCCGCTTTTTCGCCGACTCCTACAAAGCGCACCGGCAAGCCCAGTTCGCGGCAGATGGCGACCACCACTCCGCCCTTGGCAGTGCCGTCGAGCTTGGTGAGCACGATGCCGGTCACGCCCGCTGCCTGAGTGAACAGGCGAGCCTGCTGCAAGCCATTTTGCCCGGTCGTGGCGTCCATTACCAGCAGGGTTTCGTGCGGGGCTGAGGGAATGATGCGCTGCGCGGTGCGGCGCATTTTTTCCAGTTCCGCCATCAAACTGGTTTTGGTGTGCAGGCGGCCGGCGGTATCGACGATCACGTAGTCGGATTTGCGCGCGACTCCGGCTTGCAGCGCGTCGAACAAGACGGCGGAAGGATCGCCGCCGGGTTTGGTTTTGATCACTTCCGTGCCAGTGCGCTGGCCCCAGATTTCGAGTTGCTCGATAGCGGCGGCGCGGAACGTGTCGGCGGCGCAGAGCAGCACGTTTTTTCCTTCCGAGCGAAACAGCTGCGAGAGCTTGCCGATGGTGGTGGTCTTGCCCGTGCCGTTGACTCCGACGACAAGGATCACTTCCGGGGTGCCTTCCACTTTTTTGACGGGCCGCGAGTTGGCCACGCTGAGAATCGCCAGCAGTTCTTCTTTCAGCAGGCGCTTGAGTTCCTGCACGTCTTTGATCTGCTTGCGGTCGGCCTTGTCGCGCAGTTTCGTGAGGACCTCCTGCGTCGTAGTGTTGCCCAGATCCGCGGCGATGAGCGTGGCTTCGAGATCGTCGAGCGTGTGGCGGTCGATTTCCTTGCCGAAGGAAACGACTTCTTCGATGCGCTCGGCGAGGTTCTCGCGGGTGCGCGTGACCGCCTGCTTCATGCGGTCAAACAAGCCGGTTTTCTTTTCTTCGGTGCTGCCGAATAAGGTCTGAATCATACGAGCCTAGGAGGGATTATACGGGTTATGCGGGCCGGTCATTCGGGGCAGAGCCGAAGGCGATGCGAGAAGCTTAGACGCGAGTTCTTTCCAACTCAGCGGCTTCGGAGGCGATGGACGGAGCCGGAGGAGCCGTCAAAGGCGGCGCGGGAACTGGCGCGGTCGCCGCAGGAGCGATAGCCGTTGCCGCCGCGGCCGCGGGGGACGGTGAGGCGATTGGGCGGCGGATCGTGAATCGCTGCAGCTTGATTTCTCCTCGTGCGTACACTGTCAGCAGGGCGGCGACTACGACGGGATCGAGACGTTTGCCCGCCAGGTTCTGGACGATCTGCAGCGCCTGCTCGGGTGTGTGCGCATTCTGGTAAGGACGCGTCGTGGTGAGCGCATCGAAAGTGTCGGCGACGGCGATGACCCGCGCCAGCAGCGGAATCTGATCTCCCTGCAGCCCGTAGGGATAACCGCGGCCATCGAGCGACTCGTGGTGCAGTTCAATACCCGGCAGCATTTCCGCCAGTTGCGTGACCGGGCGCAGAAGGTTGGCGCCGCGCGTGGTGTGGGTTTTCATCACTTCGAATTCCTCGGCCGTGAGCGCGCCCGGCTTTTTGAGGATGTGGTCTTCGATACCAATTTTGCCGACGTCGTGCAGTTGCGCGGAAATCTGCAGAATCTCCATGAAGGGAGTGGGCAGATCCATTTCGTGCGCCAGCAGCAGGGAATAACGGGTCACACGGTCGGAGTGACCACGAGTGTAGGGATCTTTTTCGTCGACGGCTCCGGCCAGCATTTGAATGGAGCCCATAAACAGGGCGCGGTTTTCGTCGGCGGCGCGCTTCAGGTCTTCGACAAAGTGCTCGAGTTCTTGAGACATGCTGTTGAAGGTTTCTGCCAGTTCCCCAATTTCGGTTCGGCTCAGGAGGTGGACACGCTGGGAAAAATCGCCGCGGGCGATGGCGCGGCTGGATTGCGTAAGCACCTCGAGAGGATTGGTAATGCGTCGAGCGGCGAAAATGCTGGCCAGGATGCTCGCCAACACCGCCGCCAGAGCCAGCAGGCGGGCCGTGTGCTGCATTTCATAGACCCCGCTATAGGCTTCCCGCTGCGGCTTCTGCACAACTACAGCCCAGTCCAGTGCCGTCACCGGGCAGTAGGTGCCGAGCATGGCCTCGCTGCCCTTGGCGTAGTGCACGGTGAATTCTTTAGTGGCGACCAACTGCCCTTTGTTGCCGCTATCCACGAAGTTGCGCACGATTTCCAGGTTCTTCATGTCCTGGCCGGTGGCGAACTCGGGGGTAGCCGCAGCCACGAGTCGGCCTTGTGCGTCCACTACGTAGGGCGTGAGTCCGCCGCTGCTCGCGTCCTGCAAGCGGCGAATCAGAAATCGCAAATCCACTACAGTCGCGATCATGCCCAGGAAGCGCGGGCCGTACATCACGGGAGTGCTGACCAGAAAAATCGTGCGAGAAGAGGTGCCTTCGCCCACCGCCAGCGCCTGCCCGTTGTAGGCGCGTCCGTCGCGGGCGGCGGAGAAAGCGCGCTCCAGTTCCCGCTGCAGAAAAATGTCAGGCGCAATGCGCCCGGCGGTTATGCCCTTGCCTTCCGAATTCAGCAACGTGGTATAGGCGATCTCATCGGAGGAAGAAACAAAATTCTCAACCAGCGCCCGCAACTCCGGCGCCTGAATGTTTTTTTCTCCGATATCTCCGCCGCTGGTCACTTGCACCGCTGACGACAGGTTCGCCAGCATCATCCGCAGAGACCGCTCGTTCTGCGAGAGATCTTCTGCCAGCGAACGCGTCACCGTGTTCTGCAGCATCTGTTCATTGCGCACCAGAGCTTCCCGGTTTTTCGATTCCACATACGTGGAATAGAAATACATCGGCACGATGCTGATGACGAGAAGCACACCGAGAATTACATACAGAATCGGGATGCGCGCGGCGGTGGATGCCTTGGAAGACAAGTCTTTCCCTTCACGTAGAATCGCGGGCGCCGTGGTCGAGGTGGCGGCGTTGTTCAAAGCTATCTGGAAAATTCTAAACGGTTGGAAGAGTGCCAGGCGGGAAACCGAAGGACACTGCCGTTACCAAAGTACCGGACTCGAATCCGGCGTCTGGCAAGGGTTTGGCAAGATAACGCGGGAACGACGGTCGTCTATCAATTCCTGGGCATCTTATCTGTTGAAGCCAAAGCTCTTAACCGCAAGGTCGCAAAGAAATGCCCCAGGGCCACAAAGAAGAACCAGAAAACTTGGGGGCACTGCTTTGCGTTCTTTGCAACGTGTTCTTTGCGAGATTTGCGGTTAAGAGCTTTTTGTTTTGCCGTCGCGAGTCGCCACTTCGCTTTTGCCGCTGCGCGTCATCAGTTCATGGATGGCGTCGCGGGGAGCTTTGCCCTGGCTCAGAATGGCGTGCATCTGCTCCGTGATAGGCATTTCTACTCCGCGGGCACTCGCCAGGCCCACCGCTGCGGTGGTGGTGAAAATTCCTTCCGCGACCGCGCCGTGCATGCCCGCGACAATTTCCGGAAGCTTGCGTCCACGACCCAGCTCCACGCCTACGCTGCGGTTGCGGGACAAACCTCCGGTGCAGGTGAGGACCAGATCGCCCAGGCCGGCCAGGCCCGCCATGGTTTCAGTGCGCCCGCCGCAAGCCACGACCAGGCGCGTCATTTCCGCCAGACCACGTGTGATCAGGGCGGCCACGGAGTTGTGACCGAGGCCGAGGCCGTGGCAAATTCCGGCGGCGATGGCGACAATGTTTTTCAGCGCGCCGCCGAGTTCCACTCCCACTACGTCGCTGTTCGTGTAAATCCGGAACGCGGGATCGCTGAATTCGTTTTGCACCGTGTGCGCAAGCTCCGCGTCCTGCGACGCGATGGTGATCGCCGTGGGATCTCCGCGAGCCACCTCTACTGCGAAGGTCGGCCCGCTCAGCGCGCCCACACGGGGCGCCGTGGCGCCACTGGCGGCCAAGACTTGGGTGATGATTTCCGTCATGCGGAGCAGCGAGCCTTCTTCGAGCCCTTTTGCTGCGCTCACGATCGGCGCTTGTGGCGGTAGATGCGGGCGCATCTGCTCAAACAGTCGGCGGCAATGTTGAGAGGGCATGACGCTGACTACAATCTGCGCGCCGGCGAGTGCCTCAGCCAGGTCAGTGGTCGCCATCACGGAATCGGGAACGGGTTGCCCGGGAAGGAATTTCTCGTTGACGCGGCGTTGCGTGATTGCCTCACTCACTTCTTTTTCATGAGCCCAGAGTCGCACGCGGTGCGATCCCTTGCGCCCCAGCAGCACGGAAATGGCGGTGCCCCACGCTCCCGCGCCAATGACCGCGATCTGGCTCACGCGCGCTTCGCTCCCAACCGGTTTTCCGTTCCCGCCAAAAGTCGCCGGATGTTTTCGTGATGCTTGGCGATGATGAGCAGACAAGTGAGTGACAACAGCCACAATACGCACGCACTGTGACCGTATTCGTGCAGGGCCAGGGCCGTGACAGGAAAGACGACGGCCGCCGTCATCGACCCCAGCGATGAGTAGCGGAACAGCAAAACCATAATGATGAAAATTATCGCGGCGATCAGCACCGCCTTGGGAGCAATCACTACGAAGGAGCCAAGTCCGGTCGCCACCCCTTTGCCGCCGCGGAGTTTCAGCCACACCGGAAACATGTGACCGAGTACAGCAACCAAGGCGGCGACGGCCGCGTGGACGGAGGTCGGCGGCATCGAAGCCAGCACAGTCCCATGCCCCAGAACCATGTTCAGAGACGCGTGTGCACTCAACAAAATGGCGATAGTCACAGCCGCGAATCCCTTCAGCGCATCCAGCAGCAGTGTGAGAATGCCAAGGGCCGGCGACTTGCGCGAAACGTTGGTGGCGCCAATGTTCCCGCTGCCGCTCAGCCGCACGTCTTCGCCACGAAAAATGCGCACCAGCAGATAGCCGAAGGGGATCGACCCCAGCAGGTAAGAGATTGCGACGGTCGGGAGGATTGTGGACATTTCTGTTGTTCGACCACTGCCGATGTTTTGCTTGCTGCAGCGCGGGTGGAACGTCCATGCGACAGCGGACGCTACTTCAACCCGAAGCGCGACAATTTCGTATATCGCGATCCGTCGCGCCCCACTTCACTTTGATATAAGAAAAACTCGTGGGCCGTCATGGTACCAAACTCGGGCGTGGACAGGGCAGCCAGCTTTTCCTGTAAACGTTGAAAACTGTGGTTGGGGCGATCTTCTTTGTTCCGGTGCGGCGATCCCGAGCTGCGGGTTCCGCGAGCACTGCCGCGCGCCAGCGTGAGGTGCGGACTGAAACCGCGTTCTTCTTTCGGAATTCCGAGACGCGCGGTTTGCTGATCGACCGCAGCGGCCAACGTTGGGAGATCAGGTCCCGCTTCGATTCCGACCCAGAAAACCCGCGGAGCTTTCGCCGTAGGGAAGAATCCATATCCACGAAATTGCAGCGCGACCTCGCCCGCGGCGAGGGTTCCCAATGCGCTCTTGATTTCTTCGAGCATCGGCTCCGGCTGCTCTCCAATAAACTTCAACGTCACGTGCAGCGACTCGGGCTTGGCCCATCGAGCGTCCGGGGCGAAGCCGCTCACTCCTTCCATGAAGCGGACGATCCGCTCGCGGATTCCTTCGTCGATGTCGAGAGCGATGAAGAGGCGCATGGGAAGTTCTTAGCTTTTAGCTCTTAGCTTTTGGCTTGGACCCGGCGATGACCGACGGTGTTCCGATTCCTGGCTGTGTATATCCTTAATCTCCGCGCCGGCAGACGCCACGAAAAAGCTCTGAGCTAAAAGCTAAGAGCCAAAAGCTGCTTCTCTCACATCAGCTTTCTCCGCACCATATCCAGCGCCATGGTCGAGGCGAACCAGCGGATGCGTTTGCGGTCGCCGGGAAAATTTCGCTGCATCACTTCGGTTCCGCGATCGCCGGCCACTGCGTGAAACACCAGGCCCGCAGGCTTGTCCGGCGTGCCTCCGGTGGGGCCGGCCACGCCGGTGATGCCCACGCCAAGAGTCGCCTCGCAGCGGTAACGAATGCCCTCGGCCAGTGCCGCCGCCACTTCGCGGCTGACCGCGCCGTGGCGTTCGATCATCTCCCGAGGCACGCCCGCGAATTCCGTTTTCAATTCGTTGGAATACACCACGGCTCCGCCCAGAAAGTAACGCGAACTTCCGCCGACGGAGGTGATGCGCTCGGCCAGCAATCCTCCGGTGCAGGATTCCGCCACGGCCAGCGTGGCGTTGCGCATCTGCAGCCAGTAGCCGACGATCTGTTCCAGCGATTCGCCGTTGCGGGAGAAAACCGCGTCATCCAGTTCGTCTTCCACTTCGCCAGCCACTTCGTCTACGCGTCGCTGCGCCAGTTCGAGACTCTCGGCGCGTTTTGTGAAATGAAGTTGAACCTCGCCCGCGCCGGCGAGAATAGTCGTGTCCACATCGGTGAAGCGTTTGTAGATGGGCGCCGTGCGCGCATCTACTTGCGATTCACCGAGCATGGCGATCTTCAAAACGCGAGTTGCCAGATATGCGGTGGGAATTTTTGCCCGTAGCCGCTCGCGACCTTCCGCATCGAACAACGCCTTCAGCTCAAAGGGAGGGCCGGGCAGCAGCACGATAATGTGCTCCCGTCCATCAAAATTTCCGCTCAGCCACTGGCCGGGAGCAGTGCCGTTTGCGTTGGGCAAAACCGTGGCGCCATCGATTACGTCAGCCTGTTTGGCGTTGTTGGCAGCCATCTTCCAGCCGCGAGCGGCGAAGCGTTCCTCCAGACGCGTGAGAATCTCAGCATCGCGGCGCAATTCCAGGCCCAGAGCTTCGGCCACGGCCTCTCGCGTCAGGTCGTCTTCTGTCGGCCCCAGGCCGCCGCTGAAAATCACAATGTCAGAGCGGAACAGCGCGTGCTGCGCGGCTGCAACCAGCCTCGCCTTGTGGTCGCCGACGATGCTCTTGAAGATCACCTCCACGCCGAGCTGGTTGAGTTGCTCAGTGAGGTAGAGGGAGTTGGTGTCGCTGCGGAAGGGCGTGAGCAGTTCAGAGCCGACCGCGATAATTTCGGCGTTCACGGCTAAAAGTGTAAACGAAAACCGGAAATGAAAACCGCAGGGGACAGGGAGAGCGCAAAGAGGAAAGGTATGGAACGCACACAAGCACACGCGACTATTCCGCGGAAAAGTCGATTGTGACACTGGCCTCCTGCTCCAGAATCCCGCAACCGGGCATGGGCTTGTATTTCCACCGGCTCACCTCAGCGAGAGCCAATCGATCGGCTGCGCGGGAACCGCTGCTTCGCTTGATTCTCGCATTGCGGATCGTTCCGGATTCGTCGACATCGAACGCGACCATAGGGGAGTGTTTGTAGCCTTTGAAGCTCACGCCTGGCTTAGGTCGCAAGGCGGGGGAACCGGAGGCGGGCTGGATCACCCTTGGATTACAGCGAGTGTTCTGATCCGGAGCCGACTGACTCCCGAAGGCAACCGCCATAAGCGCTAGAGGGATGATGACGATCCTCATCACGTGCTTCACTCCGGCAGCAACGGCAGCCCTTGAATGTCCCACGAAAGATGATGCACGGCGCTGGTGGTCGCGAGAATCACCGAGCGGCCCGGGGCAAACGCCAGGCCCACCAGGCCCTGGCCGGCTACCTCGATGCTCGCTTTGCCGTCAGGAGTGATCTTCACGATGCCGCGCTTGCCCGAGAGCGACGCCGCAACGTACAGATTCCCCGACGCATCGAAGGCCAGTCCCTGCGGCCGTCCCAGCCCGCGGAAGAACGTGCTCACTGTGCCGTGCGGATCAATCTTCTGAACGGCGTCAAAGCTGGAAGTCGTAGGTCCAGTGACGAAGAGGTCGCCTTCGGGGCCAAACGCAAGGTGATAGGCGGAGACGCTGGGCTCGAGCGTGGCAAACACAAAAACCTGCTGATCGCGGGCGATCTTGAAAACCGTTCCGCTGCGGTCGCCGACGTAAAGATTCTGTTCGCGGTCGAATGCAATTCCAGTGGCCACGCCCATGCCTTCGGCATACGTCGTGATGGCTCCGTTGGGCGTGACGCGGTAGACCGACCCGTCGTAGCGCGACGAAACATACATCTGTCCTTCGCGATCAAACGCGATGGAGGTCGCGTTCATCATCTCCGCCACAAACGGGGTCATGGCGTAGTTGGTGTCGATCTTGAAAACCGAAACCGGCACTTTTTCGCCGCGCGGGCCTGAAAACGTGGCGTAAATGTTGCCCTCCGCATCGAGCGCCGGGTTGGTCACGGGATGCAGATTTTCGGCAATCGGCACCGCAACCCTTACGGTTTGCGGATTGCTCACGTGGCCATCGCTGGCCACCACAACTGGACCTGAGGTAGCCCCTTCGGGCACACGCGCGACCAGAAACGCCTCGGAACTCACCACCAGCGAGCCTTCGACATCGCCGAATTGCACTTTCGGCCGCCGCAACTCGTGGGGGCGCAAACCTGTGCCGGTGATGCGGACTTCGCCGCCAGCCAGGGCGAGCGCCGGCGCGACCGCCTCAATGTGCGGCCCGCCGTTCACGCTCTTGCGTCCGAGAATGCGATCGGAGAATCCCATGAAGAGTTTGAGTCCTGAATCGCTACTACCTTAGAACGCCAAAGTGCAGCAGAAGATGCATCACGACGAACGCATATAATCCAGCGGCCACATCGTCCACCACAATACCGGTTCCTTCCGGAAGCGCCTCCAGCTGCCGGACGGGCGGCGGCTTGAGGATATCGAACCCTCGAAAAAGTATAAAACCCGCGAGAAAAGTTTTCCATCCAAAGGGGACGCCGATGAGCGCGATGAGTTGTCCGGCGACCTCGTCAACCACCACAAATTGCGGATCTTTCACGCCGGAGCCGCGGGCCACGCGGGTGGCGGCTGGGATGCCGATGAGCACCACCACTACGGCCAGGAAGATAGCGACCGGCGTCCGCAGCGCAGGCGCAAGCCCGTAAGCGATCGCGCTCCAGAGCAGCACGGTCGCCGCCGAGCCCCAGCTTCCCGGCCCCGGATGCAGGCGGCCGATGCCGAAGAACGTTGCCACCACCGTTGCCCATCGCGGCGCGGGCGTCACGAATCTTCTTCCGAATCTTCGGGGTCACGGTCGCGAATCCCTTCGTCGGTGTCGGTCACTGGAGAGGCAATCACGTACGCGCCGCTTGCCCACTTGCCCAGGTCGATGATGCGGCAGCGGTCGCTGCAGAACGGGAAATCCGCGTCGGTGCTCTTCACGTTCTTCTTGCAGATCGGACAGCGGAGTTTGACGATGCGCTTGCTCGGCATGACAGGAAGTATTGTAGTTCGGGCCCGATAAGGATGGAGACTATTGTTTGCAGCGTCGCACCCGCCCAGCGTTAAACGATCGTCGTTAAAACGATCGGCACTAAACCAATCTTCCTTAAACGATCTTCGCCACCAGATCGTAATCGTGCGCCTCGGTGATCTGGCAGCGATAGAACTGCCCGGGCTGCGGCCCAACTTCCTCGGAGAAATCTTCCGCGGGAAAATCGTTCACGAAGACTTTGCCGTCGATTTCGGGCGCATGCATGGCCGTGCGGCCTTCCAGCAGCAGATCGCTTTCGTCGGACGTACCTTCCAGCAGCAAATCGAATTCCCGCCCCACCAGCGCCTTCTTTTTCTTCCTGCTGATCTGGCGCTGGATGCCCATCAAATGTTTGCGGCGCCGCTCAATCTCGCGCGGCGAGAGCTTCCTGTCGAGGCCGAATGCGGACGCGCCATCCTGATCCGAATAGGCGAACGCGCCCATCCAGTCGAACTGCGCCTCGCGCACGAAATCGCAGAGCTCTTCGAATTCTTTTTCGGTCTCGCCGGGGAAGCCCACAATGAACGACGTGCGCAGCGTAACCTCAGGTATCGTGCGGCGCATCTTTGCAATCGAGCGCAGGAAAACGTCCGCCCCGCCCCCGCGCTTCATGCGCTTCAAAACAGAAGCTGACGCGTGCTGCAGGGGAACGTCCAAATACGAGCAAATCTTCTCATGGGCGGCTATTGTCTCCAGCAGCTTCCCGGTGATCTTGTTCGGGTAGGCGTAGAGAAAACGAACCCAGCGCAAGTCTTCGATTGCGGCCAGTTTTTCCAGCAGCAGCGCCAGACCGTCCTTCAGACCGAAATCTTCGCCGTAGCAAGTCGTGTCTTGCCCGATCAGCGTAATTTCGCGCACGCCCGACTGCGCCAGGCGTTCGGCTTCGGCCACTACCGACGCAAAACGGCGCGAGCGGAATTGTCCGCGCAACTGCGGAATAATGCAAAAGCTGCAGGGATGGTCGCAGCCTTCGGCGATCTTGATATACGCCATGTGCCGTGGCGTGGCCAGAATTCGCGGCGTGGCGTCGTCGTAAAGATAGTTGGGGAGATCACGAATGGCTCCATCCCACGCCTCGCGCGAGAACCGTCCCTGCGCCGCGCGGGCATCGCCTTCAGGGCGGCCCTGCAGCACCACAAACGGCGAATCGCTGCCCGCATTATTTTGCTCAACCGTGCGCGCGGGCGCGATTCCAGTTGCTGCCAGAATCTTTTCCAGTTCGCCGGTGCCAACCACGGCATCGACTTCAGGAATGTCTTTGCGGATCTGGTCGCGGAATCGCTCCACCAGGCAGCCGGCCACTACCAGTTTCTTCGCGCGGCCGCCAGTCTTGTGCCCGGCCATTTCCAGAATCGTGTTCACCGATTCCTGCTGCGCGCTTTCGATGAACGAGCAGGTGTTCACCACAATTACGTCGGCGTCTTCGGCGCGCGTGGTCAATTCTGCCCCAGCCCGTGCTAGCAGTCCCATCATCACTTCGCTGTCCACCAGGTTCTTGGGACATCCCAGGCTGACGAACCCTACTTTTGTGGGTTTGGTCGCAGGCTCCCCGGACCGTGCGGGCATTTCCTCGCGCAGATCATCAGTAGGAGCGCCGATAGTGGAGTCCGTCGCGGGCATGCAATCTCACTATTTTAGCATCTTGAGCGAGGCGTCCCCGGACTGGTTTCGAGGCTCCGCGCGCTGGACCAGAAAAGATAGTAGTTGTGGATTCAAAAGGATAGTTGTCGTGCTAGGCTATTGCTTACCGCCATAGTGACAAACTCCCACTTCTCCGGAGGGGAAATGTCTGAGAGACGATTGTTGGTTGCGGCCCTGGCAGTGGTGACGATTCTCGCAGCGTCAGCGGCCGCCCAGGATGAAAAGAACGAATTAGACGGGATGATCGGCCGCATCTTCATCAGCGACCAGGGGATTCTGAACCCGCCGGTGCCCGATGCCGTCATCCGTTCCGGCAAAGGCCTGAGCTTCCAGGTGGATTATGCCCGCCACCTGTGGGTGACCCCGATCTACGCTATTTCCGCCGAACTGCCGGTCGTATTCAATCTCGACGAGGATCTGAACGCGCCTCAGGGTACGGTTCCTATCGATTACAAGCAGTACTTCATCACACCGTCCGCGCGCCTAAACCTGTTTCCGACTACCGCCTTTTCGCCCTGGGTGAGTTTCGGCGGTGGTTTCGCCTATTTCAGCCAGAATAAGAACACGATTTACGGAGGCGGCCCTAATCCTGGAAAGTCGGGCGCGACCAGCGCGATCCAGGGCGGCGCCGGTTTAGATGTGAAGGTCAAGGGGAGATTCAGCATTCGCGGCGAAGTGCGCGATTTCTGGTCGGGTGAGCCGGACTTCCCCGCCGCACCCACGGGCAAGTCCCGCCAGCACAATTATTTCGTCGGCGGCGGCGTGGTCTACCGCTTCTAGCAGTCGCTGGTTTCAATGTAGGTTGTTCGTGAGGATCTCCACTAGCCTTTCGCAAGAAAAACAGGGCCGGACGAGAGTGTCCGGCCCTGTGGTCTGTTCTGTCAGGGTTCTTACTGTACGTCGGATACCCTTTCGCTAACAAACGTGATTTTGAGATCCTTGTAAACGTAAATCTGCTTGGTGCCAAGATTCACGACTTTGTCCGGCTGACCTAGAGCGGTTCGCACCTGGTCCGCAGTTTCTCCGAGTTGGATGGTCTGGGGTTCTGCCTGCTGCTGGGTCGCCGCCTGATCCTGCCCTTGCTGCGAATCCTGAGGCGGCTGGGCTTGTTGCCCTTGCTGAGCTGGATCTGCGGCTTGAGGCGTCTGGGGTTTCTGCCAATCGGCAAGTATGATGCTGCAGACTTCTTTGACTCCGCCCTTAATTCCACCCTTTTCCCGCGTAGCGAGCAGGTCGCCGCTCCTGTTGGCGACTTCCATCTGGTTGTCGCGAGAGAACCCGACCTCAATGTGGTTGAGAATCACGGTATAGTCCGCGTTATTCTGCGCCAACGAGATGCGCACGTCCGGGCAGTGCTTTTGAAAATCCTTTGCCATCTCAATGGATTGGTCGCGGCGAGCGTTCCAGGTGTTCCCGTGGCTGTTCGCTTGAAGGAAAACTCGCGGCCGATTGTCTTGGGCCGAAGCCAATGCGGCGAGCACCAGGATAACTAGTACTGCTTTCATAAGATGAGCTCCATTTTTTCCCGAGGTGCTGTAACTCTACCGTCGCAATCCCAGCCAAGCTAGTTACGATGGGTTCGGACGAGTCCCGGAACCTATGGAGGTAGTTTTGGAATTCCAGCTGCAGGTTCCGACTCTTACGATTTTCTTATCATGACTCGCATAACTTCCCTGGAGGGAAGCTTCTGTGTGCGGAATTCAACTTCATCTTGAGGGCTCCCGTGGCAGAGCAATTGAACTACTTCTTGGTTGCCAGTTCCACTTCTTCATACAGCTCCGGCAGCCGCTGGACGTCTTCTTGCGATTGGCCAAACCGCGCCGATTCATACGCTTCCGTGAATTGCTGAACCCGTGCTCTTAACGGTTCTTCAGAGATGACCCCGGCAAACTCCCGCGGCGTTTGTGCCGTCAGCTTCTTTACTCCCCGGCGAGCGAGGGAGCGAGCCATGCGTTCGTACCACATAGTGGCCGCTTGTTGCGGAGAATCCTCGGGGTGCTCGCGCAGCCGCCTTTCATGAAGCCACTGCGCGATCCGGCGCAGGTTCGCCAGGACCAGGGATACGACCAGCAGAACCAGGCCCGCGCCCAGACCGAGTGCGAACCAGCGCCTCGGCGAGTGTTCTGCGCGCTCCTGGCTGCGGCGGGCCCAGCGCAGCATCGCGCCGTAATGCTGGCGCCACCACGCCCGCCCGCGCTCCCACACGCCGCGCGTTCCGCTGACCGCGGCATGCCCGAGCGAGAATTGGTGAGCCGCGTCGTAGCTGATCACCCACTCCCGCCAGAAGGAGGACATCGCATCCAGGTAGAGCATGGCGCGATCCCAGCCCTGCGGCGTGCCGCTGGCGCCCGCCGGGGTGGGGTCGAACGTCTGCCATCCGTAGGCGGGAAAGTAGGCTTCCACCCAGGAGTGCGCATCCTTGGCTCGGACCACATAGTTTCCCGTGAGGTCGTTGAACTCGTCGCTGCGGAATCCGTTCACCACTCGCGATGGAATTCCCAAAGTGCGCAGCATGACTGCCATCGACGACGCGAAATATTCACAGTGGCCCTGCTTGCGCTCGAACAGGAAATTGGCCAGCGGATCGCGCATCGCGGTGCGGGGCTGTTGCAAGGTGTAGGCGTAGCGGGTCTTCAGGTAGATTTCGATTTTAGACGCCCGGTCATAGTTGGTGGAGGCGGACTTGGTGATATCCGCCGCCAGGCGCGGAATGCGCGCATCGAGGTCCGCCGGCACGCGCAAGTATGCGGGCACGACCTGGGGAGGGTAAATCTGCCCCGCGCTGCGCAACTGCTCGGGAGAAGGAACAGAAACGTCCGATTCCGCTTCGTAGCGCGTGACGGGATGCTGAACATCCAGATCGTAAACCGCGCTGCCCGGGTCGACGGCGAGATTCCTGAAGTCTCCCTTCACGCTTTGTGCCCAGGGCGCCAGAAAGAAAATGTTTGTCCCGATCGGCTCCATCAACACGCGATAGTGAATCATCTGTTCGCGCGGGCTGGCCGCGATCGCCACGCTCTGCGCCATGTGTTTCGGCGGAACCCGGGTCCCGAACGACGGAATCGCGAAGGCGCCGCCCGGCTGCCGGTCGAGCACGAACTGCTGGTGAGGATTCGACCAGCCGTGGCCGTCGAATTCCGAGAGGGACACGCCGCGCCAGTGCAGATCGTATCGGCCAAGATTGTCGCCCTCGATTTGCACATGCATCACTACGGCATTGGACTGTTGGATCTGCCCAATCTGGCCCAGCTGCACGTGGTCGCTGAATCCGGTGGAAAGGTCAGTGCCAAAGGAATATCCGCCCAGGTAGCCCGCCGACATGCGCGGCAGCAGGAAAAAGACGCCCACCGCGCCCAATAGAATCATCACCATAAGCGCAGGCGCCATCCGCGCCAGGGCGAACGCCAGGTGCCGATGCTCCTGCGGATCGCTGGAATGCCGGGCCTGAATGTTGGCGGTGCGGCCTGATCGCTGCATCTCCATGAGTACAAAGGCCGCGACGGCCGTCAGCATGAACGCCGCGAAGAAAAACAGGAAGACGCTGTCGACCGTCAGAATGGCTGAAGCCAGCACCATCAGGAATGCGAGAATGGCCAGCAGCACGTGGTCGCGGTCGCGCCGCAGCGTAAACATGCGCACCACCACCGCGAACAGCGCCAAATGAACGGTTGCGGTAAGGAAACTGCGCGAAAGAAACAGGAAATCCGCAGCGAAAAAGAGGACATAGGCTGCCGAAAGGGGAGCGGTCCAGAGTTCCGGCATCACTAACTGCTTGCGTTCCGCCAGAATATAGCCGCGCACCGCGAGCGCCGCTCCTACCAGAACAATTGACGGTAAATCCAGTCCGCCGGTACTGGCCAGAGTCCCAAAGCCAGTTAAAACAAGCAGATACAAGGAAAGCTGGAAGTAATAATCAATCGCCTTGGGAATCGGAATTACACCGGGTTGTGGAGCCTTTGGCGGCATCGATGTGGGACGCGGTGATTGAAACTTCTATTGTTCGACAACCGGCCCTAGAAAGGAAGGCCCTGTGTCGCCATTCTTGCACCAAAAGTCACATGTCTTCTGAGGTCAGGGAGGCGCGCATGGCCTTTGGTGAAGACGAAGGGAGTGTCCGTCCTACACGAATCACGTGGATGCTAGAATCATTTAGGTCAGGCATCGGTCTTACGCGACGTACTCCCGCCAACCCCGCCAGGTCCGGAAGGAAGCAACGGTAACGGGCTCTTGCGTGTGCAGTGAGCCGCCGGTGCCTGACTTAATTGTTGTTGGGGGATAGCATCCCGTCCCGCTTTTAACCTCCCTGTCACAAAGCGGCCGCACTTCAAGAGCAAGGTCAAGAGCGACGGACATGAGTGTCCGTCCTACCTGGGCAAAAAGCTCTTCACAGAACACTTCGACCAGAGATCTGTGCATCCTTGCAAATCTTTACATTTTCTTTACCAACTCTTTGCGCAAGATTGCGCTCTGCGCGCGTCCAATAGGTGGAGGCGTGGCAAGAATTCATTTGCCGCCGCCTGCGAGGGAAAAATGAGCCGCGTTCCATCCAGTGCAATCTCTCCTAACGTCACCATTCGCGTCTCCGGCAAATTATTTCAGGGCCATCTTTCATATCTGGATCAACTGGTGCAAACCGCGATCGCCTGCAACCTGTGGGCTTTGCTCGATCTGGCGCAACTGGAGGAACTGGACCGCGCGGCTGTGCTCTATCTCATGCGCGGAGAAGGGCACGGGTTCGGTGTGGTTTCGTGTCCTAATTTCGTTCGCGAGCGGATGTCCTACGAATCGGCTTCTCGCGCCGCTTGAGGCGGTAGTAGTGCAGTGTGCTTTCGGACGCGTGATTGCGCCCTGCGTTGTCTCGTACAGTGGCGCACCAACCGCTTTGTCATCCTGAGGCCAGCGCCTTTGCGGGACGGATAGCCGTGAGTTTCCCACTTCTCGCAAAGGACGCGAGAAATGGGGCACCCAGATCAAAGCTGCCTCAATCTGAAACTGGGACCACGCTCGTTGCTCCGCGTTAGACATTCTGCTTCCAATCCTTCACAATACTCAGTTTCATACTCAGCAGCCCTTCTTCAGGAGCTTCTCGTTTGAGCAAACCGATTCGCGCCAAAATCAGCGCCCTGGGCACTTATGTGCCACCTCGACTTCTGACCAACGCCGACCTGGAAAAAATGGTCGACACTACCAATGACTGGATCATGACTCGCGTGGGCATCCGCGAGCGCCACCTCGTGGAGAAGGGAGTGGCTACCAGCGATCTTGCGGTTGAGGCCGCCAAAAAAGCGCTGGCAAACCGCGGGTTCGCTCCCACTGACATTGAAGCCCTCATCGTGGGCACGGTTACGCCGGATATGCTTTTTCCATCGACCGCTTGCCTCGTTCAGCACAAGCTGGGCGCCAAGGGAGCCTGGGGGTTCGACATTTCCGCTGCCTGCTCCGCATTTCTCTACTCCCTGCAGACGGGAGCGCAGTTCATCGCTACTGGAGTTCACAAACGGGTGCTGGTGATCGGTGCGGACGTGATGTCGTCGGTGATCGACTACACCGACCGCGCTACCTGCGTGATTTTTGGCGACGGCGCGGGCGCGGCGATTCTGGAGCCCGCGGAAGATGACTCCGTGGGCCTGATCGATTTTATCCACGAGGTCGACGGCGCGGGTGGTTGCTATTTATATATGCCCGCCGGGGGCAGCCTGAATCCGGCGTCGCACGAGACCGTTGACAAGAGGATGCACTACGTTCACCAGGACGGGCAGCAGGTGTTCAAGTTTGCGGTTCGCAAGCAGACCGAAGCGTGCGAAAAATTGCTGGCGCGCAATGGACTCAAGGGCTCGGACATTGACGCGTTCATTCCGCACCAGGCCAACCTGCGCATCATCAACGCCACCGCCGATCGCCTCGGGCTGCGGTCGGAGAGCGTAATCGTGAACATCGAGCAATACGGCAACACCACGGCTGGCACCATTCCGCTGGCGATGAATACGGCAATCGAACAAGGCAAGCTGAAAAAGGGAAACCTGGTGCTGCTGGCCTCGGTAGGCGCAGGGTTTACGGTGGGAGCCACGCTGCTGCGGTGGGCGTTTTAAGGGCGGGCTTCGGGCTGCGGCTCTCGGGCTTCGGGTTCGTGTAGGACGGACACTCCCTTCGGCTTCGCTCAGGGCTTTGTCCGTCGCTTTTGGCTTTTTTTGCAATTCAACAACAAAGTCAAAATCGACGGACAAGAGTGTCCGTCCTACGCGGGCCTTTGAAAGCAGAAGCCCGAAGCCCGCTTCCCATGACCTCCGTAACTACTCGTTCGCGCATTTCCGTGGCACGAAACTGGTATGGACTGCTATGTTTCCGCAGTGTCCGCCTTCACGTGGGGATGAGGCGGGTACGTAAGGCTTATGATTCGAACTTTCTGCTGCTTCTTTCTACTGGCTCTGGGCGCCGCGACGCCGGCTCTTGCCCAAACGTCGGACGCCGAAAATAAGTTGATCGTGCTGGAGCACGTCTGGAACGAGGCGCAGGTGAACCGCGATGCGCCCGTACTCGACGCCCTGGTCGCCGACAGCTTCGTGAATACCGAGTTCGATGGCGAAGTCAGCGACAAGACCAAGTTCCTGGCCGACATCAAGGACCCCCTGTTCAAGCCGGCTTCGATGAATGTGCAGGGGATGAAGGTCACTTTTTATCAGACCACCGCGGTAGTGACTGGCGAATATCACACCAAGGGCACGTATCAAGGCAAGGCCTACGACCACGTGGGCCGCTTCACCGACACCTGGGTGTTCCAGAGCGGCAAGTGGGTGTGCGTGGCCAGCCATTCCAGCCTGCTGAAAAAATAAGCGTGGGGAGACGGTTGGCCCGCGTCACAAGAGTCCTACGGGTGCGTCATCCGCTCCGGCTTCATCAGCAAATCAAATTCCTCGCCCGTGAGATGGCCGAGTTTCAGCGCGGCTTCGCGCAGACTGCTGTGATCTACGTGGGCGGTGTGCGCGATCTGTGCCGCTTTGTCGTAGCCGACTTTCGGGGCCAGCGCGGTTACCAGCATCAATGAGTTCTTCACGTACCAGTCAACCTTCGCGCGGTCCACTTCGATGCCTTTCACCATGTACTCGACGTAGCCGTGGCAGGCGTCGGTGATGAGAGTGACTGAGTGCAGGAAGTTGTAGATGATGACCGGTTTGAAAACGTTGAGCTCGAAGTTGCCTTGCGAGCCGGCGAATCCCACAGCGGCGGTCGCGCCGTGAACCTGCACGCAGACCATCGTCATGGCCTCACACTGCGTGGGATTCACTTTGCCGGGCATGATGGATGATCCCGGTTCGTTCTCTGGAATCGAAATTTCGCCCAGGCCGCAACGGGGGCCGGAAGCCAGCCAGCGGATATCGTTGGAAATTTTCATGAGGGATGCGGCCAGCGTTCCCATCGCACCCTGCGCGAACACGATTTCGTCGTGCGCGGAGAGTGCGGCGAATTTGTTGCCGTGCGAGCGGAAGGGAAGTCCGGTGAGTTCGGCGATTGTTTTCGCGGCGCGCTCCGCGAACTCGGGATGCGTGTTCAGCCCCGTCCCTACGGCAGTTCCGCCGATGGCGAGATCATAGAGGCCGTCCAGTACCTGATCGAGGCGATGGATGTCGCGCTCCAGCAGGCTGGCCCATCCGCCAAATTCCTGCCCGAAGGTTAACGGCACGGCGTCTTGCAAATGCGTGCGGCCGATCTTGACTACGTCGTGGAATTCTTTCGCCTTGGCCGCGATTGCATCGTGCACGCTTCTGATCGCCGGAATCAGCGCGGTCTTCACGCGTTCCGCTGCCGCGATGTGCATGGCTGCCGGAAACGTGTCATTTGACGACTGCGACATGTTCACGTCGTCGTTGGGATGAATCGGCTTTTTCGATCCCATTGCTCCGCCCGCGATTTCGATGGCGCGGTTGGAGATAACCTCGTTGACGTTCATGTTGGTCTGGGTGCCGCTGCCGGTCTGCCAGATGCGCAGCGGGAACTGATCATTCAGCTTGCCAGAGATGACTTCGTCGGCGGCCTGCACGATGAGCTTGCATTTGTCCGCGGGTAGCTTGCCCAGATCCTTGTTGACCAGCGCGCACGCTTTCTTGAGCGTGCCAAACGCGCGGATCAGTTCGGGCGGCATGGTGTCGCGTCCAATGTTGAAATGCAGCAGCGAGCGCTGCGTCTGCGCGCCCCAGTAGACGTTGGCGGGGACTTCGATTTGTCCCATGCTGTCGGATTCAATGCGGGTGCACGTCGGCTGGTCGCCGGAAGATGCCATGGTGGATTCCTAAGAGGTGCTTGAGGGATGAGTTAACCGTGAATTATAGCAAGCAGGAGGTATGGTCTTTGGGGCGGTGACCGGTCGGGGTAGTGACTGGCTAACGTACTGTTTGACGTTAAACGCTGGGCGTTATACTATGAGTTGGTGGTTAAGTCGTTCCGATGTGCGGAGACTGAGCGGCTTCACCACCGCCATCGCAGCCGGCGTTTTCAGGCGGTCGAACATATCGCGCGTCGCAAACTACGGCAGTTGGATAGTGCGACGGAACTGCGCGATCTGGCCGCGCCTCCCGGGAACCGTCTAGAGGCTTTGCGCGGTGACAAGAGAGGACAACACAGTATACGGATTAACGATCAATGGCGTCTCTGCTTCGTTTGGCGCGATGGGAACGCGTATGACGTTGAAATCGTTGATTACCACTAACGGCAGTTAGGTTCGACAGGTCACGGTCTTCATGGACCGATACATTGAGAAGGCTCACGAATGCCTAAAGCACAAAAACTTCTTCCCGCGATCCATCCTGGCGAGATTCTCCGCGCCGAGTTCATGGAACCGCTGCGGCTCAGCATGAACCGCCTGGCGCTCGACCTCCGAGTTCCGGTGACGCGAGTTGCCGAGATTGTTCACGAGCGCCGCGGCATTACTCCTGATACAGCTTTGCGGTTGGCTCGGTACTTCAACACCAGCGCCGGGTTCTGGCTGAATCTTCAGTCCGCCTACGATCTCGAAGTTGCCAATGACAAGCTCTCGCGCACGATTGATCGGGAAGTGCGCCCGGCTTCGTTCGCGGCTTCCAATTCCCCTTCTTAATTGGCAGCGCTATTCTTCGCGCCGAGGAGTGTGCCGGTTGCTGCTCTGAGGAAGAAACCGTCGAGCTTCACTTCACCGGGCTGTCGAGGGCGGCTGTCCCCACATGCTCTCTTCCAAGCTGAGCAATGGGCACGTCTCAAACGTCGACACCTTGCCGCCTCCAGATTCCACCACTCCCGCGTGCTAGAATCATCGGTCTCTGACCGTGCATAGACGCGCTCGGAAGGATGCGGATTCCTCGGAGGTCCATGCCCGAATTTCTTGCTGCGGAAGACTTGCGGACCCTGCCCAAGACTAAGGCGCTGCCCAGTGGGGAGGTGCGCGCCGACGTTCTCGTCATCGGAGCGGGACCCACGGGACTGGCCTGTGGCATTGAGGCGCAGAAACTTGGGCTCAAGGTGGTTGTGCTCGACAAGGGATGCCTGGTGAATTCGCTTTTTCACTATCCGCCGAACATGGTTTTTTTTACCACGCCCGAGTTGCTTGAAATTGGCGACATTCCGTTCACCACCGCGCTGCAGAAGCCTACGCGTGAAGAAGCTCTGGAGTATTACCGCAAAGTCGCCGAACATTACAAACTCGACGTCCGGCAGTATGAGTGGGTCAAGACCGTGCTCGGAGAAGACGGCAAGTTCAACATCACGGCCACTGACCGCGCTGGCCGTCCACACGATTACCGCGTGCGCAAAGTGATTGTGTCGTCCGGTTACTACGATCTGGCCAATCATCTCGGCATCCCGGGCGAGGAGCTACCCAAGGTCTCGCACTATTACGGCGAGCCTCACCCTTACTACGACAGCGAAGTGCTCGTGATTGGAGGCAAGAATTCCGCAGCCATCGCGGCGCTCGACTTGTGGAGGCACGGCGCACGCGTGACGCTGGTGCACCGCGAAGCGCAGCTGCACCACCACGTAAAATACTGGATTAAGCCTGACCTCGAAAACCGCATCAAGAACAACGAGATCGAAGCCTACTTCAACAGCCACGTGCAGGAGATTGGCCCCGACTACGCGATGCTGGTGACGCCGCGTGGCCCGCTGCGCCTGAAGAACGATTTTGTGCTCGCCCTGATCGGCTACCACCCTGACTACGATTTTCTGCGCAGCATGGGGATTGAGTTGTCGCCGGAGCAATGCCGTCCGGTGTGCGATCCAGTGTCGCTTGAGAGCAACGTGCCGGGAATTTATGTGGCAGGCGTAATCGTGGCGGGATCCCGCACGAACGAAATCTTCATCGAAAATGGCCGCTTCCACGGCAAACAGATCGCCGAAGACCTCAAGCGCAAGCTGCGGCCGGGGTCGTAGGGTCGCAGTCGGATCGCTCGATTCCATTAGCTTGGACTTTATCTCATAAATTCTCGGTGGTTGGGCACGAACGAAAACCTCAGAGGCTAAAGCCGGAAATTCTAGGCGCCTGGGCGGCACGGCTGAAAGCCGTCCCTACCCGAACCCATGATGGCAATATGGAACCGCAACCGGAGATCGCGATACCCACTATCTCGTTGGCGTCCTACGCTCGGCTGCTAAAGGGCAACCGCAATTTTCGCCGCCTGTGGATGGCGCAGATCGTCAGCGAGATCGGCGACTGGTTCTACACGCTTTCGATCTACGCGCTGCTGCTGCAGTTGACTGGGCGTCCCAGTTCGGTCGCGCTGGCGCTGGTGTTGCAAGTTCTGCCGCAAACTCTGGTTGGTCCCACGGCGGGCGTAATCAACGACCGGCTGCGGCGCAAGCACGTGATGATCGCCGCCGATCTGGTGCGCTTTGTGATTGTTCTGGCCATGCTGCTGGTTCGGTCGCGATCGACGGTGTGGCTGGTGTATCCGCTGTTGCTGGGCGAGACGATCATGGCCGCGTTCTTTGAGCCCGCCCGCAATTCGGTGCTTCCAAACATTGCGGCTCGCGGAGAAGTGCTCATCGCCAACACGCTCTCTTCAGCGACCTGGTCGGTGAATCTTTTGATTGGCGCTTCGGTGGGTGGATTGGTTGCTGCTTTCTATGGCCGCGACGCCGTGTTCATCCTGAATGCATTGTCGTTCCTGGCCTCGGCGATTCTCATCAGCGGAATGCGTTTCGCCGAGCCGCACGCGGAATTGGCGGCTCCGCTTCGACCTCGCGACCTGGTGGACTTCTCGCCAGTGCTCGAGGGGATCCGCTACGTGCGCAACCACCGCATGCTGTTTCCCACGATTTTTGCGAAGGCCGGCGAACTGATGATCGGCCCCAGCTGGGTAATTTTCACGGTGATGGGGGAGCGCGAGTTCGCGCTGCACTGGCGAGGCATGGATGCTGCGCGCGGAGGCATGCTCGGCATGAGCATTCTTCTGGGCGGACGCGGCGTCGGTGCTCTGGTAGGACCGCTGGTGGTGGCGCGCTGGGCCTCTCGCAATGACCGCCGGCTGCAACTCGGCATTCTCTTTGGATATCTCATCGTAGCGGTTGGCTACGGAATCCTCGGCAGTGCCGGTACCGTGTGGACGGCCGCTGCCTGCGCCCTGCTCGCGCACGCGGGAGGCTCGACGGTCTGGGTTTTCTCGACCACGCTGCTGCAACTGCATACCGAAGACCGGTTCCGCGGGCGCGTCTTCGCCGCCGACCTTGGCCTCTCGATGCTGACCATCGCCGCCGGCGCATATTTCTGTGGACGCTTCATGGATTGGGGAGTCTCCGCACGCACCGTGGCCACCAGCACGGGAATGATCATGCTGGTGCCGGCGGCACTGTGGGCGTTCAGCATGAAGCGCGCATGGAAAAAGACGGAAGCTGAGACTCGAAGCTTTCAGGGTAGTTGATCTGCGTTCTGTTTTCGCCTACTCTCGATGGCAAGGGCGCAGTTGGATACGCCCATCCAGAATCGGCTCCTGTAGGACGCAATGGGTTTCTTCGAGTTTCGGCTTCCCGTGAAATGTCCCGCCGCAACCGTCTTCGCCACTTACACTGACACCGATGCGTGGAAGCGCTGCACGGAGGTCTCCGAGGTCGAGTGGTTGGGGAAGCCGTGGGTGGAAGGCAGCCGCATCCGCATCAAGGGATATGGCAGCACGCGCGACACCATCGATCAGGTGCTGCTGCATTTCGAGCCTCCCCGCAGTCTGGCCTATATAAGCCATTTCTTCGGGATGACTCTTGAAACCCGGCTGACTTTTCACGCAGTCTCCGATGACGAAACCGAGGTTCAGGTTCGCGGAGAATTCGTGGGCATCGCTTCCCGGGCTTTCGGTTTTGCACTGGGGCCCGCGATCGAGCGCGCGACCCGCCTGACTACCGAAGGTTTGAGCAAGGAATGTGAGCGAGTAGCTGCGTCACAACCACGGCCCAGTCGCCCGGCAGAGACTCGAGCACAGGAAAGCGGCGCCGATACCAAGCCTTGAAGACTACGTGCCGAAGACACGGTCAATTTTGGCGGCCATGATGAAGTCGCTCTCGGTGAGGCCATCGACCTTGTGCGTCCACAGCGTGATTTCGGCCTTGCCCCATGCGAGCAGAATGTCGGGATGGTGGCCCTGCTCTTCGGCCACCGCGCCCACTTTGTTGACGAACTCCAAGGCTGTGGCGAAGTCGGGAAACTTGTACTCGCGCGTCAGGTGATGTTCATTCGTCACGGTCCACTTGGGAATAGACCTGTGCAGCGCTTCGAGGTCTTTGCCCTTAATCGGCGGAGTGCCACCGCGGCAGGGAACGCATTTCTTGTCAGCTAGTTCGGCCATCGATCAATCTCCTTGCCCCGTGCTTCCGGCGCAACGGGACAGTATCAGGCAATGCTTCCGGATGGCGCCTGGGGAGGCGTTTCCAATCCAAAGTTGCTCGAATTGGTTGATGCGGCGAAATAGCGCTTGATCCAGATCAGGTACCCCAAAAACAAAACCATAAAGGCCAGAGTCCACCAAAGCATCATGCCGCTGCGCAAGGCTGGATTGGCGCTCATGTGCTGCAGTTGGGTTTCGTTCCATCCCATCTTGGCATAGAGCTGCAGCAGGTCGGCGTGGCGAAACGTGAGGGTAGCAGAGATCAACCGAAGGCCCAGCACACCGACTGCAATCCACCACCCGGCCGGGCGCAAGCGGTAGAGCGAAATGGCAAGGAATCCGTCGATCCCAGCCACAATCGCCAAGGCGGCAACTGCGGCCGGCCCGCCAAGGTAGGTCCCGAAGAAGGGCATCACGGGAGTTGTAACCGCCGTCAGCAGATAATAGACAGCGCCGCAACCAAAAAGCAGACTCACGGCGAGCACTGGCAGCGGGCACCGGTCCGTCCAGCGCACGACCAGATCGCGCCGCCGGCAAGTTTCCGCCACATCTTTCCGGTGGAAAAACAGCAGGAAGGCAATGGGCAGGACTACCAGGAAGATGGACGCAAATACAATGATGATCGTGAGAACGACTGCCGCCACTCCAGTAGGCAAGGATGGGGCGTCAGGATTTTGCGCGGCTGCCTGCCGGAAGGAAGCCGCAAAAACCGAAGGCATGAAGACGGTCATCGCCACAGTGGCGACAACTCCGGTAATCAGCCAGATCCAGGACAGGATCAGATTGAGCGCGCATGCCCATCGCCGTGCCTGAATCGAACCGATGCCCAGAATCACCAGGGCGGCCGCCAGGAACGAATAAGAACAAATGCCGCTCACATAAGTGCCTGCGGGCATCGCTCCACCGGGGATCCTTCGCGAGACGACCGCGCTGAGCAGCATAAAGGGAATCATCAGTGCAGCCAGAGCGCCCAGAAGAATTTCGACGATGCCGTAAATCGTCAGCCCGGTGCTGCGGTCTTTGTAGACGAGTTCAGGGGACGAGGCGAGTTCTGGGGAAACGATAGCTGCCTCGTGCGCAACTGGAGGTGCGGGACCTGATGGCAGTTGAGGTTCCACGGCGGGCCTCCCGGGCGAAAACGCATCTTAGCATGCGGGCCAGGAAAGGGCGATGTGAAGCTTTTGGCCGGATCGGCACGGCTCGCTCACGCGAAGGTGAGCACATGTTTCGCCGCGACTGCTCAATCTCCTGTGCCAATCCGTCCCATGTCCCAATCCGTCCGTGAGCCAGCGCTTGCCGCCCTGCGGGCTAGAACGGAATATCTTCGTCCGTGATCGGGCCGGAGGCTGTCGCTTGCTCGGCCTCGGGAACGCGCTGGTCGAAGTGACTTGCGCCGCCGCTTGAAGACTGCGAGCCGCGCGAGCTTCCGCCCGAATCTCCACCGCCACCTTCGCCGCGGCCGCCCAGCAGGATCAGGTCACTGCCCACCACTTCGGTCATATATTTTTTCTGGCCGGAGGTCTTGTCATCCCAGGAGCGGGTTTGCAGGCGGCCTTCGATGTAGACCTTGCCGCCCTTCTTCAGATATTCGCCCGCGATCTCGGCCAGGCGCTGCCACAGCACCACATTGTGCCACTCGGTGCGGTCCTGCCACTCGCCGCTCTTGTCTTTGAAGCGCTCGTTGGTGGCGATGGTCAGCTTGGCCACGGGCGTGCCGCTGGGCGTATACTTCACCTCTGGATCTTTGCCCAGATTACCGATCAACTGAACCCGGTTCAGACTTTTTCCTGCCATGGGAGCTCCTTTGCAGGGGTTCACTATAGCAGAATCGAAGGTGCGGAAATGGTGCCGCGTGTCACAAACGCGGTACGGAGTATCATTTCGGGTCGGGCCGCAGACTCCGCCCCTGGAGGCGATCATGTCTTGCCACAGTGTCATCCGCTCTCGGGCTCGCTTTAAACACGTCGGGATCGGCCTCGTCATCGCCGGACTGCTGCTGCCTGCGTGCGATGTGATGTCGATCCATCCGTTGTATGAAGATGTGTCGCCCAAGGATCCCGATATTGTTTTTGACAAAAATCTAGCCGGCTCACGGAGCCTGACGGACGGAAAATGCACAACGATTCTGACCGTCGCGGCGGCGAAGGACGAGATCTACGACTTTCGAGCAGTAGAGGGGGGAGAAGGGTGCAGCGATCCCGGGAAGGAAACCCGGCAGGAGGCGCGACTCGTGAAACTCGACAGCTACTACTTTCTCGATGTCTCGCCAAGGGAGGAGGACGTGTGTGTTACGTGCCTCGCCTTGCACTGGATCTCCTTGGCACGATTCGATAAGGAGGCACTTGCGCTCACTCCGATTGATTCTGACGGGTTGAAGAGGCTGCTCCAAGCAGGAACCGTCCACTTGAAGATCCTTCCCGAGGATCCTAAGCTTATGCCCGAACGTCCTATGACGCTGACCGCCTTGTCCAAAGAACTGAAGAAGTTCTGCCGCAAGTTCGCCGGAAACAAGACGGTTTTCAAGCCAGAGTCGACGGAGACATATACGCGGAAGTAAGCTCGCAATCCTCGGCATTCACGGTATAATCCCCTCATGCCTGCTGCACCCGGTGCCACCAAGGCCGTTGGGATGGTTCCCGACGAGCAGAAGTCCGAACCCCGGTCCAAAGGGATCGCCACCCCGCGCAAGAAGAAGCCGAAAGAGCTGGCGGTCATCACCGAGTGCTGTACCGGATGCGCCGGCTCGCCTGCCTGCGTGGAATATTGTCCCGTCGAAGACTGCATGTTCTGGGTGGACGACGAGGACAACTCTCCATTTGGCCGCATCGCCATCGATCCCATCCTCTGCATCGGCTGCAAGAAATGCCTCAGCAAAGGCCCCGACGGCTGTTTCCTCGACGGCTGTCCGTGGGACGCCATCGCGATGGTGGACACAGTTGAGGTGGAAAAAGAAGTGGGGCCGATGGCGATTTGAAGGGCAGCTGTTAGCTCTTAGCCATTAGCTCGCGCTCAATCCTTCTACTCTTTTGCCAGGACACGGATTCTTCAACTCCCAGCAATTTTGTCATCCTGAGCGGAGGTATGTAATTCGCGAAGCGAATTACATACCGGAGTCGAAGGACCTCATACCCGCAGAAAGCGCCACAAGCCCAGCAGGGAGTTCTCGTGGAGGGTGTGGCTGAGGTCCGGCGTCAGGTCCGAGGTCGAGGCCCGACGTCTCCAAAGCTACTTCGCCCTCTGCTCGATCGCTTTCTCAGTCTCCTGTGCCTGCTGTCGCACATCGTTTGAAATGTCGGGGAGATCGCGCTCATAGGGCCGGATGGCGGGAAGATCCTCCAGTTGCCCGATAAGATACAACGCGCGCAACGCCTCCCAAACTTGTTCCGTCCCCGGATCGACCATCGCGATCTCGGCGCCCACCGCCACATTCGCTCCAGTCGCCGCCACCGATCGAATGCGCCCAGGAATCGGCGAACGAATCTCGATCGCACTTTGCGATGCTCCTGAGTTGGACGCCGTGGGGCTAGCGGGGGCAAGCTTGGCGATCAGGCCACCCTGGTGGATTGCCGTACCGGGCCGGTCCGAGTCCACAATGCGGCCTGCCTGCGGAGCGGTGATCTGCGCGGGCTGCAGCAAGGCTACGATCTGCGGTCTCCCTCTGGCGTCGCCAAATCGAACCAGAGACAACGCAGCGTTTCCCTGCACCATGGGCGAAGAATCGTTGAGCATCTTCAGCAGTGTCTCGTGAAAATCCGCGCCCGCCGTGTCCTGCCCCATGACCCAGGCGTCAGTGTTGCGAACTTCTTCCACAGGATCGGACGCCAATGCCACCAGCTCGGGATACCACTGCGCGACCGCAGCATCGTGGTGGGAGATGCGCTCGCTGATCTGCACCAGCGCCTGCTGGATGTGTCGCGGCTTCTTGTCGTCGTGCAGGTAGGTGGTCAACTGCTGGTCGGAGAGGTGCCGTCCAAACCACGTGTTCCACCAGAACAGAAACGGCATCAGTACGATCAGCCAGCCGGTGACGAAGAAAAGAATCTTCTGCGTGCGCGACATGCCACGCTTGGGTGAAGGACTTTGGGTTTCTGTAGCAGCAGAGCCCTGGGGCTGGGAATCGGGAAAGCCAGACATGAGTGAGCCGAAGTGAAACTATAACAGAAGGATTGTTGGGCCGGCGGCTACTCTTCCCGCAGCATGTACCAGGAACTCAAACCGATGCAGAGGACGGTTCCGGTGACGATAAGCAGAAGCGCAGTCTCGTTCAACGCCGAAGGCCAGTGCCAATTCACCGAACCCAGAGTCTCGGTCCAAAGCGGACTGGATTCCACAATTACCCAGGGAGCCGCAAAGACCACAACAACAAGAGTACAAATCCTGGCAATCCGAATGGGCAAAGTTGCGCGGGCCAGCGCTTTCTCTCGGGCCGCGGCCTGTGCCTTCCGCCAAATCACGGCCGCGTCGGGCAACCCGCTGAGTTCGTGTGGAGCGAACTCGGTGTCTTCCCGCAAGCACTCTGTGACCAGCAGCACTTCTGAGCAAATTGGGCAGTTACGGGCGTGCTTGAGAATCTCAACGTCATGCGAGTTGGCGCGGAGCGCGGCAACCACCTGTTGTTCTTTTTCGCAATAGTGTTCCTTCATACATCCACCTCTTGATTGGAGCGGCGCGGGCCATTGCGGATGAGACCAGCAAGCCTGCGACGGGCACGAAAGAGCAGCAGCCGGATGCTGCCGGTCCTCAGCCCGGTGCAATCTGCAATTTCTTTGTGGTTCGAGCCTTCCACGTAGGCCAGCCACAACAGTTGACGCTCGCGAGGCTTCAACTGCCGAAACGCCTGCCGCACCTGTATTTTACGCTCTGGGTGAGGGGCCGTCGTCGCGATTTCCGAAGCATCTTCGGGCAACGGCTCTTCCTTCCGCTTGCGCCAGCGATCCCGCAATAGATTGCCTGCCGTCCGAAACAGGTAGCTCTTGCTCTGAGCCGCATCCATCGCGGGAAGATCATGGGACAAGAAGCGGCAATACGACTCCTGAAACACATCCTCTGCAAGCTCGCGATCGCCGGCGACTCGCAACAGATATCCAAAGAGAACATGCGCCGTTCGCTCATAGAATGCCCGGAAAGCAGCCTCGTCCATGCGAAGTCCGTCCTCCGCCGCCCGGCCAGCGACCTCCGACGTGACAGTTGGAGACAAAACCACGTCTGCGGCACGAGGTTGTGATGCAGCCGGCATTGTGATTGATCGTGCTACGGCCGTGTTCCGTTCAGCAAGCCAAACGATTTCGACAGGTAATACGAGGCCGCCGCCGAAAGCCCGAATCCGAGCCCCAGGAACGCGAAGATCGTGCCGAACACAAGAAATCCTTCCTGTGCGTTCTCCGGGACGCGGCTGCGGAGAACCAGAAAGGCGCAACCTACCAGCAGCGCAATGATTCCAGTTTGCATCGCTACGATGATTCGCGCATAAGGCGACACGCGTTGCTCCACCTTAAGAGATTCGAGCAACTCTCTTCCGACCTCTGTTTGCGCGTAGGCTAGCAGTTCCTGGCCGGAGGCAACCTTGTCCAGTAACTTGGTTTGCACCTCCGACTGCAGTTTTGCAATTTTATAGCGCCGGATGGTGCTGAAGACGAGCCATGCGAACCAGGCAAACATGCCTGGAAGCGTAAACGCCACAATGATGTCTGGATTCATATTGCTCCTTCGGGTGGATGCGCCGTGTAATCAGCTTGGGCCGTGGGTGTTCGCACGGCCCAGCGGCGATCCTTGTCCGCTCTACGGGTTATAACGTTTGGCAGAGGGATTGGTTAACAGTCGGGGAGAAAATCTGCAAGATTTCGGCGCCGGGATCGTGTGATCGTCTCGGCTAGTCTTCCACGTCCGCGTCCAGCACACGCTCTTGCTCGAGATAGTGCGACATGGCATATTGCGCCAGAAGCGGCGTCTGCAGCCGGATTTCGGCCCCGACCCATTCACCCTTGCCGTGCGGGGCGTCGGGGGCATGGTTGCAGCGGCCGCCGCTGCCGAACTGCGGACCGAAGTCGGCGCTCTGAATCTGATCGAATTGGCGAATCTCGCGCCAGGCCTCATCACCGACCGTACCGGAGACGTCAATTTTAAGTTTCAACACTGACATAAAGCCTTTCACCACGGAGACACAGAGACACCGAGAAACACAAAAGTCAGTTCGGTTTCGTTCGTGCGCCCCCCGACCTACCGATGCACAGCCAAGATCACACAAGACGCCGTCACCACAGGGAGCGAAGCGGCCTTTGTTTTCTCCGTGCCTCTGTGTCTCTGTGGTGAACGCTCTACCCGCGAACAGCGAGGCGAGACTCAGCTGTGCGGGAACCACTGATACAACATGAAATACACGATAACACCGGTAACCGAAACGTACATCCACAACGGCCAGGTCCACCGCGCAATGGCGCGGTGAGGGCCGTAGCGCGCCTTCAGCCCGCGGCTCAGCGTGATGATCGCCATGGGAACAATCACGATGGCGAGTGTGACGTGCGAGATCAAGATGCTGAAATAAACTGGCCGTATCCATCCCTGGCCCAGAAACCGGATGTTGCCGGCTTCATAGTGGAAAAACAAATAGCAGCACAGGAACAGCGCAGAAGTGATGACAGCGGCGATCATGCAGGCGCGATGCGCCGCGATGCGTCCGCGGCTGATGACAATACGGCCGGACAGCAGCAGGACGGCGCTGGTTCCGTTCAAGGTTGCATTGAGGGCGGGGAAATACGCGTATTGAGCAGGGATCACGCAACCGGCCTCATGTTGTGGAAGATCCGGTGCGCCGATTGGCCATGAGCAAGGCAAGGCCGAACATCACCAGAGAAAACAAAGTCAGAGTCGCCATGGCGGACGACAGCGGAAACATGGAGAGAGCATCCGGATAAAGCAGATCGCGCAGCGCCTCCACCCCGTACGTGAGCGGATTCAGGCGCATGAGCACGCGAATCCAGAACGAAGCGCCGGTCAGCGGAAACAGCGAGCCCGACAACAGCCACAACGGAATCAGGAACAGATTCACAATGCCGTGGAAAGCCTGCGAAGAATCCATGGGCCAGGCGATCGCGAATCCCAGAGCGGTCAGCGCAAACGAGACCAGGAACACGACTACCGTAACCAGCAGAACCTGGACAACATTGAGATGCACGCCGGTGAACGGCGCGAAAATCAGAAAAATCATTCCCTGGATCGCGGAAAGCGTGGTCCCGCCCAGAACTTTGCCGAGCACAATTGCCGAGCGCGGCACCGGCGCGACCAGTACCGAAAGCAAAAAGCCTTCCTTGCGATCATCGATCACCGACATCATGGTGAAGATGGAGGTGAACAGCACCGTCATGATCAGCGCGCCGGGATAAAAATAATTAAGATAGTGCTGCTGGCTTGGTCCGCCGCCGGAGCGGAAAGATGTGCCGAAACCCGAGCCGATTACCAACCAGAACACCAGCGGCGAAGCCAGCACGCCGACCACGCGCGTTTTTTGCCGGTAGAAGCGCACAATCTCGCGCCACCACAAGGTAAACGCCGGTAGCAGCAATCCCACCGAGGGAGCCGCGATCGGCCGCGCCAAAGCTGTGCTCTGCGTTGCCATCAACCTCAACTCGCTTTCGGCGCCGGCGTCGATGTCTTTGCAGGCGCGGGCGCCACGGTTTCTTTTTTCTTATGAAGGAACGCCAGCTTGCCCGCGTCATTCATCTCCCAGTAAGCGTTGAGAAAGAAACAACCTGCAAGCGCGAGCAGGATCAGGCTCATGAAAAGCCCATCGACAGTGGCGGAAAACGGCCACAGCGTAATCATGCCGCTGGTTAAAATCCAGACTACGCCCAGGAGAGGAATGATCCCGAGTAGCAGAGAAAGCACAAGCATCATGGCGCGCAATCTACCTCCTGTCGTCTGCAGACGGATGTTTACTTGATGGATTCTTGGAACCGGCCGGCGCTTCCGCGGCCTCGCTCCAGAACTTGTGTCCGGTCCGGCGAATAAATACGTCCTCCAGCGCCGGTTTACTCACCGAAATGCCTTCGATTTCCCCCGGGAAAGCTTCGACCACATCGGTCACAAATCGATGTCCGTTCTCGCGTTCGATCCGCACCTGATTTTCCAGAACAGTGGTCTCGACCAGAAAGCGAGCGCGAATTCGTTCCGCCAGCAAAGCCGCGTCCCGCGTGGCTTCCAGAATAATCACGTCGCCGCCGATTTCGCTCTTCAATTCCGCGGGCGTACCTAGCGCCACGATATTTCCTTCGTTCAAAATAGCCAGTCGGTCGCAGCGCTCGGCTTCCTCCATCAGATGCGTGGTCACAAGAACCGAAACATGTTCTTCATCGCGCAGCGTCTGTAGATATTGCCACAGGTCGCGGCGCGCGCCGGGATCGAGACCGGTGGTAGGCTCGTCCAGCAGCAGCACTCCGGGGTGGTGCAGCAGCCCCTTCGCCAGTTCGATCCGCCGCTGCATTCCCCCGGAAAAAGTTTCTACGCGCTCTTTGGCGCGGTCCGCCAGGCCTACGCGATCCAGGATCTCGGCCACGCGCTTTTTCAGCGCCGTGCCGCGCAGCCCGTACAAATGGCCCTGATGCCAAAGATTTTCGTAGGCCGTGAGCTTCGGATCTACGCTCTGCGCCTGAAACACCACGCCGATAAGCCGCCGCACGTTGGAGGGGTCCTTCGCGGCGTCCTGACCCATCACCAGCGTGCGGCCGGCAGTCGGAATCATCAATGTGGAAAGAATCCGGAACAGCGTGGTCTTGCCGCTCCCGTTCGGACCGAGCAGTCCAAATAACTCCGCCGGACGCACGTCGAACGAAATTCCGTTCAGCGCGGTCCGGTTCTCATAGCGGTGAATGAGCTCTTGCACAGAAATAACGGACACTGAGGAAGTCTGCTCAACTTCCGGGCCAGCATCCGCGAATGCAGCAATCTTAGAAGGCACAGCGATCCTTGGGCATAGAGCCGATAAACACACAACCAGTTTACGACATCCGGTCGTACATCTTCGTGAGGAAACGGTGGCAGGCTGACCCGATCATGTTGGCCTGATCATGTTGGCCTGATCGTGTCGTCCTGATGATGTTTATCTCGTCCTGCGCATGCCTGTTGAGTCATGCGGCGGAGGGATCCTCTTCCGCTTGCCCCACACGTTCCGCAAGCGCGACGGGAACATGCCGCCACACCTGAATCGATAGAATCACCGTGGTCGCCAGCAGCAAGGCTCCCACCGCAACGTGGGCTACCGTGGAAACCACCATCGGAAGCTCGGGCTGCACGGCGTTTTTGCCCCAGGCTACGCGGGTGACGAAGGCAGTGAAGCCCAGGCAGAGCTGCGTAATCAACAGCGCGAGCATCAAAATCGCGGTACGCCGCACTACGTCAATTTTCGAATGCGCCGAGATGGCGCGGATTGCGGTCCAGGCCAGCACGACTGTCACGATCGCCGCATTCGCCACGTGCGGCCACCAGCTCATGCCATGGTGGCGGAACATCCCGCCCAGGATGAGTTGCACGTAAAGCACGAAGATGGAGAGCAGGGTGAGCGTGAACAGGCTGGGCCGGCGCGAGTCGAATTCCACGCGCGGCTGCTCCTCCACCCACTTGCGTCCGGTGAAAAGCGCGATGGAGACCGCGATACAGAAAAATGTTTGCGCCACCGTGGCGTGCGCCGTGGAAACCGCCGGCGGCTGAAAGAACAAAACCGTGAGCCCGCCGAGAATGGCCTGCGCAATGACCGTGCAGAACGCGCCTACAGCCAGCCATCGCATCCAGCGCCGCCGCTCCACCAACAGAGTCCAGATGGCGATGGCCAGCGTCAGGGACACCAGCGTGCCGGCCACCATGCGGTGGCTCCATTCATAGCGTATGCCGCCCACAAAATGCGGCACCTTCACCAGGTAGCCGAACGAAGTGGGCCAGTCGGGAACCGACAGCCCCGCATCGTTGCTGGTGACCAGCGCGCCCGCCGTAATCACCACAAGCGTGGCGCATGCCGTGAACACGGCGAACGCGTGATGGGCCCGGTTGTACGTGATTTCAATGGCTTTCAGAGCAGCGCTCCCAGGGTCAGGAAGGTTCGGAAGACAGCAGCGGGCGTTCCGAATCTAAAACAGAGCAGGCTGCAACGCTCGGGCAGCCTGCCCCGCGAACGGTTCGTCTTATCGAATCAACATCGATTCAACTTATCAAATCAGCCTGCGAATCTCTTACTCGGCAGCAGGCTTGAAGCTCTGGTCGACGGTCTTGCTTTCCTTGGCCGCGACCGTAACCTTTTGATCCTGCTCGCCCAACTTCTCCTGCACGAAGGCGAGGGTGTAATCGCCCGGGGGCAGTCCTGTGATTTCATATTTTCCGCTCTTGTCGGTGACTGCATAGAACGGGTTCTTCACCACGTTGATATACATCTTCATCCACGGATGCTGGTTGCACTTCACCGGCAGCATGATTTCTTCACGCGCGAAATTCTTTTCGATCGCCGGAGAAGATGGCGGCTGCGATTCGTTCCACTCGCGATTATCTTTCGGTGTGGGATGGATGTTGTGCGTGGTCTGGTCGTCGTTCTTGATCTCCACCGTCTGCCCCGCCATCACACCCAGCACGTGCGGATGATACTTGCAGCCCTGCTGGTCGAGCACGGCCGGGGTCGTGGGAACGTCAAACGTGCGGCTGCCCAAGCCGTCTTTCACGTAGACGAACACGTTGGCAAGATCGCCGTTATCGACCACGATGTTTTCCGCTGCGTTCATGCCCTTGCACGCGGGGTCCTGGCTCATGTCGATCTTCGCTTCTTTTGGCGCCGGACCGTCAAATTTTACCGTGCCGCTGATCGTCGCCACCGTTGCCGGATCAATGGGAGTCGCCGCCGGCGCTGCGGCCGGTTGTTCCGCCGTGGAATTGGCAGGCTGCTCCTCTTTCTTGTTGCATGCGGACGTAAATAGTAAGAAGCACACCGCCAGCACGCTGACAGTGATCATCGTCCAACCTGTTCTCTTAGTCATAATTTCGCCCTTTCTTGAATATGTGAGTTCACGCCATGAAGAATCTTTGTCGTTTCGAACGTGGAGCTCAGTACGGGCGGAGGGACCTGCTCTCGCCCGCGCCAAAAACGAAACTGATTATTCTACCGCGATCCTCCGCCCGCTGCTTGGTGCACCGCAGTCGCAGCTTGCCTATGATCGCTCTTCGGCTGCACTGCAGCGCGCGCGTGCGGCATTGCCGACGCCACCCGCCGCTGTTCTTCGGGCGTAAGCTGGAAAATATAATCCGTCAAGAGTTTCCGGTGATCCCCCGCATAGCCCTGGAACGAAGGCGGAGTTGGCCCGGCAAATACCCACTGGTTCTCCTGCTGCCTGAACAATCCCGAGGGCATCGATGTTCCCGGACTGACGGCCTGTGGATCCGTAATCCAGCGCTCGACCCAGTCCGGTTTCAGCCGTTCTTTCGCGAGCAGGAAGTTGGGCGCGGTCGCGATCTTGTCGTGCGTGGGATCGCCCGTGGCATGGCACTTCAGGCAAGGCGCAGCCGTGCTCGAGAATAGACTCCGCGCCATGTCAGTTTCCTTGGCGGTCAGCGTCGGCACTTCCTCCGGGATGTAAGGCATCGGTTGTTGCGACAGCGCCTGGAAGAAGCGCACCAGCTTGCGCAGTTCGTTATCCGAGAACGAGAAGGTCGGCATGCGAACTTTCAAATACGGTCGCACCCCGTCGCGATTCGTGTCGGTCGTGCTCAGTGCCGGATTCGACAGGAATTTACGCAGCCATTCGGGATCGACCCGCGCGCCCTCCGTCAGCAGTTTCGGAGGCAGTTGTTCCTGCGCGTCCTGATACTGTTTCAATCCCATCAGGATCGTCTGCTGTCCGGGGATGAACTGGTGACATCCCATGCAGTTGTATTTCTTGACGACCCACCAGCCTTCCTGAATGTCGTGCCGCGCATCGCCCGGTTTGTATTGATAGCTCGCGGGCAGGGAAGTCTCTTCGCTTCCCATGAGGAATGTAGTGAGGTCGAGCACCTGCTCCTTGGTGAGGTGCAGGTTAGGCATGCGCGAGGCATCGAGTTCGCCCTTGATCTTGCCCTTGTCGTAAACCTCGGGCTCCGCCAACTTGTGTTCGAAGAACCCTTTCTGGTTGTACCAGGGCGCGTCCGCCGGGCCGTCGGGCAGTCGCGCCAGATCCTCCTTATTCGTAATTGGTTCGGCATCGTTGCCGCCACGCTGCGCCACCGTCGTGAACAGCGCGAAGTCGAGACGCTCAATCGGTTTGCTGCCTTCGTAGGTGAGTTCCGTGCCGATGCGTCCTTCATCCTGGAATCCCGAAATTTCATGGCACCCAGAGCAGCCAAAATGGCTGATCCATTTCCGGCCTTCCGCTTTCAGGGCGGGATCGTCCATGTACGGCGCATCTGGATACGACGACGGCTCTTTCGTCTTCTGCGTCATCAGATACGTCGCGATGTCCTCTGCGTCTTCGGGCGCGAGCCGCAGGCTGGGCATCACCGTCATGTTCTGCACTTGCAGTTGGTGCCCGTCGTTGGGGCACTGGCTGTGATCAAGATCAAACTGGTAAGGAAGTCCCTTCTTGGCGTAATCTTCGGGGCCAATGTCCTTTTTCTCGTACGGGCAATAGGGACGCGTGCGCTCCCGTGCGTTGTGAATCCAGCGCACCAGGTAGTCATAGTTTGCTTTCTCGCCGACGCGCGACAGATTCGCGGCGAACACGCCGCCTTGCATCTGATCGCCTTCGCCAATCGAGTGGCAGGCCAGGCATCCACGAGTTTCGAATAGTTCCTTTCCGTGGGCGGCGTTGCCGGGCTTGTGCTTGGGCAGCGGGTCGGTGAGTGCCGATTGCCATAAGTATGCCGAGATCGCCTGAATCTGATGATCGCTCAGACGGAAGTTCGGCATCTTGGTCGTGGGCCGGAAATCCGAAGGCTTCTTCAGCCAAACCGGAATCCAATTCTTGTTCAGCTTGAGCCGAACATCTTTCAGATTCGGCCCAACCTTCTTCATATCCTGCATCAGGTTGTGCGACTCGAAATCAAGTTGTTGTAAGCGCGCGTCCAGCTTGCTGTTCGCCACTCTCAAGTCGACTGCCTGGCCATTCAGTCGGTTCGCTTCCTCATTCGACTCCGCCGCATCCGCCTGCTTCATGAGATAGGCGGTCTGCTTCACGTTGTTCTTCTTCTCGGTCTCGATCTGCTTGATCTGCTGCCCAATCGAGTTCAGGTCTTCGGGTTCTTTGTCGTATCCCTCGTAGCGGTGGCATCCCATGCAACCTTTTTGCCGGAAAAGATCCTTGCCGTTGTTGATGGTTTGCCACTGTACATCGCCGCTGGCCAGCACCATGTCGGCCGCATGGCAATTTTGGCAACCCGCTTCCGTATTTTCCTTGGGAAACAGTGGCCACAGCCAGTGCTCGTAGGTCCCGTGCCCTTTTTCGATGCTCGTGGTCGCGCGTCCATTTCCCTGATGGCAGGGGGAGCAGCCAAACTTCTCCGGATCATGAATCTTCAATAACTCAGGTTCGGGATGGCTTACGAACGCTTCGGCATACTCATCCGGCTTTTTCTCGCCCTTGGTCATCATCGACGCCAAAGTGATCTTCAAAGGTTCGCGGGTATTCAGGTGGCAGGACTCGCACCGGTCGACAATGTTGGCATCGGCCACATTGATCTGGACGATCTTCGGATCCCAATCCGCCGCTTTCTTCTTCAACCCGTCAATCTGTTGCGGCGTCAGATCGACCATGTGGTCGGAGATGTACTCGTCCATCTTCGCCTTGGCCGCGGTTACCGGCTTCAGCACGTCACCCAGTTCCAGGCTCTTCTTCGTTCGTTCGTCCCGGATTGCGTTGTAGATTTCCTCCAGTTGCGGGAAATCGAACTGTTTCTTGCTGCCGTCAGGAAAGGTGACCGTGGCCAGCTTGCTCTTGTATTCGGCTAGTTCCTTTTGCTTGCTGGCTTTCGAAGACGGACTTGAACTGGTCTCAATCTCATAGCTGATGGCGTTCACGTATGCGCGCCGGTCGGTGAAGACACTCTGCACCGCCAGCAGCCGCGCGCTAACCTCGTCCACTGCCGCGCGAGCTTCCGCAGCCTGCGCTTTCGAGTCTTGATAAGCCTGGTCGTAAGCTTGCTTGAGCGCCGCGTAGTCGGGGTTCTGCTCGACGTCCTTCTCCGACGTTGCCGATTTCGACCGCTCGGTGTTCAGGAACGCGCTGTAGCGGGTCTTCCACTGGTCCTGGAAGGCCTTCCACGGGCGCTGCCCCCAAGCCTCGTCCCACAATGCCCAGAACAGCGTCGCGACCAGAATCAGCATCGCAATCACATAGAATGCGGCGTAAGACTTGCTTGTAATTGGATCCTGGTCCGGGATAGGTTTGTCGGGCACTGGCTCTCTCCCCTAAGCGTTCACAAAACGATTTTAGATTTGAGATTGCAGATTTCAAATTGACTGCCAGCCGCGCATCGCGAGTACAAATCTGCAATCTGCAATCTGACTTCTGCAATCCTCATACATTGAACCAGGGCGTGATCCACACATACTTGATATGCCACAACAGCCGCAGCCCCATCTTCAGGGGCAGAGCAACCATGGTCAGCAGCAATAACTGCATGATGGAAAACTGCAACAGGCTCATGCGCTGAAAATCTTTCTTCATGCGTCGCCGGAACAGCGAATACACCAGAGCTCCACCTGCCAGGTAATATCCGCCGACCACGATCGCTCCGAAAACGGCTTTGCCCAGGTTCGACACAATGCCGAAAAGATCCGGCAAGTCGCGATTTACCTCGTAGATCAGCCGGTTGTGATCCCAGGTTTGCCCCGGCCAGAACCATTGCCATCCGGGGCCGCGAATGAACGTTCCAATCAGGATCATCGAGACCCATAGAATGATGAATCCGAACAGAAACGTCGAAATCGCAAACTTGCGTTGCTTCAAGGTGTAATACCCGCTGCCCAGCGGGTTCGTATCAATGTAGGGGATCACCATCAGCCCGACGATGATTACCGTCGGCATCACCACGCCCGCGATCCAGGGATCGAAGTAAACCAGCATCTCCTGTAGTCCGAGGAAATACCACGGCGCTTTCGCTGGATTCATCGTCAGGTTAGGATTTGCCGGCTCTTCCAGCGGAGCGTTCAGCGTGATCGACCAGACCATCAGAATGATCGTGATTATGATGGCGGCCAGAAATTCGATGCGCAGCAGGAACGGCCACACGTGCACTTCTTTTTGCCAACCCTGTTTGAACGGCCAGGCTTTGCGGTGATGCGTCTTGGCCAGCGCGGCATCGCCTTCGAGTTGTTCGATCAACTGATCGTTGGCATGCGCCTGCTTCCACGCCAGGTAAATGTAGAAGCAGAGGAGGGGGATCAAGCCCACGATGGGCACGTTGTCGGGGGCCGAACAGATTTCCCAAAGTTGTCGCCAGTCCATAAGAGTTTCCCTGTAGAGACGTAGCTTGCTACGTCTCTCTAACCATCTTTCGCGCTGCTGCCGGCGGAGACGTAGCATGCTACGTCTCTACGGATGGGCTTGTTACTCCCCCGCCGCCTTCGGGCCGCGCCGCGGCTTGTCGGCTTCGGCCTCCAGCATGACCTGTGCCGGTCCTGAGATGCCGCCATCTTTGCGCACGCGCCAGAAGTGAACAATCATGAGCACCGATGCGACGATCGGGATCCCGATGCAATGCCAGATGTAGGACCGCAGCAGCGCGTTCGCGTCCACAATCGATCCACCCAGCAAGCCGAACCGGATGTCGTTGTACGGCGTCATGCCCAGCATCGAACCGAACGGCCCTTCATGCCCGAGCAGCGGCGTGGCTCGTGCCATGTTTGTGCCGACAGTCACGGCCCAGAAGCCAAGTTGATCGTCGGGCAGCAAATATCCCGTGAATGAAAGCAGCAGCGTAAACACCAGCAACAGCACGCCGATGTTCCAGTTGAACTCGCGTGGTTTCTTGTACGAGCCCGTCAAAAATACGCGGAACATGTGCAGCCATACGGCGATCACCATCAAGTGAGCGGCCCAGCGATGCATGTTACGCAGAATCTTGCCGAAGGGAACATCGTGCTCCAGGTAGAGCACATCGCGAAACGCCTGCACCTTGCTCGGATGGTAATAAAACATCAGCAGCACGCCGGTGTAGGTGAGGATGATGAACAGGTAAAACGTGATCCCGCCCATGCCCCAGGTGTAGCTGTAGCGCACGGCGTCACGATTGATCTTGGCCGGGTGCAGATGCAGGAACACGTTGGAAAGCACGCCCAGCGCCCGGTTGCGCGGAGTGTCGTCGTGCTTGTGGCGGAAGATCGAAGTGTAGACCTGCGTCTTGGTCGGATCCTTCAGCCCTTCAATCTGTTCCTTCGCCTTGGCGGGGATATCAGTCTTGACGGCTTGAATGTCTTCCTTGACGCCCGCCGTCACGCGCTCGACCAGCCCCACCTTGCCGTTTTTTCCGTTCGTGCCGCTCGTCTTGTTTTCGTCAGCCATATCAGTCCGCTCAAATATTCCTTGTCATTCCGAGCGCCTTCTTTCTGGCGCGAGGAATCTGCTTCCTGCGTTAATTACACTCCCGTCAAAAATGCTCCTGGGTCGTTGAACTTGCTCGGCTGCCCTTTCGGCCACTGATATAGCCGCGAGGTGTCGACAATGATTTGCCCGTCGGGCGCCAACTCCACGTGCGCGCGGTCCATCGGGCGCGGCGCTGGGCCTTCAAAGTTAATCCCTTCGCTGTCATAGCCGCTGCCGTGGCAGGGGCACTTGAACTTGTTCTCGCTCGGCTTCCAGTCCGGAGTGCAGCCGAGGTGAGTGCAGCGCGCATAGATCACGAACACGCGGTCAGGCGTGCGATCAACCCAGATGCGGTATCTCTGTTGAAACTTGGTGTCGACGCCCAGCGCGAACTCGGAGGGATAACCAATCTTGAAAACGCTGTTGGGTTCGAAAAGAGTGCGAGGCAGAAAAAAACGGAAGAACGCGATGAACCACGCAGCCAGAAAACCGGTTATTAATGTCCAGGCAAAACGTCGCCGGTGCCGGTCGATTTCCGTGAACGGCTTAGTCCCGGACACGCCTGCAGAGGCCGCTGCCTTTGAGGTTCCTACCGCCGGCGTGCCCACATATTTCGTGGCATCGACCGCGGCCTTGGCAGCGGGTTTCGCTGCTTCCGGATTCGGGTCGACCTTACCGGCCTCCGGTTCCGCCATGAGTCTCCTCCTGTGCTTCGATAACTTAAGGTCCTAATCTAAACCTGCGGCTGCCATGTATTGCGGGGCAGCCACTTCGCGCTGTGATTCTTCATGATTCACCGGAACAAATTGCTGCACGGCTTCATCTTTATCCGTATCCATGGCCTGCAACACGATCTGTCCCAGCGCGGAAATAAATTTTGGCGAATCGTTGAGACCTTCGCTCATTTCAAATTGAGTAAAGCCCAGGCGCCGTGCCTGCGCGCGCGCCTCGTGGTCGATTTCTCCCAGCGTTTCCACGTGGTCAGAAACAAAAGCCACCGGCACGACGCACAACTCGCGAATTCGTTCCGTGGCCAGGGTTTCTATCGTTTGATGCAGGGAAGGCTGCAGCCATTTGCTAGCGCCCACTTTGCTCTGGTAGCAGAGGCGGTGACGATTGCTCCACCGGCCACACTCCATCAACAAACTTATGGTTTCCTCGATCTGCCGCTGGTAAGGATCGCCCTTTTGAATCACCGACATGGGAACGCTATGCGCGCTGAAAACAATTTCCGGCCGTTCGGGAACAGGAAAGCGGTGCAGAGCTTGCTCAATCTTTTCCACGACCGCGTCCAGATACATCGTATTACGATAGAAAGACTCGACGCAATGAACTTGAGCCTTCCCGTGAAACAGCCGCCGCCACTCGTTCACGCTCGATCCCGTGGTGGTCGAGGAATACTGCGGATAAAGAGGCAGCAACACCACTTCGCCGCATTCCGCTTGCCGCAGACTGGCGATGGCCTCGCTGGTGAAGGGATGCCAGTAACGCATGGCCACAAAACAGCGGGCATCCACGCCCAGGCGATTCAATTCGAGTTCGAGGGCCCGCGCTTGCCGTTCCGTATTGCGGCGGATGGGTGAGCATCCGCCAATGGTTGCGTAATGATGTTGCACCTTGCGAGCGCGGGTGGTGGAGATCAGTTTGGCCAGTGCTTTGCGCCCGATACGTGCGAAGGGAAAATCAATAATATCGGGGTCGCAAAAGAGATTGTAAAGAAAAGGTTCTATCGCTTCCAAGCTGTCGGGTCCGCCCAGCTGAAATAGAACTATCCCTACACGCCGTGATGTGCGCGACATTCCCCTGATTCCCCAGAACGGGCGAATGTACTCCCATCCGCGGCGAGAGTCAATGGCGGAGTAGGGTTCTCGCAAAGAATTGTGCGAGTTGCCAAATCCGCGCGCCGCCGTGCAAGCTGATATCGATAACTTATGCCCGAACTGCCCGACATTTCCGCCTATATCGTTGCCCTCGAATCGCGCATTGTCGGTCAACCGATCGAGCGAATCCGCTTAGCGAGTCCTTTTTTGCTGCGAACGGTCGAGCCTCCGCTGGCGAGCGCAGAAGGCCGCACTGTTGAGAAATTGCGGCGCATCGGCAAGCGCATCGCAATCGGCATGAACGGCGACAGCGACCTATGGCTGCTCTTGCACCTGATGATCGCCGGCCGGCTGCACTGGCGCGGCCCGAATGTGAAGTTAGCCGGCCGCCAGAATCTGGCGGCATTCGATTTTCCCAACGGCTCGCTCATTCTTACCGAAGCCGGTGCGAAGCGCCGCGCTTCGTTGCATATGGTCAGCGGGGAAGCGAACCTCAATTCTTTTGATGCTGGAGGAATCGACGTCTTCGAGGCTGACCTTGATTCATTTCGCGCTGCACTGTCGGCTGAAAATCATACGCTGAAGCGCGCGCTTACCGATCCACGCCTGCTCAGCGGAATTGGCAACGCCTATTCCGATGAGATTCTGCATGCGGCGCAGCTGTCGCCACTCACGCTCACGCAAAAGCTCACGCCACAGGAGTGGGAACGCTTGTATGCCGCCACCAGGCAAACGCTGCAATTGTGGATCGATAGGCTTCGCGCCGAGGCACAATCAGCTTTTCCAGAAAAAGTCACCGCGTTTCGCAAAAAGATGGCAGTCCACGGCCGCTACGGCCAGCCTTGTCCGAGATGTGGTGAAAAGGTCTTGCGGATTCGCTATGCCGACAAGGAAACGAACTACTGCGCCCGCTGCCAGACCGGCGGCAAAGTGCTTGCGGACCGCGGCTTGTCGCGCTTGCTGGGTTCCGACTGGCCGCGAACGTTGGAAGAGTTGGAAGCGCTGACGCGTCGCTGACCCCAGAAGGGCCAGGAGTTATAACTCGTCAAGCGTGTGTCTTCGCGTTCGACATTTCTTCAATCACATGGTCGGCGAACTCGGAAGTCCCAGCCTTCCCGCCAACGTCGCGCGTCAGCTTCTCCGGATGCCGGTATACGCGTTCGAGGGCGTTGCGAATTTGCGTGGACGCCTCATGCTCGCCGAGATGCCGCAGCATCAGCAGCGCCGACCGCAGCAGGGCGGTGGGGTTAGCCAGATTCTTGCCCGCAATGTCGGGCGCTGAACCGTGCACGGCTTCGAAAATCGCGCAGTCGTCGCCCAGGTTGGCGCTGGGCACAAATCCCAGCCCGCCGACAAACGCCGCGCACAAGTCGGAAATAATATCGCCGTAGAGATTTTCCATTACCAGCATGTCGTACTGGTACGGATTCATCACCAGTTGCATACAGGTGTTATCCACGATGTGCTCGCCGTGTGTAATCTCCGGATATTCCTTGGCCACGGTGCGGCAGCAGCGCAGGAATAATCCGTCCGACAGCTTCATGATGTTGGCTTTGTGAATGGCGTGGATCTTCTTGCGCTGATTCTTGCGAGCATACTCAAACGCGAAGCGGGCGATGCGGGTGGAAGCTTTCTCGGTGATGATCTTCAGGCTCTCCACCACGCCCGGGACCACTTCGTGCTCCAGCCCGGAATAAAGGCTCTCGGTATTTTCGCGCACGATGATCAGATCGACGTCCGGATAGCGCGTGGGAATATGCGGCAGATTACGAATCGGGCGAAAGTTCGCATACAGCTCAAACTTCTGCCGCAACGCCACGTTGATGCTGGAGAAGCCGCCGCCCACTGGCGTGGTTACCGGTCCTTTCAGCCCCACATGCGTGCGCTCGATCGACTCGATCACTTCTTTAGGAATGTATTCGCCGGATTTCTCGTACGCTTCCGCCCCGACCGCGAAAGTTTCCCATTCGAACTTCACCCCGGTCGCTTCCAGGATTCGGACGGTGGCCTGGGTCACTTCCGGGCCGATCCCATCGCCGGGGATTAAAGTTACTTTATGACTCATGAATGCGGTCCTTGGTACGTATCCTGCGCATAATTCTTAGTGTAGTTCCGTCGAGGCAGTCTGCGGGCCTAGACCTTTCCGGCGGCTTTCTTGCCGGGATCTATCACATCCTTAGTTTTCACCAGATCCTTAAGCTCGTTCATGAATTCCTTCACATCTTTGAAATCGAGATAGACCGAAGCAAAACGCACGTATGCGACTTTGTCGTAGCGCCGCAGGCGGTTCATGATCAGTTCGCCCAACTCGCTGGTCTTGCGTTCCCGCTCGGCCGATTCGATGACGAACGATTCGGCCTCGTTGACGATCTGTTCGAGCTTGCTGATAGGAACGGGCCGCTTCTCGCAGGCTCGAAGCAAACCGTTCAAGACTTTCTGGCGGTCGAATTTTTCGCGCCGGCCGTCTTTCTTGACCACCATGTAGGGAATCTCGTCGATGCGCTCATAGGTGGTGAAGCGCTTGCCGCACTTCAGGCATTCGCGCCGCCGCCGGATCGACTCCGCCTCTTTGCTCTCGCGCGAGTCTACGACCTTGTCATTGGCAAATCCGCAAAAAGGACATTTCATGGCGCTGGTTTGTGTTCCTGCAGGACGTTTACATGCTCTACTTCTGCCCCGCGACGCTGCGCGCAGCTGGGCGAAAGAAGAAATCGCTGTCCTGTTTGGTACCACGGATTGTAACAGTTGAGGGTGGAGCGGCATCCCCGGACGCTCGCCGGGGCCGTGACAACGCAAGCACCCGCCCGCGCAGCCGGCGGTTCTAAATGTAAAACGGGCGCGCGCACCCCCTGCGGCACGAGCGCCCATTTTCCTCATTCCCCCGATAGAGGGCGTGAAGACTGCGGTCCGATTTCCCGGCACCCTAATGCCTCCCGGGTCTGGACCTGCGAGTTAGAATGCCCGACCACATGCGGCAATTTGTCAAAACCGTGTCTGCTATTTGTAAAATCGCGCGGCGATGCTGACTGGGGGCCCGCGGTGCCGGGCAGGTCTGTTCGACGCAACTGATAAAATGAGTTTTTCGCCCGATGCTTGGCCATGCGTCCGTTTTCTCAGGGGCTCGCGATCTTCCTATTGTGCGTTCTGCCCCTTATCGGCCAGAGCGGCACAGGAGAACTTCGCCTTAAAGTTTCAGATCCGGAGGGTTTGGCGGTCAAGGCCACGGCTGAACTCTCCAGTGACGCGATTCAGTTCCAACGGGTTTTTTCTGCGGACGAAGCCGGCCTGCTCATCGTTCGCAATCTTCCCTTCGGCCTTTATCGCCTCAGAGTCCAACACGAAGGCTTCGATTCCTATGACGGCATGGTCGAAATTCGTTCTGCGTTTCCCACCGAGTACGTTGTAAAGCTCAACATCGCTACGGTCACCACCGCGGTCCAGGTCACCGCGCAAAGCACGCTTCTCGATCCCGAACACGCCGGTGCCTCCAACCACATCGATCAACAGGAAATCGCCGATCGGCCAGCGTCGATCCCCGGCCGCTCGGTGGTAGACCTCGTCAGCTCGCAGCCCGGTTGGCTCTACGAGGGCAACGCCGTCCTCCATCCCCGCGGTTCCGAATATCAAACGCAATTTGTTGTCGATGGCATGCCTCTCATCGACAACCGATCGCCCGGCTTCGGCCCGGAAATCGACGCCGACGATGTCGACTCGCTCACAATCTATACCGCCGGCATCCCGGCCGAATACGGCCGCAAGATGGGTGGCGTCGTCGAGGTCAACACGCTTCGCGACGCCCAGCAAGCCAATGGCAGCCTGCACGGGGATGTCATTCTTTCCGGCGGCAGTTTTGACAGCGCCGGTGGCGCTACCCGCCTCCAGGATACCTTTGGAAACAACACCGTCGGCATCAGCGCTTCCGGCGACATGACGGCCCACTATCTCAACCCTGTGGTCCCCCAAAACTTCACCAATCGCGGCACCATCGGCGACTTCTCTCTAAGCTATGAGCGCGACTTCACTCCGCAGGACCATCTCACGCTTGGCGTCCGTCACGAGCTCGCCCGCTATGAAATTCCGAACGAGCACGTTCAGGAGGACCTGAGGCTGTTGCCGGAATTGGGAGGTGGACAGACTGCGCCTCCGCCCGGAACTCCGCCCCAGCTCCAGACCGCCGACAATTTCGAGACCATTGGTTTCGCTTCCTATCGGCACATTTTCTCCCCAAACGTTCTCCTCGATGTCCGCGCCATGGGCCGCGACAACTCAAACGACTTTTATTCCAACCCTTCCTCCTGGCCGATCATCATTTTTCAGCATAATTACTTCAAAGAGGGATATTTCGGTGCTTCCATCTCCATTCACCACGGCCATCAGGAATGGAAGGCCGGCATCGAATCTGACAACATGTTCCTGCACGAAAACTATAGCGACACGATCACCGCCAACCCGAATTACGGCGATTATCCATTCGACCCCGGCACGGCAACCACTTTTGCGTTTGCCGGCACTCGTCCTGACCTTGAACAGGCCGCATTCGTTCAGGATCTCATCCACTTCGGCAACTGGACGATCAACGCCGGCCTGCGCTGGGACCACTACCAGCTACTTCTGAATCAAAACGCCGTCAGCCCGCGGCTCGCCGTTGCCTACTATTTTCCCCAGGCGGGCCTGATCGTTCACGCTTCCTACGACCGCGTCTTTCAAACTCCCTCCTTCGAGAACATCCTGCTCTCCAGTTCCAACCAGGTGCAATCTTTCGAGCCCACGGTTCTTCGCCTGCCAGTGCAACCGTCCCACGGCAACTACATCGAATTGGGCGCGACAAAAAGCTTGTTTGGCCAGTTCCGCTTGGATGCTAACTATTTCCGCCGCTACCTCAACAACTACGCCGACGACGACCCGATTCTCAACACCAGCATCAGCTTTCCTATCGCTTTCCGCAAAGCTATCCTTTACGGCGCAGAAGCGAAACTCGAACTCCCGCACTGGAAGCGTCTCTCCGGGTTTCTCAGCTACTCCTACATCGTGGGCAACGCATGGTTCCCCGTAACCGGCGGTCTTTTCGTTGGCCAGGATGCCGTCGACGCCACTACCCAGCTCACCGGACATTTCCAGGATTCCCAGGATCAGCGCAACACCGCCAGCCTGCGTATTCGCTATCAGCTAACCTCGCGCTTGTGGATTGGCGGAGGTTCGGAATATGGCAGTGGCCTGCCCTTCGATTTCGACGGAACCGAGCAGGAGGTGGTCGCCGAGTACGGCCAGGCTGTGCTCGATCGCATCAACCTCGACAGCGGACGCATCAAGCCCACGCTCGCGGTCAATGCGTCCCTGGGCGCTCAGCTTTACAAAACGGAAAAGCTCGCCTTCAACTTCCAAGTGGATGGCGAAAACCTTAACAACCGGCTGAACATCATCGACTTCGGAGGTCTCTTTTCCGGAAACGCGATCAGCCCGCCGAGAAGTTACGGATTGCGGATGGCAGCTACGTTCTAATTTGTCCGTGGCAGAAAGTTTCTCTTAAAGTACTGTTATCCTGAGCGAAGCGTGATCCGCCAAAGGTGGATCATGCGCAGTCGAAGGACCCCATACCCGCCCGAAACTGCCACAAGCCTCGCAAGGAATTCTCGGGTTTGTGTCCGTTTCGCCATTGAAACTCAGCTCTTAGCTCTCAGCTTTTTGCTTTATCCGTGTTGATCCGTGTGAATTCGTGGCAACGAAGTTTTTCTTTGTTCCTAGCCTGCAACGCACAAACGCCGGCCCGCTGGACCGGCGCGTCGCTCAAGTTGAAGTTTTATCGAAGGTTAACTTCCTGCCACAAACTGCGCGGGCGCGCCGCCATCCACGTCGGATTGGTTGAAGATCACGTTGGCGCCCATGTGTGCCGGCCGGGGGGCGAGCATTTGCTCCTTGCGGTAAACCAGGTTGCTGGCGTTGAAGCTGGCCAGCTCAAACCCGTGCCCATGAGTAATCGCATCGGTGGGGCAAGCCTCTACGCAGTAACCGCAAAAAATGCAGCGGTTGTAATCGATGTTGTAGACCTTGGCATAGCGCTCCGCGCCACTGACGCGGCGTTCAGCGATATTTTCAGCGGCCTCGATATAAATGCAGTTGGAAGGACAGGCGGCGGCACACAAGAAACAGGCCACGCACTTTTCCAATCCATTTTCGTCGCGCTGCAAAACGTGGGCTCCGCGGAAGCGGGCTTCGAATCGGGCTCCCTTAAGCGGCCCCTTGCCGTCAGGATAGTTTTCCACCGTCGTGGGTTGGAACATCTCCATAAAGGTGATGCTCATGCCCTTGGCGATTGCGGCAATGTTTTTGAATACCGGCATACGCCATTAGTATACCGAAAGGAGCAGTCGCCGTGCCGTTTGGCAGCGATCAAGGATGCGCGTGCCACTAGACAACGACAGAGCCGGCCAGGATCGGGCTCGCGAACGCAGCCGCATCGGATTGTGCGCCGACTGCCGTTTCGTGCGGGTGGTCGAGTCGGACCGCGGGTCGCAGTTTTATTTGTGCGAACGCTCCGCCACGGATCCAACTTTTCCGAAGTATCCGCGTTTGCCTGTGCTGCAATGTCGGGGATATGAGAAGAAATCATAACCCTACGCCGGCACGCTCGTTGTGGGGTCACGGGCGCCTCGCCCGTGAGGTTTTCATCCGAGGCTTGTTGTCTAACCGGATGTCTAACCGGAGATCGCCATATTAGTGGTTAGGTCGACCAGTCGGGCCGCTTACCTAACCTGTGACGCGAGTTTTGCCGGTTATCCTGCGGGTCTCCATCCTGAGGCCCGACGTTTGGCCCGGGAACCCGTTCCTACGTCTGCCACGCCTACCCGATCCCCAACTCCTTGGCGAGATCCTTCCACTTGCTATCCACCAATGCTTTCGTCCTGGCGTCCATCACGATTTCATCCGGCCAGGGGCGCGTGAAGCCCTCGCTGGCCCACTTGCGGGTAGCGTCGATGCCCATTTTTGATCCGTAGTTCGGCATTCGGGAAGCGTGGTCGAGCGAGTCGACGGGGCCGAGCGTGAATTGAATGTCGCGTTCCGGATCGATGTGATTAAGAACTTTGAGCGTCACATCGGCAAGATTTTGCACGTCTACGTCTTCGTCCACCACAATGACGCATTTCGTGAACATGGCCTGGCCCAGCGACCAGATCGCGTTCATCACTTTGCGCGCCTGTCCCGGATACGATTTCTTGATCGACACGATCATCAGGTTGTGGAACACGCCTTCGATGGGCAGGTTGATGTCGACCAGCTCCGGAATGGTCAGCTTCATCAGCGGCAGGAAGATGCGTTCGACGGCTTTGCCCATGTAAGCGTCTTCCTGGGGCGGCTTGCCGACGATCGTCGTGGCGTAGAGGGGATCTTTGCGATGCGTGACGCAGCTGAGGTGAAAGACGGGATAAAGATCTTCGAGCGAATAGAAGCCGGTGTGGTCGCCGAATGGCCCCTCGGTGCGGAGTTCGTCGAGGTGAACGTGGCCTTCGAGCACGATTTCGCTGGAGGCGGGAACTTCGAGGTCGACGGTTTCACATTTCACAAGTTCGACCGGGGCGCCACGCAGGAAGCCGGCGATCAGGTATTCCTCAACGTCGGGCGGCGCTGGGACGATCGCAGAAAAGGTAACCGCGGGGTCGGTGCCGATGGCGATGGCCACTTCCATCTTGCCGGAGGGGCGGTCGCCTTCGACGAGGACGGAGCCGCCGGAACTGCGGGCCATGATATCGACGGAGCGGGATGCGTCCGTGCCAAGAACAGCCGAGCTGCGCTCGGCTGGACGGGCAGGAGTGCCCGTCCCCACACTCGCGGCGCGGCGCAGGGCTTCGCGGTAATGCTCGGCTCCGATTTTCTGGCGTTGCCAATGCATGCCAGCGGTGCGCTCGTCGTATACCTGCATGCGGTACATGCCCAGGTTGCGCTTGCCGGATTTCGGATCGCGCGTGGTCACGCAGGGCAAGGTGATGAAGCGTCCAGCATCTTTCGGCCAGCATTGCAGAATCGGAAAATCAAGCAGGGAAAAACTGTCGCGCTTGATCACCTCCTTGCAGGGGCCGGTGGGGACAGTCTTAGGAAAAAACTTGCCCATCTCGGCCAGCATGGGCAGCATTTTGATTTTCTCCAGGAAGCCTTGCGGAGATTTGACGTCCATGAAGACGCGGATGCGGTCCGCGATTTCGTCGAGAGACGAGACGCCCAGGGCAAGCTTCATGCGAGCTTCGGAGCCGAACTGGTTGATCAGAACTTTGGCTCCGGGGTGGTTCTTGATGTTTTCGAAAAGAAGTGCAGGGCCACCGGCGGCGGGCTGCCGGGCTTCGCCCGGCCGGACAGCCGAGGGCGGCTGTCCCCACATGTGCATCTTGCTGACGCGATCGGTGATTTCGGCGATCTCGAGGATGGGATCGACTTCGGTTTGGACGCGCTTCAGTTCGCCGGCGCGGTCGAGCGCAGCGATCCACTGGCGGAGGTCGTCGAAAGGCAAAGGATTCTCCCGGGTGACGCACGATTATAAGGGATTCGGGAGAGAAGAAACTCTTTCGCCACGGATTCACACGGATCAACACGGAATAAGACGGAGCGACAAAGCAAAGCGATTACGCAAGGCGATGAGAAGGGCGACGAAACACGGCGACCCAACAACGGCAGCGTTTATGTCGCGTGGGCGACGGGATCGGCGAGCAGAGTGATGACGGCTTGTTCGACTTGTTCCCACGCTTGCGTCCTGGGGTCAATCAAGTCGAAGTGACCGGCGCTTGCAATTTCCAGGAGATGCACGTCTTCTCTTTTTTCTCTTTCTTTGCCTGCGCGCTTTTGTTTAGCTGCGACGTAGTCGCGGCTCAAAGCGGGCGGAACTGTATCGTCGGCTGCGCCATGAACCAGCCACTGGCGAGCCTGAGGAATCGAAAGCTGCATGGGATCGGCTTCGCGATAGTGGTCGGGAACCTGGCTCGGCGTACCGCGCAGAAACTCCACCACGGCGTCATTGCTGAGGTGTAGCTGGTAGGCGCGTTGCAGGTCGATGACGCCAGCCAAAGAAACAACCCGCGTCACGCTGGGTTCGTGGCCCGCGAGGCAGAGTGCCAGTTGACCGCCAGCGGAATGGCCCATCACGAGAAACCTCCGCGGGTCGAGATTGTGCTGACCGGCGTTCTGCAGAAGGAAATTATAAGCGCTGCGGATATCGTCGAACGTGTTGGGCCACGCTCCGCCTTCGTTGCCCACACGGCGGTATTCGAGGTTGGCCGTCACCACGCCCTTGGCAGTCAGAGCGGCACATAAGTGGCCCGCGTGATCCAGATTGTACTTTGCGCGCCAGTAGCCGCCGTGAATGTTGATGACGAGAGGATGGAGGTTCGGGGATTTCTTGTCGCTCTGATGCGAATCGTTCTTCGGCAGGTCGTCTTTCGGCAGGCGAAGATCGAGGAATTGATTGGGGTCGGAACCGTAGGCGATGCGGGCGTCAGCGGGTGCGGGCGCGAGAGTGAGAATGGAATCGGACACCTAAAAGAGCATAGCACCGGGCTCTCGGGGTCAGCGCTCATGGTGAGCACTCGCATTCCATGCGGTGCTCTATTCGTAGCGCAGGGCTTCGATGGGGTCAAGATTCGCCGCGCGCAGCGCGGGAACCATGCCGCTGACGATGCCGACCACAGCCAGAATTCCGGTGGCCACGATCAGGATGCCAGGCGAAACGATCAGGCGGATGTCGGCGGCCTCGGCGTTTTTTGCCAGAGCGCTGTAGAACGTGAGGCGGCCGGCAATCAAAGAAACAGCATAAGAGAGCGCGATTCCGAGGACGCCGCCGGCGGCGGTAATCACCATGGCTTCGGCGAGAAATTGAAACAGAATGTCGTGGCGGCGGGCTCCCAGCGCTTTTTCCACGCCGATTTCGCGGGTACGCTGCGTCACCGACACCAGCATAATGTTCATCAAGCCCACGCCGCCAATTCCCAGCGTCACCGTCCCAATGAAGGCGAGCAGAACCTTCAGCGCGGTCGAGATGATGCTGAACTGCGAAAGCTGTTTTTGGGCGTCGAACACAAAAACCGCGCGCGGATCGTCAGGCTTGAAACCGTGGGCCGCGGCCAGCGAATCGCGAATGGTCTTCGCCATCTTGATGTGGTCCAGGCCCGCGGAATCCAGCCACATTCCATCGATGTAGTGGTTATCTTTGAGCACATCCAGAGAGTTATAAGGAATGTACACAGAGCGGTTGTCGTCGCTGTCGGCCTCCTGCATTCTCGGTTTGCCGACGCCAATCACCTCGAAAGTTACGCCGTCGATCCGAATCGATTGACCCACCGCGGGCATGCCGGAAAAAAGCTTGTCACGGGCTTCTGAACCGATCACCGCGTACAGACCGTGTTGCATGTTGTCCGCGTCATTGATAAAACGCCCTTGCTCCACGTCCAGGTTCCAGATCTCCTGGATCGCAGGATCGATGCCTATAACGGGGAAAGTGAAGGAGCGGTTGTCGTTCTGCACCGTCGAATCCTTCTGCCCCATTCGCACCACGTGCTTGGCCAGGGGAATGTTGTTGCGCAGGAGTTCGACATCATCGCTGGTAAAGCGGATTGCCATTCCCGCCTTGTTTCCGCCCGCCTGCTGCGAAGTGCGTCCCGGGAATACTCCCACGGCCGTGGCGCCGAAACTTTCGAAGATGGTTTCGATGGCGTGGGCAAAACCGTTGCCATAGGCCAGCAGAAGCACCACGGTGGCGATGCCCCAGGCCATCCCCGCCATCGTAAGCAGGGTCTTGCGCACGTCGTGGCGCATGGCCGAATAGGCTTGCTTCAGCAGATCGCGGTAGGCGGCAAAGGCCGGCAATTCGAGACGTCTTCGGCGCTGCGGAGGCGCGCTGTGCTGCGAATCAGGCATATCGGCCAGCGTCGCGGGATCCTGGAATTCGTCCGGGGATCTATGCATATTATTCCTTACGCAGCGCCTCGACTGGTTCCAGCAGCGCAGCCCGGCGCGCCGGATAAAGCCCCGCCGCAATTCCGGCGATGCCCAACGACACCACCGCCAGAGCGGCCGTGGATGCTACCAGCTTGGGCGGATCGAATCCCTGGCCAAGATCGACTCCCGAGAGCAGGGCCATGAGTCCGGCCGCGCCGCCAATGCCGAGGCCTCCGCTGACCAGCGTCAAGAAGGCGCCTTCCACAAAAAACTGGAACATGATGCTGCGGTTGGTGGCTCCGATCGCCTTGCGCAATCCAATTTCGCGCGTGCGGTCGGCTACCGCGACCAGCATGATATTGATGATGCCGATGGCTCCGAGCGCCAGCGTGACCAGGCCCACGCTGCCCAGGAACATGTTCATGGCGTCGAAGATTTTGCCAATCTGGTCGACCGTCTTGATGGTGTCCCATTCGTCAAAGGCATCCGGATTGCTCGGATCGAAGCCATGGTTACGGCCAATGATCTTATGGACTTCCTGCTGCGCGGCGGCATGCAGGGCGCGGGAGCGGGGCTGGTAGTTGATGAACGAAATTACATCCGGAGCGATGCCGACATTGGTGGGGGGGAAATATTCGTGCATCACGCTGAAGGGCACGTAGCTCTGGAGATTCTGGTTCATGTTGTCGCCGTGGCCGATACGCGCGAGCGTGCCAATTACTTCAAAGCGAATGCCGTTGAGCAGAATGGTGGCGCCAACTGCGGGGCGGCCCATAAACATGGTGCGCCGCGCTTCATCCCCCAACACGATCACGGCGCGCACCTGCTGCTCGTCCATGCTGTTCAACCAGCGGCCTTCATTCATGGGTAAGTAACGAATCTGGTTGAGCGAGGCCGGAACCCCCATGATCTGCCCGCTGGACTGGTAAAAGTCGCTGACCGCGCGGATGTCGTTGCGGCGGATCACGGGCGCGGCCGCACCCACGCTGGGGCATTCGTGAAGAATGTCCTCGTAGTCGCGGTAGGTCAGATAATACTGGCGCAAAGCGGTGAAACTCCCCTGCGTCACCGGGGCGCGGCTGGACCAGATAAACATCACATTTTCGCCCAGGGCATCGAATTGCTTGCGATTCCCCGAGCGGAAGCCTTCGCCCAGTCCCACCAGCAGCAGCAGGGAACCGACGCCCCAGGCAATTCCGAACATGGTGAGGAACGAGCGCAGCTTATGCGCCCAGAGCGTCCGCAGGGTCTGGCCAAAGATATCGAAGATAAGCCGCACTCTAGTTATTATACGGGGCGGAGGGGCTGGTAGTTCCGGGCACAAGGCCCACAGATGCAAGACCCCAGCCTTCGGACCTCAGACCTCAGACCTCGGCAAAACTCTGACTATTCGCTCCGCGATCTTCTGTGATCCTCCGTGACCCCTGTGGTTCAGCCTTCCTCGATCAGTGACTGCTCCGTGAGAGGTCCGAGGTCTGAGGTCTGAGGTCCGCGGTCTGACGCCCGGTATTCGCTGCGGGTAGCGCAACGTCGATTCTAAGCAGAAATTCGTTCCGATTCGCTCCAGAGTTGGGTATTCTCTAGCGGGATGAACACGCTTGCCTTGAGCGAACTGTTAGGCGCCACGGTGTATGACCCGTCTGGCGCGGCAACCGGACGTGTGCGCGAGGTAACGCTGGCCCCGCAGGAGGATCGCTCCCGAATCGCTTCGTTCATCGTGAAAACGAAGTCGGGCAATCGCGTGCTGCCGCTGGCAGCCGTATCTTCCATCAATGGCGGAGTGCGAACCGCGACTGGAGCGGGAGACTGGGCAGCGGCGAACGGCGCGGAAGGTTTGTTTTTGCTGGAACGCGATCTTCTCGATCAGCAGGTCATCGACATTAATGGGCGCAAAGTGGTGCGCGTCAACGATGTGGATTTGATGGTAGATGCGCCGAAGGCCGCAGGGCCAAACGAACCCACACGTGCTGTTCTGCGCGTGCTCTCGGTGGATGTGGGAGCACGTGGGGCCGTCAGGCGGCTGTTGCGCGGAGTGGCGCCACGCGCCGCGCTGCATGCCTTGCTGGGCAGGATTCCGCCGCGCTCCATCCCCTGGAACTTCGTCGATCTGATCGAGACTGATCCGGCGCGCCGGGTGAAGCTGAAGATCTCGAACGAAGGCCTGGCCAAGCTGCATCCGGCCGACATTGCCGACATCGTGGAAGATCTGGCGCCCGATGAGCGCCAGGCAGTTTTCCAGACGCTGGATGAGGACGTGGCCGCCGACGCGCTGGAGGAGCTCGAACCAAAGGTACAGAAGTCGATCGTCGAGTCGCTCGATTCCGGCCGAGCCGCCGACATTGTCGAGGAAATGGGCCCGGACGCCGCCGCCGACCTGCTCGGCGACCTGTCAGAGGACCGCACCGAGCAAATCCTGGTGCAGATGAAGCCGGAAGAGCGCCAGGACGTGGTCGAACTGCTCGAGCATGGGGAAGAAACCGCCGCCGGCCGCATGACCACCGAGTTCCTGGCGCTGCCGGTCACGGCAACCGTCCAGAATGCGGTCGACTCCATGCGCCATTTTGAGGGCGGAGTGGAAGCGGTCAGCACTATTTATCTGGTCGACTCGCATGGAACCCTGGTGGGGGCCGTGCCGCTGCCAAAGATTGTTCTCGCCGACCCGGCGACGCCCATGCTGTCGCTGACCCAGGAACCGCTCATCCTGAGCCATGAGGGCGTCGGCGAGAATGAAGTCGCGGAATTGTTCGATAAATACAACCTGCTGATGATGCCCGTAGTCGATGAGCACAATAAGCTGACCGGCGTGATTACCTCGGATGACGTGATCAGCATGTTGCGGGCGAAGATGTAATCGGGCTCCGGGCTTTGGCGTTCAGGCTTCGGCCACGGCCTTTCATTTTTCGTCGCAGTTGAACACACAGGTTCGTCCCCTTCATTTTTTTCTGCTTATCAACCGCTTTTCGTTTGGTCTTAGCCTGCGAGTGCGTTTATTCTGTGGCGTCGTTTGCAGTGGCTGTGTGTTCTATCCCTATGTTTGCGAAATATTCGCATGAAGTTTCTGAGACGCTCGAAGATCCGGATCCTGCTGTTCCTGGCCGTAGTCGGGCCGGGATTCATTACCGCAAACGTCGACAATGATGCCGGCGGCATCCTCACCTATTCGCAAGCCGGGGCGCAATTCGGACATCTCCTGCTGTGGAGCATGATCCCGATCACTCTGTCGCTGATCGTGGTGCAGGAAATGTGCGCCCGCATGGGCGCGGTGACCGGCAAGGGGTTGAGCGACCTGATCCGCGAAGAGTATGGGTTCCGCATCACGTTTTTCATGATGATCGGAATTCTGATCACCAACTTCGGCAACATCGTGACTGAATTTATCGGCATCGCGACCAGCCTGGAGCTTTTTGGGCTTTCGCGATATGCGACTGTACCGGTGTGTTCCCTGATCGTTTGGCTGATCGTGGTGAAAGGGCAGTACAAGAGCGTTGAAAAAGTATTTCTGGCGGCGTCGTTTTTCTATATCACTTACATTGTGGCCGGAGTGCTGGCGCATCCCGCATGGAAAGACGCGACCATTGCCACCTTTAAGCCGCCGGCGCTCGCGTCCTTTCGCGATCAGGCCTATCTCTACATGGTGATTGGAGTCGTGGGCACCACGATTGCTCCGTGGATGCAGTTCTACCTGCAGTCTTCGATCGTGGAAAAAGGCGTCACCAAGCGCGGCTTCAAGGCTTCGCAACTCGATGTGGTTACGGGATGCATTTTTACCGATGTGGTGGCCTGGTTCATCATTGTGGCCTGCGCGGCCACGCTTTACGTCCACGGAGTGCACGACATTCGCTTCGCGGCGGATGCGGCGCAGGCGCTCAAACCGCTGGCAGGGGATTACGCCTACATTCTGTTTGCGGTCGGACTGTTCAATGCATCGTTGTTTGCGGCTTCGATTCTGCCGCTATCCACGGCTTATACCGTGTGCGAGGGGCTGGGCTTCGAGTCTGGCGTGGGGCAAAAATTTAGCGAAGCACCGGCGTTTTACTGGCTTTACACGCTGCTGATTGCAGCCGGCGGGGCGGTGGTGCTGATTCCAGGACTGCCGCTGCTGAAAATCGCTGTTTTGTCGCAGGTGGTGAATGGCGTGGTTCTGCCGTTCGTGCTGATCTTCGTGTTGCTGCTCATCAATAAAAAAGAATTGATGGGTGAGTACGTGAACACGCGACTGTTCAACGTGGTCGCGTGGTTGACGACGGGGGTGATGATTGCGCTGACCATCGCGTGGTTCTGGACGCTGCGGTCGTAAGGCGGGCTTCGGGCTTCGGCGGTCGGGCTTTCCGCCCGAGACGCTGTCGATCTGTCCTACACCAGCAAGAGCGTCTGAGTGGCCGGAGCCCGAAAGATGAAGCCCGCTATAAGAGTTTTCCAGCCGCTAAGTCGTTGACCAGGGTACGGTCGGCTTCCAGGAAGTCGTACGCGGGGAGATCTTTGACCCCAGACCACTGAATCTCGCGGAAGATGCGATTTTCGATTTCGCGTTGATACTCGCGGACGAGGTAGAAGCGCAGTTCGACCATGCCGCCGTTGGGATACTCGTGCTGAATGCGGGCGATCTCGTCGCCGATGGTGGCCAGGATCCCGAGTTCTTCATCCAGTTCGCGGCGCAGCGCGTCGCGGGGCTGCTCGCCTTCTTCAATTTTTCCGCCGGGAAATTCCCACTTCAAAGGCATGGTCTGGTGGCGCGTGCGCTGGCACACCAGCAGCTTGCCCTCCTTCTGGATCAGTGCCGCGACCACGCGCTTCATCGGATTACACCCAGGATTACATCCAGCGGCGGAGAATTCAGCCACAGCCGGCCGATCTCCGGTGCGCGAACCGTGCTTTTCTCCACTTTCATTTTTCGACTTTCATTTTTCGACACTCAGCTTTCGATGGTCAGCTTTTGACGGTCAGCGGCCGGACTTTTCGAACTTCGCGCCCACCAGTGCGGCGCAGTGCTGGACGAAACTTTGATCGTCGGGAGCAAACGCAGCAGGGAAGTGGCTGTCGATATCCAATTCGCCAACGACCTTGCCGTGGGCGAATACGGGCACAACAATTTCAGACTTGGTTTCGAGCGAGCAGGCCAGATAACGCGCATCTTTGCTGACGTCATCGACGACGACAGTTTTGCCACTCGACGCTGCCGCGCCGCAAATGCCCTGGTGGAGCGGGATTCGTGTATGCGGAGTCATTGCGCCCTCGAAGGCGCCCAGCCCCAACATGGGCGGCTCCGCTCCTGGCTCGAGCAGGTAGAAGCCGACCCAGTTGTATTTCAACATACGATCGTGCAGCAGCTTGACCATTTGCTGCATCAGGTCTTGAGCCGTGGGCGCAGCCGCGGCGAGTTCGGACATTTCGTTGCGGAGCTCTTCCATTCTGCTGGTAACGGGCATAAGAAAAATCTTACCTCAGACCAGGCTATTTTTGAGTTGTGACCCAGGAACGGCAGTAATCCGCCGGATTCCTTTCGTGCTGACGGCATTTGAGCCCTGGAAAACTTCGGGATGAATGGCGAAGGCGAGTGCATCCAGGCCCTGAAGCAGCGTGGGAGCGGGCGTGTTCAGGTATTCGTCACGAATGCAGAAGACGCGCCCTGCGATGGCTGCCGAGGTTTGCTGCCACGCGCGGCCGACGATGATTTTTTCCAGTGGTACGCGATCGCCTGCGCCGCACCATGCGGCAATGATCACTTCGGGGTTGAGTCTGGCGATTTCTTCGAAGGAAGTTTGACGGCCGGGTGTGCCCATGAATTCTCCGCCCGCGGCTTCGACGAGTTCGGCCACCCACGCTTGCGAAGCGATCAGCGGCTTGCCCCACTCCTCGCAGAAGACTCGTGGCCGTGACAGACGACTTGTCGATGCGCGAACATCTTCGATGCGGCGTTGCATCGACGTGACGACTTCTTCTCCGCGTTGGCTCGCGCCGGCCGCGCCCGCGATGGTGGCAATGTCGGTGTAGATATCGGACAGCGTCCTGGGAGCGAGTCCGAGAAATCGCGCGCCGGATTTGAGAATCTGGATGACCGCCTCTTCCTGATAAGGCACGGAGGCGATCACAAGATCTGGGCGGGCGGCGACGATCTCTTCTGCATTGGCAGTCCAGGAGTCGGCCAGAATCACGCGCGATGAGTGGAGAATCTCCGGGACAACGTCGGCGCAATACTTTGTGCAGGCGACTACGCGGTCGAGTTCTCCGATCGCCGCGAGGATGACCGTTGCGCTGGGCTGCAAACAGACGATGCGTTGGGGAGTATGAGCGGAGCCCATTATCTTAGTTTTTACGGACTCGGGAGAGTTGTTTCAGCGCGGCCGATAAAACATCCAGAGCCAGATGGGCGGCGTGGGCCGAGGCTTGCGGCAGGCCGCCTACCGCGGCCGCTACGAGTTCGGGTTGTACGGCTCGCGCTTCACGCACCGTCTTGCCGGTGACCAGCTCGGTTAGGGCCGAGCCGCAGGCCATGGACGCGACACATCCCTTGGCCTTGAACCGTGCGGCGACGATGCGGCCTTCGCTCACTTTCAGCGTGAGCCGCAGGATGTCTCCGCATGCGGGATTCTCAACCTCCGCGGTCGCGTCCGGGTCGGAAATCTCTCCTGCGTTGCGCGGATTCTGAAAGTGATCGAGCATCTGCGCGGGATACATGCTCGTTCGATTGTAAATCGGAGCAGAGCGCGCGGGTTCACTCACGCGTGGGATTGACCGGCGCCGGGGATCGCCTACCGTCGGGAAAATAGACCGTCCAACCGCGCTGGCGAGCCGTGGCTTCAAGATCTGGGTTGGGGTTCACGGCGAAACCGTGCTTGGCGATCGCCAGCATTTCCGTGTCCCAGCGCGAATTGCCGAACGCCGCATCGACATCTTTCTTCGCGACTTCGCGCAGAGCCCTGGGCTTGCCCGCACCGGACGGGATGCGAATGAGCCGGTCGGTGATGATGCCTTCGTGAATTTCGATGGCGGTGGCCAGGATGCGATTCTCGGGGATGCCGAAATGTTTCATCCCGGCGCGGATCACCCACTCGTTGGAAGAGGAAACCGCCCAGATATCGCATCCGGCCTCTTGCAGGCGTTGCACGAGTTCGCGCATCTCGGGAAAAATCGTACTGGGGAATGCGTGGTTGAAGAACTCCTCCGCTGCGTCCATCAGCGCGGATTCCCGCAGTCCGCGGTGCATGGTAACCATCTCGCCGCACATGTCATCTTCGCTGACTTTGCCGGCCTTGTAGTCGGCGTAGCGCGCGCGCATGGAAGTCGCGACATCGGCGGAGACGACGCCTTTCTTGCTCTCCCAGTCAAAGAATGTTTCGCCGGCGTCGCCCGACCAGAGCGTGCCATCACAATCGAAAGCGGCAACCAGTGGCTTGAGGCGCAGAACGGAATCGAGGAACTCAGAGGGTGAGGCAGGCATGGATGTGATGTCTCTCGCTGTGAACCCGCGTGGCCACCGATCTTCTTCGCGTTCTTAGCGGATGTTCTTTGCGATCTTTGTGGTTAAGCACTCCGGAAGCTCACGACGACAAAGCCCCGAGTTTGGCGTAATCCTCCGGCGTATTGATATTCAGAGCGACCAAGGGATCGTCGACTGGAATGTACACGATGTGCTGCTGGTGCGCATGCTCAACGTCGCGAGCCGTAGAAGTCGCCGGCGCCTGCAGGAAAGCCTCGATCAGTTCACGGCCCGCAATGTAGGGATGACCGTGCTTACCGGAAAATTCCGGCACCACGGCCCATGTGCCATTTCCGGCTGCTTCGAAAGCTTCGCGAAGAATCTGAATGGTAGCTGAGTTCGCTGGAGGACGGTCGACGAGCGTGATCATCGCTGCGTCGCGGCCGCGATTGAGAACTTCATGCAAGCCTATTTGCAAAGAACTGAACTGGCCTCGGTCGGGGTCGGGATTGACGATGATCGATGCGCCTTCCGCGTAAACTACGGGCGCGATTGCGGCTTCGTTCTTGCCCGCTACGACAATCGTGAAATCAGTAGAGATCGAAAGTGAACGGATCGTGGCGGAGAGAAAAGTATCTTTCGTTCGCGGTTGCCCTTCGACGGCTGGAGGCCAGGGCAGCAACGCCTTGTCCGCTCCCATGCGGGAGGACTCGCCTGCGGCGAGAATGACTCCGGCGAAGCTAGGGGCGCGGCACATGCATCGGACGATAGCAGAAAGGCAGGGGAATGTCAGTGAGCCAGCGAGGGAGACTTAGAACTGGCGTTCGCTGTCTTCGATGGCGTCGGCCGCCGAGCCGGAACTGTCATCCGAATTGTTCTGCTCCGAACTCTTGAGCGTTGCTTTGAACCAACTCATGTGAGGCAGCGCGATGGAAGCGTGGCGGCGGATCGCGATCAACTCGGCCGTGATGGCCACCGCGATCTCTTCCGGAGTGATGGCACCGATGTCGAGCCCGATGGGAGCATAGACGCGGTCGAACAAATGCGCGGGGATGCCTTCTTTCTGCAGCGTCTTGAAGATTTCGATGACTTTGCGCTTCGATCCGATCATGCCGACGTAGCGGGCCGGCGTTTGCACGGCCCAGCGCAGCACTCGCATATCGTCGCGATGGCCACGAGTTACGATCACGATGCTTGAAGATTCGTTGGGATCGAGCTTTTGGGTCGCCTGGTCGAAATCCAGCGCGTGTACTTCGCGGGCCGCCGGGAAACGTTCCTTCGTGGCGTAGGAAGAGCGATCGTCGGCGACGATCACGTCGAACCCGGCGTTGGCCGCCGTCTGGCAAAGATTGACGGCGACGTGGCCTGCCCCGAAAACATAAAGTAACGCTGGAGGTAATACCGGCTCGATAAATACCTCAAGAGTACCGCCGCAAACCAGGCCGGTATCGTACTTGGGATCCTGATTCAGATCGAAGGTGAGGGTGCGCGGCTTCTCGGACTCCATGACCTCACGTGCAGCCTGCCACACGTCGGCCTCGACGCAGCCTCCGCCGATGGTTCCGGCAATCGAGCCATCGTCGCGAACCAGCATCTTGGCGGTACGGAACGAGGGGATTGATCCGCGCACGTTGACAATAGTTGCGACGGCCCCGCGCCGTCCTTCGCGGCGCAGCTGGACGATTTGTTCGTAGATATCCATGAAGCACGCGCTGCAACACAATGATTATCAGGCGGTTAACAGAGGGAGTCAACCGTCACGAAATCCAGTGGGCCTGCTTGTGTTAGCTTCGAACCTAACGGGAGACGTTCTCATGAAAGCCGTCCGCATCCCTCAATTCGGTGGTCAGGAAGTCCTCACCTACGAAGATGTTCCCGATCCTCAGCCTCAAAAAGACGAAGTGCTGGTACGGGTCCGCGCCTGCTCGCTGAATCATCTGGACGTCTGGGTGCGCAAGGGATTGCCGGGAGTGAAGCTGCCGCACATTCTCGGTAGCGATGTGGCTGGAGAAATCGTTGAACTGGGAGAGTACGTTGGCGAATTCAAGTCTGGCCAACTCAAGACCGGACAGCGCGTGTTGCTTGCGCCTATGCATTTCTGCGGGCACTGTTCGAAGTGCGTGTCGGGCCTGCAGAACCAGTGCCGCGAATTTACCGTTTTGGGGAATGCCGTTGACGGTGGCAATTGCGAGCTGATTGCGGTTCCCGCGGCGAATGTAATCCCGATTCCCGATTCGCTTGATTTCAACCAGGCGGCCAGCGTGCCGCTGGTTTTTGTAACCGCGTGGCACATGCTGGTGACGCGGGCGGGAGTGCGTCCGGGGCAGACGGTACTGGTGCTGGGAGCGAGCTCTGGCGTAGGGATCGCTGCCATCCAAATCGCCAAGCTTTTTCAATGCCGCGTGATCACCACCGCCGGGGATGAAGCAAAGCTGGAAAAAGCGCGCGCGCTGGGCGCCGATTTCGGGATCAATCATTACCAGCAGAAAATTTCCGAGGAAGTCCGCAAGATCACCCACAAGGCGGGCGTGGACATTGTGATCGAACACGTGGGCGCGGCCACCTGGGACGAAAGCGTGAAGTCGCTGAAATCGAGCGGCACGCTTGTCACCTGCGGCGCGACTACCGGTTCGGAGGTCAAGATCGATTTGCGCTATCTGTTCGCGCGGCAACTGACGCTGCTGGGCTCCTACATGGGCACCATGGCCGATCTCCACGAAGTTCTCGGCCACGTCTTCGCCGGACGGTTGAAGCCCGTGGTGGATCGCGTATTTCCGCTGAAAGATCTGCGCGCGGCCCATGAGTATCTGGAGAAGAGCCAGATGTTCGGCAAGATTGTGGTGAACCCGTGAAGATTTTTCGCCGCCGACCGCGCAGGTCGCCGAAGGGCATAAGGCTGAGGGTACAATCGGCCCGTGTTTTTCAAAATCCTAGATCGAATATTGGATGCTGAGACGATTGCTTCCGGCAAAGGCATCCGGGAGAGGCGTCGATTACGAAAGCTTTACGGTGGCCACCGCTGGAGGAAGCTGAAAGGGACGGCCAGAGTTAGGCTGGCGGATGGTACGATATGTGATGCCGAGGTGCACTGGTACGAGGCGCACGGCATTGGCTCAAGAGAATTCAAGATCAAGCGGATTCTAGAAATACAATGAAACGAAGCGAACTGCAATTCGTCGTCTGTATCAAGAATAAAGACTACGCCGCGTCGCTCGAACTGCGGAAACTCTACCAAGTAGTCGCGGACCATGACGCGGCCAAGTTCCACCAGATTCGCGTGATAGACGAGTCCGGTGAAGACTATCTCTATCCCGAACAATACTTCGTTGCCGTGCAACTTCCCCAGTCCGCCGAAAAAGCGGTACGGCGGGCGGCCGGCGTAAAAGGCTAAGTGCCTCGACTCCTCTGTGCTCTCAGTGCCCTCCGATGGTTTAAAATAGCTGTATGGCTCCCGAGCTCAATTTCGGTCCCTACATTGACGTAGAAAATGGCAAGAAGGTCGTCAAGGACCTCACCTTTGGCAACGCCACGCCCGAGGGTCTGATCCTGACCACGCTCGATTCCGCGGTCAACTGGATGCGCAAGGGGTCCATCTGGCCCATGACGTTTGGCCTGGCTTGCTGCGCGATCGAGATGATGTCGATGGGGGCGTCGCGATTTGACATTGCCCGTTTCGGCGCAGAGGTTTTTCGTCCCTCGCCGCGGCAGAGCGATCTGATGATTATCGCGGGGCGCGTTTCGAACAAAATGGCGCCCGTCATTCGCCAGCTGTGGGAGCAGATGCCGGAGCCCAAGTGGGTGATTTCCATGGGCGCCTGCGCCACTTCGGGCGGCGTGTTCCAGAACTATGCCTTGGTGCAGAGCGTGAATCAGGTGATCCCCGTTGATATTTATGTGCCCGGCTGCCCGCCGCGTCCGGAGCAGCTGATCTACTCCATCACGCTTCTGCAGGAAAAAATCCAGCAGGAACGCGGCACGATCAAGAAGGCGCTGAACCTGACTTAGGCGTTATGTCCCGAACGCTCTTAATCGAGGCTGTTTTCGGCGAGGCTGTTTTCGCGGAATCTCCGGCGTTATAATTGCCAACAAGTCGGCCCCGGGGGTGTTATATGGAACGTCGCGGTTCCAGTTTGCTGGTCTGTTTCGTGCTTCTCGCCGGAGCGGCCGCGAACTCCCAAACTTCGTCACCGGCGGACCAGCCAGCACAGGCTCCTTCTACCTCTTTGCCGCCGGCTTCCAACTCCCATGCTCCGCGCATGTCGAAACAAACTCGCCTGGAGATCATTCGCGACTTCGAGACGCAGCTTTTCTACGCGCGCACCGCGTTTCCCATGGGCGCCAAGGGACTAAAACTGAAAGATGGCATCGTCTCGCCCAATGGCGAGCAGATGCGGCAAGAGATGGCCCTGTGGGGACCGGCGGTGAAGCCGGGCGATCCGGCGCACATCTCGTTTGTGCAGATCAAAGAAGACCACATTCATTTTGAAATCAACGGCGGACCGGTGCGCCGCAAGAAGTGGTATCAGAGGGTGCAGGTTTCTGGCGCCGGCGGTGTTCCCGTAAACACGGGTTCGGACCAGCCGATCGAGAATCCGCACGGATCTTTTGTGGACTTGTGTTTCGATCGCTATGTTCCAGAACTCACGGCGCAGCAGGTGCGAGATTTACTTGTGCCCGTGCTCGATTTCAAAGCGCAAAACAAAGAGCAGGCCTACCTCGATACGCTCCCACCCAACGTGAAAGCGGCGATTGTGGCGCACCACGTGCTTGTTGGAATGAGTCCAGACATGGTGCTGCACGCCAAGGGCAAGCCGCCCAAGAAAGTGCGCGAGAAAGACGGCGAAACCGAATACGAAGAATGGATTTACGGCGAGCCGCCGCAGGATGTGGATTTCGTCCGCATCGTGGGCGATGAAGTGGTGCGCGTCGAGACCATGCGAGTGGGCGGCGAGAAGATTGTTCGCACCGAGAGGGAAATGACGGTCCCGAAGCAGGAGAAAGAAGCCAAGACGGAACCGGCTGAGCCCAAGCCGGATGCTCCCAGCTTGCGCCGTCCCGGGGAAGATTCCGAAGACGTGCCCAATCCCGCCAATGGCGCCTCTCCTGCGCCGCCGATCGCGCCGCCAGACGTGCCGCAACCCCCAGGCGGTTCCGGTCCCGGCGACCTGGTGGCCGCTGGCACGCTGTAGAGCATTAGGTCCAACGGAACAATTTCAGCGCGAGGACGAACGAAATCCCACCCCACAGGCCCATTACCAGCAACCGCGGCCATTGGTGCAAGAGCGGGGTGCCTTCCAGAATGCTGGTGCGCAGAGCGTCATTCAACGCGGTGAGCGGCAGCGCTTTGATCAGCGGCTGAATGACGGCGGGAAACCTCTCGTATGAGAAGAAGACTCCGGAAAAAATCCACATAGGCATCATCACAAGATTGATGAGGCCGCTGACGGATTCGATTTTCTGTGCGCGGCTCGCGGTGAGCAGGCCAACTCCGCCGAACGTGAGCGACCCAACGGCGGCGATCAGCGCAATTGCGAAAATAGACCCCAGCACCCGCATGTGAAAGAAGATCACACCGAAAGCCAATAGCAATCCCACTTCGATGATCATCAGGATCAGACGGCTTGAGGCCAGCGCCATCAAAAAATCGCCGCGGCGCATGGGCGTGCCCACAAAGCGCTTGAGCAATTTGCGCTGCCGCATATCGACCAGCGCAAAGCCAACGCCCCACATGCCGGAGTTCATCAGGTTCATGCCCAACAAGCCGGGGATGAGGAAGTCGATATAGCGCGATCCCGGCTCGGACGAAGACACCACCGAGGTCGCAAGGGCGTCTTTGCGGCCTGCGGCGGCCTGCAGCGCGTCGTTCACCTGGGTGCGCGCCAGCACACACTCGGGTCGCGCCGGATCGTAGAGATATTCGAACCCTCCCTTACCGTCGGGTTCGATCACGAGATCATACTTGCCCAGGCGCAGACCCTTGCGGGCGTCGTCGATGTTTTCCACCTTGATCTTGAATGACGCGTGCTGCGGGGAGCGCGCGAGCAGAGTCGTTGCTTCTTCGGAACCCGCGCCCTGCACAATCGCCAGGGGCACGGCATCTGCTGGCTTGTTGCGAAAGGCAATGCCCAGGCCAAGCGCCAGCAGCAACGGAAACACGAATACCCAGAACACAACCTCCGGTTCGCGCTTGAGTTCCAGCATGCGCGCCGCGAGCAAATGCGTATAGCCCGACCAGCGCCCGTTACGTCGGGACGGCTGGTCCTGTGGCGTTTTCGCTGCCGCGATCGGCGCTTCCTGGGCCACGCTCATAACTTGCCTCGTAATATCTCTGGCATTAACGGCTTGTCATGCATTCACTGGTCCCGCATTAACTGACTAAGAAACCCGACTACGGCTTCCACTTATTCAAGAACTCCAGAAGCGCCTCCGGCGTGAGCGACCGCGCGTCCTCGAACTCTCCGTTCTTCTGGCTGACGACGAGTTTCCCGTCGCTCTCCGCAACTGCCAGAGCGGGGATGCCCTTATCGAGCGGCACTTCGAACTGCGCGACCAGGTCGGCGTTTTTCTTTTCGTCCGGTCCCAGATCGACGTGCACCACTTCATAGCCCGACGTGACCACGGGAGCGAGATCGGGCCGCTGAAACGCCAGGTCGAGCACGTGGCAATCGAAACACCAGTTCGCGCCGAAGACCAGGAGCACGCGCTTGTGCTGGGTTGCGGCCTTCTCCTCAGCTTCCTTGAGTTCGGCGTGCGCGTCCGCATCCGCCGGATAAATATTCTTCTTCATGTCCGAAGGCTGCTTCAAGTGGGGCGCATCGGTTCTTTCGGCACCTACCATCCGCCACTGGTCTCCCTGTTTTCGCCAGCCCTGGGCGTCGGTTACATTCACCGTCGATCCGTTCGGCAAGCCGGTCTGTACTACAGCTTTGAAAATGAAATTTTCGACGCCGGGCCGCTCCGTTATGCGAACGATCTCCAAATTCACGCTGCGGGCCTTGAGACTCAGCCAGAAATTCACGTCCGCATCGGCTGCGGTCACTACGCCGTTCGCCCGCACCTGCGCCGCAGGCTCGGTGCTGTAGAGCGCCTTCAGAGCTGCCGCATCTCCCGCCACAATCGCGCTCCTCCACTGGTCCAGCGGTGCGAAACCAGTGGACGAGTCCGAGGCCGAAGCCGAAGACTGGGCACGGCTCTGCCCGCACGACACGATCGCTGCCACGAATAGAGGCACAACCCTGCGAAAGTATCCCGTGAATGTTGCGTTCATGTCCTCACCCATTTCAATCTTCCCGCAGATGCCGTCCAGTCAGGCGCACGAACACATCTTCGAGACTCGCTTGCCGCGTGGTCAGATGCTGCAGCTTGGAACCTTGCTTTTCGATAGCCGCCAGCAGCGCCGGAATCGTCAGGTGCGGCTGCTTCACGTTCAGGGCCACCAGGCCGTCATCCTCGCGGACAGACTCCACGCTGGGCAGGCTGCGCCATGCTTCATCCTTTGATTCCGGCGCAGTGCCGTGAGAATTTCCATTCGTCTTTCCACTCACCGCAAATTCCACGACGTGATGTCCCCCGAGTCGGTCGATCAAATCCGCGGGCGAGCCTTCGGCGATGATCTGCCCGTGATCCACAATGGCCAGCCGGTCGCACAGCCGTTCGGCTTCGTCCATGTAATGAGTGGTCAGCAGCACGGTGCCACCGTCGCGCTGGAATGCGCGAATGATATCCCACAACTGCCGCCGGCTCTGCGGATCGAGCCCCGTGGTGGGCTCGTCCAGAAACAAAATTTTAGGGTTGCATACAAGCGCCGTTGCCACGGCCAGCCGCTGCTTCTGTCCGCCGGAAAGTTTGCCCACCCAGGAATCCGCTTTCTCCGTGAGCTGCAACTGTTCCAGGACTTCGTCGGAGGGGCGAGGCTCACGGTAAAAACTGGCAAACAGTTCAATGGTTTCGCGCACGGTGAGTTTATCGGAAAGCCGCGTCTCCTGCAGCGAGATGCCCAGCCACTCGCGCATCTCGCGCTCGTTCACGGTCCAACTGTGGCCGAAAATCGAAACCTGCCCCGAGGTCGGCTGCAGCAGGCCTTCGAGAATTTCGATGGTCGTGGTTTTGCCCGCTCCGTTAGGACCGAGCAAACCGAAGCACTCTCCCGCCTGAATTTCGAGATTGAGCCCGCGCACGGCTTCGACTTTGCCGTCGTAGGTCTTGCGCAAGTCGCGGCATTGAATGGCTACCGGCACGCTAGGCATTCTATCGTAGTGGCGCTCAGGCCCGCTCGGGGCATGATGGCCAATTTTTTCCACAATCCTGAGCTGTTAAAATACTGCGTATCGCCGGATTTGCCTTCGGCATCTTTCGAGTATGCGGATTCCCAAGCGCGGCTTCACTTGACAGCGCTCCCTCTAAAACGCCCGTGTGTCGTTTCCAGGAAACTGGTTTTCGGTTCTTAGTTTCTGAGCCTGAAAACCTTCAGCATCTGAAAGGACGCCGCCCATGCCGCGCAAGGTTTGCTTATTGCTGTCTCTCTTCGTATTGACTCTCACTGCGTTCGCCCAGGATTCTCGCCACTTTGCGTTCCACTATGCCTTCACCGTGAAGAATCTGTCTCCGCGAAAAAAGATTCGCATTTGGATTCCCGTCGCGCAATCGGATGCGAACCAGGAGGTCAAAATCGTCTCAACCAGGGGTGACCTCCTTCTGGAGAAAACGCGGGAGTCCAAATATGGAAATGAGATCTACTACGCCGAGTCGGCCAGCGCGACGCAGCCGGAACTGCACTTCGAGGTCGAATACGACGTGGTGCGGCATGAGCGTATAGCGCTGGGCGCGGCTCCGCATGTGGTCGCCGCGTCGCTGTCTGCAAAAGAAAGAGACGAGGACCTGCAGCCTGACACGCTCGTGCCCGTCACCGGACTTCCCGCTGACCTCGCCGCGAAAGTGACGCAAGGCAAGACGCAGCCACTCGATAAGGCGCGCGCCATTTACGACTACGTTTTCACCACCATGCGCTACGACAAGACTGGCGAGGGCTGGGGACGCGGCGATGTGCTCTACGCCTGCGACGCCAAGAAAGGGAACTGCACCGACTTTCATTCGCTGTTCATCGCCATGGCGCGGTCGCAGGGCATTCCGGCGCGCTTCGAGATCGGCTTCCCCTTGCCGCCCGACAAACATTCCGCCGAGATCGCCGGCTACCACTGCTGGGCAGATTTCTACATCGACGGCAAGGGATGGATTCCGGTGGATATTTCAGAGGCCTGGAAACATCCGGAGAAGCGCGACTATTTCTTCGGCTCGCACGACGTGAACCGCGTGCAGTTCAGCATGGGACGAGACCTGCGGCTGAATCCGGCGCAGGACGGCAAGCCGCGGAATTATTTTGTCTATCCGTATGTGGAAGTGGACGGGCAGGAATATCCGAACGTGTCGCTGGCGTTCACTTTCGCGGACACAGGAACCATGACTGCTGCGCGATAAACGAACCGCTACGCGAAAATCCGCCACGGCTGAGGGGTTACTGTGGTACGACCGACAAAGTGAGAAGTCCCTGAACCTTTCCCAGGTCGTCGGTTTCGCGGTTGTACACCGCGTCCCTTCGCTGGTCGGAGAATCGCGGATCCAGCAGCAGGAATTTGGCGATTGAATATTGCACCGCTCCACTCAGGCAGCGGTTTTCACCGAAGATTGCGCCATACAGCACGTACACGTGCGACTTCCATTCGAAGAGCGAGGCGCGCTGCTCCTTCAGAGCGCCGATGACCGAACCCGAGTTAATGGAAATTTGCGGGGTGTACTCCGCATTCACCAGGATGGGCCGGCCATCACTCAAAAGATGCCGCCCCTGTAGCTTGGTGCTGAGTTCCTTCAACGTCCGGGGCTCGGAGAGCACCAGGTCTCCGAGGGCGGAGTCCTTTCCGCAGCACAAGGTTGGGTCGTGGAGAACGGCCTCCACCGCGGCTGCGATCACTGCGGTGGTGTCCTTCGATGGCGCAGTCAGCGACCCGAGATTTGTGACGCGGACCTGTTGATTGGGGAAAAATGCACAGCTGTCCGTTTGATCCTGCGCCAGGCAAAAAACCGCGAGGCAAGAAACAAAAATCAGAAGAGCCGGAACGCGAACGCGGAGCTTTGCCACAGTACACCTCCAGCCCCCAGCTCTGTTTATTCTATTCCCCGCCGGTTCCCGCACTAATGCTGGGCAGAAAGTGCGGAGGCCGGCGCGCTTTCGTGGTTTGTTCAAAAGCGTAGGCCAAGCGGATCAGCGTGGGCTCGCTCCAGGCGCGTCCGAAGAAAGAAATTCCTACCGGCAGGCCAGAGATGTATCCGGCCGTCACGTTAATGTTTGGATAGCCGGCGACCGCGGCCGCGTTCGAACTGCCTCCCGCGAAAGCATCGCCATTCACCAGGTCCGTCAGCCATGCGGGCCCGCCGGTGGGCGCGACGATGGCATCCAGTTTGTGCTTGTCCATCAGCGCGTCAATGCCTTCGACACGGGCCAGTTGATGGTTCTTCGCAAGGGCGTCCAGATATTCCTTTTCGGTCAGCGGACCTTTTGCTTCTGATTTTATGAACATATCCTGTCCGAAGTAGGGCATCTCTTTCTGGCGATTTCGCTCGTTGAAATTGATAATCTCTTTGAGCGTTCGCACCGGAGCGCCCGGGCCGAGCCTCGCCAGATAGGCGTTGAGGTCTGCCTTGAGTTCGTAGAGAAACACGATCTGTTCGCTGTCGCCAAACTTGCCCAGAGTTTCTATGTCCGCGGGGTCGACCAGAGTTGCTCCCGATTTTTTCAGAGCGTCGAGCGATTGCTCCAGCAGCGCATCGACCGGATCGCTGAAGCCGGCATATTTTCTAGCCACCCCGATGCGGGCGCCCTTCAGTCCATTGGGATCGCAGAACTGCGCGTAATCCGAATATGCCTTGCCCTGGCTCGCGGCGGTCGCCGAATCCTCAGGGTCGACGCCGGTCAGCGCGCCCAGCAAAATCGCGGCGTCGCGCACCGTGCGGCACATGGGCCCGGCACCATCCTGCGTGTGCGAAATCGGGATAATGCCGCTGCGGCTCACCAACCCGACCGTCGGCTTGATCCCCGCCAGTCCGTTCGCCGAAGAAGGACACACAATCGAACCGTCCGTCTCCGTGCCGATCCCAACCGCGCAGAGATTGCCGGAAATCCCGGCGCCTGTGCCAGAACTCGATCCGCAGGGATTGCGGTCGAGCGCATACGGATTCCGCGTGAGACCGCCGCGGCCGCTCCATCCGCTGGTGGAATGGCTGGATCGAATGTTGGCCCACTCGCTGAGATTCGTCTTGCCCAGGATCACCGCGCCGGCGGCGCGCAGTTTCTGCGCGACAAAAGAATCTTTCGCCGGCTTCGAGCCCAGCAGCGCCAGCGATCCCGCGGTGGTCATCATTTTGTCCGCAGTGTCAATGTTGTCTTTGATCAGCACCGGGATACCGTGCAGCGGCCCGCGCGGGCCTTTGGCCTTGCGCTCCTGATCAAGCGCATCGGCGATGGCGAGAGCGTCTGGGTTCAGTTCGAGGATGCTGTTGACCGCTGGTCCGCGCTTGTCAATCTCTTCGATGCGCGCGGTGTATTTTTCCACCAGCGACCGAGAGGTAAACGTTCCCGATTTCATTCCCTCCTGCAGTTGGGAAACGGTGATCTCATCGAGCTCGAAGCTTTTGACTTCAAAAGATCCGAATGCTGGCGGACATCCCGAAGGCGCAGCGGCAGTCGAAGAACTGGCGCGTGCAGCGCCTAGCGCGGGAGAGAGCGAACCGAGCGCGGCCCCCGCTCCTCCCGCAAGTGCAGTCTGAAGGAACGAACGGCGATCGGCAGTGCTGGCGGAAGGGAACGTTCTCGGCATGTTCTTGGGCGCGTCCTTGAGCGCGACCCAACATACTAATGCAGTCGCGGAGAAGATGCAGATGCAGAAGTTTGAACCTGCAAAGCCGCGCTGTCGTCCCGGCGGCCTTCGGGACAGCCATCAAGATGCCTCGGGCCACTCGCAGACGGTTGTTGGCCGACTGTCTGCGATGATAAGCTAACCTCGTTCGCCCGGCCCCGAGCGGGAGTAGTTCAGCGGTAGAACGCCAGCTTCCCAAGCTGGATGTCGCCGGTTCGATCCCGGTCTCCCGCTCCATCGATCTGACAATTCACGGCCCAGTTGGCGGTGACGGATTCGCGCTCGCGGGTTGCGCAGCCGCCGGCGCGTTGTGCTTCTTGGCCATCTTGCGGCGAATGTCGGGCCAGAATTCCTTCACCACGTAGGTAATCGAGTCGTAGCCCATCTGCGTTCCCCATACGCTGAGGGTATTCGGAAGCGTGCGGTCGGACGTATTGTGAATGTAGGTCACCGTGTTGGTCGCGGAGTCGTAATGTTTGCTGATGAAGGCCCGGGGATGGTAGGTGTTGGTGCAGATGGCGGCCGCCAGGGCGCTGCCAAGAATTTCAGAGTAGTTGAATTGGGAATGGCCGGAATCCGTCCGGGTGACGAAGATTCGGCTGATCGCGTAACCCGTACGGTGTGCGAACCCGCCTTGGCTGGACTGAAAAAATCTGGGATCCTGACGCAGCATCGACGGAAAAACTGCACTCGTCATGAAATTTTCAATGGCCCCATCCGCAAAGGCCGACGCAAAGCGTTTTCCGTATCCCTCCCACCCCTGGCCGTAACCGGGTTCACTGTTTTCTGCCTGGCTGATGGCCGCCAGCGAGAGATACCACGGAATCTGCACCTTATCGAAGGCGCCGCGAGCCACCACCTTGAATTTTTGTCCAGTAGTGAGCGGCGCCACTTTGTCGGAACCCTCCAGGGTCAGGAAATTTGGCAGCGCAAGAAAAAGCCGGTCATTCGATGTGCCTGCATTTCTTCCTTTGCCGTTCGCAGTTTGCGCAGCTTTGTCTTTGTCTTTGTCCTTGTCCGATGGAGCCTGGGGCGAAGCCGCAGGCGCCGCGTCCTGCCCAGTCGGCGCAGGTTTAGACGAGCTGTCACTCTGCGGAGCCGCACTCTGAGGAGCCGGTTGTGCGGCTGAGGGCGCGGAATTCGTCACTGGGGCACTTTGCTGCTCCACAGGGGGCATCGGCCCCTGCGCGTCCTGCGCGGGTGAACTCGATACCGGAAGATTCTGTGCAGAGGGATTCGTGGCGGGCGTTTCCGGCGCCGCCTCTTGACCTAGCGCAAGATTAGAAAAACAAGCGGCGGTCGCAAGCAGGAGAACAATGCGGGTTGAAAGACTCATCAGTAAGAATTTTCTCCGGTGTCCTGCCTCGATCAGGGAACGGAAGCACTCTGTTAGTGAAACAACTGGCTCTCCCGAGGCTGCGGCAGCTACCAGACACACACCGCCCGGTCTGGCGCGAGACACGCCCGACGTTATTGAACAGATGACTGCCTTAGACAAAAGGTTTCTTTGATTGTAGCAATGCAGGTCAGAAGCTGCCGACTTTACATTACTTTACGAAAATCGGAATTCCGGAAAAAAACCTGTCGTTCAAAGGAAAAGGGCGGACGTTCTCACGTCCGCCCGTCGGATTTTGCTCTCCGCTAGAAATGGAACGCCAGCTGAGCCGTAATCGCCCGCGGCGTCACATAGTGTGTGCCGCTGAACGTGGAGAGGAAATTGTAGAGCGCGAATTTGTTAGTCAGATTAATGACGGTTAGTTGCGCGCTCACTTTGTATTTGTCGCCGTGGAAGTGGAACAAGTTGTCATGTCCCACCGAGACGTCGAACAGGTTCCGCGATGCGATGCGCGGCGGGTTGTGGTCGTCATTCTCGCTGTTCGGCGCAGGCACCTTGATGAGCGTTGAGCCAAACGACGATGCGGCGCAATTGAAGGGCCGAGGCGCGGTAGGAGTTGCTCGCACTCCGTTGCAAGTGAACCCAGCCTCGGACTCCTGATCGGCAGAAAGCGGAATCTCGCCAACATTGGCAGCGCCCATGCTCACATCATCCACACCACCGATCACGGCTGTTCCCGGGCAATCGTTGTACGGCACGTTCGCTCCGAAGCACGGAGTTGCGCCTGCCACCAGCCCGCTGTCATACCGCCAGTTGAAGCCCATCCATGGCCCGCGCTTCCAGGGCTGATATTGGAAATGGGTAGTCTGGTTGAACTTTTCGTCGTGGTCAATGCGGAAGGGAAGTCCGGCAGCGGTCGCCACCGTAGCGCCGGCTCCGCCGATTTGCGGTTGGAAAAAGCGCGCGGCTACGCTGGAGAAAACCACCAGCGCCGAGAAGCCGTGAATCGTGGGCACGCTCACGCGCCCCGCATATCCAGGAATCTTGGAGTTGTGCCACTCAATGGGGAACGTGATCGGCGTATTGCCGAGCACGCTAAAATCGTAGCCGTTGTGCGTGTACTTGGTGATGTACTCGCCGGAAAACACCAGATACTTCCCGAACGCTTGCTCGATGCCAGCGTGGAATTCATTGCGAAAGCCCGGACTCAGCGGGTTAATCGCCGGGGACGTGCAGAGAAGCAGCGGAGCCAAGACAGCGTTGCCGCATCCGATGCTCGAAAGAATCAAATTTTCATTGAACGGAGATTCCAGGGTGCGCGCGTAGGAAACCCGAAGAATCGTGTTGGTCTTCTTCACGTTGTAAGCGACGCCCAGCCGAGGCTCGGCCTGCCGCGCGACCGTGAGGCCGTTGTAGAAATCGCCGCGCAGGCCCAGATTCAGGGACCAGTTTCCCTGGGTGATCACGTCTCGAAGATAGAGAGCCAGTTCTTTCACGTCGGTGTGCCCGTTGAAAGTGAACAGGCTTCCGCCACGCGTCAGGTCGTAAGGAGCCAGGATCGGATTGTAGTAGGGGTAAAACGCAGAGCCGGGCGCGTTCGAGGGAATCAGAGTGGTGCCCGGCTGGTTCGCTTGGTAGGTACCAGTATCGCCGGGGCAGTCCGCAGGCGTGAGTCCGGGCGCAGCAACAAACGGGAACGGGCTCACAGCAGTCACGGTTGCGGCAGTGATGCAGGGCGCGTTATAGGTGGGATCAACGATGCCGAGCGTATCGTTTTCGTTGAGGAAAGTCTGTTCGTATGTGACTCCAGCCTTGATCTGGTTAATCCCTTTGACATAGGAAATATCGGATCGAAGTCCCGCATTGGTGAGCGTGCGGTTCTGCCCCACGGATTGTCTCTGCAGGCTCGGCGGGCCCAGGTCCGCGAAAGGGTTGCTGCTCGGATAGTAGTTGTAATCGTCGCGGCGCACGAACGCGCCCAGGGTGAATACCGAGTTCGTGCTGATCAGCCGCGTCCACGACGGGGCAATGTTAAACGTGCCAATCTTCGAGCGCTGGTCCGTCGGTCCTACGACATTTCCGTTCGGGCCTGTACCGGCAAATGCCGCCATTTGCGGCTCGATCCCGGCTAGCCCACTCCATGCAGTCGCGTTTTCGGCATCGAGCGAGTTCGGCGTCTGGAACCAGCTGCGGCTGTAGCCGAAGTTCAGGTGAATCGAGTCAGCGGTTGAGAGTTGATAGTCCACGCGGTCGAACAGGTTCTCTTCATTGCCCTTGTCGTGGAACACGGCGAATTCCGGCGGATCCAGGAACCGCCCACTGTTCAAACCACTCACGGAGATAAAATTTCCCCAGTCCTTTCCTCCATAAGCCAGCTCGGCTGCCACGTTGGAGGTTCCAAACGCTCCATAGGAGGTGGTCACGCTGCCATGAGGCGTGGTCACACCCTGGCCCGAGCGTGTTGTGGCCACGATCACAACGCTGGTCTTGCCTCCGTATTCCGCGGGCGGCGCGCCGGATATGACTTCCATGGACTGGACCGAATCGAGGGGGATCTGGTTGGAAAACACCTTGCTCTGTTGATCCGTAATCGGCTGCCCGTCGACGGAGAACGAATTCTCCGCGTGGTCGCCCAACCCGTGGAACAGTCCGTTGGAATCGGCAGCAATTCCTGGTGTGGATTGCGTAACCGCGGCGCTCAGTGAGGACGAAGTACTCTCCAGAGGCATCCGGATCAACGAATTACGATCCAGGTCAGAATGGAAGGTGGAATCGTTTTCCACCAGGTCTCCTCCAGCTTCAACCGTCACCGAAGTGGTGGACCCCGACACTTGTAGGCTAACCTTGACACTTACCGGCACAACGGACCGGACGTCTACATCCTGCGCAGTCGAGGCAAATCCATCCGCAGTGATGATCATGTGATAGGGATTGAAGGGCACGTTTGGGATGCTGAAATTCCCCGATGAATCCGTGGTCGTCGATTGGTCGAAATGGCTCACCGGGTTGTGAATTTCGACGGTCGCGTTGGGCACGACGGCGCCCGTGGGATCGAGGATCGTACCGCTGATCGAACCGGAATTTCCGCCCGATTGGGCCCATGCCGTGAAGAGAGGGGCGGCGAGAAAAATGACGGCAAAAATGGCGATGAAGCGCCACTTGTAAGAAGTAGGCATTACGTCCTCCCATGAACGAAAAAAGTAGGAATTGCCGGCGCGAACGCCGGAGGTTGAATCAGTTGGGAGTTCCTACAGGACAGGAGGGCCGCGACTGCCAAGCTCAAATACATCGAGCCGGGCTTGCGCGATGACTGCTTCTTCTTGCAGCACGCCGACCATGGTGAAGATGGGCCGGACATGGGTGGAACTGACTGTGGGGCTGGTGCTGTGCGCCGCCACGCAAATCGAGCAGGTGGCCGCTTCGGTCTGGCTGGGGTGGTTGTGGACGGACTCCACCCCTGCCGTCCACAGCATCAGGGACAGGCAGAGCCACGCCGACCAGCGATATACCGAACGCATGCTTTCCCGCATTAGAATCGAGGCACCACTTATTATGAGGTTACAACGGTTGTCTGGCGCGACGCAATCCCGGACAAGTTACTATAGGGACGCGCAGGTATCATGAACGTTAGCCCCCGAACTGGCGGCTGGCATGCGCGCAATTTTTCCTGGAGGCGGAGAAAGCATGGCAGAACCAAGCTACGAGGAACTGAAAGCGAAGTTGGCGCAGTTAGAAAAAGAAGTAGAAGTCAAAAAGCGCAGCGGCGACCTGATTTTCAAAGTCGGAGAAAAAGGCGGAGTAAGCGTCTACGGACTGGGCCGTTTCCCGGTCACGCTCTACTACGAGCAATGGAACCGCCTGCTGGGCGCCGCCGCTGATATCAAGACTTTTCTGGAAGAGAACAAGTCAAAGCTGAAGCTGAAGGAATAGCGGCGGCGTTCTCCCTGAGGATTTGGGAAGGGCACGGCTTCAGCCGTGCCTTTCCGACGCTCGGGCAACGGGGCAGTAACCCCAGAGGTTCCGCTCCTGTTCCCAAGCTTTATCCGTGGAAATCCGTGCAGATCCGTGGCCAGAATTTCCGCGCCAAATTTCGCCCCACGCGCCCATTGACCCATCAGCTATAATAAAAAGATCGTGCCCAAGTACTCCATCGTCGTCCCTCTGCACAACGAGCAGGAGAACGTCACCGACCTCTATGACCGCCTGAAGGTGGTGATGGAAGCGGCCGGCGAGACCTTCGAGATCGTTCTGGTAGACGATGGTTCGAGCGACCGCACCTTCGCCACGCTGCGCGAAATCGCAGCCGTCGACAGCCGCGTTACCGTGGTAAAACTGCGGCGCAACTTTGGGCAGACTGCCGGACTCGCCGCCGGATTCGACCACGCTCGCGGCGAATACATCATCGCGATGGATGGCGATCTGCAGCACGATCCCGCCGACATTCCGCTCTTTCTGGAAAAGATTGCGGCCGGGTATGACATTGTCAGCGGCTGGCGCAAAGTGCGCGTCGATAATTTCTGGATGCGCCGCATTCCGTCGCGCATTGCCAACTGGTTGATGGCGAAGTTAAGCGGCGTTAACATCCACGACTTCGGCACGACGTTCAAAGCGTATCGCCGCGACATTCTTGACCAGGTGCCGCTCTACGGCGAACTGCACCGCTTCATTCCGGCGCTCGCCTCCTGGCATGGAGCCACGATTTGCGAAGTGCCCATCCGCAACGTGAATCGTGAACACGGCGTTTCGCATTACGGCATCACGCGCACCTTCCGCGTGTTTTTTGATCTGCTGACGATTCGCTTTTTGCTGCGCTATCTTTCGCGTCCCCTGCATTTCTTCGGAACATTCGGCATGGCCAGCATGTTCGGCGGCACCGCCATCGTGCTGTGGCTGGGTGCGGAGAAATTCCTGCGCAACGTTCCGGTGATGGCTGCCCACGGCCCGCTCATGATGCTGGCTCTGGGCCTGCTGCTCGGTGGACTCAACCTGCTCGCCATCGGACTCCTCGGCGAAATGCAGGTCCGCCACTACCACGAACCCAGCCGCCGCGCTCCCTACTCGATCGACCGCGTTCTGCGCTCGCAGAACGAAGAACACAGCGTCTCGGAATAAATCCCTTTTCGCCGGGATGGAGCCTATCACAGGTGGTTGCTCCGAAACGACTCCCCGGCAGTGGCGACTTATAGTGATCGGACCTTACGGAAGTGCGTCGGCGATCCTTGTGCTTAGTTCCCGGTCTCCGCTGCTCACTGAGTACATTCGCTCGCTTGTACTCCAGGTGACCGTCGCCCGTTTAACCACACCCTTCTCGTCCAGGTCCTCAATCATCAGCGCCGGACCCGTCTTCAGCGCCACCTCCCGGATGTTCACCACCGCATCCGGTGAAATATCGAGCAACCAGGCTGGATGGGCTGCGAACTTCCGGGCCATGGCGCGCGCTTCCCACAAGGAAACCCCGAGGCTCCGGAATGCCACCTCAGCGAAGTGCTCCAATACCAAGCCGGAAGAAACGGAGAATTCGATCGGCAGCCCCTGCACGATGTGGACATTGTCCGGATAGTTCGCCACCACCGTGGGTCCAATCACAGTACGCACCTGCATACCTTCCCATTCAGCCGGCACCTGCACGTCACTTGCTCCCACCTTGGCGAGAGCAGGTTCGATATCGGAAACGTGGATTGTCTGCTCCACCACAATCGGCCCGGTTACCGTAATGCCAGGATTAGCGCCGAGAACGTCTGGTGATGGCAGATACGGCTTGAAACCTGCTTTGCGTTCAGCCTCATCCACATTCTGGACGCTCTGCTCCAAACCATTGGTGGTCACGTGCATGTGCAACGGCAACTTCGAAAGATCGAGCCGTACAACATCTACCCGATCCAGGACAAACCGGTACCACAGCTCCTGGGCTAGCGCCCGGGTGTTCGGAAGTGCGAGCACCGCGACGCACACCACGGCTGCTGCGGCCGCAGTCGCCATCCGGGTCCATGTCATCCGCGTCCACGAGTGGCGTCGCCGCGCCAGCCTGGCGTTGAGCAATTCGCGTCCACGCACGAGGTTCGGACTCCACCGTGGTTCGATAACTGCAAGCCGGCCGGCGACCCAGCGATCTTCATGATTAGTTTCCATAGGATTGGTTTCCATATCGTTTCAAGTACTCCTTCCGGAACGCTTCTTGAGCGCGGCTGACGAGACTTCCGACATAGTTGGAATTCACTGCGAGAGAGACGGCGATCTCCTGGTAGCTGAGGCCCTGACTCCACAGGAGCAACAGCTCCGCATGGCGCCGATTCAAAGCCGCGAGCACGGTCCGCACCCTGTGCTGCTCGGCACTGACGGTGTATACGTCCTCCGGCGTAGGAGGCGACTCGCGGACGAAACTGAAAATGCGCTCGAATCGGCCCCGGCGCGTCTGGCGCCTCAATTCGTCCAACGCCTCACGTACGGCGGTCCGATAAAGCCACCCCTCCGCGTGTTCTCCCTGCGCCTGAGGATTCCGCCACCACTTCAGAAAGACTTCCACCGCTAGTTCCTCCGCGCGGGCCTGGTCATGAATGACCCTGCCAATGACGCGGGTAATGCGCTCATAATGAGCGCTAAAAATCGCATCCAATCCTTCGGAGTTAGTGAATTCCATCTCGCTCGGTTCCGCCATGCTTCTTGCGTTCACATACCAAGAACGTATGAGGCTCATGTTTTGTGGCAGGCCTTGAGACGAAAAGCGACTGCTTTGCCAAAGGCGCATTGACTGCCGCTGCGACCGTCTCCGAATCTTGGGGCACTGATCTGGCAATGGAGGAGGCGTTGAAATCAGGGCTCTATTCTCAGCTCCACTTCGCCGCTGGCTGGCCGTCCCGCAACCACACAATGAAGTCCGTCCCCGGTGGCACGCCGCCTAGCTCGCGCAGGCGGGTCGCATTCTGTCCGCGGTGATAGTGGCTGTGCATCGCCGCTTGCGTGAGCGCGTGGCGTACGCTGATCTTCAGCACCGGTTTGAACCACGGCACTTCAATCACCTCTTCCAGGCGAGCTGGTGTGATGCTTCGCAACAGCTGGTCCATTTCCCCGTGATAGTGCTGCGCGTAACCCTTGAAGTCCGCGGCGCCCGGGAAATCTTCCAGCTTCTTGAACGCGAACGGCGACGTCCGCGGTCCCACCACCCATAGAAATCCATGCTGCACGAGATGAATGTGCAGCAAGCGCTCGCGGATCGCCCTGTCGGCGAGCGCCGCGGGATGCGCTTCGAACGCGCGCCAGTGCTCTGCGTCGGCCCACGCCTGATGCGCATAAAGTTCGTTGAGAGATGAGTCCACAAGTCCTCCCCGCGGGATCCCGCTTGGTCGGCCCCGCCTGGTCGATGATGGGCAGCCGAATTTCGTACCTTTACGCCGCTAGTTTACGCGGGTTGCTTCCTCAGTTGTGCCGCGATCTTCGCATTCCGGAGGGGCGTATAATCCTTCGTTTGCGGCTGTGACGAATTTTCCCCGCCATGGAGAAAGCCACGCAAAACGAACTGCAGTTAGCCCGCCGCATGTCGCGGTTGGGCACCGAGACCGCTTTTGAGGTTCTGAACAAAGCGCGTGCGCTGGAGCGCCAGGGCAAGAGCGTGATCCATCTCGAAATTGGCGAACCGGACTTCGATACTCCCGCGAACGTGGTCGAGGCTGGCGTTGATGCGCTCCACAAAGGCTGGACGCACTACGGCCCCTCGGCGGGCCTGCCGGAACTGCGGCAAGCGCTGGCCGACTACGTGAGCCGCACCCGCGGCGTGAAAGTTACGAGCGATGAAGTGGTCGTGGTTCCGGGCGGCAAGCCGATTATTTTCTTCACGATCCTGGCCTTGATTGACGAGGGAGACGAAGCCATCTATCCCAATCCCGGCTTCCCGATTTATGAGTCGATGATTCACTACGTTGGTGGCAAGGCTGTGCCCATCCACTTGCGCCAGGAACGCGATTTTTCTCTCGACGTCGACGAGCTGGCGTTGCTGATCAACGACCGCACCCGGCTGATTATTTTAAATTCACCGCAAAATCCTACTGGTGGCGTGCTCGAACGGCGCGACATCGAGCAGATCGCCGAGGCCATCGGCGACCGCAACATCATGGTGCTGTCGGACGAAATCTACAGCCGGCTGCTGTTTGACGGCGGCCAGCATTTTTCGATCATGTCGGTACCTGGCATGCAGGAGCGCACCATTCTGCTCGACGGCTTCTCGAAGACTTACGCTATGACCGGATGGCGCATGGGCTACGGAGTAATGCGTGCCGATCTGGCGACGCATATTTCCCGTCTCATGACGAATTCGAATTCCTGCACGGCCAGCTTCACGCAGGTGGCGGGCATTGAGGCGATCACCGGCGACCAGAGATCAGTGGACCGCATGCGCGACGAGTTCCAGCGGCGGCGCGATGTGTTCGTGGCCGGACTGAATAAGATCAAGGGCTTCTCCTGCCGCATGCCGAAAGGCGCATTCTACGCCTTTCCCAACATCACGCGAACGGGATGGAAATCGAAGCCGCTGGCCGACGCCCTGCTCGAACAGGCAGGTGTGGCGGCGCTTTCAGGCACGTCGTTCGGCGCGTTCGGCGAGGGCTACCTGCGCTTCAGCGTCGCGAATTCTCTGGAGAATCTGCAGCAGGCGCTGGAGCGCATCGACCAGTGGACGAAGAAAAATTCGTGACATCCCATAGTCCTTCGATGTCGACGAGAAAGACCATGTCACGGACAAAGAAGCCGAAAGTCGGCCGTCCACTCATGCCCGGCTACGGCCTGCCGGAAGGCGACAAGGGACTGCTCTCCTGGAGCTGGGCCGAGCAGCGGCTGAAGAAATCGCACAACTACTGGATCGCGACGACGAAACCTGACGGGTCTCCCCACACGATGGTGGTCTGGGGCCTGTGGCAGGACGGCTGCTTTCTGTTCAGCACCGGCAGCAAGTCGCGCAAGTCGCGCAACCTGGCGCAGAATTCAAACTGCGTGGTTTGTACCGAGGATGCGAGCGAGGCGGTGATCGTCGAGGGCATCGCGGAAATCGCCGACGTGGCCGCGCGCCGCCAGATGCTTCCCGTTTACGAGCGCAAGTACAAATTTGATATGGGCGCGATGAAGAAAGACATTCTCTCGATGAAAGAGCCTGTATTCGCGGTGCAGCCGCGGGTGGCATTCGGGCTGTGGGAGAAGCATTTCGTGGGCAAGTCCACGCGCTGGACGTTCGACTAGAGGCGATCACGCCATCTCCTGGGTGCTGCACTTCCTGATTACCGCAGCGGCGGCCACGTCTGGCATTCCGCTACGCCGATCGGCGAAGTCAGCGGAGCACCGGCTCGATAGCGAACCACACCGTCTGAAGTCGAACAGAGGTTTCTTGTTCCTGAGTTGTTGCTGACCGGAGTGCCAACCACGACATATTCCTCACAGCGTTGTTTCTTGCATTCCGCCGTGATGCTGAATTGGTATCCAGACTTCGTGCACCACGCGCCCGTGGTACAGTTGGCATTTCCCAAAGTGGCGTCAATCACACTGGCGTGGTCCACCGATGAGAAGCCGGTGCCACGGGGATCCGGGCCAAGCGAAGCCAGATCGCGCGCGAAGCCGCGCTGTGGATAAGAACTCGCATAGGTGATCTGTGCGACGTTTGCCGTGCGTATGTTGGCTACAGCGCTCGCTTCGTTCGCGGCAATTCTCGCCCGCAATAGGTTCGGAATCGCGATGGCCGCGACTACCAGCATCGCGCCGGCGTCGACTCCTGCACTTCTGCTGACTTCGCGAAGCGCGCTTTCCTCGCCATACGCGCACATCACCACTGGCGTAGCTGCGGCGGTTGACTGTGAAATCGAGTGCGCCATCGCCGGCAATACCTGCCGCATTGTAAGAGCCGCCACAGCGGTCGGGTCTTCGTACAGGATCGCCGAAGCTTCTGATGAGTGGCCTGGCGGCAGGGCCGCGATAAATTTCGCGGACTTGGCCAACGATTCACCGGTCCGACGGAGTCGAATTGCCTGGGCGACGGTTTCGCGACTGGAGGCGATGATCCAATAACCGTCGACAAATGCGTAGCTGATTTCAGTTGTCTTCTGCGCCGAGGGAATTTGCAGAGTGTGGTAAGTAACTCCCCCATCCTCGGATTGTTGCGAGCTCATGTGCATGGTTGCCAGCAGCGTACCGAGCGCAGCCTGCAGGTGGTCCGGATCATTGACCTTCAGTATTGCCTTCCACGCCGGGGTTGACGGTGGCTGGTTCGGCGCTGCCTGGTTCGGCGGTGCGAAGCTGTCCACTTCATAGGCGATCTCTCCCGAAAGGCGGCTGAGCAAATCGTCTTTCAGGCTGAGTTTCAATCCCTGTTCCATCTGCGGAAGAGCCGCGAGAGCGTTGGGATTCGAGGCTGCGGCGAGATCTTTGATGTCTTCGAATATCTGCGCCGGATCCTTCAATAGCACGGCGCCCGCCAGTATCGCATGGGGCGAGATAAAATCCAGGCTGCCCAGCGGCCCCGGCGGCGCTAACCAGGACGCCACTCCATGGCGCGGACCGGTGAAGCTTATTTCCATCTGGCTGGCTGCCTCGCCCGCCACATTCTTGTGCTCCCAAACCAAGTACTTCACGTCGGCGAATCCCGTACGCTGGAAAAGTTTCTGATTTTGTGCGGTGCCCTGTGGGACCTGGCTCAATATTTTCTGCAAGTCGGCGGCTGCTACGACGGACGCACCGCCTTCATAGGCCTGCGCTACCCGCTGCCCGAACGGAGTAGCGGCAAACTCGCGGCTGCCGCTGTCTAGACGGCTGTTGAAACGACGCAGCGCGGCCACATTGAGCGCCGCGACCACGAAATCGGGGCGTATCAGGATTACCAACTGCTGCGCGGGGTTTGTCTCTTTGGCAGCCGCGAGTTCTTGAACATTCAATACGCGCACTGCCAGTTCAGAGCTGCCACTAAACTCCTTTGCCATCTGCTGAATGAAATCCTTGAGGCCCGGCTTGCGCAACTCGGCGATAATCAGCAGGCTCGGAGGCTTGCCACCTTCGGCGCCGCCCGACACGACAATTTCGTCACCCAGGTATTGCGAGAACTGATAAATTTTTTCCAGCGCATCCTCTACTTTGGGTCCATTCGCGGCCATCTCGCCCTGCTCCCACCAGGCGCGCAGCGCGGGACTCTGCTGTACCTCGCGCTGGAAAATGGCGAGGGCCTGGTGAGACGCTTCGCCGTAATTCGGAAGCGCGGCATAGAAGACGGTCGACTCCGGCAGCAACGGCAATAGGCGGCTCTGGCCACGCGCCGGCGGAACCTGAATCTCGTGCTGAAACTTTTCCAGCAACTGGCCAAACTCAGGCAGCAATCCGGGATACTTCGTCAGGTCCTGAGGCAAAGGCACCTCGGGGTGATCAGCCGGCTTGGCTTGGGCACCGCCCGCCGAGGTAAGTAAGAAAATCATGGCGGCTACAGCCGCGCATTGCATGAAATAACTACGGCGCTTTTGCGCGTGAGATTGTGCGTGTGCCATTGATTCCGCCCCGACTGAAGAGATTGGTGGATGATAGACGGGTTGCACTGCTTCCGCCAGCGTACGTCAGTAACATGCTTGAGACTGTTTTGAGCGGGCCGCGGGAGTCCGTTGCCGTTGATTCCTGGCAAGTTCTTAACTTGAGGTTAAGGGTCTGCTTGTGGTTAGATTTCGCGGGCAGGCCTGCGCTTTCGGCAGGCTCAGGGCAAGGCTTTGAGCTTGCCGAGGAGTGCTCGCGACACACGATCCAAAGCTTCACGACGTTACGAAAGAAGATTTATGGAAAAGAAATTCCGCGTATTTGCCACTTGTGACATCGGCGAAGCGATCAACCTGCTACGCAACCGGGGATATGACGTCGAGGTCTACCCGCAACCGGAAGCGCCGCCGAAGAGTCTGATCATCGAAAAAGTGAAAGCGGGCATTGATGGCCTGGTCACAACGCTGCGCGATTCGATTGACGCTGAGGTGTTCGAAGCGGGCAGGGGAACACTGAAAGTTGTGGCGCAGTTTGCCGTTGGCTTCGACAACATCAATCGCGCCGACGCCAATCGCTACAAGGTTCCATTCACCAACACTGCTGACGTGCTCACCGAGGCGACGGCCGAGTTTGCTTTCTTCATGATGGGAATGCTGGCGCGCAGAATGTGGCCCGCCGAGCACCTTACGCGCGAAAATCGTTGGGGATACTGGCATCCGTACCTGCCGTTTCTGGGCGACGAGGTCTCCGGCAAGACCATCGCGATCATCGGCACGGGGCGCATCGGGCTGGCCATGATCAAGAAGTGCGCCGGATTCGATATGAACATGCTGTGCTACGACCCGGCTTACGAGAACCACGATTACGCCAAAGCGATTCAAGAGGTCATGGATCTGCGCCAGGCCCGCGGCATCGCGAAGGAAAAAAATTGGATCAAGTATGTGAAGTTTGAAGAAGCGCTGCGCGAAGCCGATTTCGTCAGCGTGCACGTGCCCCTGCTGCGAGCCGGAGAAACCTCGACGCCCACATATCACCTGTTTAACGAGAAGACTCTGCGCACGATGAAGACCACCGCTTACCTCGTGAATACATCGCGCGGTCCCGTGGTGGAGGAAGCCGCTTTGGCGCGGGCGTTGCGCGAGACCTGGATCGCCGGCGCGGCCCTCGACGTCTACGAGAAAGAACCGCTGCCCGCGGATTCGCCGCTGCGCGATCCGGCGATCGCCGACCGCTGCCGCCTGATGCCGCACTTCGCCAGCGCCGCGCGCATTACGCGGCTCTCCACCGACCCCAACAAAGGCATGGCCGGACGCTGCGTGCAAGGGCTGATTGACGTGCTCGAAGGCAACTACGGAGGCGACATCACGAAGATGCCTTATGTCGTGAATAAAGAAGCGTTCGGAAAGTAAAGGATTTGCTTGTGGTTAGATTTCGCGGGTAAGAGTGCCCGCGCCACAAAAAGCCCGGATCAAATGATCAGAGATCAAATGATCCGGGCGTTTTTGTTTCACGTTTCCTCGTGCGCTATCGGACGACGGTGAGCGCGACGGTAGTCGTATGCGTCTTGCCTCCGCCCGTGCCCTTGATCGTGATAGTGAATGTTTTCAGTGAGGCCGTTGTTCCTACCTTAACCGTCATCGTGGATGTCCCAGAGCCCGGCGCCCCGATGGGGTTGGGGCTAAAGGTAACCTTTTGCGCGCCTCCCGCTCCGGTCGCCGACAAGGTGATCGTCGAACTGAAGCTTCCCATCGCCGCCGTCGTGATCGTGGCGGTGCCGGATGCGCCCCGGGCTACGGTAATCGCCGTGGGCGACGCGCTGATACTGAAGTCGGCACTCACCGATGAAGTTACCGTCAGACTGATCGTGGTGGTCTGTGTAATGCTTTCGCCCACCCCCGTGACAGTGATCGTATAGGTGCCGGTCGCGGTGGTCGAAGCCACGGCCAAGGTCGCGGTTGAAGTGCCAGAACCTGGCGCAGCGATCGACGTGGGATTAAAGGTGACAGTCACGCCCGTCGGCTGGCCGGTTGCAGACAATGCAATCGCAGAGTCGAAGCCCCCCGAGATCGCAGTAGTGATCGTCGACGTGCCGCTGTTGCCTTGCACCACGGAGACCGAAGAGGGCGAGGCAGAAATGGTGAAGGTCGGAGACGTCGTTGTTCCGGCAAGGGCAGTAATCAGCCCAGAGCCGTTGGGACTGCCCCAGCCCGTCGCCAGATCGTAGCCGGTGGTTGCTGAAAAGCCGTTGCTGCCGCTGGTGATGTCATGAAAGTCCGCGTCATAGCTCGATCCGGCGCCGATCGCATACAGACTCGGATTGATAAAGCCCACCGCCTTGTTGCCGTTCAGCAGGGCTTGTTCATTGACCAGAGCCAGATAGCCGGCCCACATGGGCGCGGCGAAACTGGTCCCGCCATATTCGTTCGCAGTGCAGGTAGTCTGGTCGGCGCAAACGTAAAAGGTGAAATTCGCGTTCGCGGAAACGTCCGGGCCATTGCGATAGGTCTTGGAACAGCTGGAGCAGCCGCTGGCTGCGCTCGTCTGCCAGGAGGGAATGGCATACTTGTGCGGCGAGATTCCGCCACCACCGTCACTCCAGGCGGTCTCTGAACTCCAGGGACCAGCTGCCCTCCCGGTCTCCAAATCCGTACCGCCGACCGTCGTGACATACACGTCATCCGCAGGAAAAACCTCTGAACCAGAACCAGACGGCGTCCATGCCCCGCTGTCCCCAGCCGCTTGAAACAAATTCTGACCCTGCATCGCGAACGCCTCGAAATAGGGATTGTCAGTGCTGGGGTCTGCTGGGTACCACGTCCACGAGGAACTCAACTGCGCGTTCAGCGGACTCGCCGTAGCCATGGCATTAAAAATGGCGGAATCGGTTGATCCCACGTACATCACCAGGCTCGATAGGGCGGGAGCCATGCCAATGGCCTGGGTCATGTCGATGGTCTGTTCCGTGTCGTCACAGCCCTCTGATTCTGTGCAGCTTGTGCTCGTCCCGTCGGTGGAGAGCAGCGTAATCGGGACATTATTCGTTTCGCCCGCGTTCCTGAAATATGTGGTCAGGTCAGCCAAATCAGTACCGTAGTACTCGAGCAATCCCAGCGACTGGCCTGTGCCGGTGAGGGCTCCGCCGTAGTACGCCGCCCTCATGTCGCTGCCTAGAAAGGAGGCCGAAGGGCCGGAGCCGGTTGTGGCATTTGGCCTCACGGACATATCGCGGTGCATTACCGCGGGACGCGGAATCGAATAGTTGTCGAGGCCCGAAATGTGCCACAGCCGGACCGCCACGTCCGGGGTAGGCTCGCGATCCGGAGCGTAGAAGGTGCGGTTTTCCGCGGGGTGCTGGTAAATTCCCATGGTCAGATGGAGCGCTTCCTCAATGCTGGCCACCGATCCCGTGACGTCGAGGTTCACGCGATTGCGAGACGTGCCCACCACCGCAAGGCCGTGCGCCGCGGCAAAATTAATTACCGCGTTATAGTCTTCCTGAGTGGGGCCAAACCTTGCGGTAAACTCCTCCACCGTGAGGAACTGCCGGTAAGACGGGCTCGAAGGATCGTAGAGTTCCTTCAGCAAGCTGTCTAACGCATCCTGGTTGCGGAGCGGCAAAACAAGGACAAGGCGCATGGACTGGGTTGCGGGGACGTGTCCGACCAACGGCGCCTGCCCATTAAGAGTCACTTCACGCACGTGACGCGTCATCAGGGACTGTGGCTCCGCCTGGCAAACGACGTTCACACCCAATACCATCGCGACCATCGGGAGAAAATATGCGCTTAGTCTTCGAATCACGATTTGCTCCTTTTGGACCCGGAATTCTGTTTTGAGATTGAGACCCGCTGGCTCCCGGGGAGATCCGATTTGGACCCGGGTTTTGCATCCTACACTGGTTCTGCCTTCGATTCAAAGGAATTTGGCAGGAGTTTTAGGCCCTTTGGAATCAGCAGGATTAAGACCATAAAGGCCGCTGGGCGCGGCTTTTGGAAGTATGAGGGTGGAAACTGAGACGGAGCTAACGCGGCATCGGCTGTCGGGCTTCGGCCAGCCCGCCTTGCCGAAGCCCGAAGCTCGAAGCCGAAAAGGCGAAAGCAGCTCGAAGCCCGAAGCCCGAAGCTCGAAGCTCGAAGCCGTTGTCTTACCTGCCGTCGGGATGACTGTGGCGCCAGTTCCAGTAGACGGTCTGCTGCTGGCGGTTCAACTCAACGAAGGCACGAGTCTCGTGGTGCTCGTTCTGGTATCGCACGTAGGCGCGGTCTTCGTTGTTGTCCCAGTTGTGATAGTCCTTGTGGCCTTTGTCGTAGTAGCGCTTGTTGTTGTGATCGTCCCGCTTTTCCTGGGTCCTGTTGTCCTGGGGGCTGGCAGCGGCCATGATCGCTAGCGGAGCGGCAAGGGCGGCAGCTAAAGCAAGTGAGCTGAGAAATCGGTTTCCACGGTGCACGTCGTTTCTCCTTTGGTGTGAGATTCGAGCGCGAGACTCGATCCGCGATTCACGTGCGTAAGAATCCCGCTCAGTTCACTGTCTGCTTCTGGCGTTGTCGGGTCTGGTCAATACTGCTCAAGTGTGGTTAGAGGAATCCGGAAAAGCGGAAAGACTGCGAATTGGCGGCAGGATCCGACGTGGTGGTTTTCAAGGTGAGAGGCTGCAAATGATACTTCGCGTGAGGGCGTATTCGCTTTTCAGACTGCCCTTGTCCAAAGCTACAATCGACGCGGAAAACGTACAGGACGCGGAGTTGAGTCGACCTTGGCTCAGGCGTGGGAACCGGCTTGGCGCCGATCCTGATCAGCAGCAGGAAAAACACGCTTAGTATTCCCCAAGCCAAAGAGAACAAGAAGGCAGCGATCGACATATTGCCTCCCTTACTTTTGCTCGACCCTTGCAACAGCACGGAACCGACCGAATCGAGCGCACACCAAGAACCGCCAGGTACGATTGCCGGTCAGGAATGTCTCTATTTTGCCGGAATGCTTCTCCCGGGGCTGTTCAGAATTGCACACTCTTTGCAGTTTCTTGCGGTTAGCTTCCGGCTGGCAAACGCGAAACGTTTGTAGAGACATTTCCGGTATTGCGGTTACAATGCTCCCGGGGCTTTCCCCCAGGGAACCGAATGAGCTCACGAACGATTTGCGCTTTCTGTTGCGCGCTGCTGTTTTCGCTGTCGGCGCTGGCGGTGGAATCTTCCGACGATGGCGGACAGGTCAAGCTGATGCCGGAGCCGAAGGAAGTGCAACTGCGCGATGGCGGCTTTCGAGTTGGTCCCATGACCCGGATTCTGGTGGAGTTCGGTCACCAGGCCGAAGACCGCATCGCGGCCGAAACGCTGGCCGAAGAAATCGCGGACGAGTCCGGGTTGAATCTTGATATCGTTGGAGTCAAGGCCAGCGCCAGGACGGAGCGCCGCTCCATCGTGCTGGCCCGGCTGCAGGATTCGCGCGTGCGCAAGTTTCTCGCGGCGAGGGGATTGCAGTCGGACGCCTCCATCGGAGAGCAGGGCTACCTTCTTTTCGCGGACAAGTCTCATCTGGTGGTGGCGGCGAACTCCGGGCAAGGACTTTTCTATGGAGTGCAAACCCTGCGCCAGTTGTTGCGTCCGGATGGCAAACGCCTGCTCTGTCCGGCCATTGCGATTCGCGACTGGCCCGGCCTGGAATGGCGCGGCGTGCAGGACAACATCAGCCGCGGTCCCTCGACTCCGGGGTTCATGGATAAGTTCGTGGACAAGTTCATGAACAAGTTCGTGAACAAGTTCACGAACCGGCAGGCTCAAACCGACGCCGTCCTGCAGCTGAACCTGTTCCCGCTCTGAGATGTTTTCCGACCGTACGCACTGGAAGCTCACGCGCAACCGGCTGACCGAGGCTCTGGAAGCGGCAAGGGCGAACGGCGAGAACATTCTCGATCTGACCGTTTCGAATCCCACGCGCGTCGGCCTGCGCTATGACGAGGCCGCCATTCTGGGAGCTCTCCACGCTCCGCAGGCCATCGATTACGATCCTCAGCCCAAGGGATTGCGGCAGGCGCGCGAAGCGGTCGCTGATTACTACGGCGGCGAGCCTTTCCGCGGCGGCCAGGGAGTTCACGGTTTTGATCCCGAGCAGCTTGTCCTGACCACCAGCACCAGCGAAGGCTATTCCTACATCTTCCGTTTGCTGTGCAATCCGGGCGATGAATTGCTTGTCCCCAAGCCCAGTTATCCGCTGTTCGAGTTTCTAGCTGACCTCGAAGACGTGAAGCTGGTGCCCTATCCGCTGATTTACGACCACGGCTGGCAGATGGATTTTCCCTCACTCGAAAAAGCAGTAACGCCGCGAACCCGCGGCGTGGTGGTGGTGCATCCGAATAATCCCACGGGCTCATATGTGCAGGCGCACGAATTGACCTTGCTGAACGCGTTTTGCCGGGAGCACAGTTCGGGCAGAGAGGGTCTGGCCCTGATCGCCGATGAAGTGTTTCTGGATTACCGGCTTGATGTGGGGACAGCCGCCCCCGGCTGTCCGGTCGAGCGAAGCTCGACAGTCTCGCCCGCCACCACTGGCAACCTTGCACGTCGCCCCAGCTTCACGGCGAATCAGGATGTGTTGACCTTCACCCTGAGCGGCCTCTCGAAAGTCTCCGCCCTGCCGCAGATGAAAGTGGCGTGGATCGCAGTGAGCGGACCGCCTGCCGAGGCGGCGCCCGCGCTGGCCCGCTTGGAAGTGATTGCCGATACCTATCTCTCGATGAACGCTCCGCTGCAGTGGGCCACGCCTGTGCTGCTCGCGCAGCGGGAGCGTATGCAATCGCAGTTGCTCGATCGCGTTCGCGGAAACTTGGCCGAGCTGGATCGCCAGCTCGCCGCGCAGAATACATGCGAGCGGCTTGCCGTGGAAGGTGGATGGTACGCCGTGCTGCGCGTGCCGGTGACCAGGTCAGACGAAGACCTGGCAGTCGAGCTACTGCAAAAAAAATCAGTGCTCGTGCATCCCGGCCATTTCTACGATTTCCCCAGCGACGGGTACCTGGTGCTGAGCTTGATTACGCCGGGGTTCGAGTTTGGCAAGGGTCTCGACAGAATCCTGGAGCTTCTGAATCGTTAGGACTGACGATGCCGCCCCCATGGCCTGATAGCAACAGTTACCGTCGTAAGCCGCAGGCTTGCGGCCGAAATGCTCTAATTCACTTGTTCTGGATACGATATGGGCCAATGCTCATCTTGCGGTCATGATTTGCCGGGGTCCGAACAGCTGTGCCGCGACTGCTATCTCGCACAGTACGGGGCATTGGCAGCCCCTCAGGGCAGTCCCAGCTACAGTTGGTCCGCGTTAATGGATTTGCCGCTCTGGATATTTGCCTCCTATGCGTTTCTTACGTACCTGCCAGGTTTTGCAGAGGTAGCCGTTCTTGGGGCAGCCTTTGCGGTTGTTTTGTGTCTCGACCTTTGGGCTTTCTCGCAAAGACCATGGAAGCGGTACGGAACACTGCCGCCGGAACAGATTTCCTTCATTCTTGCTATCTGTTGCGGTGTCGTGTGGAAAATAACTGGTACGGATGTCTGGTTCAGACTCGGCGGAGCGTGCATATTGGTGAGCGCTACCTATAGAGCTGTCCGTATCGCTACTGATGTGGCTAAAACCGCACGTCGCTGACCGCGCCCGATGGACCGGAAGCCGGCCAACTCTCAGTTGACGAGATCGCCCGCCTCAATCGCCTAAGGAGTGAACCGCAATTCAACACTCTCGTGGGTCTCGCGAGCAGCCGGTTCCCATATCCACTGACTTAGGGCGGTCTGAGCAGCCTGGCCGAGCAAGGGATGCCCGCCCTTCACTTCGACGGACTTGACCTTGCCGTTGGGAGCGACTAACACGTCCGCTCTCACGTTTCCCTGGATGTGCATGGAACGAGCGAGGTTGGGATACTCCGGAACCACCTTGGTCACAACTTTGCGTGCGCCTTCAGAAGTTTCCTGGGCACGAGCGTGGTTGGCGCAGAATATCAGCAGGGGTGCAACAACAAGCAAAACAACTGCAATCCGATTCTTCATGGGGGAGTGAGGTGTCGGTATTCATCATAAGAGGGATGTAATCAACTTAGTAAGATCACGTCGGTAATACGTCCGGGCGAACTTCCGTGCGGCCGCAGGAGCTTAGCCTTTGATCAGGAACGGATTGCTCTCCCGCTCCTCGCCGATCGTAGTGAGTGGGCCGTGGCCGGGGACCACCACTGTGTCATCCGGCAGCGCCAGCACGGTGTCGTGCAGCGAGCGCATGATTTTTTTCATTGATCCGCCGGGCAGGTCGGTGCGGCCGATGGAGCCGGCGAAGAGAGTGTCGCCGGCGATCAATTTTTTATCGGCGGCGAAATAGAGGCAGATGCTGCCTTCCGTATGGCCGGGCGTCTGCAGGACGCTGGCGCTGAGCGAACCCGCGCTCACGGTTTCGCCGCTCTGGACGTTCCGATCGATTACGACTACGCCGGGAGTGGGCACGCCGATCCAGTTGGCTTGTTCGTCGAGCATTTTGAGCAGGGCATAGTCATTCTGGTTCAGCAGGATGGGCGCTGCGGTGGCCGCGCGCAGCTTCATGGCTCCGCCGACGTGGTCAATGTGGGCGTGGGTAATGACGATCTGCTTGACTTGGAGATCGTGCTTGCGGATGATGGCCAGCACATCTTCAATGTCGTCGCCGGGATCGATCACCATGGCTTCGCGCGTGGCTTCATCGCCGATGATCGAGCAGTTGCACTGCAGCGGGCCGACCTGGATGATTTCGTGAATCATGACTTGGTAGATCAACTGGTGGTCAGATTCCATTGTATGACGGCGTTTATGTGACGGCGTTGCGTATCGAGGCGCGAGTGCCCAGTGGGCACCGGCTGAATTTATTCACGGATAAGCGCGCCAGGTTCCACGAAGGAAGGCCTGTGGGTTCTTTCGTGCGTCTTGGTGGCCTTCGTGGTCAAATATAGGGCGCCATCCCCCAAGTGAAGGGAATCCAGGTCGGGTTCGCTTCATCCCGCTCCAGCACTTGTGCGCAGGCGCGCCCGCAAGACGATACATAACGCGCCGGAGGTTTTCGTTGGCTAAATACCGTCAGCATGGTTATCAGGACCGGGACCGCGACGAGTCGCGCAAAGGGTCAGGAGGCTCCTCGGGGGAACGATCGTCTGGAGAACGATCGCCCGGAGACCGATCGAGCCCACCGCCGCCCAGAAAAGAAAATACGTTCGGCCCGAGGCCCGTGAATCTGCCGGGCACGCGGGCGGTTTCGCGCTGTACGCAGTGCGGCACGGTGCTGCCGGGCATGCCGCCTGAGGGCCGGTGTCCCAAGTGCGGATTCGAGTTGCACTCCTGCAAGCAGTGCATGTATTTCGATCCCGGAAGCCACTTTGAGTGCATGCAGCCGGTGACGGTGCGAATCGCGAAGAAAGACGAGCGCAACGACTGCGCGTCATATGAAATCCGCGTCACGCGGGAAAAAGAAACCTCGACCCCGGCCAGCCTGCGCCCCAGCAGCGCGCGCCAGGCATTCGATAATTTGTTCAAGAAGTAGGGTCTGACGTCCGAGGTCTAGCCCTTACGGCTTCTGCGTGGGCCGCAGCAGAATCTCACTGATAAACGAATTTGGAGCCTGCGTCACCAGCGTCGCCACGGCGTGAGCGACGTCGTCTGGCTGCAGCATTTTGCGGGGATCTTTGCCGGCGTGGGGGCTTAATCCTGTATCAGTTGAGCCGGGACAAATCACCGACACGCGGATGTTGTGGGCGCGCAATTCCTCCGCTACCGAATACGTGAGGCCGTTCAACGCCCACTTGGAGGCGGCATAAGCGGCGCCGTTCGGCAAAGCGTTTTTTCCGGCGAGCGACGAAATGTTGATGATGTGGCCGGAGTAGGCGCGAATCATGATGGGGGCGAACGTCAGGATGGCGTAGTAGACGGCGCGCAGGTTGGTATTGAGAATGCGCTCCCACTCCGCCGGTGGCAGCAGATGTAACGGTTCGTTGAAGCTGCCCACGCCGGCATTGTTGACCAGAATGTCTGCCCGGCCAAAGCTGCTTTCGATGCGCGCGGCCGCATATTCGAACGAGCGCAGGTCGACTACATCGCAGGGAACCACTTCCACGCGGCCTCCCGCTTTCACAATTTCGTCCGCGGTGAACTGCAGGTCGGCCGCGGTGCGCCCACACAACACGGCAGCCGCGCCCAGGCTGGCCAGTTTCTTCGCGATGGCCGCTCCAATGCCGCGTCCGCCTCCGGTTACGATTGCCACCTGGCCGGTCAGGGGTTTGGCGGGGTCTACGATCGGGACTGGGGTTACATCCATGTGCGCAGCTCCTCTCATCTACAAGGAATCAGCGATCTTTTCACTTCACGAAGCCGATTCCCGCATCTCAAACAACTGGCGACTTAAACAGTTGCATCTTAACAATCGCAGGTCAAACAATCGCAGGTCAAACAATAAAGAACGGCGGTCTGGAACCGCAATGATGGGAAGTGGCTTGCCTTCGGCGAAAGAGGTACTTATAATCCCGCCAACCGGGAATAAAGGGTCGAGCAGCCTTTGCCTCTCAACGGGGCTGCAATTCCCCGGTGCCCCTGCCAGGAAGCGCGGCATTCCAAAGCAGGATCAGAGCGCGAGTGGTCCGAGCGGAGTGCGGTGTCTAAGTTGTTGCGGTAGAACGAGCAGCAGGATAAATTTTTTCCAAATCGCCATTTCCCGGAAAGTTCAAGGAGCCATACTGATGAAAAAGATTCTGGTCACGGTTGTGCTTGGGGTTGCGGTGTTTGCCGGCGCTCAGGATGCTGCGCAGCCAGCACAAGGACAACCAGCCGCGCCGGCAGCACAGGCACAACCAGCCGCGCCGCAGGCGTCACAGCCGGTGATTAAAGATCCGGCGGAATACAACGCTTATGTCGGCGCCGTAGGGCAAACCGATCCGACCGCGAAAATCAGCGGTTTGGAAGCGTTTCTCACGCAGTATCCCAACAGCATCATGAAGACCCAGGCGCTCGAGATCCTGATGGTCACCTACCAGCAGACCAACAACGTCAAGAAAGCTATGGACGCGGCGACTCGCCTGATACAAGCCGATCCCAACAACGAGCGCGCCCTGTTCCTGCTGGCATATTTTGACCGGATCATGGCGCAGAACGGCGATCCCAACGCGAAGCAGCTATTGATCGACGCCAAGAAATATGGCCAGCAGGGGTTGGATGATCTGGCCAAGTTTGCCAAGCCTGCGGGCACTTCTGATGCGGATTTCCAGAAGATGACTGACCAGATGAAGGTGGAGTTCCATGCGGCCATCGGAATCGCAGCCCTGCAGGACAAAGATTACGCGACAACGATCACCAACCTGCGGGCTGCGGTCGATGCAACCCCGCAGGATTTCAGCCTGGTCTACCCGCTCGCGCTGGCCTATCTGAGTCAGCCGACGCCAGATTACCAAAACGGCATCTGGTTTGCGGCGCGCTCGGCGGCGATCTCTCCGCCTCAGGCTGAAGCCCAGATCGAGAAGTACGCACACTCGCAATACAAGAACTTCCACCAGGGAGAGGATGGCTGGGCTGAGCTTCTGGCCGCGGCGAAGGCAAACGGGCCGCAAGTTCCCATCAAGCCCCCGCCCACGCTGGCCGAGCAGGCGCACACCATGGCGATTGCCACATCGCCCGACAAGATGGACTTCGCACAATTGGAATTTATTCTGGGCAACGGCGCCCAGGCGGACCAGGATCTGGTTTGGAACGCGATTAAAGGCAAGGTCTTGGTGCTGGGCGGTACAGTCATCAAGGCGACAGCAACCGAATTCGATATCGCCGGCAGCCTCGACGACATCGACGCCAAGAAGGCCGACATTACCTTAACCTTTGAAGCTCCGATTCCGGTCCGGCTGATTCCAAAAGAAGGAGCCAGCATCGACTTTACGGGAGAGCCTTCCGCTTACACGCCGAACCCGTTCATGATGACCATGGAAAAAGGCCTGCTGGCGAAGCCGAAGACCGCGCCGAAGCCTCCGGTCCATCACAAACCAGCGGCGCAGTAACGCTGCTGCACGATACAAGAAACGGGCAGCCCGAAAGGGCTGCCCTTAGTTTTGGGTTTCAGTTGGGCAAACCTTAGCGCATCATCTTCTTCTCCATGGTCTTATCCATGGACATGGGACGAGCGCTGCGCGGAGGACGCTTGACGCCGTCGCGCAGCTGCCTTACGTCGATCTTCAACTCGGTGATGGTGCGGCTGAGTGTGTTGCGATGCATGCCGAGTTCGCGGGCGGCGCGGCACTGATTGCCGCGGTTTTCCTGAAGTACGGTGAGAATAAAGCGCTTCTTGAACTCGCGCACGCCTTCGGAATAAAGAATGTTGCTCTTGTACATCTGCAGGACGAGTGCTTCCAGTTGATCTTTCACGTTGCGTCTCTCTCTTGTCTTTCTAAAATTGTTTTCGAAAATTGGTTTCGAAACTTGTTTTACTGAATCTTCCTAAACTTATTTACTAAGCTCATCTACCAAACTTGTCGGCAGTCCGGCTATTTCGAACCAGCCGGCGGTTTCACGCCTAAATTCTTCGGTGCGTTATGCAGCAAGTCCAGGCCCTGAAAAAAGCGCGCCCGCAGCGGCGCCGGCCCAGCCCAAACGGCGGCGCGTCCCACAACCAGAAAATAGGGTGCCAGCTCAGACTTCGCCAGCAGTTGCGAAGCGGGCGCGAACGCCGTAATCGCCATCAACCCGATCGCCACCATCAAGCCGCCTTTGGCCAGCCCCAGGACGCCGCCCAGAAACCGGTCAAAACCGCTGAGCCCCACTTTCTTCATCATCCAGCGCACGATCCTCCCGGCCAGACTGAACGCCGCGAGCACCGCGAAAAAAATAAAGAAAAAAGCCAGGATGTCCGCAATCTCCGCGTTCTTCAAAAACGTCCCCAGCCAGTTGGACAATCCCTGGTATTGCCAGGCCGCAACCATGTAACCCACCACCAGCCCAGCCAGACTGAACGCCTCCGCAAAGAATCCCTGAACCGCGGCGACCACAACATTCACGAGCACCAGAGCGATAATGATCCAGTCTGCCGGGTTCATGAACGGTTCCGCGCAATGGCGGCCACATTACACATCCAGCTTGCGCCCCGTCAGCTGGAAATACGCCTCCGTGTACTTCTCGCTGGTTGCGCGCGCCACATCTTGCGGAAGCGCGGGCGCGGGCGGCTGCTTGTTCCAGCGAATCTGTTCGAGATAGTCGCGAACATACTGCTTGTCAAACGATTCCTGCGCTCGTCCGCCCTCGTACTTGCTGGCGGGCCAGAAGCGGGAGGAATCCGGCGTAAGCACCTCGTCGGCCAGCGTGATGCCCTTGGCGGTGCGCCCGAATTCAAACTTTGTGTCGGCAATGATGATGCCACGTGCGCGAGCAAACGCTGCAGCTTTCGAATAAATTTTCAGCGACAAGTCGCGCAGCTGTGTGGCTGCTTCGGCGCCAACGATTTCGCACATCTGCTCAAACGATATGTTCTCATCGTGTCCGGTGACTGCCTTGGTGGCCGGAGTGAAAATGGGCTCGGGTAGCGCGTCCGACTCTTTCAGCCCCGCCGGCAATTCGATTCCGCAGACGCGGCCGGTGGCTTTGTATTCCTTCCACGCCGATCCGGAAACATAACCGCGCACCACGCACTCCACCGGGAACATTTCCGCGCGCTGCACTTGCATGGAGCGGCCCCGCAGTTGGTCGGCATACTTGCGTGCGGGCTGCGGATAGTGGTCGACATTGGCGGTGATCACGTGGTTGGGCACGATTTTGGAAAGAAAATCAAACCAGAAAAGCGAAATCTGCGTGAGCACCCGGCCCTTGTGGGGAATGCCCGTCGCCAGAATGTAGTCGAACGCGGAGATGCGATCGGTGGCGACGAAGAGCAGGCTTTCGTTATCGAGTTGGTAAACATCACGCACCTTGCCGCTGGCGTGAAGTTGGAGTTCGGGGAAGTCAGTGTGCAACAGGACGGAATCTAGAAGTTCGGGGCTCATGATTGAAATTTTACAGGTAAGGAGCGCGTCGTATTCTAGCTGCTCAGAAAATTTTGTCAACGTCTCGGAGCGCCCGGCCTACAAAGCAGCCTTTGTCGTTGAGCAGAAAGGCATTGACAGGATTGAGATCGGCGAGAACAGGCTGCCGGAGCGGGTTTTGGGGCTCGTGGGTTGTGGAAAAGCTGAGGATGGAAGTGGATAACTTGGGCGAAGCTTTTGGCTGAGAGCTCTTAGCCTTTAGCTCGTGGCCGGTTCCGGGCGAGTCTGCCCAACAATAAAGATGTCATCCCGAACGGGGCCAAAGGCCCGGCGATAGCCTGCACAGAGCGAAGTCGAAGGGGACCTTACGAAGCTCATGCGGCGCATGGTCGCCGCCAGTTCGCGTCACGGACGCATGCAGCGCCATTTTTCCAGCGTCGTTGCACTGCGTGCTTGCTCGCAAATTCTCCGGCGGTCACTCCGCGGCATGTTACGCAGTTGCTCCGAAGCGCACCGAAACCAGTTTCGAGACGCCGGGTTCCTGCATGGTGACGCCGTAGAGGACTGGGGCGATGCTCATGGTTCTCTTGCTGTGCGTGATGAGCACGAACTGGGTTTGCACGCTCATCTCCTTCACCAGTTCGGTGAAGCGCGCGATGTTGGCTTCGTCGAGCGGCGCATCGACTTCGTCGAGAATGCAGAACGGGCTGGGCGTGTACTGGAAAATCCCGACCAGCAGCGCAAGAGCCGTGAGCGCCTTCTCTCCGCCGGAAAGCAGTAGCACGCTTTGCAGGCGCTTGCCGGGAGGCGAAGCCACCACGTCGATGCCGCTCTCGGCGCTGTTCTCTTCGTCGGTGAGTTTCATGAAGGCGTGGCCGCCGCCAAACAGTTTCTTGAACGTAGCCTGGAAATTCTGGTTGATGGTGGCAAATGCTTCTTCAAACTTTTGCCGCGAAAGTTGGTCGAGCTCGCGGATAGTGGCCGCAGTGTTCTCGATCGATGAAATCAAATCGGTGCGCTGCGTCTCAAGGAATGCATGCCGCTCCGCTGTTTCTTTGTATTCCTCTAAAGCCATCATGTTGACCGGGCCCATGGCTTCCAGCTTGGTTCGCATGTCGCGGTAGAGCTGGTCGGCGGCGGCGAGTTCGTCGCCCGCAATCACGGTCAGGGTGGTATCGGCGAGCAAAACGGCGCGCTCGATGCCGAGTTCGTTGAGGCAGGTCTGCGCCATGTATTCTGCGTCGGACTGCAGCTTGGCGGCGGCGGCACTGAGTTCGCCGCGACGGTCGCGAGCCTGGTCAAGCAGCAGTCGGCTGTGCCGCAGCAGTTCGTCGATTTCGGCAAGACGCGCCCGAACCTGCTCGGTTTCAAATTGCAGCAGCCCTTCGCGCGCCTGGCCGGCATTGCGCTCGGCTTCGAGGTCCGCGGCTTGCTGTTCGAGTTGCTCGTTTTCGGTTTCGCGCTGCAGTTTCTCCGCGGCGGCGCCTTCAATTTGCGAGCCGAGTGCATACACGCGCTCGCCCACTTCGGCGAAGATCGATTCAATGCGCTGCAAAACGCCCGCAGCCGAGCGGTGGCGCTCTTCGAGCGTGGCCACGCGGGCCGCGCGCTGCGAGCTGATTTGCGTTGCCTCTTCACGCCGCTGGCGCAGCCCGGTGAGAGACTCCTGAGCGGCGGCGATTTGCTGTTCGATCTGCATGCGCTGCTCTTCGAGTGTCGCGATTTCAGATTGGCGGGCAGCGATGGTTTCTTGCTGCTCGGCGCGTTCCGCGGCCAGGCGCTCCAACTCAAGTTGCGAAACGCCCAGGCGCTCGCCGACGCGGGCCATCTCCGAATCGAGCTGCTGCAGCATGTGGCTGGAAGTCATGGCCTGATGTTCCGCTTCGCGTTTTTCGCCGTCGAGGCGGTCGAGCAGGGAAGAGAACTCTTTAATCTCGCGGCCGAGGGTGAGCACGCGCATTTCTTCGTCGCGCAATGCGCGTTCCAGATCATCGAGTTGCCGCAGCACTTCACGCAACTCCCGTTTCATGGAAAGCGGACCTTCGGACCGCTGCTTGCCTCCAGTAACGGTCACGTTGTGAAAACATTCGCCAGCCTGCGAAAGGAAAAATGCGTCGGGATTTTCGAGCGCCAGCCCGCGCGCCACGTCCGCTCCAGGCACAATGTATCCATCGCGCAGCTTCGGCAGAATCACTTCCAGCGATTTGCCGAAACCGTTGAGCACGCGAATCGTATTCTTGAGCGGCACAATCGACGCCGTCGGCGGCGCGCAATGCGCGGCCTCATCGAGCACGAACGAAAACTTAGCCTGCGAATCTTCGGGATGGACCAGAAAAGTCGCGCGACCGTCCACATTCGTGCGCAGCAGGCGCAGACCTTCATCGGCCGCGTCCCACGACTTGACCACGACGTAGTTCAACTCGTCGCGCAGAAAATCCTCCACCACACGTTCGAAGCGCGGCTCCACTTCCAGAAAATCGCCCAACACGCCGACCGGAGCCAGGCCGCTCTGCATCACGCCGGACTGAAACAGGCGTTGCACCGATTCAGTCGAGTATCCATGTTCCGCGATGACGGTTTCGAGAGAACCCTTTCTGCCCAGCGCCGTGGCGTATTCCGCGCGGAGAACGTCGAGATGAGTCTTGGCTTTGACTTCGTCCAGCTTCTTCGCTTCGATGAGGCGGCGCAACTGGCTGATTTCTTCCGTGATGCCGTTGACGCGCTGGCTGACCGTTTCGAATTCAAGCGCGAGCTGGCCGCGTTGTCCTCCGAAAGCTTCCACCTGGAGGTTGGCGCTGGTGATTTCGGCTTGCAAACGGCGAGCCTCGCGATCCGCCCCGGCCAGACGTTCTTCCGCTTGCGCCAGTTGGTTGCGCAGGCGCGACGCGGAAGAAACCGTATCGAAGATGGCGACGCGGGATTCCTCGAGCTGGCGTTCGAGTTCCGTAAGATTCGCGGTTGCGGCTGCCGCTTCCTGCTGGGATAGGGCTAACTCGTTCTGCGCCGCAGCCAGATCGGCGGCGGCCGATTCGAGAATCTGGCGATTGGAATCGCGCTCCGCTTCAAGCGCGGCGAGCCGATGGCGGGCCTGCGCGAGTTCGGCTTCCGCTGACGCCGAACGCACCAGTAATTCGGCACAGCGCTCTTCGTTGTGGCGCCGGCGGGCGCGCGCGCGATCGATCTCCAGCACGATCTGGCTGAGGCGATCGCGGTTTTCGCGCAGCTCGTTTTCGATGGCATAGCCGCGCTGCGTGCGTTCGCCGTGCTCGCCTTCGAGCTGCTGCACGGCCTCAGTTCGATGCTGCATTTCTTCCGCCAGCGTGTTCAGTTGAGCGTCGAGCTCGGTGCTTTCCTGGTCGATGGCGGCGAACTTGCTCGCGAGCACCACACGCAGCTGCGCGCGCATTTCTTCGCGCAGACGCGCGTAGCGCTCGGCCTTCGACGCCTGCCGTTTCAGCGAATTCATTTGCCGCGTCACTTCTTCGAAAATGTCGTTGATGCGCGCCAGGTTCAGCTTGGCGTCTTCCAGGCGCGCTTCGGCGAGGCGTTTCTTGGTTTTGAATTTTGTGATGCCCGCTGCCTCTTCGAGAATGGAGCGGCGGTCCGTGGGACGGCTGCTCAGGATTTGGCCGATGCGTCCCTGTTCGATCAGGGCGTAAGACTCCGGGCCGAGGCCCGTGCCCATGAAAAGTTCCTGAATGTCGCGGAGGCGGCAGAGCTTGCCGTTGAGCAGATATTCACTGTCTCCGGAGCGGAACAGCCTGCGCGTGACCACGATTTCGCCGCTGTGAAACTTCTGCTGGTTAAACTTGCGCCGGCGAATTTTCAACACAACGTGCGGCGCGACCGTCCCGGCCGACGCAGCTGTGGCCGGAGCCGTGACGTTATGCACAGGCAGAGCGAACACTGGTTCGTCGTCGGGAAAGGCGATGGCGATGGTATTGATTTTCGAGCGCGGAACTTCGATCTCTTCCGTCTTCCCCGGCTGCGCATCTTCGGTGGCACGCTCGGTGTCGGCGGCGGCGCGGGCGCGAATCGAGGCTTCGTCCCAGTCGTCCGACATGTTGGACTCGTCGCCCGGCATGTCATCCCGAATATCGATCTCCGTCGGCGAGTTCGTGTCAGGCCCGCCATATTGCTCCGGGTCGATCAAGGTCAACGAAACTTCGGCCATGCCCGTTGCTTTGCGGTCGCGCGTGCCGGCAAAAATAACGTCTTCCATGCGCGAGCCGCGCAGCGTCTTGGCCGACTGCTCGCCCAGCACCCACGAAATGGCGTCGGCGATATTCGACTTGCCGCACCCGTTGGGGCCGATGATGGCCGCAATCCCGTCCCCGTGGAACTTGAGTTCGGTGCGGTCACAAAACGATTTGAACCCGAGAATCTGAAGCCTCTTCAGTTTGAGCAACGTTTACTCCCTCTTGGAAAAGCAGCGGGTACCCTATTTCTCGCGCGCACTTTGCGCGAGAAGTGGGTCTTTTGGAACCTCGTTACGCACGCCGAGCCGGACGCATTTACCAGGCATGCTTATTAGACATGTTTACTAGACGGATTCCTCCTCCGCCGAAAACGATGCTTGAGATACAGCAAACCATTTCCTCACCCCAAGCTGGGGAGGGAGGGCACAGAATGAAGCTACTGTAACGGCGAAATCGGGGCGGGGTCAAGCAATATAACACTATATATTGTATGACCTTACGCTCGACCGCTCTGGGTTGCACACACATTGCAGCATTTGCCTGGTTTACCGGTGAGGAAACGACGAGGTCGGAGAACCGCGAGAGCAAGTTAAGGCTAGCGCAATAGGATCAACGAACGCAATGGAGATGTTTTCGCCAGCTACAATAGAAACCCAAAGCGACAAGGGTCTATGAATGTTTTTGAGGCCAATGCAGCCGAACTCGAAAAGCTCAGAGAGAGGGTGGACGACATGTTCCGCGAACGCAGCAAGAGTCCGGAACATACAGCGGCCTGGCAGGAAGCCGCACGCGCCTTCAGTACGGAGTACGACAAGCTCGCGTTTCCCGGAGGCCTGAGCAGAGAGTTTGAGCTACTCAGGGCCGGTGACGCAACAGCCATCGAAATGGCGATACGGTTCCTCGATGCCAATCCGCGGTTCTTCCGTTCAGGGTACTACAAGGTTGACATTCTCAAACTGCTTCGCAAACATCCGCTGAGCGACGAGCAGTGCGACCGCATGCGGAAGGTGATCCTTGAACGTGTGCGGGATCGTCCTGTTCGTGAGATGCGCGCGTACGCTCGCTTCGCTCCGAAAGTCAGCACTCCTCAGTTCGAGGCAGAGATGGCAAACATTTCGGAGAATGCGAATTGTCATGCCGCTCGTCACGCACAGTGGGTAATCGACTGTTTGAAAAGTGCGAGAGGAACGGCCCGACAGGGATATTAGCGACGCGGCGTTTCGGGATGCAGGCTCGCGGCGTGTAAGAATAGCGCGATGACCGATGCCCGACCGCCCATTCCTGACTTTCTCTACGGAACTGCGTGGAAAGAAAACCGGACCGCGGCGCTCACCGAACTCGCGCTGCGAACGGGATTTCGCGGAATCGATACCGCCAACCAGCGCCGCCATTACTTCGAAGCCGGAGTGGGGCAAGGCCTAGCCGCGGCTTATCGCGCGGGAGTAGTCACGCGCACCGATATTTTTCTGCAGACAAAGTTCACTTACCAGCGCGGACAGGATCATCGGTTGCCTTTCGATCCTGCAGCCAGCTTTTCAATTCAGGTCGCCCAGTCCCTGGCGAGTTCGCTCGAACACCTTGCCACCGACTACGTGGACAGCTTCGTGCTGCACGGCCCCGCGGGATACGAGTGGACGGAAGCCGACGCGGAAGTTTGGGAGGCGATGGTGAAAGAACGCGGCGCGGGCCGCACGCGCCTGCTCGGCGTAAGCAATGTTTCGCTGCTCCATCTCGAGCAGATGGCGGCCGCGCACACCGAAGCTCCGGCATTTGTGCAGAACCGCTGCTTCGCCCGCACGGGCTGGGACCGCGCCGTCCGCCGGTTCTGCCGCGAAAGGAAAATTGTCTATCAGGGATTTTCGCTGCTCACGGCAAATCCGGAAGCAGTACACCATCCTCTGATTGCGAAGCTGGCTGCCCGCGCGCACGCGACACCCGCTCAAGTTGTGTTCCGCTTCGCACGGGCAGTCGGCATGCTGCCCCTCACCGGGACATCGAGCGCCGAGCACATGAAACAGGATCTCGCCAGTCGCGACTTGGAGATGTCCGCGGAAGAAGTGCGGGCAATTGAGTCCCTGGCCGCACCCGCAGAGACCGCCGAGTGAGCGCAGATCGACCGCCGATCGACCGCCGGTCAAACTCAAGAAAACTTCACAAACGCTAAATGGAGCCCCGGACGCCCTCGTCCGGGGAGCAGCACCACGGGACGAGACTTAGCGCCGAGTCTTCGGCTTCTTGGTTGTGACAGCCGCATCCAGTCGTGCGCCCAGCGCCGCAAATGCTGACGTAGGGCCCTTCCACAGCAACTGATCGACATTATCAAACAGTGGAATATCGGTGCGCAGCGTGGCCAGCGTGCGAAACAGGAGCGCGCGGTCATGCTCGCGGGAGAGTGTGTCGGCCAGCGTGCTGGCACTGGCGGCCTTCACGTGCCACTCCCGCCAGTCGGTTGGAATGGATTCGAGATGAATAAACTTGGCCAGCACGGCAGCCGATGATTTCGCTCCCCACCCCGGCAGCCCAGGGTAGCCGTCGGCGGAATCGCCCACCAGCGCAAGGTAGTCAGGGATGGACTCCGGCGTCACGCCGAATTTCTGAATCACTCCAGCTTCGTCGCGCGTCACACGCGTTCGGCGATCAAGCTGGACGATGCGCGTGCCGCGCACGCATTGTGCAAGATCCTTGTCAGGGGTGCAGATGATCACGTGCTCCACCCGCGCATCGCGAGCCGCAGCCGCGGCTGCGGCTGCGAGCGCGTCGTCGGCTTCAAACTCCACCATCGGCCAGACCACAACTCCCGCCGCTGCGAGCACCTCCTCGAGCAGGTGGAATTGCGAGAGCAGATCGGGGTCAATCCCCTCGCCAGTCTTGTACCCAGGCCACAAATCGTTGCGAAACGATTCGATCACATGATCGGTAGCCACGGCCACGTGCTTGGCGCCGCCGTTGATCATGCCCAGCACCGAAGCCAGAACGCCGCGGACCGCAGCTATCTCGCGCCCATCGGCATCGCGCGCGGAGGGCATCGCGTAATAGTGCCGGAATAATTCGTAAGTGCCGTCAACGAGGTAAACGTCCAGAGGAAACTCCCGCAGTTATTTCCCTCCCAGCTTCTCAAAGAATAAGCAGACTGTCTCAATACCCTTGTGGAAGTTGGGAATATGAAATTTTTCGTTCGGCGCGTGCAGGTTGTCGTCGGGCAGCCCGAAGCCCATCATCACGCTGGGAATCTTCAGCACATCCTGAAAATCGGTGACGATCGGAATCGACCCGCCGCTGCGGATGAAGACCGTTTCTTTCTTGAACGCATCGTGCAACGCCTCAGTCGCGGCCTTGATGTAAGGATTGTCGGTGCCCACCACGCAGGCCGGCCCTTTGCTGTGGACGCTGATCCTGGTCTCGATCCCTTTCGGCGTATGCTTCTTCACAAACGCAGAATATTTTTTGAGCACGTCGTCCGGATCCTGGTTGGGAACAAGCCGCATGGAAACTTTCGCCTGCGCTTTCGCCGGGATCACTGTCTTCGCTCCGGCCGCGACGAATCCGCCCGGCATGCCGTGCACCTCGAGCGTGGGCCGCGCCCAAGTGCGGTACAGGACGGAATAGCTGGGCTCTCCGGTGAGAACTTTAGAGCCGACTTCCGTCTTCCGATAGTGCTCTTCGTTGAACGGCAGGCGCTTCCACGCCTTGAGTTCTTCTTTGCTCGGAGCCTTCACGCCTTTGTAAAAGCCGGGAATCAGAATTTTCCCTTTCGCATCTTTCATCTTGCTGATGATCTCGATGAGCGCAAAAAAAGGATTCGGCGCCGCGCCCCCATACATGCCGGAATGCAGATCGGTCTTGGCGCCGACGGCTTCGATCTCGGTGTACACGAGCCCGCGCAGGCCAACGCACAACGTCGGAAGATTCGGCGCAAATAATTCCGTATCGCAGACCAGCGCGAAATCGGCTTTCAGCTTGGCTTTCTGCTTGCGTACATATTCGGCGATGGATTCGCCCCCCACTTCTTCTTCGCCTTCGAAAATTACTTTCACGTTGATGGGCAGCTTTCCGCCGCCGGTTTGCAGAAGCGATTCCAGAGCTTTCACCTCGAGCCAGAGCTGCCCTTTATCGTCGACGGCTCCGCGAGCATAAAGATTGTTGTTGCGCTCAGTGGGCTCGAAGGGCGGAGAAATCCACTCGTCGAGCGGTTCGGCGGGCTGCACGTCGTAATGCGCGTAGCAGAGAACAGTCGGCTTGCCGGCCGCGTGCAGCCAGTCCGCATAAATAAGCGGATGCCCTTTCGTCGGAATGATCTCGACATTTTCCATCCCGATGCGGCGCAGTTCGCTGGCCACGAAGTTAGCGGCTTTTTGAATGTCGGGCTTGTGCTCGTCGAGCGTGCTCACGCTGGGAATGCGAAGAAGATCTTTAAGTTCGTTCAGAAAACGCTGCTGATTATTGCGCGCAAAATCAACCGCCGGAGAAGCCATGGGTGCATCCTTTCTGGTGAGAGGACGATTGCAGATAGTGGCACGGAGACCACACAGTATATCGCTACCCGGCAGACCGAAGCGATGTCATGGCCTGGATGAAGGTTGCCGATGAGTCAAAAAGGCGTGGTTTTGGAATCTACCAATTCCATTTTCCCGTTCCGAAGTTCATAGGTGCTAAGCGTGACAGTGTGTTCACTCCTATCCCACGTCGATACCTCTCTGCGAATCAAAGTGTATCGACCACCATCCTCGTATTGATAGGTTTCGCCGGCCGAGTCGCCAGCGCTAAGCAGCCAGCCCTGGCTTACCTGCTTCTTTGCCGGATCAAACGAAGGGGATGAGAAGCCGCTTAGAAACTTTTCAAGAACAAAACGGTTCGACCTCGGGTCATACAGATAAAAATTATAAGAACAAGTTTTCGCGCCACAAGTGATCAATAGTTGCAGATCCTGATAGCCATCGAAATTGGCGTCCACCACGCCAAGCATGCTCTCGGCCTTCGCCGGCGCTATGGCATTGGGGTCGGTCGCGTTCTCGATGGTCTGCATGACTCCGCCGCCAGTTCCCGAGGAGATCTCGAGGTTTCCAAAAGTATTGTCCGCCCGGCCGGGAAAATGAAAAGTGAACGGCGGAAGCTTCGCATTGATGCGAAACGTGCACGTCATTCCGCCGCGGATATCCTCCTGGCCGGCAACATAATATTGCAAAGTGCTGAGCGGAGTCGTCCCCGAATACGCGCCAAGCTTGCATCCTTCGCTTTGCGCGGAAGAGTTCGAGCCGGTGTCGACCTGCGCTGATCCCGGTGCTCCAGAAGCCTGGTTGCTGGCTGAACTTTGCTGGTGCTGCGCCGAACAAGATACACCCGCCGCTAACGCGAGGAGCAGCAGAGCAAAGATCATTGCGTTGGCTTTTTGCCGCATGGGCCTGAGTGTAGCAACGTTGTTTCGAGTTTCCAAAAAGGCGGACGGAAAGGCTTACCCGAGTATTTCTAGATCGCGGGGCTTTTTAGACTGGAAAAGCGGGATGGAGAAAACGCTTCAAGATCATATGCCGGCTCTTTGCCGCTAATTAAGTCAGCCATAACCCGCGCGGTGATTGGTGCGAGCAGAATGCCGTCGCGAAAATGCCCTGTGGCCACGTAATAGCCGGTCGTGGCAGTGGCGCCGAGAATCGGCAGCGCGTCGGGCGTGCCGGGACGCAGGCCGGCCCAGTCTTCCAGAATCTTCGCGTTGCGCAGTTCGGGGACGAGCGCGACCGCGGCTCGCTGGAAACGCTGCATGGTCGTCGCATCGGTGCGCTTGTCGAACCCAGCTTCTTCCACGGTGGCTCCGGCGAGGATGCGTCCGTCGCTGCGCGGAATGAGATAGACCTCGGGCGATCGGATCACGTGCTTCAGGAGTCCGCGCGACGGCGCAGCCAGGCACAGCATCTGTCCTTTCACAGGCCGCGTCGGAAAAAAAATCGGCCCGATCTGCCCGGACCAAGCGCCTGCGCAGTTGACGACTTTCTTAGCGCGGAAGACGGTTTTGGCTGTGGCGACTCCGTTAGCGCGTCCGCCGGCGATCGTGAGGGAAGTGACTTCATCGCCCGAGGAGAAATCGACTCCGCGATTCTTCGCGGCATTGAAGGCCGCCGCCGACAGCGCTCGCGGATCGACGCTGCGCTCCTTCAGGTAGAACGCGGGACGATTCGGAGCGGCGAGGGCCGGCTCCAGTTCCGGCAAAGGGACGGGCAGAGCATAGGCGTACTGAACGTTCTCCCACTCTCGAACATGCTCCCGCTGCGGAAACACAATCGCCCCGTGATCGCGCAGGTCCACCTTCATCCCCGACTCCATTTCCAACTCGTAAGCGAATTCGGGATACATGCGAGCACTCGCTGCGGCGAGTTCCTGCAACGCGGCACGCGTTTCGAGCGGGCAATCCACCAGCATGCCGCCCGCGGCCCGCGAAGCTTCGCGCCCCGGCTCTCCGCGCTCCACGATCAGAACGCTGGCTCCGCGCTTGCGCAGCTCAATGGACAACGACAGCCCTATGATCCCGCCGCCGACGATGAGGACGTCCCAGGTCTTCACCCGAGCATTGTAGAAGAACAGAAGAGACGGCCGCGGGATTGCATTTGAGCCGCGCGAACCGCAGAGCCATCGCAGTCGCGAGCGCCCTGCCGGTTACTTTCGTTACCCAAGGGGAATGCTCCTGATTACGCGATGCAGCGCTTTTGCTGCCTATAATTCAATGAGGTCGCAACCTAGCCAGGAAAATGGAGTCGTTAGCTTTAGCCGCATAGCGGCGCAAGAATCCAGCCCACGGCGCAAGCCGTGGGTAGGAGTGACGGAACGAACAAGCCCCAACGGGGCGAAAGACGCAGGTGCCAGAAGCGCTGCGCCACCCAAAGTCACCCGCGACGTTTCAGGCTGCATCGCTTCGAGAACAAGATTGCTAATGGCGAAATTAAGACAAAGCCGAACACCGAGCGCGGTCGCAGCTCCCTGGGTCTACGGCCCCGCGCTCGACCTGATCGTAGGCTGCGGAGCGTGGTCCGCTCCTCTTCTGGCGCTGGCATATTTTTCCATGGCCTCCAGCACGCGGGCGTGGGCGATTGCCTTTTATGCGCTCGCGCTGCTGTTCAATTATCCGCATTACATGGCGACGATCTACCGCGCCTATCACCGCGCCGAAGACTTTCACAAATACCGCATCTTCACCGTCCACCTCACCGCGCTGCTGGTGGCGACGCTGCTCCTGTCGCACTACTGGGTGCGCATGCTGCCGTGGATCTTCACCATCTATCTCACGTGGAGCCCGTGGCACTACAGCGGCCAGAACTATGGCCTCTTCATGATGTTCGCACGCCGCGCCGGCGCCGACCCGCAGAAAGCCGAACGCCGCGCGCTCTACGGCGCGTTCATCGTTTCGTATCTCATCCTGTTTCTCGGCTTCCACACCGGCCCGTCCGCGGATTCACTCTTCATTTCACTGAACATTCCCGCGCTCGTGAGCCGCTGGGAGCAAATCATCTTGTTCGCCCTGTTCATCGTGCTCACCGTGTTCGGTTTCGCGCGGCTTTCTCGGGCAACGGGATGGCGCAAGTTAACCCCGGCGGTCACGCTATTCTCGTCGCAATTCCTCTGGTTCCTGCTGCCGGCCGCGATCTCGCTGATCAAGGGTATCGACATTCCGCAAAGCCGTTACAGTTCAGGCGTGCTGGCGGTAATGCACTCGGCGCAATATCTTTGGATCACCAGTTATTACGCGCGCCGCGAGGCCACGGCGGAAAAGGGCCGCGACTGGCGTCCTCTGGCCTATTTCGCGGTGCTGGTCGTCGGTGGCATCGCGCTGTTTGTGCCCGGTCCGTGGCTGGCTAGCCGGATTTTCCATCGCGACTTTACTTCCAGCTTTCTGATTTTCACCGCGCTCGTCAACATTCACCATTTCATTTTGGATGGCGCCATCTGGAAACTGCGCGATGGCCGCATCGCCGCGCTTCTGCTCAATTCCCGCGAACGCGTGGTGGATGCCGCAAGCGATGCCGGCACGGGACTGGCCGCCGCCTGGAGCTGGCTCGCTGGCAGCACGCCTCGCGCCCGATATCTGAGAGTCGGCGCAGCCGTTCTTCTGCTGGTTTGGGGAACGCTCGACCAGGCGCGTCACTACCTGGCGCTGCGGTCGGATGATCTCACCGCTCTGCAGCATGCGGCCGCGCTCGATTCCTACGATAGTTCCGTGCAGCTGCGCCTGGCAGAAACGCAAATGGCAGCGGGCGATCCGCATGCCGCCGAAGCCTCGTGGCGCAAGGCCATGCAGGTGAATCCGGTGGACCCCGCGCCGCGCAGCGAGTTGTTGCGATTCCTTATCGCGCAAAATCGTCTCGATGAAGCCCTGGCGCTGACCGAGACTTCGCTGAAAGCTTCACCGCGGGACGTCAATCTTCTGGTCGATCACGGATTTCTGATGCTGCGATCCGGACACGCCCCGGAAGCCGTCGCGAATTGGGAACAGGCAATCGCGGTCGATCCGCAACAGATTCCCGTACATCTCTACCTCGCGGGCGAATTGGATCACGAAGGCAAGGCCGCCGCCGCGGCTGCCCAATACAAAATATTCCTGGAGAAAATCGCTCGTCCCCTCCCGAAAGCTGACCCCGCAGCCGAAGCATCGATAGACAAGGCTGCGGAAAAGACCGGGGGGACGAATGGGGCGACGACCGCGGGGACGAACGGGGGTACGAACAAAGACAAGCGGCCGTCGCCCGACCAGCTCATCGCCATCGTGTTACGTCTCGCCAATTGCCAGGAGAGAGCCTTGCAGCAGGATCAGGCTGTGAAGTCCTACGAACTGGCCGAGACTCTGGCGTCGCGAACGAGACTGCCGCGGCTCGAGAGCGTGGCCGCGGTCGACGAAGCCGCGCTTCAGGCCAAAAACGGCAGGCTGGGGCAGGCGCTTGCCCTCTACCAGCACGCCTTGCAGCTCGACGGCGCAACCGGCGACCGTGAGGCGGGCGCGGAAGACTGGTTCAGCTACGGCCGCTTTCTGGACGACGCAGGATTTCCCGCGCGGCTGGCGTATGCCTGCGTGCTGAAATCAGAGGAGTTGATGCGAGCCGTGCCCGGCGGGAAGCCGCCAGAGGCGCTGGTTGCAGAGGAGAGCCGGCTTGCGAGCCAGCTCGCGAAGACGACCGCTGGCCACGTGGAAGCTCTCCGTCACGATCCGGTGCCTGCGCTCAAGGAGGCATTGTCCCTCCGAGAGTAGTGGCCGAGAATAGTGGCCCGGCCGGCCGCTCCGGGCCGGGATTGCTTCCCAACCAGCCGGTTTGACCGGATGATCGAATTGACACTGATTGTCATCCTGCTAAACAATACCTGCTGAACATAAGTCTGAACGACGGTCCGACAACGGTCCGAACAACGGTCCGAACAGCAAACCATACCCTGCATCCCATCTCGAGTTTTTCTGGAGGAAACGTCTATATGTCCGATGAAGGCGAGCACTTTCAAGTAGAAGAGCATTCCAACGCAGGCAAGTGGCTGCTCACCCTGCTGGCGGTTTTATTTGTCGCTGCATCCGCCTACGCGCATTACGCCATGTATTCCCACGTGGAAAAACTCAACAAAGATCTCGAGGCCAGCCATGCTCAGGTTGCCGAGTTGCAGAACCGCATGCAGGGCGCGGAAGCGACCGAAGAAACCATCGAGCGCCAGGTGGGACTCACCAAGAAAGACGTAGCCGATCGCGTTGCGCAACTGCTGGCGCAGCAGAAGGCAGAAGTGGGCCGCATCGAGAAGCAGGAGCAGGAGCAGAAGGCACAGATCAGCGCCGTGGCCGGCGATGTCACCGGAGTGAAGACGGATGTGGGCGGAGTGAAGACCGACGTCGCCACGACCAAAGCCGATCTCGAAGCCACGAAAGCGAAACTGGAGAGCACGCGCGGCGATCTCGGTCTGCAGAGCGGCCTGATCGCGAAGACAGCCAGCGATCTGGACATTCTGAAGCACAAGGGTGACCGCAACTACTACGAGTTCACGCTGGTCCGGGGCGCGAAACAGCAGATGATCTCGACGGTGGGCCTGCAGCTTAAGAAGGCTGACGTGAAGAAAGGCAAGTTCACCCTCGATGTAACCGCGGACGACAAGACCATCGAGAAAAAAGACCGCAACGTCGCCGAGCCCATCCAGTTCTATTCCGGACGCGAGCACATGCTGTTTGAGCTGGTGGTTTGGAGCGTGGACAAGAACAAGGCCACGGGATACCTGAGCACGCCGAAGAATGCTCCCGTGCCGGTGACTGCTAATTGAACGGAGTGCTCTTCCCGGGCGCGTGGCACGTTCTGCTGCAGATCGTGCTGCGCACCGGTGTGATTTACCTGGTAGTACTGATCGGCGTCCGGCTGAGCGGCAAGCGCGAAGTCGGCCAGATGACTCCGTTTGATCTGACGCTGCTGCTTCTTCTCTCAAACTCCGTGCAGAATGCCATGACTGGCCCGGACACGTCTTTAATGGGCGGCGTGGCGGCGGCGTCCACGTTGCTGGTGCTGAACTATCTGGTGGCGAATCTCTCCGGCGTCAACCGCCGCTTCCGCAAAATGGTGGAAGGACAACCCAGCCTGCTGGTGCACGACGGCAGAGTAATTGAGACGCACATGGCGAAGGAACACGTCAGCATGGACGAACTGCATCGCGCGTTGCGCGAACATGGCATCGCGGCATGCCACGACGTGGCGTTGGCAGTGCTCGAAGTAGATGGATCGATCAGTTGCCTGAAGTATGACGAGATCAAGCCCGACGCGAATACCCACCTGGCTCGGCGCAAAGGCATTCAGAAAAAACAATAGAAGCCATCTCAGCCATCCCATGAATGGGTTCGGGAAGGGCACGGCTTTCAGCTGTGCCGCAAAGGCCAATCAGAGATGGGCTTTACCCCCTGGAGGCTTCGCTCGTCGTCGACAGTTTATTTCAGTTGCAGGCAACGTTTCCGTACGTTGCACCAATAATGGTGCAAAGGCTCTGAACGGAGCGCTCCCCGCCCGTCGGCAGCGCTCGCTACCTGTTGAAAATAAAGCTTGTAACTGCAACGTAATCAACAACTTACATCCATCATTTAAACCGATTTATCCGGCCCCTGCACCTCACCCAAAACGCCTGTGTCCAAACCCTCAGCCAACATTCTTCCGGCCTCCAGCGAGCCCGCAAATCGCAGCGCGAGGCATTCCCTGCGACGAGCGAGGCGTCGAAAGTGTGATCGGGGGACGCAGCGAATATCTTTTTCCAAATAGCAATTCCGTCTAGCGGAAGTCACTCGGAGGCCTACCGTATAGGCGCCGCCTGCGTAGTTCGTCAAACGGATCTACGAAGTACTGGATAACGCCGAGGGCGATCACTAAAGGCGCCCAAATCAACGCTATTACCTCGCGCAGAAGATACTCAGATCTGTTCATGTAGGTGTAATGTCCGTGGTCATTGAGCGGATAGACCCGCCCTTCGGCGGGCCGCGGTGAAGACGGAATGCTTGGCCAGCTATACATGGAAACGCTGACGAGCAAGCATGCGAGCAGTGTCGCAACCAGAACGATCGATAAGGCTTTCCAAAAAATCCGCATCTTGGTGAAGTCCGGCTCTTCACTTACCTCGTGTGTATCGTCACCTAGTCTAGCGCCACAAACTTCATGCACATCGGCGTGGGCACTTCGAGCACTTGTCCTGTAGGCGTAAGCTTTCCGGTCTTCTGATCGATCTTGAAGACGACGATGTTGTTCGACTTCTTGTTGCCGACGAACAGCAGCGTTCCAGTCGGATCGATCTCAAGGTTGGTCGGCTCCTTGCCTAGCGTGGAAGCAATCTCGACGGTAGTGAGCGTGCCTTTGCCGGAATCGATGGCGAATACGGCAATGCTGTCGTGCCCGCGATTCGAGGCGTAGAGAAATTTTCCCGAAGGATGCACTTCGATCTCGGCATCGTCGTTGTGCCCCTTGAAATCTGCGGGAAGGGTCGTGACGGTTTGCAAGGCCTGCAGCGTGCCGCCGGCGGAGCCGTAGGCAAAGGCGGTGACGGTGGACTGCATTTCGCTGATCACGTAGGCAAACTTGCCGCTGGGATGAAACGCGAAATGCCGGGGCCCGGCTCCGGGATCGAACTTGGCGAAGGGCGGATCGTTGGCGGTGAGCGATCCCTTGGCGGCGTCAAACTTGTAGACGAACAACTCGTCGAGCCCCAGATCGTCGACGAACGCGAACCGGTTGTCAGGCGAGAGATCGATGGAGTGGGTGTGCGGTCCCTCCTGGCGCTCGGGATTCGTGCCGTGGCCGGTATGCTGCACAAACGCGGAAGCCTCGCCCAGGCGTCCGTCTTCGAGGATGGGGAACGCTATCACGCTGCCGCCGGAGTAGTTGGCGACCAGCACGAATTTGCCGCTCTTGTCGACGGTGAGGTAGCAGGGGTCGGCGCCGCGCGTGGGCAGTTCGTTCAGGAGCGTCAGCTTGCCGGTGGCGCGATCGCCATTCGTGCGATCGTCATTAGAACGATCAATGGCGAAGGCGCTGACGCCTCCGCTGTTCGGGCCTTTGTAATGGCCCACTTCATTCACCGCATAAAGAAATTTCCCGTTGGGATGCACGGCCAGGAAGGATGGGTCCGTGGTCTCGGCGGCCAAGCCCAGCGGCGTAAGTTGCGCGGTAGCGGCGTCGTAGCGATAGGCGTAGATGCCCTTGCTCGTATTGCCTCCCTCGGTACCGACGTAGACAAGATAGTTGCCGGAGTGCGAAGCCGGTGCCGCGCTGGCGAGGAAAGCAGTGAGCGCGAAAAAAAGAAGCAGAGACAAAACGGAGCGGACAGAATGGTGAGTTCGTTTCATGGCAACAGTTTGCTTGATTACAGCAGGGAAGTGCAATCGAGGAGACAGCCATGCGGGGACGCCCAAAGGCTTTTACCACCAAGGACACGAAGCCACACGACAGGAAACCCGACCCCGCAAAATTCTTCGTGATACTTCGTGTTCTTTGTGGTGCACGCTTTTCGCCTGTCTCAGCGAGTCAACGTGATCGGCACCTGCTGATCGTACGGATGAATCACCACGCTCACCGACTGGCGCCGGTAGAAGGCCTGCAGGTCCACGGGGAACACCACGATCACGGTGCGCTTCACTTCTTCGCCGGGTTGCAACTTGGTTTCGGGGGAAAGCGGCGGCTGGGCGCCGTTCTTGAGGGCGGGGAAGGCTTGAAAATAGCGATCGAAATCCACCGCAGATACAGCCTCGCTGGTCGATTCCTGGTTGGCCGCCTTCAGCTTGGCCTCGATTTCGTGCACGTAAAAAACCTTGTCGCTGGTATTTCTGAGAGTGAACGTGAGCGCGACCATGGTGGAACTCTGGTCGTGGATTTCGGCCGGGACTACGTTGTCGAGCGAGCCGGCGCCCTGAGGCTTGGGGCGCTTGACGACCGAAGCGATCGCGACCACCACCAGCACCGCGCCAATGGCGAGCAGCACGATTTTTGCCGGAGGAAGATTCCGCTTGGCAGTGCCGAACTCGTCGGCGATGTTGATGGTGGGGCCAGCGGGAGGTTTCGGTGGCGGCGGCGCGGCGGGGGGCGTGCCGGCGGGAACGCCGGAAGCTGGATCAGGCATAGGGTTTCCTGGTTGCGATTTTACTCTAGAGCACTAACAAGAGCGTCTGATTGTCATTTGTTACGATGTTGGCAATCTTCTCTTTTGTCTGATCTAGATCGATCGTTACTCGAAAAACCCCACCGCGCAACTCAAATGCTGGGATGCGCACCGGAAGGTAGTCCTCGGTGAAAATATGCGGTACTTTGTCTTGCTGACAATCCTGATTCCGTTGTGCAGTTTCACCCTCATAGCTGTACCCTAGTTGCTGTTGAGCACGGAGCACTTCGCAGGTAGTCATCACAACCTTATGTCCATCTTCGTCACAAAATGTCCACTGGTGGTCCTTCCAAACATTATTACTGAGCGGGTCCGACGCTTCTGGACATTGGGTCAACCAGATATTCCAGAGACGATCGATGTTGCTATGGTGCACTTAGAAGATCGGGTCTAGAGCCGCGAAATTCGAATAGGTCATAGGCCTGCTCCGACCAGTTCGGGCCGCTGCCGGCAACCCGGTAAACGCAGTCCGCAAACAACCCCCGAAGCTGGGCGATACCGAAATCTGGAGGCGCGTCGTCAGACTTGAAGTTGCGTATCAAGGAAAGGAGGACCATCGATTTGATAATCGCCGGCCTTCTGCCAGAGTCAGCGATCTCGACGATGTCACGGACAAACTGCTCCACGTCGAAGAACCTGGCGACCGGCACGATCTCCTTTGTACGAGCGTGGACCAGAATCGGGGAGAACATCCCGTGGTCGGGATGTATATCGTTGAACAGGCTTCCCAACTCAGCATTCGGGTGGAGGATGTCGCACAACTGCGCAAATGCTGCCGTAGGCAGAGACCGGAAACCAGTCGCGCATCGGCTCCCAGCCGAACGAAGCCTGGGCCTGCAAGTCGTACGCGATCTGCGAAACCGGATACCGCTTCGCGTAGCGCTCGTCAGCGGAAATGTCTTCGTCTCGGCCACAGAACATCACCGGCTGAAAGATGATCCCGTGGATTTTCTCGATGTGATCTGCAACGAATCGAACGATGTCGCCAACCCCATCATTATTCAATCCGTTGACCACAGTTACCTGAAGGATGGTTTTCATGCCGGCCGCCGCGATGTTGTCGAGAGCGCGGCGTTTGGTTTCCATATAGTTGCCGATTCCGCGGTGACTGTTCTTTTCTTCGGTGACCCCATCGAATTGCAGATAAACGCCGTGAAGCCCGGCAGCCTTCGCCCGAACGGCAAACTCTTTCTCTTGAGCAAAGTGAATTCCATTGGTCGCGACATGAAGCCGATGAAAGCCAACGCTCTTAGCGTGCTCGATTGCGTCCAGGAATATCGGTGAAAGCGTTGCTTCGCCGCCGGAGAACAGGACGTTAATTTCTCGCTGCGGTTTGAAAGACTTTGCTCTCTCAAACACAGCGGTCACATCCTGCATATCCAATTCGTGGACGTAGCCGGCGGCATTGGCGTCCATGTAGCATGGCGAACAGAACGTGTTGCAGCGGTTGGTAAGGTCGACGATTAAATAAGTACCGCGTCCCGTCCTGATACTGTTTGCGCCATGATTGTGAACCATTTCGTCGCCGGCACAGTTGAAGTCCTTGCCAAGTCCGAGGCTCTCAATTCGTTTGAAGAAAGCCGGATGATTCGAAAGAACGTCCTCAAAAGGGCCATGTTTCTCGCAGGCCTTGCGCATGAGAATGCGCCCTGCTTCCTCCAGGATCTCGGCCTCAATGATTCCGGGGCGATCCGTGAAATCGGCTAGACTCGCCTCGCCTCTGATCACACCCTCTACTGCTTCACGATTGCAATCGGGACAGAGTGATAGTGTTCGCCTTGGAACACCCGTCGCCATTGGGACTCGCTCCCAACTTCTGGGTAGTGGACCGGGCGCCCAAGACGGCTGAGGCAATTTGCCGTGCGGCAAGATTGAATTGATGTTTCTACCGAAGGACCACGCGGCGTTCGAGATCGATCGAAAAAGATTGGCTGTTTGGACAGACATAAGACACCTCCAGTGGGGATTCGCTCAAAGGCGGGAATGCAGAGAAGCGCGACAGCATGGAGGACCCTGCAGAGGAAGTGGCGGTTTTATTCTACATCGGACTTAACCCGCGCTTCGACGAATTTCTGGCGTCCACCCCCATTTCCCCTACGAGCCTGGCAAACCAGACTGTATAAGCCTCGGAGGCCCCTCGCAGAGCCGAATCGAGAGAGGGATCTCAGTGCCAGGATGGCATTGTGAATCCCAAACGCTTGCGACTGATCGTCGCTGTTCGTAAGGCATGTCAATCTCTCGCAAATATCTGTTCAGGTTCGCTGCGGCGGCCCTCTATGTAAGAAAGGCGGAGTGCGAAACAGCGCTGCGCCAGAATCGATGTGTTGGCGCGTTAAGCGGCTGCTGCAAGTGCCGCTGGCTCGGGGGCAATGCCCCAGGGCAATGCCCCATAAGCGCTAACTTAAGAACTGGCGGAAGGGCACATCAGACCCCCTTCAAGCGCGCGAGAGTTGTACCCGATTGACCTCCTCGGCCTCTGAATAGCTGCGCGAAGATGTCCGTCACACTGCCCGATCACGCTGCTATCAGTCGTGTTTTTTAGGCCGGAGCATGCTAGGTCATGGGACCTAGACGATAAAGCATTCTGGTTGCGCAACCAATTTGGTTGCCGCCCGCTCTCCGTCATTCGGAAGCCATCGATCATACAAATAGGTTCAGCATGCATTGCGCTTTTTTTGCCGAGCTTCAGTCAGCCTTAAGGTAGGAAAGTTAGCTTACGATTCAGTGCGGATGGATCGAAATCTGCTTGGGTTTTGCGGTGGGTTCAGCGAGCTCAACGGATCAACCCGGCGATGACAGCTCTGTTGGCATCGCTTACTAATCGCCACATTTCAAAACGACATCGGGTCTGCCCGCGAATCGCGGGCAACAAGTTGCAGACTCGGAGGTCGCGAAGACGAGAAACCCTGGCGATGGCGGATGACACAACCCGGCCATTGACAGCCGTTGGCAACGGTTATTCATTGCGTCGGTGTAATGGAGATTGATCCCAAGCCAGGCGGCTATTCTCATTAGCAGGACTTAAGGAAAGCCGGATGCGCAAGAGACTGAAGTCCGTCGACAAGCGGTATGGGCGACACGTCCTCATCTCATTTGTATATGCCATCGCGGTCACTGCTCTCTTTGCGCTGATTTGCCCTGCTGTATTGGTTGTAATTGTGATCGCTTACGCCCGGTTCGTAATTTATAAGTCGGTCGCGATTGAATGGGGAGTGCTGGGCATGTTCGAAGATCCGCTAGGAGCAGTGGCATGCGGCGTGGTCTTCATAACCGTGTTTGTGTGGAGAGTCCGTCGCCAAACTCGGTCGTCCCAGACCCACCGTGATCGACAGGCTGGTCAAAACAATTAAATGTCGATTTCGTGGAAACGTGAATCCCGAGGGTTTTCATTTCTGTCGTTATTCTGCGGTTCAGTAAGTCTTAAGGTTGCACATCTATTCTACGAAGCATGAGACAACGCGATCGAAATCTGCTCAGCCTGGTTGCGGGAGCCCTCGCCCTAATAAGTGCTGCCGGTCTCGCTGGGACATCCTTCGCCCAAGAGGTGAAGCCGACGAACTCTGTAGTAATCTCGCTTTCCGAGGCGATTCGTCGGGCACAACAGAACGAGCCCTCCTTCGCGAACGTCCTTGCCGTCCAGAAGACGGCGGCGATCGATCAATATCTAGCGAGAGCTGCGTTGCTGCCTTCTGTCACCTACGACAACCAGATACTCTATACCCAGCCTAACGGAAAGCTTATCCAGGGCGTCCAGGGCGGGGCGGAGCCAGCCCCGGTCTTTATCGCGAACAATACGATTCACGAGTACATCAGTCAGGCATCCATTAATGAGACGATCGGCTTGAAGCGCTTCGCTGACGCGGAAGCGGCAAAAGCTAGTGCGGCGCGTGCGTCTGCGGAGTTGGAGGTAGCGCGGCGGGGGCTCGTCTCGAGCGTAGTCAACCTGTATTACTCGGTATCAGCTTCTAGAACGAAGCAACATCTTATGGCAGAAGCGCTGCGTGAGGCGGAATCCTTCACGGATCTGACCCAGAAGCGCGAAGCGGCGCGAGAAGGCGCGCACGCCGATGTGGTGAAGGCTCAACTGCAGCAGCAGCAGCGTCAGCGGGACCTGAGCGACGCGACTCTGGCCGCCGACAAGGCGCGGCTCGAACTCGCGGTTGTCTTGTTTCCTGATCCGCGGACACCTTTTGCCACCGAAGGAGCGGGGGCGCCACCGTCACTTCCCACGCGGGAGGAAGTGGAGCGGCTTGCCGCGATCCATAATCCCGAAGTACGAAGTGCGTTGGCGGAGGTGCGAGCCGGGAATGCCGAGGTTAGTTCCGCGAAAGCGGCGTATTTTCCTGATCTCGCACTGAACTTCAGCTACGGGATCGACGCGCCACAGTTTGCACGGCGTGGACCTTCCGCCGTACAGAACCTCGGATACTCGATCAGCGGGACAATCAACATTCCGGTGTGGGACTGGTTTTCGACCCAGAAGCGCATCAAGCAGAACGAAATCCGACGCGATGCCGCAAAGGTAACTCTTACCGCCGCTCAGAGGAAACTCATCGCTACTCTAGAAGAGACGTATGCCGAGGCAACGGCAGCGCGAGGTCAGATGGACCTCCTAGATTTGAGCGTCCAGACGGCGGAGGAAAGTCTGCGGTTGACAAAGCTCCGCTATTCGGCGGGGGAAGCCACGGCACTTGAGGTGGTGGATGCTCAGGGCGCTTATCTTTCCGCAGAAACCGCGCGGGCGGATGGAGCGGTTCGCGACCAGACCGCTTTGGCCGAACTCCAACTAATGAGTGGAACATTGTGACTGCGAACATAAAACCTCATCGAAAACCATCGGCCCGATTCTATGCGTTACCGCTGGCAATCGGACTTTTCTCCCTTCTTCTATTGCAGGGATGCACGAAAGCAAACGACGCCGACACCGCCCCTCTTGTAACGGTGCAAGCGGAGCATCCGGAGTTCGGCGAAATTTCGGAACACATCTCGGCTGATGCGACTTTGTCTCCTGTAGCGGAAGCGGCGATCTCCCCCAAGATCACAGCTCCGGTGCGCGCCTTTTACGTACAGCGTGGTTCGAAGGTGAAGAAGGGGCAGCTGCTTGCGGTGCTTGAGAACCGCGATCTCAGTGCTCAAGCGCTGGACAATCAAGGACAGTATGCGGCGGCGCAGGCAGCCTTCGAAATGCAAACGAAGGCTCAAGTGCCGGAAGATTACCACAAGGCCGAGTTAGATGTGGCGCAGGCAAAAGCACAGCTCGATTTGCAGCAGCAGATCGTAGACTCGCGGCGAAAACTTTTCGCCGAGGGGGCCATTCCGGGTAGAGACTACGACATCGCGGCTGCGGCTCTGGTGCAAGCGCAAGCGACCTATGATGTGGCTCAGAATCACCTGGACTCGATGAAGGCGGTAAGCCGCGAAGCTTCTCTCCAACAGGCCAAGGGGCAACTCTCCTCCGCCAAAGGGAAATACCTAGCTGCAGAGGCCCAGGTTTCGTACTCCGCAGTTCGCAGTCCGATCACGGGAGTCGTTACCGAACGTCCCCTCTTTTCCGGCGAAACCGCAAACTCCGGCAGCTCACTCATCACTGTGATGGATACTTCTTCGCTTATCGCGAAGGTTCATCTGGCGCAGACGGTGGCGCAGCAACTGAAGGTAGGCGACGATGCTTCCGTTCTCATCCCTGCGGTGGAGAAGGCTGTACCGGCGAAGGTCTTTCTGGTAAGTCCTGCACTCGATACTGGCAGCACCACCGTCGAAGTGTGGCTCCGAGTTAATAACAAGGCGGGAAACTACAAAGCGGGTACTCCGGTGAGCGCCTCGATTAAGGGAAGAACGGTTGCGAAGGCTGTGAAGGTGCCGCTCTCCGCAGTGCTCACGGGTCAGGATGGTTCGAAATCTGTCATGGTCGTAGGCGCCGATGGCGCTGCGCATAAGACTGTTGTGAAGCTCGGCATTAATGACGGCGAAGACGTCCAAGTCACAGAGGGGCTGGAGGGTTCCGAGACCGTCATCACCACCGGATCCTACGGCCTGGACGAGGGCACGAAGGTGAAGGTCGGGAAAGCGGCGGAGAATGAGGACCACGCGGGCGGAGAAGCGAAGTGACGGAACCGTTGTGGCCCAAGCCCACAGAGCCTCCGCGAGATGAAGCGTTTTGGCTGGTTCGCTATCGGGGACCGATCTTCTTCTTTCTGATTGTGCTTTCGCTTGCGGGTATTTATGCGGCGCAGCAAGTTCCAATCTCGGTCTTCCCCGAGACGAATTTTCCGCGCGTGGTGATCGGCGTCGACAACGGCGTAATGCCGGTGGAGCAGATGCAGGTAACCATTACCAAGCCTATCGAAGATGCGGTCAACTCCGTGCCCGGCCTGGTTACGGTTCGTTCCACAACCAGCCGAGGTTCGGCCGAGGTCAGCCTTTTCTTCGACTGGAGCGTCGACATGTATCGGACGCTTCAATTGGTGGATGCAGCCATCGGTAACGTGCGGGAATCGCTGCCTAATACTGCAGTCATTACTGCGAATCGGCTTACCTTCGCTACTTTTCCTATTCTCGGATACAGCCTCACTTCTGACCGGCTCTCGCAGACGCAGCTCTGGGAACTGGCTACCTATCAGCTCAAGCCGCCACTGAATCGCGTCTCTGGCGTCAGCACCATCACGGTGCAGGGCGGTAAGGTGCCTGAGTTTCACCTGGTGCCCAATATGGCGCGGATGCGAAACGCAGGCGTGACCATACTCGATCTGGTCAACGCCGTGCAGGCCTCAAATATCGTCGATTCGCCTGGACTCTACGAGGCGAATCACCAACTGATACTCGGCCTGGTGGGAGCGCAGGCGCATGACGCGGATCAGCTTGGCCGCCTGGTAGTGAAGACGACGGCGGTCGGAGTAGCAGTCCAGGTTTCCGACGTTGCGACGGTCCAGAACGGAGTGTTGCCGGTATACACCGCGGTCACAGCGAACGATCGTCCCGCCGTTCTCTTGAACGTAACCCGTCAGCCTTCCAGCAATACGGTGGCTGTCGCTGACGCTGTCGAGGCGCGAATTCAGCAGATTCGTAAGACCTTACCGCCAAGCGTGCGGCTTGAACCTTACTACGATCAATCGGAATTGGTACGCGAAAGCATCCAAAGCGTCCGTGATGCGATTCTCATTGGGCTCGTTCTCGCATGCATCATTCTCTTCCTTTTCCTGAATGACTGGACCACCTCGGCGGTCGCAGGCCTCGTCATTCCGGTAACCGTCGCCATCACGATCCTTTTCATGTGGGCCGTGGGAGAAAGCTTCAATCTGATGACCTTGGGCGGCCTAGCTGCTGCCATCGGACTGGTAATCGATGATGCCATCGTGGTTGTGGAGAATATTGTTTCGCACCGTGACCACGGTGAGACTCGCGCCCTGGCGGCTCGCCTTGCGTTGCGGGAACTTGCAGTGCCGCTGGTCGGATCGACCATCACGCCGGTTGTCGTCTTTCTGCCGCTTGTTTCCGTCACTGGAGTGACCGGAAGTTTCTTCCGTGCACTGGCGATCACCATGACCGTGGCGTTGCTTACCTCACTGTTCCTGGCCGTCACCTGGACTCCGGCCCTCAGTCTTGTTTTCCTGCGGCAGCGGCGCACTAGCAATGGCCAGACTCACGAAGAGAATGGACGTCTGATGCGCAAAGTCCTGCACTGGCACGAGCGCGGTCTTACCTGGTCGCTCAGCCGTCCATTCATGCTTCTCGGCATCTGCGGAGTGCTTGCCTTGGGCAGTTTCTTTTGTTATCGGGCACTCGGTACCGATCTACTTCCCGAGATGGATGAAGGCGGATTCATCCTCGACTACATCATGCCCGCTGGCAGCTCACTTTCCGAGACAAACCGAGTGCTCGAGCACGTTGAGCGAATTCTGCACGCGATGCCTGAGATCGAAAGCACATCCCGGCGCACCGGCCTGCAGATGGGGCTGGCGGCGGTCACGGAGGCGAATACTGGCGACATCACGGTGAAACTGAAGAGCAAGCGCGAGCGAGGAATCGACGATGTGATCGCGGATGCGCGCGCCCAGATCAAAAAAACAGAACCGGAGCTGGACGTGGAGTTCACGCAGGTTCTACAAGACATGATTGGCGATCTATCGAACGCGCCGGAGCCGATTCAAATCAAGGTATTCGCCAACAATGCCGGACTGCTGGCTGATTTGGGCCCCCGCATCGGCGAAGCCATCGCCAAGATCGGCGGCGTCGTAGACATCCAGAACGGAATCGACAATACCATCAGCGGTCCTGCGACAAACTTCCAGATCGATCCCAGTATTGCGGCACGAATGGGCTTCACGCCCACCGAGATTGCCGAGGACGCAACTTCCATCCTTGACGGTGTGACCACAACCGATCCCCTCATCGCGAATGGAAAGCCCTATACGGTTCGCGTGCGATTGGGAGATGAGACGCGTCAATCGCTAGCGACCATTCAGAACACCATCTTCAACAGCTCCACCGGCAAGCTGGCGACGTTGGGATCGCTGGCTCAAGTAACACAATTGCCCCCGCAAAACGAGATAAAACGGGAGAACTTGCAGCAACTCATCACGGTCACGGCGAGGCTGGAGGGCTCAGATCTCGGAACTGCCATCGCGAAGGTTCAGCGAGCCGTCGGCGCAATGCACCTGCCGCCGACGGTGAGAGTCGAATATGGCGGAACCTATCAGGAGCAACAGCAGTCCTTCCATGAACTATCGCATGTTCTCGTCCTTTCCCTGGCGCTGGTGTTCGGTGTGCTGATGGTTGAGTTCCGCAACTTCTCTGCGCCGATTGCGATTCTCGTCTCGTCGGTGCTTTCCATCGCAGGCGTACTCTTCGCCTTGCTGGTCACAGGTACGACCTTCAACGTTGCATCCTTTATGGGTCTGATCATGGTAATCGGCATCGTGGCGAAGAATGGCATCCTGCTGCTGGATGCAGACGAACGGTTCCGTCATGAGGGCGGGTCGGCACGTGAAGCTATGGTTCACGCCGCGCAACGCCGTCTGCGTCCTATTCTCATGACCGCATCGGCTGCAATCTGCGGCATGCTCCCGCTGGCATTTGCCCTCGGTTCCGGATCGCAGATGCTTCAGCCGCTGGCCATCTCCGTGATCGGAGGCTTGGTGATCTCGATGGTGTTAAGTCTGATTGTCACGCCGGTGGTTTACTACTTACTGACAGGTTCGCAAACCAGGACAGCATAAAAAGGCCTGCGATCGTAACCGCAGGCCTTCCTCCCGTGATTATCTCTCTACAACGATGATCTCGAAGCTGTCTGGCACCACACTCCGGCGGCGATGTGGCATGGCTTCAGTCGGCGCCGGCGGCGGCCCGAACTGCGCCGTCACCAGATAGACACGGCCGGTGGAGGCGTCGAACGCCATCGTGCGCGCACCTTTTTCCGTCTTCACCGTCTGCAGCACGGGAAAACCCGGCTTCCCGGAATCCACAATCGTGAGTGTGCCATCGCCTCCATTGGAGGAGAACGCCAACCCATGTTTCTGATCGAAGCCGGCGGCGTCCGGTGAGTCTCCAATGCCGGCCAGCCCCAAGAGTTTACCGGAGTCATAATCGACGACGGCCATCTTTCCCCCGTCACAGACCGAGAAGAGGCGATGCTTGTCGCGGTCAATGGCCATGCCGGAAGGCGATTCGCAACCAGCAAGCGGCCAAACGGCGACTACTTTGTGGCTGGCTGCGTCTAGCTTCACGATTTCGTTCTTGTCCTCAATATTGTCGAACACCGATCCCTCACCGTCGGCCTGTGGGAACTCGGGCTTGCCGGGCAAGTCGATCGTGGCCACGATCGCGTTGGAAGAAGTATCCAGTACGGAGACATTCCTGCTGCGTCCATTGAATGCCCATACGCTCTTCGTCGTGGGCTCGAACGCGATGCCGTCGGGATTCGTGCCGGCTGCGACCGTGGCTTTGACGGAGAAGTCGGAGCGATCGAAAACAACGATTGCATTTCCCGCGCCGTCGCTGATGTATCCCCTCTTTCCGTCGGGGTTCAGCGCAACCCCATGCGTGCTCTTCAGGCCCGTGATTGCGCCTATAGCCTTCCCGGTGGTGGTATCCACGACCTCGACTCGTGAATTGTGCGTGAGGTAGAGCCGGTGGGCTGCATCGTCACTCAGCAGGTAATCCCATCCACCCTGCCCCCCGACCTTCCAATGGTCTACAACGTGATAATCTTGTGCAGCGCATACTGCTGCGATGGAGACGACTGCCGCTGCGACTATTCCTTGATACAGGCGCATGGTGAACTCCTCATGAGACTCGGCATTGCTGCCGGCCTTCTGAGTATCGCTACTCCCCCTTAAGCGAACCTGAAAGTGTCGAACCAGCTCCCATCGCCTCCGCCGGGAGCCTCACAGTGACCAAGGCGCCACCTGCAGGGTGGTTTGCGATCTCGATCGATCCTCCCGCACGTTCGCAGATTGCTTTGCAAATCGAAAGTCCAAGGCCAGTGCCTCCGTTCTTCCGACTTCGCGACGGGTCACCCCGATAGAAAGGCTCAAAAACATGAGCGCGATCGTCGTCTGAGATGCCGTCTCCCTGGTCCTGAACCGTTAGCCGAACCGACTCCTCTTCGGTGGTTGCCGCAATTCGTACGGTAGATCCGTTGGGGCTGTGCTGCAGTGCGTTCAACAGGATGTTCGAGCACAGCAAAAGCGCGTCGCGGCTATCGATCGGCACTCTGGCATCGGCGCCGAGTTCCACCGTAACGTCAATGCACTTCAACCGGGCGAAAGGCTTGCTTTGATGCAGAGCGTCCTCGATTGTATCGTTCAGAAAACAAAACGGAGAGGCCCTTGAACTGCGGTTACTCTCCACGGGTTGTTCCAGTCGCGCCAAAGTGAGCATCTTCTCCACCGTGGACTCCAGTCGAGTAAAGTCCTCCAGACTCAGCGCCAAACCTTGACCGTACTCTTCGATAGTGCGCTTCCGCATCGAGAGTAGTTGCAGCGAAGACTTGACGATTGCCACGTCGGTCTTCAGTTCGTGCGCAGCATCATTGGTGAACCGCCTCTGTTGCTCGAATGAACGCCGCAGCCGTGCGAGTGCGCCTTCGAGAGCGGCAGCGAGAGGCCGCAACTCTGCGGTGTTTTTCGCGCTAATCGGCGCGTGGAATTGCCAGTCGCTCGAACTGATACACTCCGCTTCGCGCGCGAGTTCGTGGACGGGTGAAAGTCCCTTACGCACCAGCCACGCCATCACAAGCGCGGTAATGCCCAGAAGGAAAGCTGTGGCAATCGCAAAGAAACGAATAGCCTCAAAAACCTCGTGCCAGACGTGACGCAGGGGGGTTCCGTAGACGATCGTGATGCTGTGCCGAACTCCACCGTTTGATTGGCCCGGATCAACGATGCGAAGGCCATTGAGCACGAGGAATCGGTAACCCCGGCCGTTTACATTCACGTTGCGAAAGACCGGCGCCCCGGATGCAGCACTCGCCAAACGTGGCGGATCACCGGCCGAGCCAAGAACCTTGCCTCGCTCATCCTCAACGCGAAAGACTGAATCTTTGGCAACCCGCACTCCGCGCATGTCGAGCATGACGTTGTCGCCTTCATCCTCTGTATCCTGAACCGCCCCCATCAACGACTCGGCTGTCGCTACCAGCGACGCATCGAAGACTTTCAACTGCACGCTCCACTCATGGACCGTGATGGCGCCAATCAGGGCGACCGCAGATACCAACTCTAAAACAAGGACCGTGACGACAAGCCGGCGCGTGATGGAGACGGACTCCGTCATTTCGCACGGTCCTCCACCCGCAGCCGGTATCCGCGATGCCGCAACGTCTCGATCAGCGGCTCGGTACCTTCGATGTTCAACTTTCTTCGCAGGTTCGATATATGAGCTTCGATCACGTTGGAATGATGCTCCCAATCGAAATCGTACAGATGTTCCAGCAACTCCGGCTGTGAAACGACTGCGCGCGGCCGATGAATAAGGTATTCAAGAATTCGGTATTCCGTGGGCGAGAGATCGAGAACTCGGCCGCGGCGGCGAACCGTTTGCTGCACGGTATTCAATTCCAGATCCGAAACCACTAACACCGGAGTAGAGACACCTTTTGCGCGTCGTATGAGAGCTTTGATCCGGGCGAGGAGTTCGCCCAGATCAAACGGCTTGCTGAGATAGTCATCCGCTCCCGCATTCAACAGACTCACAACCGACTCTTTGCTTTCTTGTGCGGTGAGAATGAGGACCGGAGTATGCAGTTTTCTTCGACGCAGGTCTTGGAGAACCCGCTGACCGCTCTTGGCTGGAAGCATCAGATCGAGGACGATTGCGTCATAAACACCCTGCTCTGCGAGGTGCGAACCAGCTTCTCCATCCGAGGCATGATCCACCGCCAGTCCGGTTTCGCGCAAAGCAGCCACGATGTTTTCCGCAAGCCGCTGCTCGTCTTCTATCAGGAGTACGCGCATGACATAACAACCTGGAGCACATTCTCTCAGAGCTTGCTTAAGCCTGGCTGAATTCCTTTGGCGCGCCCGTTGCTGAAGTTCTGCATCTTAGAAGATCTTCTCTGAGAAAACTGCAATGACGCAATGTGGCGCACTGCTGTGGCCGGGTGCGTGGATTTTCGCGAGTGCGAGTGCGATCCCACTCCAGTTGAGGAGCGCATGTTTCAGAGATAAACTGGGCTGAATCGCATGCTGAATTTCATGCATGGCATAGTTGAACTTGCGCCACCGGCTCGCTGGTTGTCGAACCCGAAGAATATATCCTGCGGGAGAAATGTCGCGACCAATGTGGATCAGTTTCTGCGCAAGCAGGGCAACCAATAATTTCCCGTTGAGCCAGGCCCGAGAACTGCGGTCGTCGTGTTTGGGTAGGTGACCCAGTTGGACCAGGCTCCTTAATCACCTAAATACCAATTTGCCAGCGCCTTCGGTAGTATTCCAAGATCCGTGCTGCCGATAAATTGCTGCGAGTCGTGAACACAACCACGTACTTGGCAACTTCCAGCGTCTCATGCTTTGTGCTCATTTGTTTCTTACTGGCCTTGCGCCGCAAGCGCCGATGCGAGTAACGGCGCCAAAGCTCGGCAATCACTCAGCAGGTAGAGCCCGCCGAAGCCCATGCCGCGTATCAAAGTCCAAAGACCGCGTGTCGTAATTTCCATTTTGCTATCACCTTCCCTACAAGTCAGCCGCGAAGCCGGTCTCAAGCCGCAGGTCACGGAAATCCTGTTGCGTGCGGCGACGCTGGTAACCAGGCGCTGCCCGCGTCCGGTTTCTTCTTGTCTTTTCCCCATGTCCAGTACATGCCGACGTAGGCATAAGTTTCCGTTTGTCCGGCAACAGAGTGGCCGTAGCAAAACAGAAACTGTTCGCCTGGGTGACGCTTGAAGTGGTAATAACCACCCGCGTCAATCATCGTCGAAGCTTCCGTCTGCGGGGCGGCGAAACCCTCGCGACCGTGGGCAAAGACCTCCCCGCCCAACTCCAGCCGCTCGCCAAAGGCGTACTTCAGCAGGAATCCGCCATACGGGAAGTTGCGGTACTGGGTTTGCGGGACGATCGTTTCGCCGGCGCCGCCGTCCAGGAGCCAGTGTCCGATATTCTTCTGGAGCCAGAGCGGAAGTTTGTACCAAACCTTTCCCACGCCGAGTCCCTTGTCGTAGCTTCCGGTCGGGATTTCAAACATCGTAAAGGTGCCGACTTGGGGAAAGTACTTCGATTCCTTGATGAAAGCGATCTTGGCACCCAATTCCATATCGGTGAGACCAAAGACGCTGGAGCCGGTGCCACCGGGCAGATAGACCGGATTGTTCGACGGATTGATGGAACCCCAAGGCAGAATGGCGTGCAGTTGCACCCTGGGGATGGCGCCCCAGTTGAACTCGAAAGCCGGACCCGTAGAATCGGTTTCCGCCGGAGTTCCGTCCGTGCTGCCGAAAATGTAGAACTCGTAATGGTGCAGGTCTACCGGAACCGGATCGTCGGTTTGATATGGCGGGCCCTGCGCCCATAGTCTCGGCGCGGCAACTAAGAGCAGAAAGCACAACAGCGGCCGCCAACATTTGTTCATCCGTGTGCGTCCTCCCAGCACTCCGGCAAGAGTCATGAAGTTTTCCGTTGGCGGATCTTCGTCTCGAACATCTCTTATCGACTTTCGATAATACGCTGTGCGGCATGGAGCGGGAAACGAGGCTCTGCCCTCGAAAACAACTAAGGAGACTCTGATTAGGTTTACATACCTGGCTCGTCGCCCTGTCTATTTTCTGCCGCCTGCTTCAATAGCGCCAATGCTTCCGTTACTCCCTCCTGCACCTGCTTTGAGCCAAGATCGTTCCAGCAACCAGCCCCATCATCCAGGTGAGAAAATAAAGTCTCAGCCAAATGAACCACGGCCATGGGCAGGGTCGAGCGGGAGACAGATAAGGAGGCACAAGGGATCACACGGCGAGAGGAACTGGAGACGTGGCTACGGGGCGGCCCCGAGGCCGATGCGAATTTCTATTCATGGTGGGAGCTAAAACAGGCACGCAAGAAAAGCGCAATGCGGACAAAAGCGATACGTGGCTCATGATCCTTTTGACGGGCTGGTTCTGCCCAAACGAGGACTAGTTCACACATTCACGTTTTCGCTGGAGGAGATCAAGCGCATCATTGGCTTAGCCAGCGAACCTCACAGAACGTTCTATTGCATCCTGGCAGAAACCGGAATTCGGGGCCGTGAGATCTGCGCTTTGCGAGTCGCCGACCTGGACCTGGAGAATGCCGTGATACATGTTCGGCAGAGCGTGTGGCGTGGCAAGATCCAGACTGTGAAATCCCGCAAGGGAAATCGCCGTTTCGCGATCTCGCCTCAATTAGTGGAACACATGAGGGGATTCCTTAGAACTTGGCGACCGAATGCTCTCGGTTTGCTGTTCGCAACAGCGAACGGTACGCCGTGGGATCACAGCCTGGTTCGCAAGCGGAAGTTTCATCCTCTGCTGAAGAAGCTAGGCATCCCGCAGTGTGGTTTCCATGCTTTCCGGCATGGCGATGCCACGCTGCTCGATCAGATCGGTGCGCCGATGGCAGTTCGGCAGGATCGACTTGGGCACACCGAAGCACAGACCACGATGGGTTACACGCACGCAGTCAAGACAGACGAACGCAGAGTTGCAGATGAACTTGGGAAAATTCTGCACGTTACTGCACGGAATGAACAAAACGAAAGGCCAACGGGAAAGCCGTTGACCCTTATGATTCAGTAAGGTGAGGTTGGTTGCGGGGGGTGGATTTGAACCACCGACGTTTGGGTTATGAGTCCACAAACACTCTTGTTTTAAACAACTTACAAGACGCGGGTGGCCCCTGAAAAGCCTTGTAAGTAGGGTTAAGGAATCGTTATTGGACAGTTAAAGGACAGTCGCATCCTCTTGATCGTGATCTGTCAATATAGTTCTATTATGGAACTATATTGACAATGGCTGGTATTGCTGCTGATACTAGAAACATGCGATCTCGCATTGATGAGCTGCTGCCGTTTGCCGAAGAAAATGAGGGTTTCGTGACAGCGGCGCAGGCCCGCAGCCTTGGCATCAAGGATTCAGTT